>JAZLAC010000012.1:0-66729 GCA_045612965.1 Bacteroidaceae bacterium | reverse complement strand
GACTACATAAATGGTATTCCGTTCGACGGGATTGCTGCAAGTCATCGTATATTCATCGACTAAATCTCCTTTGTCTCCAGCATGTTTGGCAGAGAAGAAGATATAAGGCTTATCTTTTTCAATGGGAGCTACCGCTTCCGATGAACTTTTGTAAGGAAGCAGACAATACACCATCTGACTGACTTCATCGAGCAAGTAAACCGCCAAGTATCCATTCACAGGAGATTGGAAGTATAGATAAAGGTCATCGCCACTCTTGAAATCAGTACGGGCAAACTTCAAGTCCGTGCCATTACAAAGTACCTCGGCTTTCAAATCTATCTGAGCAGAAACGATTTCACGAATGCGACCGGACACCATAGCCTTTACCACCAACATACCTTGCTCGTAATTGATTTCATATTCAGGCTGGCCAATGGTTTCTATCCATTCGCCTTTCACTTCGCTTCCTCCCAATGAAAAGAAATCGGAAGACGATTCGCCATTGCGATTACTAACCAATGTGGTGTTACTTTGTGAAACAATGGTTCCAAACTCATCGGCTATAGCTTGTATCTTGGCTCTTTCCAAAGCAATACGCTTGGCTTCTTCCAAAGAGATGTTTTCGGGAGCATGATAGATGTATTCGGCACGCACCTTTTCTGTGCGTTGAGCAAAAGTGCCTACACACAAAAAGCAAAGGCAAACGATGATGAATAAACGATGTTTCATAAGAAATTACCAACCTAACAGTTCATCCAACTTATTGTGAAGTTCATCACCTTTCTTTTCCAAATCGTCCTTAATGGCTTTCTTGGCAGCTTTTTTAGCCATATTACTATTGTAAGCTATGCGAACTAAGACTTCCTTGTTTTTATTGGAAAGGGTACGATAAACCTCTATTACTGTAATCGTACGACCGATACTTTGTGATATCAAGTTCTTGCTTGCCATCACACTACGGGTTATTGATTCTGCCTGTTCTGCTCCTAGTTGTTCATTGGCAACAGTGTTTTCAATCAAAGCGGTTACTTCGGTTTGAATCTGGCCTGCCAAGTTCTGCTTCGCCAATTCTAATGCTTGCATTTTGGCCGCATCGTAATTACCACCGATGCTCATCGCTTCACCCATAATGTACTTAGGGAACATTTCTTCATCGTATTCGTATTGCATCATATACGATTTATCCAGTTGCTTTTCTAAAGGCAGAGCACCTGGTGCGGTTGTCCATCCTTCCTTCTTCAGCTTCTTAGCTTCCTTGCGGGCAGCTTTTGTTGCCTTGTCGTTTAACTCCGCTTTTGAAGCCTTCATCAGTTCTTTACGTTCCTTAGCCAATTCTTTGGCCGATTGAGCAAAAGTCACTCCACTTGTCACGATGGACAATACGATAAACATAATCAGTTTCTTCATATCCGTAATAGATTAAGTGTTAATAATCAAGCTTATCAAGGAAAGTAAAAGAGAAAGCGGTATCCTAAGTCCCTCGGGTATAAAAGAAGCGCAGATGTCATCTTTTATGCCCTTGTCTGTTGAGGTCTTAGGATACCCGATAATACAAAGGATAAGATGCACCTACGCTATGCGCAGGCATCTGCAATCTTATTCCAACCGTATTATCTTGAAAGTTCCTAAGTTTCAACAGACGATATAGAATAATAGCAAACGCTAATATATCTCCGATAAGAGGCCATTGCCCGACGCTTCGGGCATACAACCGTTGCAAAAGTAATGAATATATTTAATATCACAAAACAAAAAGGAACAAAAATTAAGATTTAAAGATTTAAAGACAAAGACAAAGCACCTACCGCCATGAGCAATCATGGCTGTGTGAACAGAAAAAGGACATAAAGTTCGTTTGGGTTCATATTTATTGCTATATTTGCATCATGGCATGACAAGCAGAGAGCATGTGCAAGACTACATATAAAGAAAAACATACATGACACTATGACAAAGATTGATTTGAAATACATGCCCAAGGATTTCACGTTCTGCTCACGTGAGGATTGCAAGAGGCATGAGACGTGCCTGCACTGGAGGGCATATGTGGAGCGCCCCATTGCTGAACGGGCATACTTTTACGACCACAGGTGGATAGAGGAACATGGAGGCACGGAGCAGTGCCCAAATTATGCCGATAGCACACCGGTAACATTCGCTTGCGGCTTCAGGCATATATTCGACTGCATGCCAAAGACTCAGGCTGCCGAACTGAGGGAAAAACTGCTTGAACTCTACGGCGAGTACAATTATTACCGTTTCTGCCGTGGGGAGTTCCTCACGCCTCCCGCCGTACAGGAAACTATACTGAGGATAGCAAAGGAACTGGACATAACAGCGCCCATCCAATTCCATGCCACGGAGACCATGCCCTACTGGGGAGACATCAAGATAAAAAAGCAGAAATAGAGTCGCAGCTGACGGTGCCCTCGGATTGAGGGTCCACGACGGCAAAGCGCTGTTGCCCTATCAACAGAACAGTGTTGTCGGGGCAACAGCGTTCTGTTGTCCCGACAACAAAAGTCTATACATACGGAGAGCGGGGGAAAGCACAACGACCAATCGGTTTGGTGGACACAATGGTTGCGTCCCTTCTATGGGAGCAGTTAGGAATGCCCTATCAAATAAAAAAGTGTGGTGTATTAAGGCAGATTCTTGCCCGACTACTTCATGACAATACCTCGTTCATGAGTACGTCATGGGGTTCGGAGGGGAGGTGCTCCAGCAACTGGAAGGGGAAGCATATACCAATCCTATATGCATTGCGCATCAGGGGGAGCAGTCGGTCGTAATATCCTTTACCTCTGCCCAAACGCGCGCCATGGCGGTCAAACGCCACACCGGGGATAACTGCAAGGTCTATTTCGTGGTATGACTTCACGGGAAAGAGTTCGCCAGAGGGTTCCATGATGCCATATGCTCCACTTTGCAAGGAATCAGGAGTATATATGCGAAGTTCAAGTTCATCGCCCGCCACCTTGGGGAGAAGCACACGCTTGCCCATAAGGACGGCCTTGTCCAATAGCATCGTTGTATCCACCTCGCCTGGCAGGGGATGATAGAGCAGCACTGTGCCGGCGGCACGCCACAGACCGTCTGCCACGAGGCGGGAACATATCCCACTGCTCTTCTCCTTCATCCAATCGGAGGAACGTGCAGACTTTAGTCCCTTTATCCATTTCCTAAGTTCTGCCTTCTGCATCTGTGGCAGACGGGCGGAAAGGCTGTATTCGCATCCGCAATAGACCTGATTGTAGAAAGCATTTTCCTTCAACAGTTCATTGCGGCGTTGCTGCAGGCCACCCTTACGCCAGTTGCGGTCGTCGAAACGAACCTGGCCAACCTGCTCCGCCGCCCAATGACCGGCTATGGAAATCTGCTCAAGACTTTTCCAACGACTGCTTGCCAGTGTGGTGGTAAATGATTCTATACCCATACGCAGACAGCATCTTGCAGCGCTGAGCAAACGCATACGGAAACACTCAAGACAACGACTACCACGTTCGGGTTGGTCTTCATGTCCTCTAATGGCACAGGACCAGGAGGCATGGTCGTAGTCCTCGTCTATGATTTCCAGTCCCAACTGCTCGGCATATCGTGTACACTCGTTCTTGCGGATAAGGTACTCCTCCTCGGGAAAGATATTGGGGTTGCAGTAATACAGCACCGGACGGATGCCGTTTTGCAACATCCATTCTATGATTGCGCTGGAACAGGGAGCGCAACAGCAATGAAGGAGAACTTTGGTCATATAGTTTTAAGGTGCCAATTGTCTATGTGTAGGGGCGCTGCGTGCAGCGTCCGCTGGTTACTGGTAGAAATGTTTCGGACGCTGCACGCAGCGTCCCTACCTATCATCAGGTTTCACTCACTTGCATCTTCGGGAGCAAGTTTCTTAGCAGATGTAGAAATGCCTCCTCGTCTTCTACGGAAACTGGAAACACTCCCTTGAAAGCAAGGATGCGCAACTGTCCTGTACGGACCTTCTTTATCTGGATAATATCCTTGAAGGATATGGTTTTGTGCAAAAGGCGATAGCGCAGTTCTTGGCGTTCCTCGTCAACTACTATTGTCTCGTATATAAAATACAGAGAACGTATCAGCATAGCCATCGTGCAAAGGACAAAGAAAACATAAGCCAGTGCTATCTTGCCTTGGGCTGCGATAATCTCCATGTTCAAAAAGAAGAATACAAGCATTACCACAAAGACAAGAGCATAGACTGCTGCCGAAATCTTCATCAACGGACTCTTGGTATAAAAGTATGTACGAAACTCGTGCATGTTTTGTTGCATGACAGCATTCATTTTAAAGATATCAGTTTTCCGTTTTATGTTCTAATCTACCCCCTCCGCACTACGCGCTCGTCCACCCTGTCTCAGGGGGGGGGGGGCGAAGATGGTCTTTAGAAGAAGCGCTGAATGTGCTTCTGTGCCATCTGAAGGGAGCAATTCCCGTTGCGACATTGGGCGGTTAGCTGGCGCTGTGATAGTTTCCCGTTTTCAGTTTTCACCTTTCCGTTCTCAGTTTTCACCTTTCCGTTCCCCTAAGGCTCCAACGCTTGGTATATGTCGTCCTTATCCTCCATGCCTCGGGATAGAGATTATTGATTCTGTTACCCACACCCTTGCCGGGACCAAGAGGGATGCCCATGTAGCACAGAGTGACAGGACCTTTAGGTGACGGCACACGTAGTGCCTCACGACGCAGGTAAGCCAAAGCCTCGTCGTAGGAAAGTTCCACACACGGACCTTCACACTCGAAAACCTTGGGCATGAGACGAAGCGTTGAATTGGCCTTGCGGACAATCTTGTCCTTCTTAGCAGAGATGGCACCAACATCCTCCGCCGTTCCACTCTTTCGTATGGCAGCACAATAGAAACCCTCGCCACGGTCGCGGCCGGGCAGGAAATGACGTTCCTCAAGGAGTTCGCCTCCCAACTCCGAGCAAATCCAACGGGCATTATCCTCGTCTTCAAAGCGGTTGAAAGTACATGTGCTGTATATCAGCAGGCCACCTGGTTTCAAGGCATGCCAAATATCACGAAGTATGCCACGTTGCCGCTCCACACACATCATCACATTGGTCATGCTCCACTCCGCCACAGCCTGTTCGTCCTTGCGGAACATACCTTCGCCCGAGCATGGAACATCGGTAACAAGCAGGTCGAAGCAATCGGAAAAAGCGCCGAAGTCAGCCGGATAGTTATTGGAAACAAGGCAAGAAACTGGGTATTCTCCCTCGGGCATGCGTGTCCACTTCTGCATGTTCTCGGCAAGGATATTGGCACGCTTTGGCATAGGTTCGTTGCCCAGAAGCAAAGAACCCTCGGGAAGCAAACCTGCAAGCAGAGTGCTTTTGCCACCGGGAGCGGCACAGAGGTCCAAAGCACAGCAAGGGACTTTAGAACCATACTCTTCATACAGGTGTGCCACGTACATTGAGGAAGCCTCCTGAACATAGTACACTCCTGCGTGAAACAGAGGGTCAAAAGTGAAGGGAGGACGCTCGGTAAGATAAAATGCATCGGGACACCAAGGGATGGCATCCACACCAACTGCCTTATCCAAATCAAACAACGGGAACATTTCCTCGTTGAAAAGCATCTTTCGTCTATTTAGACGTACAGAAACCTCGGGTTCCGTGCTGAGCAAGGCACTGCACAAAGCCTCGGCTTCACTCTCAGCGTAGTGTTCCCTCATCAGGGATATGAAATCCTCAGGTAATTGCTGCATTGGATAAAGACCAATTATAATACATCATATTGCAGTGATAACACTCATCCGCTCATCGCTAAACAGAAACCACTCCCTTTATGGCAGGCCATGGATCGTAGTCTTCCAGAGTGAAGTCCTCGTACTTAAAGTCAAAGATGTTCTTGACCTCTGGATTCAGCACCATGCGGGGCAAGCGACGTGGTTCGCGTGAGAGTTGTTCGTGGATCTGCTCCATGTGGTTGGTATATATGTGAGTGTCGCCAGTGGTGTGAATGAACTCTCCTGGTTTCAGACCGCATACCTGGGCCATCATCATGCACAGAAGAGCGTATGATGCAATATTAAAGGGAACACCAAGGAAGGTATCGGCACTGCGCTGATAAAGTTGCAGAGACAATTTTCCGTTTGCCACATAGAACTGGAAGAAGGCATGGCAGGGAGGCAGGTTCATGTTGTCCAGATCTGCCACATTCCAGGCAGACACTATTATTCTGCGACAGTTGGGATCGCTCTTGATAGTATCCACAGCCTGCTGTATCTGGTCAATGAAGCCTCCGTTGTAATCGGGCCATGAACGCCATTGGTATCCATAGATATGACCAAGGTCGCCAGTTTCGGGATCCGCCCATTCGTTCCAGATGCGCACACCGCGTTCCTGAAGCCACTTGGCATTGGTATTGCCCTGCAAGAACCACAGGAGTTCGTAGATAATACTCTTCAGGTGTACCTTCTTAGTGGTGAGCAAAGGAAAACCCTCTTCTAAGTTAAAACGCATCTGATGGCCGAAGATGCTCTTTGTACCGGTCCCGGTACGGTCACCCTTGTCTACACCTTCCTTCAGTATGCGGTCAAGTAAGTCCAGATATTGCTTCATAACAGTATATTATTTACAGAACAAAGGTATCAAAAATATTTGAAACAGCAAGCAAAACACAGAACTATAAGCAGAAGACTGTGTACATGCCTATACTGTTCGTTTCAAATAGTCTACGAAACAGTATCTGTAGGCATGCTTTTCGTCAACGTCATGCTCCTCGCGGTTCTCCTCTTTCCATAGTGATGCATCAACATCTGGAAAGAATGCATCTGCGGATTCTGGAGTATCATCTATCTCTGTCAGACAAAGACGGTCGGCAAATGGCATAGCCTGACGGTAAACACTTTCGCCTCCGATGATATAGACTTCTTCGGTAGGAGAACAACTATCCAAAGCGGACTGCAGGTCAGCGTAGACTTCTGCACCCGGGAGTTCCGACAATGAGCGTGACAGTACAACATTCCTGCGGTTAGGCAACGCTCCCTTGGGCAGACTGTCAAAAGTCTTTCTTCCCATTATGATAGTATGCCCCGTGGTCAATGCCTTGAAACGCTTCAAGTCGTTAGGCAGCCAATATAGCAACTTGTTCTCGTTGCCTATGGCCATGTTCTTTGCCACTGCAGCAATAACACTGATATACATGGTTTAAAATGTTATAGTATAGAGATTGGTCTATTGAATTCTTGATACAGGAAACAAAAGAACGGGAGCCAAGCATGACTCCCGTCCATTATATGTGTTAAGTTGAGAACTTACTGTCTGCGTGTTGCAGAGTAGTTAATACGCAGTGCCCATGACTTTCTCAGCACTTCCTTGATATCAGTAATGATACCCATCTGTGTCTTGGAGTCAGCCTTGATGGAGATAACCTGCTCGGCCTGGTTCATCATACCTTGACGCTCCTGAGCCACGAAGTCCATTACCTCACGAGGTTCGGCATAACGGTCGTTCAACTGAATACGTGTGCTGCTACCCATCTGAGCACGAAGCGCATCAGTAGGAGGACCTACATAGATGTAACTTACTGCACTCTTCTTCTCCAACTTCTCGAGTTCTGTACCCTGAGGAATCGTCATCTTAACCTTCAATGTTACCTCACGCATGGTGGTAACAATCATGAAGAAGAACAAGATGGTGAAGATCAAGTCGGGCAGAGATGAGGTGTTCATCTCGGGCATTTCACGACTTTCCTTTTTCTTAAATCCTGCCATTACTTGGTTCCTCCATAGTTTTTAGGTTCAGCCTCAGAAATCTTCTGGGGATAGTAAGCACGAATTGCTACCTGCTGTTCATTATTCAATGCATCGTAGGGTCGACCAAACTTAGCTTTAGAAAGCTCGTCACGCAACTCATTGTATGCTGCAACAAGTTCATTCTGTACCTGGAAGTACACATTGTATGGTGTACCACGGTCGGTCTGAACTGAGATAACATGATTCTTGGTTATGTAGCATTGACCCAACAAATCAATCTCAACTGCTGACTTCTCTGGCAAAGTGCTCAAGTCATTAGGATTCTGTATGAATTCCTTTGCACGGTCACGAAGCAAGTTAATCTCTATAATCTCTGAATTACACATCAGAGCACCTGCGGCATTCAATCTAACATTGAGAACATTACGTTCCTTAACGTCAATCTGTGCATCTTCCTGTTCCTTGTCTGGCGGTTGTGGCAAGCGACGAGCCAAACCACTGTCAGTATCCATAGATGTGGTAATCAGGAAGAAGATAAGCAGGATAAAAGATATGTCAGCGGTAGAACTGGCGTTCAAGCCTGGCACTTTCTTCTTTTTCTTAGCCATATCTTTCTTTGTTTAACGTTATTACTTAGACGCAGTCTTAGTTAAGATGCCACTCATTGCAACACCTACCACTACTACAGCAACCAGAAACAGAACATAAATACTGAACATAAACATATCTGCTACTGTTACCATACTACCTGGAGTTACGGTGCCGTCAGCTGCGGTAAAATCAGATTCGCCCAAGCCCAAAACGTAACCAATAACCAAAGATGCCACAAATAAAGTCCATGTACATATTGTTATTTTAGTACTTGGCACACCTGTTGTTGCTGCTGCATCTGTTCCCTTTGAACTAGCGATTCCTTTTACCACTGCCCAAATAATCAAACCAGTAGTCAAGAATGTCAAACCATACATCAGGAATAACAGCAAACCAGTGAATGTGGGTGCATCATACTCGCCATACTTCTCGTCACCCCACATACCGAAGAACAGGGCAAAAACGACAAGACTGACAGCCATGACAGCCAACATCACATATTTGGATATATTTTGAATTTTCATCACTATCTCTCCTTAAATAATGGTAATAGATATTTAAATTTGAGATAAGGCAGATTACTTCTTACTCTTGTCGCTTCTTACGCACATAACAAGGAGTTCCTGAGCTGCCTCTTCCATGTTACTGGTCAGAGCCTCTACACGAGCCAGGATGAAGTTATAGAATACCTGCAGAATCAGAGCTACAACAATACCAAAGATGGTAGTAATCAAAGCCACCTTCATACCGCCTGCAACAACGGTGGGGCTGATATCACCTGCCTTCTGGATGTCATCGAAGGCCATAACCATACCGATCACAGTACCCAAGAAACCAAGAGAAGGAGCCATGGCAATAAACAGAGTAATCCAAGAGCAGTTCTCTTCAAGATAAGCACCCTGAACCTCAGCCTCCATGTTGATGGTACGTTCAATAGTAGCCATATCGTTCTGGTCATTGCTATTGAGGCACTCCATAGCCTTACGGCTGATCTGAGCAACAGGGCCACGGGTTGCCTTTGCCTTTGCGATTGCCTGGTCAATCTTGCCAGCAGCAACCAAAGCAGCGAGGTCTGCGCAGAATTTACGAGTATTAACCTGAGCCAGGCTCAAATATACAACACGCTCAATGCAGAAAGCCAAACCGAGTACCAGAGCGACAGCAACCAATGACATGAAGCCAGCGTCACCCTCGATGAACTTGGTCTTCAAAGCCTTGTGAAGGTTCTCTTCCTCCTCAACGGGAGTTACATCCTCAACGGGAGCAGCCTCAACGGCCTCAGCCTCAGCAACGCTATCAACAGCAGCAGAATCAACAACTGCGGCTTCTGCGGGAGCTGCCTCTTCCTGAGCCATTACAGATGAAGTTGAAGCGAAAGAGCATGCAGCCACCATCGCAACAATAGCAAATAACTTTTTCATTGTTTTGGTAATTTTTAGGTTTAATTTTAATGAATACTTTTATTATAAAGCGGAGAGAACGGGATTCGAACCCGTGATACGCTTTTGACGTATACACGCTTTCCAGGCGTGCCTCTTCAACCACTCGAGCACCTCTCCAAAGGGCAAACTACATGGTTTGCGGTTACAAAAATATAATTTTTAACGGACTTGGCATAGCGTTTTGAGAAAAAAGTTGCTCTCTTGCAACGTTTTTATGCTTTTTAATCTAATATTTCGGTTACAAGGCTCCGAATACACGTTCAACATTCAGGTTAGTAATGTCATTCACTTCATCCAGTGACACATTATATATATTAGAAAGAAAAGAGGCCACTTGAGCGACATAAGCAGGTTCGTTTCTCTTCCCTCTATAAGGTACGGGAGCCAGGTATGGGGCATCCGTCTCCAGGACGACCCGTTCCAAGGGAACACTTTTCAAAGTTTCGGCCAAACGACTGTTCTTGAACGTGACTACGCCTCCTATACCAAGGGCAAAACCTTCATAGCGCAACATACGCTCGGCCGTCTCACGACTTCCACCAAAACAGTGAAATATGCCTCTTAAGCCATCAGCTTTGTGCCTCTCCATAGCCTCAAGCAGTTCCGGCTCTGCCTTTCTCATATGAACCACAAGTGGCAGATCACGTTCTTTGGCCCAACATATCTGACGCTCAAAAGCCTCAATCTGCTCTTTCCTGTATGTAGCATCCCAGTAGAAGTCCAGTCCGCATTCGCCCACGGCAATCATTCCATCCAACTGAACTTCCATACGATCAAGCACTTGAGACCAATCCTCCTTGACATCCTCCGGATGCAAACCCATCATCGGATAGCACACTCCTGGATAAGCCTTTGCCACAGTCATCATAGGACGGATACTCTCTTCGTTTATATTAGGAAGAAATATCCTTTCTATTCCGGCTTGCCGAGCACGGGAAATCACTCCATCGCGATCCTCGTCGAACTCAGGACCATAGATATGGCTATGCGTGTCTATCATCAACTATTCCTTCCTAACAGGGTCAGGGCATATTGCCACAAGGGGGCCTTCTTTTCATTCGGCAGAGACACCTGCTCCAGGAACTGGCGCGCATCCTCGAAATACTTGTTTACAAGATTTTCACACACCAAACGGACTCCGACAGAATTGTACAGTGCAGTCACCGCCGCTATTTTCTCTTCAGGATCATACTCCTCGGCATTTATCCATCCTTCAAGTTCCTTACGCTGCTCCTCATTGGCGCCCTCCAAAGCCTTGATCAGCAGATAGGTCTTCTTATTGCACAGAATATCGCCGCCTATCTTCTTGCCAAAAGTTTCAAAGTCACCATAGACATCCAGCATGTCATCCTGCAATTGGAAAGCGAGCCCCACACTTTCTCCAAAGCGATAGAGCAGTTCGCAATCCTCGGCAGAGGCACCAGCCTGTATGGCTGCAGTCTTGGTAGCGCAAGCAAGCAGCACACTCGTCTTGAGGCGTATCATCTCTATGTACTCCTCAGGAGTGACGTCCATTCGGTTCTCAAAATCAACATCATACTGCTGCCCCTCGCCAATCTCCAATGCAGTAGTGGTAAAGAGGTCCAGAACATCCTTCATAGACTCTGCAGGACACTGGGTCATCAGCTGGTAAGCCATGACCAGCATGCTGTCGCCACTAAGTATAGCAGTATTCTCGTTCCATACCTTATGGACACAGGGTCTGCCACGCCTAACCTCGGCTCTGTCCATCACATCGTCGTGCAACAAGGTATAGTTGTGGTATGTCTCAATACCCACTGCTGTGGGCAAGGCAGGCTGCACATCCTCCTTATACATATTATAGGTCATAAGCAGGAGCACAGGACGTATCCTCTTGCCTCCGGCGCTCAGCACATAGCGTATTGGCTTGTAAAGACCTAAGGGCTGGCGATCCAGATGGAGATCGGCCAGCCCTTGGTTTACCATAGCCAGAATTTCTTCTGAACTGTACATAAATATTGTTTTCTTTCCTTTAAAGAAACTGTATCTAATTATCCCAGACGGAACATTACAGGCAAGTTGAAACGAGAACGCACTGTCTTGTTACCCTGACGTGCAGGTTTCCACTTAGGCATCATCTTAACCACACGAACAGCCTCCTCTGACAGGTGTTCGTCCGGAGAACGGACAACCTTAACGTCAACGATAGAACCGTCACGATTAACAACGAATGCCACGATTACACGGCCTTGAACACCCTGCTCCTGACAAATGCTCGGATAGCGGATATTCTTTCTCAACCACTTCAGGCACTCCTCGTCACCACCGGGGAAAGAAGCATTTTCCTCTACTGACTCATACACGCGGTCATCGTCCACTTCCTCTACGATAGGACCAACAGGACCTGTAGCGACTGCAGAGGGAGCACCGGTACCCACAACTGTGGTAATTGCCTGGTTCACCTCCTCGCTGGTCTCAATTTCCTCTTCTGGAAGTTCCGTATCATTCTCCACGATATTGATAATTTCCGCAACCTTGGGAGCGGCAGCTGGTGGAGGAGCAACGATTTCCTGCTGCTGGGTAATGGGAATCATATCCTCTTCCAGGACAACACTTTCATAAATCTTTCCCTCTTCCTTTACCACCACATCACGGGTAGTGTACTCGAAAGCCACGAACATTGCCGCCAACACCACAACGTATCCTATCAGCAAACTTGTGGATTTCTGACTACGCAGTTCTTCGTTAACTGTCTTGATTGCTTCCATAATTATATGTTTTTTCTATTTTAGGCACAACTGCAAGGCAAATGTAGGACTTTTTTTTCACATAGCGACAACTACATCGCACTTTTTTTACGTCAAAGCACATTTTTCAGGCAGGCTTCAAGCATATTGGCACAAAATACACTATCTTTGAAACTCAAAACATGCATCATGAGCATCAAAAGGCTTTCGTCATATCTTGTATTTTTCCTGCTCTTCTCTGTCTGCGCACAAGGACAGGGCAGCGTGAGCATTTTCGATTTTCTCAACCTTCCCACATCCTCGCATGCCTTGGCTTTAGGGGGAAAGAACATCTCTCTCATTGAGGATGATGCCTCGCTCATCTTCAACAACCCGGCACTCATGAGTTCGGTGAGCGACAAAACGCTAAATTTCAATTTCCTTACCTACATGCAAGGCGGCAATGCCGGCAACCTGAGTTACGTGCAGGCACATGGCGACAGAGGCACCTGGGCTGCCATGGCACAGTTCGTGAGTTACGGCGACTTTCTGGAAACCGACAACATTGGCAACATAACTGGATCTTCGGTTCCCTTGGACCTGAACATAGCCGGAGGCTACAGTTATCTCTTCAGCGACCAATGGGCCGGAGGCATCAACGGCAAGTTCATATATTCCAACTATGCCGGTTATTCCAGCATTGCCCTGGCCGTAGACCTCGGCTTGAACTATTTCAACAGCGAGAAGGACATTTCCGCCTCCCTCGTCGCAACAAATCTCGGAGGACAGGTTACGGCCTTCGGCGATGTGGGCGAAAACCTTCCCATTGACTTGCAGCTGGGAGTAAGCAAAGGCTTTGGCTCTTTTCCTCTCCGCTTGCACCTCATGTTCTATGACATGTTCCATTGGAGTAAGAACTACCATTCCCCCGGCGGCGACATCAGCGGTTTCCAGGTTTTCCTCAATCATCTTAGCCTCGGAGCAGACCTAACCCTTTTCAAAGGCCGCTGCTGGGTGGGGTTAGGATACAATTTCCGCCAAGGATACGAGATGACGGCCGCAGGCAGTTCCCGTGCCGCCGGCCTCACAGCCGGAGTTGGCATAAATATAAAGAAGATCAAGGTAGGCTTTGCCTATGGCAACTACCACGCTGGAGCACCGACCTTTTCATTTACCGTTGCCTACTCCTTCGCCAAGGACAAGAAAATCACATCCCAGAATCATTCAGCAGTTCAACCCCAAACAGAATAAAACAATGATTACAATCGCTATTGACGGACACTCGTCCTGCGGAAAAAGCACCATGGCCAAGAACCTTGCCCGTGAATTGGGTTATGTCTACATCGACACAGGCGCCATGTACCGCAGTGTTACATACTATGCAATGCAGAACGGCATGATAGATGCCGAAGGCAACATTGACACACAGCGTTTGCAGGCTTCCATGCCCGACATTAACATCTCCTTCAAATTCAACCCAGAAAGCGGACGTCCCGACACATACCTTAATGGTATCCGTGTGGAAGACAAGATACGCACATTGGAGGTCAGCAGCCACGTCAGCCCCATTGCAACACTGGGATTCGTGCGTGAAGCCATGGTAGCCCAGCAGCGAGAAATGGGCAAGGCCAAAGGTGTCATCCTGGACGGCCGCGACATAGGCACCGTCGTTTTCCCCGACGCAGAACTGAAAATCTTTGTTACCGCCAGTGCCGAGATACGCGCACAGCGCCGTTATGACGAACTGACCGCCAAGGGAGAGGTCTGCAACTACGACGACATCTTGAAAAACGTGAAGGAGCGTGACTACATCGACTCTCACCGCGAGATCTCGCCACTGACCCAGGCCAAGGACGCAATCGTGCTGGACAACAGCAACATGACAATAGACGAGCAACAGGAATGGTTATTGAAATTGACGAAGGAAGCGGTTTCTGCTTCGGAGTAACCAGAGCCATAGGCAAGGCAGAGGAGGAACTGAGCAATGGAAAGAAACTCTATTGCCTTGGCGATATCGTGCACAACGGCAAGGAGTGCAACCGTCTGCAGCAGCTGGGACTGGAAACCATAGACCACGAGACCTACAACTCCCTTCATGATGCCAACGTGCTGCTTCGTGCCCATGGCGAGCCACCCTCAACCTATCGCAAGGCTTCGGAAAACAACATCCACATCATCGATGCCACATGCCCCGTAGTCCTGCACCTTCAGGAACGCATCCGCAAGGAATACATAGCCGACACGGAGCACAAGAAACAGATTGTCATCTTCGGGAAGAACGGTCATGCCGAGGTTCTGGGTCTTGTGGGACAGACAAACGGTACAGCAATAGTCATAGAGAAGCCCGAAGAGGTGGAGCGACTGGACTTCAGCCGCGACATCTGCCTGTACAGCCAAACCACCAAGTCCCTGGACGGTTTCCGCACCATCGTGGACTATATCCAAAAGCACATTTCGCCCGAGGCTACGTTCAAGTACGCCGACACCATCTGCCGCCAGGTAGCCAACCGCATGCCACACATACGGGAATTCGCCTCAAAGCATGATGTCATTCTCTTTGTATGCGGCAAGAAGAGCAGCAACGGCCGTGTGCTTTTCTCGCAATGCCTTCAGGTCAATCCTCAGAGTTATATGATAGATACAGCCAGCGAGGTAGACCCTGGCTGGCTGAAAAACTGTAAATCCATTGGAATATGCGGTGCCACCAGCACCCCGAAATGGCTAATGGAGGAGTGCAAAATACGCATCCAGGAGTTGCTTGGCGGCAATGAATGAGGTCTTTTCCCCATTCAGCACTGCCAGCTCCTCTGTGTGCAGCATATTCTCTATTGCCGGATTCTGGAAGAAACTGTTGCGCAGACTCTCGTTTATGCTCTCGTACATCCAGTATTTTGCCTGCTCGGCCCTGCGATGTTCAAAATACCCGTTGGCTTTCACGAAGTCTATATATCTATATACCATATCCCATATTTCCTTGATGCCGATGCCGTAGAAACCGCTATAGCATAGCACCTCTGGCGACCATCCGCTGTCCGGTGTGGGAAACAGATGCAGGGCATTCCTGAAATGGCTTGCCGCCAACTGGCTCTTTTCCACGTTATTGCCATCGCACTTGTTTATTATGATGCCGTCGGCCATCTCCATTATGCCACGCTTGATGCCCTGGAGTTCGTCGCCCGTTCCCGCCAACTGAATCAGCAGGAAGAAGTCCACCATAGAATGGCATGCCGTCTCGCTTTGGCCCACGCCCACGGTTTCCACGAATATCTTGTCGTATCCCGCCGCCTCACACAGAATTATGGTTTCGCGAGTCTTTCTCGCCACACCGCCCAACGAACCTGCCGAGGGACTGGGACGTATGAACGACTTGGGGTGCACGGACAGTTTCTCCATTCTGGTCTTGTCGCCAAGGATACTGCCCTTTGTACGCTCGCTGCTGGGGTCTATGGCCAAAACAGCCAGTTTGCCGCCATACTCCTTCAGGACATGCACGCCAAACTCGTCTATGCTTGTACTCTTGCCGGCACCTGGCACACCGCTGATGCCTACACGCACGCTATTTCCGCTGTATGGCAGACATTTCTCTATTACCTCCTGTGCCGTGGCAATGTGCTCGGGCAAGGTACTCTCCACCAAGGTAACGGCCTGGCCCAGAATTGAAGGATCTCCCTTCAGTATTCCCTCCACATAGTCTCCTGCTGTCAGACTGCGCCTTACAAACCTGCCACGCTTCAGGTAAGGATTGATGCTTGAGGGCTGCTCCACCCCCTTGTTCACTACCAGACCTGCATACTCTGCGCTATTCTCGGGATGCTCCATAACTCTTAATATTTATCTCACACACATTCTTCAGGTGGCAGAAGCGTTTACTGCTCCCTAATTACTATGTTCAATGTCTTTACCGGTGTCTTGGCATCATCGCTGACAATCAACACTCTCGGGCGTGCCTTGAATCTCTCAAGCAGGTGCCTCTTAACTGAAATCTTCAGTTTTGCCGTTTTGCCCGGCTGGATTACCTTGTTCGACAGAGAAACCTCCACCGCATGGTTGAATACCTGAAGGCCGTGCACCGACAAGGGCACCTTACCGTCGTTGGTCACGGTTACGAGTGCCTTCATCTTCTTGGCATTCTTACTGAATGCTATTTCACTCTCGCTCAGCCTTATGGTTCCGCTCACGGAAGGCGTTGCCGACGCCTGCGGCAACAGTACCGATGATACCACAATCTCGTTTGCCTCCCCTATCCTGTCTCCGGAATAGCGTGCCAGATAGAGGCTTGTCTGATTCAGGCCATAGGACGAAAGTTTGTCGGAATCCAAGATAAGACGTATGGTGCCCACCTGTCCGCCGGGTATCACCTCTGGCACATACTCGGCATGCAGATACGGAGGCAGATGCATCAGTTCGGGCCTGTATGCCGTACGCTCCGTATTCAGTACCTGAAACGTTGTGACCAACCTTTCACCCTTCCTGACGTTGTCAAACTCCACATAATTGGTATTCATCCTCACATTGCCCAAATCAATGGGGAAACCCGTAGTATAGTCCGACAGTTCACGCACCACGCGGCCCTGAAATACAAGAAACTCCGGTTCCTTGCTTTCATTGGTATACACCTCCACGTGTTTGCTGAAGGTTCCCAACATGGCAGCATCGAACTCTACGGTTACCTCGCCCCTTGCTCCTGGGGCAATATTGCCGCGCGTATAACTTGCCTTGGTACAGCCGCAGGAAGAGTGTACCTTCTTGATATGCAACGGCTTGTTACCCTTGTTAACAAAACCAAAGACCACGGTGTAGGGCTTCTGGAAAAGCACCTCACCCGTCTTTTTTATTTCGGAATCGGCCACAAAACGGGGCTGTGCAAATGCTGCAGTACCGAGCAATGTGAAGCCAAGTAATATAAGTTTTCTCATCATAACACCGACAAAGATACAAAGAAGTGGCAGATTAACCAAATTTATCTTGGCAAAAGCGGAATGCCAGGCACTACTTAAGTGTTCTCAGCACGGCTTCCATCTGGCGTACAAGGTCGCGCTTATCCGTAGATGGAGAGTAGACAAAGCCCTCGCCCACAATCACCTTTCGTGCCGCTGTATCCACGCGGGATATGCTTACGAAGGGGCCTCCCAGGGCACCATTCCTCATCTCCCACAGTCCACGTGCCTCCAGCACCTTGCGTCCATCCATATCACGCATCTTGCAAAGCACAATAGGCTGGTCGTTTTCCACCACGGTCTGCATCCATTGTCCCTCACGCTCACCCGGAATATTCTTTTTCATCACAGAATCGCGCTTCTGTACAAACAGGGCCTTGTCCGACATATCCTCTCCATGCCAGTCATAGGTGTAGACCACCAGGTTCATGTCCTTCTCCAGCAGGTTGGTACCGCCCCACAGGAAGTTCTCGCCTTTTTTTGTGGCCTTCATATGCTCCGGTGCACGCACCGTCATACCCAACACATCATGGAGGTCATCGCTCACCTTCTTGCTGTACTTCTTCCTGAGCAACTCCACACGCATATCAACCTGGGCATCCGCAAGAATCTCCTTTATACGCTCGCCGTTGCGTGGAAGGAACTCACGCAATTCATCCATCGTTGGGGCTGCCACCACCAGTTCTATCTGCGGTTTGGCATACTCGTTGCGCAGTATTCCCATCATGGGCTTGTCCAGGGTTTTGTCCACCTTCACATACAACTTGCTGTGAAAAGTATTGTGCGTGGCAGCATAATCACGGCTGAATATCCTTGTAACGCGAAACATTTTCTCGGCCTGCATCAGTCCGGGAACCTGTGCCTCCACTATGCCGTTTATCGTATCCTGCAGGTCTGTTCCCCACACTGCCCTGTCCACTACAAGCAGCAATTCACTGGGCAAGCCCTTGGATGCCACGATAATTCTTTTCTTCTCCTTCTTCTCGCCCTCTCCGGCACAAGAAGCCAGCAACGCTGCCACGAGCAGCCACAACAGCTTTTTAATTTTCATTCTCTATTGGATTATTCGTTTACTACCATCCTTACGTTATCGCCATGCGCCCTGAATTCCTCGGCATAGCAGCACCTTATCGTAGGCACGCCAGAAGCATAATTTCCCTTGCGCTCTACGGTCATTTCCGTTTCCAGCACATACTTGCCATGCGGCAGGGCAGGAATAAAGTAGTCCGTACGGTCGTCACGAACCTGCATGTAATACGACAGGCCCTTCTGCCAGGCACAGCCCGACAGTTTGCTTACAGGTTCAGCACATCCAGCACGGGGCACACTGAGCACCACGTATTCACAGTCGCGTTTGGCATCTATCACTATTCGCTCCTTTATGCGGTCGCCCACCTTGGGTTCCATGGTACTGAATGTACGTTCCAAAGCGAAGTCCGTTCCGGCACTCTTCACCTGCTCCATAGGCAGGGTGTACTCGCCATATACGGCTGCCCACATAACACCATCACCGTTGTTCGTTATCACAACAGACTTGTTCTTGGAAATGTCCAAGGTATCCCGTTGCACCACAGAGGCAGGTTCTGCCTTCTCCGGAAGAATGCCTCCCGTCAGGGCATACACTGCATCTATGCAGTCTATGGGCGACCGCCATCCCTGTGTACGCTTCTGGTTCAGTAGCCAGTACTGCATGCCACGGATAGTGGCTGTATCATGGGGACATACCGTCTGCCACGCCTCCATCACCTGAGTGTGGATATGCAAACGGCGGTCTATGCTTGGCCAACTGCCACCACGATATGCCAGATAAGTTCCGTCCTTATGGTTCAATCGGAACTTCAACACCTCCACAGCATCTTTCAGCACCGCTTCCTTCAGGGCATGCTTCACTATCATGGCTATAGCCAGATACTCGCTGTCCATCTCCCCCACGTTGTCGGGCAGACGCTTCAGCACCTTCTTTACCAGCTGTAGCGTTTCCTTGTCGGCAGAAGCATCCTTGGTCAAGACATACAGGGTGCGCAAGTCCGATAGATAAGGCGTCCAGTCCTTGTTGTACTCCTTACGTTTTTCGATACTCTCCTCAAGGGATACTTTCAGATAGCGCTTGATACCAGTCATCACCTTTCTGGCATTGGCATTGGCGGAACCCAGACGTGCCAGCAGATAGCCCACTTCGCGTGTCAGATAGGCATTGCCTGCCAGGCCGGGGAACCATGGCATACTGCCATCTTCCTTCTGCATGGTATATACCTTATTTATATATAAGGTGGTGTCGGGCAGACCCAACTTGCATGCAGCATAGTAGGCAGCGGCATAGGAAAGGACATCTCCGTTTGAGGGCTGTGCCGCCTTAGGCAAGGCATCCAAAGCCACCAGCACGGGATCAGAGACCTTCTCCACTATCACTCGCTTGTCCTGTGCTCCGTTGGGGAAGAGGTCAGCAAGATTCACTGTTTCGCTCTGCCCTGCTTCCAAGGTTAGGGCCTTGCTTTCTGTTAGTTCCACTACAGAAGAGAGCACAGGAATCTCCCTTTGCTCGCCATCACTATCCTTTCCGGCAAGGGCAACTGCCTTGAACTTCAGTCCTTGTAGGCTCTCGGGCACCTGATATGAAAGCACGAGAAGAGTGTCCCTATCCTTGTCAACATTGAAACGAAGAGTCTTCTTCATCAGCACCCTGTCGGTCTGCGCATCCATCACCTGCACCTGGACCTTGCCCTGCTGAACAGTCTCACCCGTGTTGGCTATCTGTACTGAGAACGACAGGTTATCCTTCTCGCGTACAAACCTTGGCAAGTGCAACTTGCTGGTCAGTGCTTTGCGTGCCACCACCTTTTCCGATAATGTGCCGGAGCGCATGTCCTTGGTATGTGCCAAGCCATTCAGACGCCATGTGGTCAGACTCTGGGGCATGGTGAATGTTATCGCCACCCTACCCTCGGCATCTGTGCGCAACTGAGGCATGAACATGGCGGTCTCGCTGAAGTCGGTCCTTATCTCCACATCGGCAAAGGCCTGCTCTGCCGAGGCATCAAGAAGTTCCTCGCCTGCTATAGGCACCTCACCAAGGATATCGGCGCTTGTCTTTTTAGAGTAGAGTTTATTAGCATCGTATGCCCTCACGGAGCCTGCTGTCCAACCTCCAGCAAATTCTTTTCTTATCTTGTCCAGATAACGACCGTCAAAGTAGCTAAACTCATAATATGGTATCGTATTATACCATACCTGGAATTCCACCCATCGGTTTTTCCATTTCTTGTTATACCAATTATAGCCAGTCACTCTACTATAAGGTATGCAATGGTTCATAGGCAAGGAGAACAACCATTCATTCTTGGCAAAGGCATCCAACGAGGCATCGTACATACCCAGCATCACATTGGCATCGACAGGCAGTCCCTTGCCATCAAGCACGCGCAAGGTCCATTGCTCTGTGGCACCGGGTTGGGTATAGTCGCGGAAAGTGTCCCAATGCATATACAGTTTGGTGTCGGGAAGTCTCTTTCTCAATGTCACCTGCTTTCCGTCCATTTTGCCATTCCTGCAATACGTCACATTCAACAGAAGTCCGTCGGCATACTCCTCCTTGTATGGAATCTCCATACAGGTTAGTGTGTCGGTAAGGAGCATAACCGTATCTATTGCCACGTTCTCGCTGGCAAAGGCGGTAAGGAAGACATAGCGCTGCTCTCCCTCCTTCATTCTGAACTCCAATTGGGCAGGGATGGTGGCATCGAAGGTGTCCACGGGGCACTCCAGCCACTCCTTTGCCTTGGGTGCCGCACTCTCCATTGGTGGGTCGGCAAACAGGCGAACGATGCTGATGTCCGTCTGTGTCTCGCCCTGGGCAGAGAGAACCGATACCTCCACCCTCTGCGTGGGAGCATAGCGATATAGCATGTTTCTGCTCACCGGCACTTTCAATGTGAAACGACCTTCCACATCTGTATATATGGTATCCAGACTGCGGACATCCTCTGCCGCCTGCCTCCACCACCAGCAATGTATCCTTCGTGATGTTGCCGTCACTCTGGCTCCGCGCAAAGGAGTACCATCGTAGTTCATGGCAAGGCCTGACAAGGTTATTATGCTATCCTTGGGTGTCTCACCATCGGTTTCCTCCAATGGAGTTATGCTTACCTCCTTAAACTCCTCGTCCATCTCCACATAGAATTGCGGACGCTTGTACTCCTCCACGCGGATGTCATGAACCGTACCGTCCACCTTCACCAGATGGTATCCCAGTTCTATATCCTCGGGAATCTGCAATGTAGCTGAGAGAGTGCCGAAAGCATCGGAGCACACCGTGGTGTCGGCAAGTACCTTGCGCGACTTTCCATTGAGCAGTTGCACCTTGCACTCCCTCACCTCTCTCACCTTGGCATCCCAATGCTTCACACTATAGAGGATGGCAGAGAGTTGAACCGTCTGACCTGGGCGGTATATTGCTCTGTCGGTATATATTGCCACACGGGGTTGCTCCTTTTTGGAGGGAGCATTATAGTTGTAGCGTTCGTAGTATCTGGTTGTGGGAAGACAACTATCAGCACCCAGCACCACCCGTGCCACTCTATTATTCTTCAGGTCTTTCACAACCGTAGCCTCCGGACAGGGTTTGCCTGTACGGGCATCTACCACGGTAACATGCACCTGCTTGCCCGGCATGTCCGTCATGAAATAATGCAACGTGGACACCACAAAGTCCACCTTTATTTTCTCTGGTTTCTTGTCCAAACGCACATCGGTCTTGCACTTCAGCTCCAGAGTATAGCGACCCGGCACGCAGGGAGCCACAAGCATATTCTTGCCCACCAGTTTGCCACGGGCATCCAGCACCTTCCATTCCACCTGCTTCACATTGAATGTGTCCATACTCATACTCAAGGAATCGCCAGGATAATACACCTCGGCCATGAACACATTCATACGGGGAGCTTGCCTGTCTATTGAATCATTCTCTGCCCGAAGGCGATCCTTTTCTGCCTTCACGGCAGCAGGTTTCCTGTTGCCATGAGCCGTATAGAAATCTATCAGTTCCTGTTCGCTCATCACCGAGTCCACCGGCACCCAGTCGTGTGCCGCCTTCCATACCACATAGAGCATGTTGCGGCCGTACACCTTCTCGTCCTTGCCACGCTTCACCACGGGCAGCCAGTCCTTAGTGGGAGCGTTGTACAGGAGTTCCGGTTCTGCCAGGGCCTCACGGAAGAGTTCCAGACTTCTGCGGCGCCACACTCCCGTAGCATCGGAATATGCACGCTTGGCATACAGTTGGCCCAATGCTGCCGAATACACGGCACGGGCAGTTCCGCTCTTGCCTTCCCTCACCTTTTCCAGAAGCTGCAGGTTATACTCTATACTGTCTGGGGAGTTAGCCTCCCTCAGCAGACATTGTTCCAGAATCTGGGCCAGTTCGTCCTCGCGTGCACTCACTGCCATGGGCATGAGCAATGCCATGGCAAGGAAAATTGTACTTATCAGTCTGTTCATCTTGCAATAAAAGTTCATGTTAATTATCACAAGCACAAAGTAACACAAATATAGCAGACCCTCCAACAAAACCACCGCATAATTGACCTAATTTACACATTTTTACTGCTATTTAAATTTATTTGACTAACTTTGCAACGGCAACATTAGCAATTACCGTACAATATGGACGAAATCACACTGAACATGCTTACCGCCCTCACCGACGCTTGCGAGGGACATCTGGTTTTGAACTATGCAGGCATAGAGAGTTCCACCTCGGACGAAAATCTTAACATCACCATAAAGATGCAGGACGGCCGCGTCCTCCTGCCCGAACAGGTAGATGTCAAGGCACTGAACGATGCCGTACAGCACTGGAAGGAGGAGCATCCCGGTTTCTTCCAGCGTATTCTGGGAGCCATGATGTAAAGAACAGCCCCCCGAAGTCCCTAAAGTCCTTAAAGTCCCAAAAGTCCCAAAAGACCCTAAAATTTTTCCAATGAAGACTGGACTTGTTCTTGAAGGCGGCGGCATGCGAGGTCTGTTTACCGCCGGAGTTCTTGACGTGATGATGGAGCGCGACATAAAGGTGGACGGCATCGTAGGCGTGTCGGCCGGAGCATGCTTTGGCTGTAACTATATCTCCAAACAACCAGGCCGAATATTGCGCTACAACATCAATATGACCAAAGAACCGCGCTACATGGGATTGCGTCCGTTGCTGCGTACCGGCAATCTCATGAACCCGGAATTTGCCTATCACACCTTGCCCGACGAGATAGACATCTTTGACAAGGATACCTTCAACAAGAGTTCTGTGGAATATCACGTCGTGTGTACCGACGTGCTTACCGGCGAACCTGTCTACAAGCATCTCACACCTCCCGTAGACTACGAGTTCATGGAATGGTTGCGTGCATCCTCTGCTCTGCCACTGGTGTCCATTCCGGTGGAATTGGAAGGCAGACAGCTTCTGGATGGTGGCATGACGGACAGCATACCTCTGAAGTATTTTCAAAACCTGGGCTACGAGCACAACATCGTCATCCTGACACAGCCAAAGGGTTTTACCAAAAAACGTACAAAACTGATGCCTCTGTTCCACACCCTCATGCGCAAGTACCCTGCTGTCATAGAGGTGATGAACCGTCGCCACATCATGTACAATGCCCAACTGGAATACCTCGCACAGGAAGAAAAGGCAGGGCGCATAACCATCATAGCTCCCGACGACACCCTGCCCATAGGCCGTACCGAACAGAACGTAGAAAAGATGAAACGTGTCTACCAGATGGGGCGCGAAGCTGCGGAAAAACTTTTCTGACTATAATTTATCATCCCCCTCTATACCGCACACCCTTTGCATTACCTCCACACCAGCCGTCATAACGGAGTGTCTACAGTAGTTTACTCCGCATAGATTACGGGTGAGTAGTTAGCAAAGTACGGACGCTGCGCGCAGCGTCCGTATTGTATATCCCCTTGTCCGCATTGGATGTATGCCTCCTGACTTCTTCACTTATTGAGTCATTACTGTGAAATGTGCGTGCGGAAACAAAACAACCGTGTGGTAGTCTATATATCTCACGCAAAGAGCGCAGAGGACGCGGATAGTTTCTTATCTCTCACACAGAAGCCACAGAATACGCAGATTTTCCTTTCAGCAAGAGTAGGTTCACGCTCACGCTGGAATCCACAGAATAGCACCTGTTTCACAGTGCTCACCGCTCTAATCGTTAAACGTTAGTCGTTAATCGTTAAACTTTCAACTTAAACGTTAATCGCTCCTCCTTCTCACCGCGCCAGCCGTCGTGACGGAGTCTGCGACAAATTCTGTGTATTCTTTCCATCTGCTTGCCCCCTTTACATCTCCCCCTATTATATCATTTCTGTGAAATCTGTGTATTCCGTGTGAAATATAATTCCCCCGCTCACCGTTAACCGCTCACCGCTCCCTGATAAACTTGCATCTTTAAACATTTTTTCGTTGTGTCAGTGGTAGGGACGCTGCGGCAGCGTCCGTATTTGACACCTCATTGTCAGCGCTGGATGTATGCCTGTGTTTTCGGACGCTGCACGCAACGTCCCTACTGCTGGATGCTTCCGCTCACCACTCCTCGTTAATCGTTAAACGTTCCTCGTTAAACTCTCCATCACCCAGCGTTCCAGATTGCGGGTCTCGCTGGTGATGTTTGCTCCAATCTTGATTATCTCCCTGCCGTCCACAGCGAAGGGCAGTGCATAATCCTTCTCGTTTATCTGTGCCAGGGCCTCCTCGGCAGAGCCGTCCAGCTTCAGTTCTATGATGTAAACGTACTTGTCGGTTCCTATTGTCAGGTCTATACGGCCACGGGAAGTACGGTATTCTGCCTGGACATAAAGCCCCATCAGTTTGGTAAAGATGAACATCACATTCTGGTAATGAACCTCCAGGTCGCGTATCAGCTCGTATGGCGTGTCTGCCATCAGCGCCTTTAAGCGCAACATGAAGGCATCCACCTTGCCGTTCCTTACCTCACGCACGAACTTGCCAACAAACGACGGGGAGTCATTTTGTGAAATGGGAGTGTAGTAAGGCATCAGGAAGCTGACAAAGCCCTCCTTTACCTCCTCGTTGGGATAATCCAGAGTGTACAGGCGGACGCTACGGTCATAGTCCTTTATGGTAAGGTAACCGCTCTGATAAAGCACCGCAATGGGATTGTCCACCTTTATCTGCACACTGTCCAGTTCGCTGGCACTGGCCTCGTAGCCCGACAGTTCCGTGGGATTCATATCCACCTCCTTCATCAGTTCCACAAGGTAGGTGGGCGTACCCGTACTGAACCAGTAGCTGCCGTATTGCTGGTTCTTCAGGGTAAGCAGCACACTGAACGGATTGTACATGCCCAAAGTATCTGGAGCGAAATGGTAACCATCATAACGCTGTTTCAGCATTTCGTATGCCTCCTCCTTGGTCTGACTGTTCGCCTTGGCAAGTTCACCGACCGACTCGTCAAAAACATTATGCAGTTCCTGCTCGGAGATACCACATATATCGTAATAGGCAGCATTCATGGACAGGTCTTCCATATTGTTTAGGTCGCTGAACACACTCACCTTGCTGAACTTGGTCACACCAGTAAGCAGGGCGAACCTGACACATCCGTCCATGCTCTTCAAGGCACCATAAACAGCCTTCAGCGTTGCACGGTATTCATCTTGTAGCGATTTGTTGGATATTGCCTGAAGCAGAGGCTTGTCGTACTCGTCCACCAGGACAACCACACGCTCGCCGGTCTTTTCATAGGCACGTTGTATTATACCCTCAAATCGCATGGGCAGAGTAGTCTCGGCAGGGTCTGCGCCATAGAGGTTCTCCCACGCCTTGAACTCACGATCCAGCTTCTTGTCTACGCTATCCAAGGAATCATACTTCTCGGTATTCAGGTCCAGACGAAGCACGGGATGCACACGCCACTCCTGCTCCAGCTGTTCCATGGCAAGGCCTTGGAACAAGTCCTTGCGACCCTCAAAGTATGCCTTCAGGGTAGAGATCAGCAGACTCTTGCCGAAACGGCGAGGACGGCTCAGGAAATAGTAACTACCTTTAGATACCAATTGATGAATGTGGGACGTTTTATCCACATAAGCCCATCCTTCCTCACGCAACTTCTCAAACTGCTGTATGCCTATAGGGTACTTCATAATCTGCCCAATTTATAGTTTCTGAATGCAAATAGTATGCCTGTGTTTTCGGACGCTGCACGCAACGTCCCTACTGCTGGATGCTTCCGTTCACCACTCCTCGTTAAACGTTAAACGTTCCTCGTTCAACTCTCCATCACCCAGCGTTCCAGGTTGCGGGTCTCGCTTGTGATGTTTGCTCCTATCTTGATTATCTCCCTGCCGTCCACGGCGAAGGGCAGGGCATAATCCCTGTCGTTTATCTGTGCCAGGGCCTCCTCGGCAGAGCCGTCCAGTTTCAGTTCTATGATGTAAACGTACTTGTCTGTTCCTATTGTCAGGTCTATACGGCCACGGGAAGTACGGTATTCTGCCTGAACATAAAGCCCCATCAGTTTGGTAAAGATGAACATCACATTCTGGTAATGGACCTCCAGATCGCGTATCAATTCGTATGGTGTGTCTGCCATCAGCGCCTTTAAGCGCAACATGAAGGCATCCACCTTGCCGTTTCTTACCTCACGCACGAACTTGCCAACAAACGACGGGGAGTCATTCTGCGAAATTGGAGTGTAGTAAGGCATCAGGAAACTAACAAAACCCTCCTTTACCTCCTCGTTGGGATAGTCCAGAGTGTACAGACGGACGCTACGGTCATAGTCCTTTATGGTAAGGTAGCCGCTCTGATAAAGCACCGCAATGGGATTGTCCACCTTTATCTGCACACTGTCCAGTTCGCTGGCACTGGCCTCGTAACCCGACAGTTCCGTGGGATTCATGTCCACCTCCTTCATCAGTTCCACAAGGTAGGTGGGCGTACCAGTACTGAACCAGTAACTGCCGTATTGCTGGTTCTTCAGGGTAAGCAGCACACTGAACGGATTGTACATGCCCAAAGTATCTGGAGCGAAGTGATAGCCGTCATAACGTTGCTTCAGCATTTCGTATGCCTCCTCCTTGGTCTGACTATTCGCCTTGGCAAGTTCACCGACCTCTCCATCAAATACATCTCGCAACTCCTGCTCGGAGATACCGCATATATTGTAATAATCAGGACTCATGGACAGGTCTTCTATGTTGTTCAGGTCGCTGAACACGCTCACCTTACTGAACTTGCTGACACCGGTGAGCATAACAAAGCGTATATCCGCATCGGCACTCTTCATCACGCCATAGAACGATTTCAAAGTGGCACGAAATTCGTCCTGCAACTCGTCCTTACCTATGGCCTGAAGCATGGGCTTGTCGTATTCGTCCACCAGGACCACCACATTGCGTCCTGTCTTCTGCTTGGCAGCACGGATGACGGCATGGAAACGTTGCGAAAGACTGGGATTGCCACCCTCCTGCGAACCGTACTCCGCCTCCCATTGGCGCAAATATGTGTCAAGGATGTTTGCAAGTTCTGCATGGCACGTGTACCTCTCTGCATTCAGGTCGAGGTGAAGTATGGGATACTCATTCCAATCCTTTTCCAACTGTTCCATGGCAAGACCTTGGAACAAGTCCTTGCGACCCTCGAAGTATGCCTTCAGGGTAGAGATCAGCAGACTCTTGCCGAAGCGGCGGGGACGGCTCAGGAAGTAGTACTTCCCGTTATCCACCAAACGGTAAACAAGTGCCGTCTTGTCTACATAAACCCAGCCGCCTGAACGCAATTCAGAAAACTGCTGTATGCCTATAGGGTACTTCATAATCTGATGATTTACACTTTTCTCCTCGCAAATATACAACAATTCCCTGATACCACCAAAAAGGGGCAGATAAAGAAAGACCTTGGAGCAAAGTGAATGAACATCCCTATTGCTCCAAGCCCTGAATATTATCCGATAAGCGGTGCGGACGCTGCACGCAACGTCCCTACTGTTGGGTGTTTGTGAAAATCGGGGATCCATTTTCACATTTCCGTCCCCCTTTTCCTTTGTCCCCCTGAGACAGGGGCGACGAGCGATGCGGAGGGGGTGGATGGTCTTAGTTTTCCGATTTGACTTGACATATCGTCGACCTTTGGTTCACCTTTCCCTTTTTATACCCCTCCCGAGGACCGAGGCGAGAGTTCCCGGTTCTTTCGGTCAGGTCCTCGGGACGACCGACCTTTGCCCTCGGGAGGACCGTTTTCTGGGGTAGTGCAGAACGATATATACACAAAGAGGAGCGACATTGCTGCCGCTCCTCCATGTATGTATATTCCTATAATATTTCTGCATCTCGCTTTAGAGATTACCAGCCCTGCTCCCAAATGTTAGGACGAGAGGGGTTGTTGTCTTCACGGCCGAGATTTTCAAAATCGTCTTTATTACCACTTCCAATTTCCGTATCT
Source organism: Bacteroidaceae bacterium (assembly GCA_045612965.1). Taxonomy (GTDB): domain Bacteria; phylum Bacteroidota; class Bacteroidia; order Bacteroidales; family Bacteroidaceae; genus Physcousia. The sequence continues at coordinate 37,901 of JAZLAC010000012.1, read as the reverse complement.
TGTGTAGACAAAGCTATGATTGACTCCATCTGGATATCAAATGCCTCTACAGATGGTTTGATATAAGCCTTTTTCATATATACTTGCTTTTATTATATATTACTATGTTACATTTTATTTAGCTCATCCTCCCTGTCCCGTACCTCACGGCAAAGGAGCAGGGGGTGAACAGGGAGCCGAAGCCCCACTATAAACTAAAACTAAAACTGTATTCTTACTTTCTTTTACTTGATAACAACCTTGCCGTTAACGATGAATACACCCTTCTGAGCGTTCTGAACACGGCGACCGGACAGGTCATAAACAACAGCCTTAGCACCGCTCTCTGCACCTTCAACATTCTCAATGGCAGTTTCACCTCCCTCAAAGAACAGTGCGTTATAGCGTGCAGATTCAACAGGCAGAGTCAGGTAGCACTTGTACTTCTCCAATCCATAATCTGCGCCCTCTGCTACAGGGAAGAAACCGATTTTACCTGTACTCTTTTGACGCGCCAGAACATAACTTCCTGCGGGAACCTTGGTATTATCCTCCAGTACACCTGTCAATAGACCAACAGTCTGGTTTGTTGTAGCTGCACCATTGCTGTAACCAATAAATTGATAAGTTGTACCAATCTTATCCTCCTCTACTTGGATAATCATAGGAGCATTCTTAGTTGCGTCTGCGGCATATTCTGCTAAAGCAAGAACATTGCCCTCTGTTGCAGCACAAGAATAACGAGTCCATCCATCTGGGTTGGCCCAGTTGATAGGCAGTATGATAGTACCCCACTCTGCTTTGGGTGTATAGTCAACGCTTAGAAGATCTCCATGCTTGGCAACAGCATTCTTGTAAGGTGCCAAAGCAATCAAATTACCAAAAAGAGCGTGCACGCTTTCCTGTGTTGCTTTTCCTGCTATAGTCAAACCTTCAATTTGCTCATTAATTACACTGGGAGCGTCAAATTCAGATGGAGAAATAACTACTGCACCCTCAGTTATATCAATTTTTTTGTATCCGTTCGCTACAGCATCAAAAGGATTAGCCTCATAGCATTCTGCGAACAATGCTCCTAAAGCCTCATCTGTTACTTCCACTTCATATATATGATGGTGTGCATTATCTTCAAACCAATAATTGACATTGCCACTGGGTTCAATGTTAACCTGAGTTCCTCCAAAGTAAATATTCCAAACTTTATCGTCTGCCTCATTATTGATGGCATATGTAAAGGCTTTACTCTTATTTGCGGCAATTGTTGTCGTTTTGTCGCCACCTGATGGCACAGCCTGTGGATATAAACCGGCATATACGTTCTGAAGATATGCATTTCCGCCCTCTTCCACATACTTCCAAAGTTGTCCGGCATTACCTGTTGCAAGGGTGCTATTCTTCATGTTTAATGTATATCCGTCAATACCCAAGAATGTCTTGTGGCTTGTACTCTGAATACGATAATATTTACCTGCAGTCATGACATCACCGGCAGTTAAAATGTCACCACCTACAGGATAAAAACGGAATGAAGAACCTGCATCATTACTTGTCCATCCTTGAATAGACTCTCCGCGGTGATTAGGATAATAGTTTCTACCATCTATCTTAAAGCAAATAGAGTTGGCAACTTGCGAACTATTATGAGTCTTGAAAACCTGACCCTCTGCATTCAAAGACACTTTTACATCAGCGTCACTGGGCTGATACAAAGAAACACCAGTACCCGCAGCCTTGTTTATTACCTTAAATCCATCCCAAGGATTACCCACAAATGCCCACATATACGAAGTATTGGGAACATTTCCTTCTTGATAAAGAGGTCCCTTTGAATTATCTCTTGCGGTATAGTTAACCTTTATCTCTGTACCATCACTATATACAGGATAGGTTCCTTCATTGCCGTGAATATCCATAGAATACCATTGATAAATCTTATCTACGGAAGCAGCATACCTAAACATGGGGAAAGTCAACTTCACACGACCATCCTGTGGAACAAAAAGGCAATCCATCTCTATGCCACCAGGAAGTGCGTAGTTGATATCATAACCCACGTAATATTCTCCTGCAGATATCTCCTTAGAATATCCATTTTCCTTATAATTAAGTACCAATTCTACCTTGGGATCATCCACCTTAACCTCAAAAATCATGATGTTTGAGCCTGCATCAGTATCTGCATTATCTGAATGCCAATATCCCAAAGAGTTATCAAGGTCATGCATACGGGCATCTGTCTTGGTACGATTCACCGGAGCAAACTGCCAATACCCATCAACACTACCTTTGAAAAGTTCCATAGGAGTACCATCAGTAGCAAAAGACGCATCCAGGTTTCCTCCAGCAGCAGAAGCATCACATTTAATACTCTTGGATACACCTACATTCTTGTTATAGATATAGAAGCCAGAAACGGCATTACCAACGAATGCGAAATACTGGTTCATATCATCTTGATTGTTATAAGAGGCATTATGCTTAATATCGTCACCTTCAGCCTTGATGCGTTTTATCTCATTATGACGTATCTTAAGGTTATACCAATTTGTACCATCAGCAAAAGCCTCTCCAACTATGGATGTTGGAACGAAAGGAGCATTATCATTCAAACCTACAGTAATATCAAATTCACAGGTAGACTCAAGATTACCTGTGGGAGCACCAGTAATAGTAACTATTTCCGCTGGTACTTTCAAGAATTCTGAAGGATTTGGCAAAGCGCTCCCCATCACAGCTTCAAAAGTTTTAGAACCAAGAAGATTGTCATTTGAGTCATAGTAATTATAAGTAACCTCCTTAGAGATGGCATTCTCTAATCTAAAACTCAGTATCTGACCTTCGTCGTGAGCTTGGTTTGAGAACAACTGTTGCCCATCAACTACATTATTAGTACCCAAGAAACCTGTTTGACAATATGCATCATTGGCATTACCCATAAAATGCAACCTAAAGTATCCTTCTGCATCCACCTTTTCTACAGACCACACACATTTTGTTGAAGACATTTCTGCATCCCACCATCCAGCATACAAATAATTGGAATTATCTACATTTTGGAAAGTATGACATTGTGTTTCTGAGTCTACTGAAACTTTAAAAGGTTTACAATCTGCCTTATCTGCCACCAATTTAACCTTGCCCTCAGTGTTGCTTACATATAGACCTGTAGTACTCTCTACTAGGAAATAAGTCGCCTCTGGGTCATAAGTCAAAGCAGAAGACTTTACTGTTGTCTTGTGAATCTTCACCCACATGGCTGTTGTGCCATCTTGGTCATTTTGGCACACCTGTACTTCCTCGCCTACAACCTTATAATAAGCTCTATCATCAGCATAGCCTCTTAACATATACACATTATCCTGACCCTCAACAGGCAGAAGTGTACATTCTCCAACACTGGTTTTCTCGTCAATATTAAAAGCGCCTTTTGCTGTATTTGCAAATGTTGGTACACCTTGATTGTTTACCCATAATTTAAATTTACCTTCAGCAATCTGATAGATATTAAAAACGAACCTATAATTATTCGCACTATTTAATTCTAAAGCACCAGCCTTAATTCGACTACTTGTATCTTCTGTATAAAGATAAGTATTGGTTAGGAGGTTCTCATCTGTTCCAATTTTCTTTACAACCTCCAATACATAGTGGTCACCGCCTCCGGAACCTGTTGTAAATGTTGTAGGATCTACTGCATCACCAACGGCAGTAATTACCTGTGCCCAAGCCCCCACCGTAGAGAGCATTACGGCAAATAAAAGTAATAGCTTTTTCATTGTTTATTGTATTTAAGTTTAATTAGTTATATTAACAATCATGGTTAGTGGGAGGGTACGCACAAACACGCCTCATCCCCCAGTGCGACATGCGTCACACTGGGGGATGAGGCGTGAAAAGAGCACGAGCTGCCTCGCGCGCACCTATTATATTATAATAATGCTTGCTTGCTTGCTTGCTTGCTTGCTTGCTTGCTTGCTTGCTTGCTTGCTTGCTTGCTTGCTTGCTTGCTTGCTAACAAAATAATCCAAACCACCAAGGATATTGGCAGTTATTTTCGCGTTATTTTGAACGTTTGCAAGCATATTTGTGGGCACACTATTTGTATTTGTTCGGCAAAGGTACGGAAAATACAAATAACCACAAAAGAAATCCCCGAAAATTATCTACTATTCAACTAATTAAGCACCATTTACCCGCGAACCAATGGCAAAAAGGACAAAAAGGCACGGACAGAAACACCATAAAACATGTTTCTGTCCGTTACGTTTAGCGGCATAAATGCAACGCTACCAAATCATTGGGGAGGGAGCATAACTTAACCGCGTAGTTTGCATTGGCACTCTGCGTCCTTTACGCTCTCCGCGTGAGTTTCTTTAAGAGTGGTTAAGGTGTTTGTTTTGCACGCAGAGGACGCAGAGAGCGCTGAGTTTTTATTCCATTTCCGTATTTAACGCTGGCGCTGGAGGGTCGCAAACTTCGTTACGACGAGAGAACGCAGAGGTTACACTGTTACCTCACAGCAATGAAAAGTGATGAAGTCGGTGGGGGGCATCACTTAACCGCCAGAACCTCTATTTCTACCAACGCGCCCTTGGGCAGGTCCTTAACCGCTACGGCAGAACGTGCTGGGAAGGGCTGGGAGAAGAACTGGGCATAGACCTCGTTCATGGCAACGAAGTTTGCCATATCGCTGAGGAACACGGTGGTCTTCACCACGTGGGACAGGTCGGTACCTGCTGCCGCCAACACCTGAGAGGCATTGGTGAGCACCTGGCGTGTCTGCTCCTGTATGCCACCTTCTACAAAGTTGCCGGTGGCAGGGTCGATGGGTATCTGACCGCTGCAGAATACCATACCATTCACTTCTATCGCCTGACTGTAGGGACCGATGGCAGCAGGCGCCTTGTCTGTACTGATTACTTTCATGGGTTATGTCTTTTAATATTAATAATGGGTTAGAGCTTAGAATCTTTCTTCTGACCATCCATGACCTATATCCCAATGGTGATCCTGACGAAAGATGAAGTCCTCCGGCAAATCAAATTCGTCTATAATGAGTTCTCTGAGCTTTTCACTATCTATACATTGCTCTCCTTCAATAAGGCCATTTATCCAACTACCTACGTTAACGTAAAAGATACCATTCTCAAAAAATATTCTTCCACGAGGAATCAGAGTATAGTTATGCTCCTGATAGAATATCGAACCTGTATCTCCCTTTGCGACTGCACGATGATGCTGCTTCTGCCAATATGTTTTGTGCAGTTTGGGGAATGTCACGCTATTGCCTTGGTTTAAATACAATTCCACATCTCCTTTTTGAACCCCAAAAAGTATGTTGTTGACATAATCATACCAAAAGATTCCAACCTTAGGCTTGTCGGATTCCATAAAACCACGCATCAGGTTTATAGCTTGCGCATGTTCCTGCGAGGTGGATTTGATAATTTCTAGTTTATTATTCATATTGACGAAAAAGGACTATGGGTTAGAAGTTAGAGGGTTAGGGTTAGGGGTTGCACACTGATAAACACAGATGGGACTGATTGACACTGATTGATATTCTTCAACGTGATAATACGGATGGCACTGAAGGATTAGAGATTTGGAGATTGGCTATCCTTTGAATAACTCAAACCTGTATGGGCCCTTCCAAGGGTAATTAGTCAAGGACTTTGTCCCAGAGTGTACACTCTTAATCTCTAATACTGGTTCTGTTTAATCTTGTTGAAGAGAGCAAAGGGGGCGGATGCAGGTCTTGGTTGGTGTTTCGGACGCTGCACGCAGCGTCCCTACAACGTTAATCGTTAAACGTTAAACGTTCAGTACACCTGGCACTGCGTGCTGAAGCCAGCTTCCTGCAGGGCGGTGCGGATGGTCTCTACGTGCTCGTGGTTGCGGGTTTCCACCTGGAGCTGCAGGATGCAGTCGGTAACACGGTTGGAGTCGTCGCTTCGCTCGTGGTTCACCTTCACAACATTGCCGCCAAGGGAGGATATTATCTGGCTGACGCCAACGAGCTGACCGGGCTTGTCCTCGAGAGTGATGGTGAGCTTGCAGATACGTCCGCTCTTTACCAGACCTCGGTGGATGACACGGTTCAGAATGGTAACGTCCACATTACCGCCACTGAGTATGCAGATGGTCTTCTTGCCGGCAATGGGAACCTTGTTGAACATGGCAGCAGCCACAGACACAGCACCGGCACCTTCCACCACCATCTTCTGCTGCTCGATGATAGCAAGAATGGCGGCACATATCTCGTCCTCGGTTACGGTAACAATACCATCCAAGTGCTTATGGCAGAGGTCGTAGGTCAGTTCGCCTGGCTGCTTCACGGCAATACCATCGGCAACGGTGCTAACGTTGGGCAGGCGCATGATACGCCCGTCGGCAACGCTATGATACATGCTGGGCGCTCCGGCAGCCTGCACGCCCCACACTTCCACAGAGGGATTGAGACTCTTTATGGCATAAGCCACACCACTGGCAAGACCGCCACCGCCAATGGGCACGATAACGCACTGCACATCGGGCAACTGCTCCAGAAGTTCCAGGCCTATAGTGCCCTGACCAGCTATAACCTTCTCATCGTCGAAGGGATGCACGAAGGTATAGCCGTACTCGTCGCGCAGTTTCAGTGCATGCTGGTATGCATCGTCGTACACACCTGGCACCAGGCAAATCTCAGCACCATAGCGGCGTGTAGCCTCCACCTTGCTGATGGGAGCGCCTTCGGGCAGGCAGATGAGGGACTTCACCCCGGCATGCGTGGCACCAAGCGCCACACCCTGGGCATGGTTGCCAGCCGAGCAGGCTATAACGCCTCGTGCCTTCTCCTCGGCAGAGAGCTGGGAAATCTTGTAGCAAGCGCCACGCACCTTGAAGGAACCCGTAACCTGCAGGTTCTCGGGCTTCAGGTAGATATCGGCATCCGGATTCAGGCGTGGTGCCTGAACCAGATCCGTACGGCGGATAATGCCGTTGAGCACATATCGTGCCTTGTATAGTTCGTCTAAGTTCATCTTTTCAAACGGAAAACGGATGAGCGGGAAGCGGGAAGCGGGGAACGAACATTACCGCTCCACGCTAACCGCTCACCGTTCTCTATTAAATGCTTGCCAGCAGGGCCTTGAGGAATACCCAGAACTTCTCTACGCTGGGGATATTGCAACGCTCGTCGGGGGTATGGGGAGAGCGCATGGTGGGACCAAAGCTCACGAGATCCATGTTGGGATACAGGGCACCGATGATGCTGCACTCGAGACCGGCATGGCACACCTCCACCTTGGCATCCTCATTGAAGCACTGCTTGTAAACGTCCACCATCTTTGCCACGATGGGAGAGTCGAAGTTGGGCTGCCAGCTGCCATACTGACCGCCGAACTCTACCTTCATGCCCACCATGCCGAAGGTGCATACCATCATCTCCTGCAGGAACTCCAGCTGGGTGTCGCAGCTGCTTCGTGCCAGAATGAGAATCTCAGCATTGCCCTCGCCAATGTTGATGATGGCAAGGTTGCTGCTGGTTTCCACAACTGAGGGGATGCTGGGGATGAAGCGCAGTACGCCGTTGTGGCATGCCATGATGGCACTGACCAGATTGTCCTGTATCTCCTCGGGAACCTGCTTTGCGGGCAGTTCCACCTGCTCCATGCTTACCTCTATGCTGTGCTCCACACCACGGTATTCGTCCACGAACTGCTTCTGGCAGAAGTCGCAGAGCTCCTTCAGGTCGTCCACGTTCTCCTTGGGCAGAGTGAGCACTGCCTCGGCAGTACGGGGGATGGCATTGCGCATGTTGCCGCCGTGCCATGTTGCCAGACGAGCCTCGTCATCCAAGATAGCCTGACGTACAATGCGAGCCAGCAACTTGTTGGCATTGCCACGGCCTTCGTTGATTTCCAAACCGGAGTGACCGCCACGCAGACCTGCCACGCTAACCTTAACGGCAACGTCGTCGGCATCGGTATCTACCTCCTGATATTTCATTGTGGCGGTAATGTTCACGCCACCGGCGCTGCCGATGACGAACTCGCCCATGTTCTCATTGTCGATGTTCAGCAGGATGTCGCCCTTCAGGGTGTCGGCGCTCAGGTGGTTAACACCGTACATGCAGGTCTCCTCGTCGGCAGTAATCAGAGCCTCCAGAGGTCCGTGCTCTATGTCCTTTGACTCAAAAACAGCCATGATGGCAGCCACACCGATACCGTCATCGGCACCCAGTGTAGTGCCCTTTGCCTTGAGCCACTCGCCGTCCACCCATGTCTGGATGGGGTCGGTCTCGAAGTTATGTGTGCTCTCGTCGGTCTTCTGTGGCACCATGTCCATGTGAGCCTGCATGACAGCAGTGCGGCAATTCTCCTTGCCGGGAGTAGCAGGCTTGCGCATAACGATGTTCTCGGCATTGTCCTTGAATGCCTCTATACCACGCTCGGCAGCCCACTGAAGGAGGAATTCCTGTACCTTCTGCAAATGTCCGCTTGGACGGGGGACTTGTGTAAGCAGATGGAAGTTCTGCCAAATCTCTCTGGGGTTAAGGTCGTTGATAGTCATAATATTTGTTTTTTGGTTTTGTTTTTGATTAAGGGGGCTAGGAAGATCTAGGAAGGCCTAGGAAAGCCTAGGAAAGCCTAGGAGGCCTATGAGGGCCTGGGATGGTCTTTCGTTTTAATCATTCTCGTCATTGCCAGGGCAGACAGGGCATAGAGGCCGAGGACCACGGTGAGCATGGTCTGCAGGGTGTGCACGATGAGGGCAAAGACGGCGGCATCGTTGTCCTGCACGCCATAGAGCACAAGAGCTGTTTTTACCACGAAGTGCCAGGGGCCTGCTCCGTTTGGTGTGGGAACCAGCACGGCAAAGCAGCCTACCACGAAAGCCACGAGAGCAGCCACGGGGCCAAGACCGGCAGTATACTCAAAGCAATAGAATGCTATGTAGAAGTGCAGGTAGTAGCTAAGCCAGATGCCAACGCTATAGAGCAGGAAGAGCCAGGGGTTCTCCAACCGTGCCACACTGGTCATGCCTTCCACGAGTTTGGCAAACTTGGCCTTGGTACGGGAGAAGAGTTTCAGTTTCTTCGCAAGCAAAGCCATCAGCACGCATGCCGCTACGGCACACAGGGCGGTAACCCAATAACCCGTTTCAGAGAAACGCCCGAGGAAACCACGGAGGTCAAGCCCCGTCTCCTCGAAGAAGTCCAGAAAGACGGGTATCTGCGTGAGCATGGTTATCAGGGAGAAAGAGAAAACCATGGTCATGTCCACCACACGTTCGCTCACTACGGAACCTACAAGACGCGTGAAACTGATGTCCTCATACTTGGAGAGCACGCCGCACCTGAGCACCTCGCCCACACGGGGGATGGCCAGGGACGAGGCATAGCTGAGGAAAATGCTGTTGCAGCAAGTAGAGAGACGGGGATTCTCGCCCATAGGCTTGAGCACCACCCTCCAGCGCAAGGCTCTGAAGACCTGCGCCGATATGCCAAAAGGCATGCTCAGGAGCATCCACCACCAGTTCATGCCTCCCTCCAGGGCTGCCCACACAGCACCCCAGTCCACACCGCTGTACATCCAATGCAAAATAACACCGGCCAGAAGCAGAGGCAATCCTATTCTAAGTATGTATTTTAAGGTTGTCTTCACAAAGGTATATCAAAATCAATTTTCAGAGCCTTCGGGCAATTTCACGGGGATTCCCTTGGTACATTTGCCAAATCTCCGTATCTTCGTATGCAAATTTACAAAAAAATACCATATATGGCCCTCGTTAAGCCGAAAAAGTTTCTCGGGCAACATTTTTTGACAGACCTGAGCATAGCACGCCGCATAGCAGACACAGTGGACGCATGTCCCGACCTTCCAGTGCTGGAGGTTGGTCCTGGCATGGGCGTGATGACACAATACCTGATGCAGAAGCCACGACCGCTGAAGGTGGTGGAACTGGACTCGGAGAGTGTGGATTACCTCAGGCGCACCTATCCCGACTTTGAGGACAACATCATTGCCGACGACTTCCTGAAGATGCACCTGGATCGTACCTTCCAGGGCGGACAGTTTGTGCTCACTGGCAACTATCCCTACAATATCTCCTCGCAGATATTCTTCAAGATGCTGGACTACAAGGACTACATCCCCTGCTGCACCGGCATGATACAGAAGGAGGTGGCCGAGCGTCTGGCAGCCAAGCCTGGCACAAAGGCCTTCGGCATCATCACGGTGCTCATACAGTTGTGGTACGATGTGGATTACCTCTTCACCGTGCCCCCAGGTGTGTTCAACCCGCCACCCAAGGTTCACTCCGCAGTAATACGCATGACACGCAACGGCGTCACCGACCCTGGATGCGATGTATCCCTGCTCACACGCATAGTGAAGCAGAGCTTCCAGCAGAGGCGCAAGATGCTGCGCGGTTCGCTGAAGGGGATGATTCCAGCAGAACATCCATTCGGGGCCATGCGTCCAGAGCAACTTTCCGTGGAGCAATTCGTACTGCTGACCAATGACATAGCAATACACATGGCAGATACCAAGAAGTAACTTCATGAAAGTAATATTCACAATAGTCCTATTGCTGATGACAATAGGACTCACCGCCTGCGGCATCCTGCTATGGAGGCGACGCAAAGAAACTGGCGACTATTCCCGCCACATTCAGGCAATATTCAGCTGGTTGTCAGCCCTGACTACCTTCGTATTTATTTTCCGCACCTGGAACGAGAGCTTAGTTGTTGACGCAACCCTTTTTGAACCTGAGCATACCTTTGTGCCACTGCTCATGCAGATGACCTTCTTCCTGTATCCTCTCGAGGTTATCCGGCCGTCAATCAGCAAAGCCAAGGTGTACGCCCTGTTGTTACCCCCCCTGCTTATATTGGTGTTCGTGGGCATGTGTGCAGGAATCGAGTACACCACCTTAAACAATTATGCCGACCTTTGGCTGCACCTTGGCGAGTTCAACGTGTGGTTTCGTTTATTCGCCATATGCACGATGCTATTCTATTGTTTTTCTCTTTTTCTTGTCCCCTATGATTGGCGTCAGAGCAGCGTCAGCAAGAAACTCATTATGGCCTATGCCATGGGGTTCTGCCTGATAGGACTACTGCATTTTCTGATACAGTTGACTCATGCGCACATTTTAGTCCTCCTTCATCAGATTGCATGGGCAGGCTTTTTCTTTGGGATAACACGTTATGAACTGAATGAACGCCTGGTTGTAATGCTCGCCCAACCTGAACTTCCGGAAGAAAGCACGAATACGAATCTTGAGCACGACCATCTTTGGAAGAAGATATTAGTGATAATAGATGCCAACAAGGGGTGGCGCAACCCAGACATGAACCTGTCAACCCTGACGTAGCAAGTCTTCTCCAACCGCACCTACGTAAACGATGCCTTCAAGCGCAATGCAGGAATGACTTTCAGCGAATACGTTTCCAGACGCCGCATAGCCTATGTGGCTGAAGAGTTGAAACGCAATCCCCAGGCCAATATCCTAGAGCTTTTCTTCCATGCAGGATTCCGTCATCGCTCCACAGCATGGAGGCATTACCACAAGTGGTTGGAGTCTTCCACAGAGGGCCACCAATAGGATTGCTTGGCCAGTTTTATCCCCAAATCGTCCATTTCTCCCATGAAATGGGCGTTTTTTTGTTTCTGCCACACTATATCAACGGCATCCTCAAAACTATCTTTTGTAAAACTGAAACACTGCTTTTTGTAAAACAGCGACAGGCTTATCAATACTTTTGCCTTATTTTGCAAGGGCAAAAGCATTAGAAGCGGCTGAAACTCCGAGGGCATTCTGAATAATCGAAACGGCCTAAAGCCCATTGGAGCACAGATAGCCTAGTCGGGAAAAGCCTCTATGACAAGCCATGGAACTTTCGTCATGGTATTGAGATTGAACAAAAACATATTCTATAAAATTTACTATCATGAAAACATTTAGAGCGACAGGAATGGTCATTATGGCCGCGATGCTCAGCTTCACCATGGGCAGTTGCGACAATGATGAGGCAGAACCCAACGAACAAGTTTCCGTTGATTACTCCGACACCAACAATTGGGTAAAGATTTCTACTGCAGAAAAGGCGGTAGACGTGTTCTATCTCTACCCCACCAGCTGGGAGGCAACCGAAGAAGACAATATTATAAATACCATAGACAATGCCAGCATGCGCGCAAAGGTTCCAGGCGTATATGAAGAACAGGCTTCATGCTTCGAAAGTGTTGCCAATGTATATGCACCTTATTATCGCCAGCTGGATGCCATGAAACTGCTCAACTATCCCCTGGAAGAACAGGAGGAAATGGTGGCTGGCACACCATATTCAGATGCAAAGGCGGCATTTGAATACTACTTAGAACACTACAACTGCGGGCGTCCTTTTATCCTGGCCGGACACTCGCAGGGTTCTAATGTACTGAAATACCTTCTTTCAGACTACATGGCAGACCATCCCGAGGTGTATGGTCGCATGGTTGCTGCCTACCCATTGGGATATTCCTATTCCCAAGACTACTTTGAAGAAAACACTCACCTGAAGTTTGCCGAAGGAGAGACCGACACACGTGTGGTAATCTCATGGAATTGCGAACGCATGGAAAACGGAGAATTCGGTTCATACAATCTGGTATGCCACGAAGGAGCCATGTCCATAAACCCCATTTCATGGAAGGACGACTACGAGAAGGTGGAGGCAGATGACCCCCGAAACCTTGGAGCACTCAACACACGCGAGCGCTACTCTGCCCAGGTAATGTACGACCCAGTACGTGAGTACGAAGTTCTTATAGTAGGTATGCCTGAGCAGCCTGAGAACGAGCAGGGTATTGGCGAATATGCCCTGCATGGGTGCGATTTTAAGCTATACTATTACAACATTGCCGAGAATGCGCAGAAAAGGATAGACACTTATTTCAGCGAACAGGAATAACAACCCTTTAAATATAATGCTTATGAAATTATCATTTTCAAACATCATCAATGGATTAGTGCTGGTATTCTCCGTGCTTGCAACAACAAGCTGTGAGTCGGATACCCCAGAGATTTACATCCCCCAAAAGGAGAATCTCGCTGAATTTGAGCTTGCAAGCACCAGGAACATGAGCAAGCAAGTCTTTAAACTCAACCCTTGGCTTACCGAAGAGATTGCAATTCCCCTGAACGCTGTAGCGATTTATGGCATCGAGACAGAAAACGACAGATTTGAATACTCTGTAAGACAAGGGGGGAAGCATGAGTTCCTGGTACTGAAGCTAAAGGACAAGTCTGACATGACACCGTTCGTCACAAAGGTATATTTACCCAAACCAGGCAGTACTCGCGCCGAAACATCGGAGGAAAGCAAGGATACTGTCTACCTAATCTGTCAGGACGAAGAGCGCATGAAAAACGTAGTTCTCCCTCATCCATATCTTGACCAGATTGGCAAGGGTGTAAACATTGTCAATGGAGAGCTCCTCGCCACTCCCCGCTTCGATTTGCTGAGCATAAAAGCTCTGTGGGCAGACAATAAGGTGCAGGAATCGCACAACCCCGTTGGCGGCGGTACAGAAATCAGTGATGCTACATACTCCGAAGTAACTTCAGAAATAGCCCGCAACGTAGGCGTCAGCGCCACGAGCAACTGGACTAAAATATTTTGGAAGGGGTCCATGTTCTCAGGTTCTCTGTCTAAAGGCTGGAGCAAGTCTACAAAAAGCGCCGAGGAATTCGAATACCATATAGATATATATAAGAAGACTTTCGTTGCCTATTATTTGGGAGGTAAATTCACAGAAGAGACTTCCGGTCCCGATCTGTATACCCCTTATATGTCAGAAGAAGCCTACGAATTGTTAAACAACCCCGAAAGTTCTCTCTACCAAGCCTACCCCAACACCTACGAAGGCATATCTAAATTGCTTGACAAATACGGTACCCACGTCACAACTGGTGGTGTGTTTGGTGGCACATTCACTGCATACTATCGCCGTAAAGCAACTTCATACTACACCTCTACTTCCGAAGACTTTAGTTTGTCTCTCTCTTGCAAGAAGAGGGGACAGGGCGAAGCCAAGAACTGGATGGAGTCATACCTGCAGGCACAGGCCATGCAAGGTGGCACATTAAATGTTGACACAGAGTCTTCAAACTCCGATCTTCAGGAAACAAGCGAAGAAGAGTACAAATTTGAAATACGTGGTGGCAATGAGTCTGGCGACTTCGACAGTTGGAGTGCAAGCATAGCTGACGAAAACTCCAACCTTGCACTCGTGTCCTATAGTCCCGTTGAGGACATGTGCTACCTGATTCCCCTGTGGTACCTTGCTGCCGACGAGGCTCGCCGAAATGCCTTGAAAGAAAATCTCGACAAGTACATCAAAGAAAACGCCGACACCACAAATAACCGTCTTGTCGTAGCCGATTTCATGATGGTAAGAGGCGAAAACGAACACAAGGAGCCTGCTACTGACCGACAGTTTGAAGGCCCTGATGGCGTTGTGCGCAACTATATTCCATTGGTACTGAACAAGAACTTCCACGACTCCGACGAGTGGGGCAAGATGGTAGAGACCTCCAGTAACAACTTCCTGTCAGTAGCTGATAATACCGACCAGCTTTGGTATGTGGCTCTCGACTACGAGAATTCATGTATTCCCATCGAAAATATTGCATTCTTGCAGAAAAAGCAATCAGACGAATTTGGTTACACGCCTCGTGGAGATTCGTCTCAGGAAGGCATGAACTATCCCACCATTGACGAGAAATGGGTTTGTCTGAAATTTGCAGGTCCCAATTCAGACCGCAACAACTATATCACCGCAGTTGGCCTGTGTCACAAGTGGAACGGCGACTACAAGGTGATAACCTCCTCTCAGGGAACAGAATGGAAGTATCCATTCAACGACAATACCAATTTCATAAAGTATTTCAATGAAGACTACAAAGCTGGTGGCAATCCCAACATGAACTGGGTAATGGGCTGGTATCCCGAGGAGGAAAAGCAACACTATTCCGCATGGTTTGGCAACGTTGGCGCCACACATGGCAAAGACTACATCTTCCCATGTTTCAGCCGACAGACGCTGGACAGGAAAATGGCAACCAAAGAGTACGCCAAGGCACAGGATTGGTAAACATCGATTTTTCCAGCAATAGCATACAATGGGCAGAGGAACAGCAATGTTTCTCTGCCTTTGCATTGCCAGCACAATGCATCACAAACCACTGGCATGCGGCATGCCGCCACATTTTTCGGGCAACACCCACACAAAAAGACACATCTTTTATAAAAAAACACTCCCACGCCTTTATTTTTTAGCACTTTTTAGTATATTTGTAGGCAATTTTGTCTGAACGGCATTAAAAACGTACTGAAGTGAGAACCTTCTGGAATACACAAAACGGACTCCGAGCCATAGAGGAGTGGACACCGAACTGCTGGGTTCAGGTGACATGTCCCGACGAGGAGGATACCCAGTACCTGCAACAGACACTGGGCATACCAGACTATTTCCTTGATGACATCGCCGATACCGACGAGCGGCCCCGTTATGACCGCGACGAGGGTTGGACGCTGATAATCCTGCGTATCCCCTATGTCAAGGAGGTACGCTCGCGCACGCCCTATACCACCATACCTTTGGGTATCCTCTTGAAGGACAACGTATGCATCACCGTGTGCAACTTCGAGACAAACATGATGATCGACTTCGTAACATACCAGCAGCGTAGAGGTCTTGGCTTTACTGACTCTGTGGATATGGTCTTTCGTCTGTTCCTTTGCAGTGCTGTGTGGTATTTGAAGCGTTTGAAGCAGATACAGGCACTCATTGACCAGAGCAAACGTAATCTGGACCGCAAGGTGGACAATGCCGACCTTATAGCCCTGTCGCGCCTTCAGGACTCGCTTACCTACTTTATCACCTCCATCCGTGGCAACGAGACATTGCTATCCAAATTGAAATTCAAACTGAAGGTGGACGAACTGGATGCAGACCTCATCGAGGACGTGAATATCGAGTTTGCACAGGCCCGTGAGACTGCCGGCATCTATGCCAACATCATGGACTCTACCATGGACACCTATGCCAACCTTATCAATAACAATATGTCGCAGGTAATGAAGATGCTTACGTCCATCTCCATTATCATGATGTTCCCCACACTGATGGCTTCATTGTTCGGCATGAATCTGATAAACGGAATGGAAGAGGTCTGGTGGGGCTTCCCAATGGCAATCATACTTACCGTCTGCATAACACTGCTCTTCTGGTGGTTCTTCAGACACAAGAAATGGATATAGCCCCCTCCCTGGCCCTCCCCTCTATGGAAGGGAGCATATAGAGAAAGGAAACGAGAGACAGTAGGGACGCTGCGTCGCAGCGTCCGAAAACGATAAAAAACGCATAATGCGGACGCTGCGCGCAGCGTCCCTACAAGAGAAAACAGATACGAACATTAACTTCATCGTTAAACATTAAACGTTAAACGTTAATCGTTAAACGTCCAACATAGAATTATGGAAAATATAGAAAACATACAGCTCAACACTAAAGAAGAGGTTGTAGCACGTGCACAGGAACTGGCACAGGCCGAGATCATCCCCGAGAAGGGCGATGTGGAAATGCTCAAGCAGCTCTTCTATCGTTATCACAACCAGGCGCTCCAGCAGGCACGCCAGGAGTACATTGAACAGGGTGGCGACCCCGCAACCTATGTTCCCGTTATGGACCCACAGGAGGAAACCTTCCGTCAGGCTATGCAGGCCATTCGTGAGCGTCGTGCTGCCGAACAGCTCCGCATCCAAGAGGAGCGCGCCGACAACCTCCAGCGCAAGACTGCCATACTGGAGCAGATACAGCAACTGACCACCACTCCCGAGGAGGTGGGCGCAAACTTCGACCAGTTCAAGCAGCTGCAGCAAAACTGGAAGGAGATTGGCCCTGTTCCTGCCGAGCAGAGCACAGAGATCTGGAAGAACTACCAGCTCTATACCGAGCAGTTCTACGACCTGCTGAAGCTGGGCCACGAGATGCGCGACTACGACTTCCGCAAGAACCTGGAGATAAAGACCGACCTCTGCGAGAAGGCCGAGGCCCTGCTGAATGTGGAGGACGTAATCAGCGCCTTCGGCCAGTTGCAGGCACTGCACCAGCAGTGGAAGGAGACAGGTCCCGTAGAGCGCGACCTGCGCGAGGACCTCTGGACACGCTTCAAGAACGCTTCAACTGAGATAAACAAGCGCCATCAGGCACACTTCGAGGGCATCAAGGCCCGCGAGGCAGAGAATCTGGCACAGAAGACCGCCCTATGCGAACAGGCAGAGGCATTGATCCAACAGACCGAGGCCGAAGGCAAGAAGATAGAATGGGACGCTCTCACCAAGCAGATCCTGGAACTCCAGGCACAATGGCGCACCATAGGTTTTGCTCCACAGAAGCAAAACAGCACCATCTTTGAGCGCTTCCGCCAGACCTGCGACCAGTTCTTTACACGCAAGGCAGAGTTCTACAAGAGCATCAAGGACGGCCAGGCAGAAAACTTAGAAAAGAAAAAGGCTCTCATTGCAAAGGCACAGGAACTGAGCACCAGCACCGACTGGCGTGCTACCACAGATGCCCTGGTAGCCCTGCAGAAGGAGTGGAAGGCTACCGGTCCCGTTTCACGCAAGTTCAGCGACCAGCTCTGGAAGGAGTTCACCACCGCATGCGATGCCTTCTTTGATGCCAAGAAGCAGGCCAACAGCGGCGAGCGCGACGTGCAGAAGAAGAATCTTCAGCAGAAGCAGGAGATTACCGCACAACTTCAGGCCCTGCTTGATGCCGAGGGCGACATAAACCTGGATCAGGTCAAGGAACTCCAGGCACAGTGGACTGCCGTGGGCCACGTTCCCTTCAAGGAGAAGGACCAGGCCTACACCCAGTTCCGCCAGGTTTGCGACCAACTCTACGACCGTGCCCGTGGCGCACGCATCCAGGCACGCACAGCAGGACGATTCCAGAAGATCCAGGAGTCTGCCGGCGGCGACCGCCAGCGTCTGCAGCGCATCTACGAGCAGCTGCAAACCGAAATCCGCACCTACGAGAACAACATCGGTTTCCTTACCGCCTCGTCCAAGAAAGGCAACTCCCTCGTTGACCAGATGCAGAAGAAGGTGGATGCACTGAAGGCAGAACTGGCCATCATGGCACAGAAGATAAAGGAGACTAAGTAAGCAACACCTTATTTATAATATAATAAGCGGCGGAGTCCTGAACTCCGCCGCTTATCTTATATCTGCCACCTTACACCTCTCCAAGGGTAGCATTTTTGCCCTCCCGAGGGCAAAGGCTTGACGTCCCGAGGACGGGCGTCTGTCCTCGAGAGGACCAAAATAGAGGTATCAACAGGAATCTGGAATGTACTACAAGCTCCAGATGGTGTAGATGTACACCAAGGATGCAGGGATAGCAAGGAGACTGCTATCGAAGCGGTCCAGGAAGCCACCGTGGCCGGGGAGCACGTTACCGCTGTCCTTGATGCCCAGCTGACGCTTGATCTGACTTTCCACAAGGTCGCCCCAAGTGCCGAATACAGCCACCACAATGGCAAAGCCCATCCACTGCAAGACGGTAAGGGAGGGTTCGAAACGGGCAACTATCACTGCCACGCCAAGAGCAAGGAGAGTGCCGCCCACACTGCCTACCCATGACTTCTTGGGAGAGATACTGGGGAACAGCTTGTATGGAATCTTCTTGCCGAGGAGAGAGCCAATACAATATGCTCCGGTATCGCTGCTCCAAAGGAAGAGGAACACGGCCAAGGGGTACATGTATATGTAGGCCGTACCGAGGGGTCCCATAGGATAGGGCACGAATGCAATACAGTTGAGCAAGGCAAAAGGCAAGGCCACATAGAGTTGGGACATCATTGTATATGCCCATGAAGCAAGTGCGTTCTGACGGCCGAAATAAAGGTGGCTTACCAGCAGGTATATAAACGTGACAATATAGGGCAGGAACACCGATTCGGGAACGATAAGCATGGCGTTGGCATAGCCGCAGCTATAAGCAAAGAATGCAAAATAGAGCAATATGCTGGAAAGGCTGCAGATGAAGGTGTTGGTCTGCACTCCAGCGTTCTTGTTGACAATATTACAGAACTCCAGCGTTGCCAAGCCTGTAACAACAGCAAAAAGTGCGCCAAAGGTGAAGGGGCTGTAGACAATTGAGCCTACAAGGACTGCCACAAAGGCAAGGCCGGTGATTGTACGTAGGATGAGATTCTTCATTTCTATTGTTTTTGGGGGACCTTAAGGACTTCAAGATTCTTAGGGTCGGTAAGGAGTTTAGGGGATTTCAGGGGTTGGCTCGCTATCCAGCAGTTCCTCGGTGCGGCTGGTCCAGGGGCGCTTGCCAAAGATGCCTTCCACATCCTCAGCAAAGATAACCTCACGCTCCTGCAGAACCTGAGCCAGCTGGGCATGGCCTTCGCTCTTCTCGGCAAGGAGGGCTTTGGCACGGGCATACTGCTCGGCAATCATGCGCTGAACCTCGGCATCTATCTGGCGTGCCGTATCCTCGCTGTAGGGGCGCTGGAACTGATACTCATCGTTGTTATAATAGCAGAGGTTGGGCAGCTTGTCGCTCATGCCCATGTAGGCAATCATGCCGTATGCCTGCTTGGTAACACGCTCCAGGTCGTTCATGGCGCCGGAGGAAATATGTCCGGTGAAGAGTTCCTCGGCAGCACGGCCACCCAGGGTGGCGCACATCTCGTCGAGCATCTGCTCCTTGGTGGTAATCTGTCTTTCCTCGGGCAGATACCATGCGGCGCCCAGGGCACGGCCACGGGGTACTATGGTAACCTTGACCAGAGGGTTGGCATACTGCAGGTGCCAGCTTACGGTAGCATGGCCTGCCTCGTGCAGGGCAATAGTGCGCTTCTCCTCCATGGTCATCACCTTGGTCTTCTTCTCCAAACCACCGATGATACGGTCCACGGCAGCAAGGAAGTTATCCTTGCCTACGGTATTCTGGCCATGTCGTGCTGCAATAAGGGCAGCCTCGTTGCAGACGTTGGCGATATCGGCACCAGAGAAGCCGGGGGTCTGGCGTGAAAGGAAATCAAGGTCAAGGTCGGCAGCCTTCTTGATAGGACGCAGGTGCACCTCGAAGATGGCACGGCGCTCGTTCACGTCCGGCAGGTCCACGTGTATCTGTCGGTCGAAACGTCCGGCACGCAACAAAGCCTTGTCCAGAATGTCGGCACGGTTCGTGGCGGCCAGGATGATGACACCGCTGTTGGTGCCAAAGCCGTCCATTTCGGTGAGCAACTGGTTCAGGGTGTTCTCGCGCTCATCGTTGCCGCCTGTGCTGATATTACGGCTACGGGCACGGCCTACGGCGTCTATCTCGTCAATGAAGATGATGCAAGGACTCTTCTCCTTGGCCTTGCGGAATAGGTCGCGGACACGGCTGGCGCCAACACCAACGAACATTTCCACGAAGTCGGAACCGCTCATGGAGAAGAAAGGTACGTCGGCCTCGCCTGCCACAGCCTTGGCAAGGAGGGTCTTGCCCGTTCCCGGAGGACCAACGAGCAGGGCACCCTTGGGTATCTTGCCGCCAAGTTCTGTGTACTTGGCAGGATTCTTCAGGAAATCCACAATCTCCTGTACTTCCTGCTTGGCACCCTCCTGACCGGCAACGTCCTTGAACGTAACCTTGGCATCCTCCTTCTCAATGAGACGCGCACGGCTCTTGCCCACATTGAAGATTCCCATGGGACCGCCACCGGCATCACCGTTGGAAGAAGCACCACCGCTCATGCGGCGCATGATAAAGATCCAGAAGAACACGAGCAGGAGCATGGGACCAATGTTGATGAGGAAACTCCACCAGGGAGAATCCACCTCATGCTCGTAGCGCACCTCACCATTGAAGTTGCCATTGGCACGCTCTGCCTCCATGAACTCGTCCAGCTTGTCGGAACTGGGATACTGGGTAATGACGGAAGGCTTCTGGCCCTTGAAGTCATTGGTCCCGGGAAAGACATCACGATAATGCTCGGGAAGGAGTTGCAGTACGGCAGTACCCTTGTCCTTGTTGGCCAGGAGTTCCTTGCCATAACCCTTGCGCACACAATTCTGGAATTCCGTGTAACTAACCTCCTTAGTTGAGGAAGGTGTCAGCGATTCGGCATCGCCAGTAATAAACAAGAAACCCAATACGGCCAGGATAATAAGGTATATCCAGGTAAAGTTGAAAGAGGATTTCTGTTTCTTGTTGTTATTAGCCATAACTATAGACTTAAACTAATCCAAATCTGGTATCTCTGTAATTTCTGCATCTGCCCACAGATGCTCTATATCGTAGAAAGCACGCTCTTCGGGCAGGAATATATGCACGATAATGTCTGCATAGTCCATTGCCACCCAATTGCTGTTGCGCAAGCCATCCACCGCCAAAGGACGTGCGGCACAGATCTCACGCGACTTGTCGCCCACGCTCATGGCCAGTGCATGCACCTGTGCAGGACTGCCACCCTGAACTATCACAAAGTAAGTACAGATGGTATCGTCTATATTGCTTAGGTCCACTATGGATATGTCATGACCCTTCTTGTCCTGAAGGGCATCGATGATACAATCAAGTAATCTATGCTTTCCTTGCTTATACATTATTATATATAATTAGACCCCAAAGATACGACTTTTAGGGGGAGCAGGCAAAAGAACGAGACGAATTCGTATCTTTTTTGTGATTTTTTCACTAAAAAGTTTGGTGGAATCATAAAAACGTCTTACCTTTGCACTCGCAAACAAGGAACAACGCCAACACAGGCAAACCTTGGACAACATATTGATTGGGCTATGGTGTAATGGTAACACTGCAGATTCTGGTCCTGCCTTTCCTGGTTCGAGTCCGGGTAGCCCAACAAAACAGATAGGAGTCTTATTAAGGCTCCTATCTGTTTTCATATACATAGCACAGCACCACAACGCAAGACGGCAAAGCGAACAAGAAGACAGGCAGGACAAGCAGCCAGCATACCGACATCAGCAACCGTGCCAGACAGCCATGCCAGGAGGCAGCAGAAGACACAAACAAAAAAAAGCATCAACAATCTGATGATCATTGATGCTCTTCCTTAGGTCGGGATGACAAGACTCGAACTTGCGACCTCGCGCCCCCCAGACGTGTGCGCTACCAACTGCGCTACATCCCGTTCCTTTTTTGTGCTCTCGATTTCTCGTTTGCGATGCAAAGGTATGACTTTATTTTGTATTCTCCAAATATTTTTCGTAAATTTGCGCACAATACATTAAAAAAACAAGTAAAAAGCCCCACAAATGGTAATATATGCCCCTGATTTTTTGCAGACAGAAGTCTTTTTGCCCGCAAGCAAGAGTATCAGCAACAGGGCATTGGTGATACGGGCTTTTAGTGGCAGCACGGTCCCTATAAGCAATATTTCCGATTGCGACGACAGCAAGGTTGTGGCAGAAGCATTGCGCGACATGCCGCCAGTTATCAATGTAAAGGCGGCCGGAACGGCAATGCGCTTCCTTGCCTCAATGCTGGCAACCCTTTCAGGCAAGCACATACTGACTGGGACGGAGAGAATGTGCCAAAGGCCCATTTCCGTACTTGTGGATGCCCTAAGGTCCCTTGGCGCCGACATACGCTACGAGAACAAGGAGGGTTTTCCTCCTTTATGCATACACGGAAAGGAACTTGAGGGCGGCCACGTCTCGTTGCCGGGGAATGTCAGCAGCCAGTATGTCAGTTCCCTGCTGATGATAGGCCCGACGCTGCAAAGGGGGCTGACGCTAACACTGGAAGGCGAAATAGCAAGCAGGCCGTACATAGACATGACCCTGGCGGTCATGCGCCAGTTCGGTTCCAAGGCACAATGGGTTTCCCCTTCGGAAATACATGTACCCCCGGTACCCTACACCCCTACCCCCTTCTATGTAGAGAACGACTGGAGTGCAGCATCGTACTGGTACGAAATGGTAGCCCTGGCCGAGGACAAGGATGCAAACGTACTGTTGCCGGAACTGTTTGAAGACAGCATCCAGGGCGACAGCACGGTAGCCAGGCTTTTTGCCTCTATCGGCGTGGGGACGAAGCATGAAGGCAGGTCCGTACGCCTCTACAAGACGGAAGGCGTTGCAAAGGAATATGTGCAGGACATGCAGGAACAGCCGGACCTGGCCCAGACCATGGCGGTTACGTGCTGCATGCTTGGCATCCCGTTTCGCCTCGGCGGCCTGCACACCCTGAGGATAAAGGAGACCGACCGCATTGCTGCACTGCAGAAGGAATTGTGGAAGTTAGGCTTCGTGTTGAGGTCAGATGGAGACAGCACCTTGTCCTGGGACGGCGAAATGCACACTGGCATAGAACCTTCCGTTTCCATTGACACATACGAAGACCACCGCATGGCAATGGCCTTTGCCCCTGTAGCGCTGAAGCGTGGAAGTATAACGATAAACAATCCGGAAGTCGTGTCCAAGTCATATCCCAGTTTTTGGGACGATATGGCCAAGGCTGGATTCAAACTGACAGATATATGAGCGAAAAGGAAATGCCGGCTTCAGACAACGGCAATGAGATAGTCATCCCTGATGCGGAGTGCTGCGGCATGCATGAAACATGCGAGAAGGACAGCCTTTTAGCCGCCGTGAGCAAGGATGTGGAATATTACGACGACGAAGAACTGGACAGGTTCCGGGGCGTCGCTTCCGACGAATACCTTCCGCCAGAGATAGAGGAGTTCCGCTATGTCATGTACACCATGCGAGAAGACGAGGTGGCAGGCTGGGTGCGCTCACTGCAACTGAGGCAGGTGGAACTGCCCGACGAACTGAAGGACGAGGTTTTCCTGATTATTGGCGAGCGCCGGCAATAAAGTTGGGCGTACGTACGTTATTATACAACAGGCTGAAGAATGAGAAACAGAGGCGCAATCATAACATGGATGTCGGCATTGGCAGTGTGCATTGCCATGACCTCGTGTTCTACAAAAAAGAACACGCCCTTGACGCGTTTCTACCATTCCATGACGGCCCATTATAATATAATGTACAACGGCGAAGTAGCCTTCCAAAAGGGAGTGGATGCACAGACAGAAGGGCACAAGGACGACTACAACAGCCTGCTGCCCATGTACATCAGCACCAACAAGGCTACCGCCGGCATGGGAAAAAGCAACTACGGCACGGCCATCGAGAAATGCGAAAAGGCGATAAAGCTGCACAGCATAAAGAAAAAGCCAAAGGTAAAGCCTGGCAAAAAGAAAAACCAGAAGACAAAAGACTTTCTCGCACGCAAAGAGTTCAACCCCTACCTGTGGCGGGCTTGGATAATGATGGGCGAAAGCCAGTTTAACAGCGGAGAATTCCTGGAGGCTGCCGCAACATTCAACTACACCATACGACTGTATTCCACACAGCCCGAGATAGCGAACCTTGCCCGCACATGGCTGGCAAGGTGCTATGTGGCCATTGATTGGCCCTATGACGCGGAGGACGTCTTGCGCAAGATGTCAAAGGACAGCCTTGGACTGAATGTACAGCGTCAGTACGACAACAGCCGCGCCGCCTGGCTAATCCAGACCGGCCAGTACGAACAGGCCATTCCGCTGCTGAAGAAAACCATTGCCAAGCAAAAGGGGCAAATTGCCCGTGCACGCCTGAATTTCCTGCTGGGGCAACTGTGCCGGGAAACAGGAAAGAAGGAGGAGGCCTATGATGCCCTGAAAAAGGTGATACGTGCCAACCCGCCCTACGAAATGAGCCTGAATGCCCGTGTACTCCAGTCTGAAATGGCTGGCGAGACCGAGGCGCGCAAAATGATACGCAAACTGCGCCGCATGGCCCGCAACGACAACAACAAGAACTATGCCGACCAAATATTCCTAGCCATCGGCAACATCTACCTGAACACGGGCGATACCCTACGCTGCGCCTATGCCTGGGAGGACGGTCTAAAGGAGAGCAAGGGCGGAACTGCCAAGGCTACACTATTACTCCGCCTGGCTGGTTTGTACTGGGACATGGAAGACTATGTCGATGCCTCCCGTTGCTACTCGGAATGCCAGTCTGCCATCGACAAGGAGCACGACGACTACAAGGAGGTGGAGCAACGGACAAAATCCCTGGAAGGACTGGCAGAACCCCTGAGTGCCGTAGAGTTGCAGGACAGCCTGCAGGCCCTTGCCAAATTACCCGAGGCGGAGCGTGAAGCTATAGCCGAACGCCTGGCCAAGGAATACATACAAAAGGAGAAAGAAGAGGCCAAGCGCAAAGGAGAGGAAGCAGCCGGCAAGGCTTCCGGCGAGGCAAACGCAATGCAGCAAAACCAGGTCAACGTCAATAACCAGGAAAAACAGGACGGCACAGGGTGGTACTTCACTAACCCCAATACCGTAAGACAGGGAAAGAGCGCCTTCTTCCGCAAATGGGGCAAACGAAGGAATACCGACTACTGGCGATGGTCCGACAAGAGCGGTTTTGCCGTGGACGGAGAGATGCCCGAAGAATTGGCAAAACTGCTGGAAGAGGAAAACGGCATAACTACAGACGAAGAATACGTAGAAGAAGAGGAAACTACGGACAGCGTAGAGAACGATCCCCGCAACAAGGCTTTCTATCTGAAGCAGATACCTGTAACAGAAGAGCAGATGACATACTCGCACCAGCTGCTCAGCGACGCCCTGTTCCAGGCAGGTGTCCTGGAACAGGAGAAACTGGGCAATTTCCCCCTTGCCCGCCGCACACTGCTGCGATTCATCAACGACTATCCGGAGCACGACAAGGTTGGCGATGCCTGCTACCATCTGTTCCTGGTTTGCGGCCGCCTGCAGGATAACGAGGAGTCCGCACGATACAGGCAAATGGTCATAGACAATTTCCCGGAAAGCAATTACGCCCAACTCCTGGCCAATCCCAGATACGACCTCATAGCACGCGGAGGACGGCACCTGGAAGACTCCATATACGCCACGTCGTATACGGCATATCTGCAAAAGGACTACGCTCATGTAAAGGACAATTATTCCTTCTCCAGCGAGAACTTCCCTGAAGGGCAGCACAGGGCACGCTTCATGTTCATATATGCAATGAGCCAACTGTATTCCGGAGACAGGGACGGATTCCTGGCCACGCTCAAGGAACTGGCAGAAAAGTATTCCTCCGAGGAGATAGCGGCATTGGCGGCAGAGATAATGAAGGGAGTAAACGAAGGACGCCTGCTGAACGACGAGCAATGGGATACAAGCGACATCTGGTCTAGGCGAGGCATGGCCATAGCCGACAGCACAGCCACAGCGGATACGTTGAGCGAAGACCGTCTGGGAGACTTTGCCTTTGTACTGGCATACCCCAAGGGCAGCCTTGACGAGAACCAGCTGCTTTTCGAGGTGGCACGGTACAACTTCACGTCCTTCATGGCACGCAATTTCGAACTGGAGATAAGCGACATTGAAAACATAAGCCTGCTGGCCGTGAAGGGATTCCACAGTTACGACGAGGTACACTCCTACGCCCAACGCCTCTACTCCGACCGTCACATGGCCACCGTACTGGAGGGAATACGCACATTGCTCATCCTGGAAGAGAACCTCAACATGCTGGGCGGCAAATTCAGTTTCGAGGACTACAGCAACTTCTATGAAGCAACATTTGCTCCCATGGACATTCCCGAAGAACTTAGGCTGGACAACGAAACCATCATACGTGGCGAGGACGAGATAGACGAGGGGGACTTCCCAAGTTCCGGCAGAGAGGAAGAAACGGAAGACGAGGAAGCGGAAGACGACTTCCCGTTCGGATTCTGAACCGCCTACATTAAAGCAAAGTACAGTTATGACATACAGACTATTATGGGTCGACGATGAGATAGACCTGCTCAAGGCACACATGCTCTTCCTGGAAAAGAAGGGTTACGAGGTGGATACCGCCTGCAACGGCTACGACGCCCTGGATATGTGCGACAAGGTTACATACGACCTTATCCTCCTTGACGAAAACATGCCCGGCCTCAGCGGTCTGGAAACCCTGGCACGCATCAAAGACAAAGCACCCACCATCCCTGTGGTTATGGTAACCAAAAGCGAGGAGGAGAATATCATGAACCAGGCTATCGGGGCAAAGATAGCCGACTACCTCATCAAACCCGTCAACCCCACACAGATACTGCTTTCACTAAAGAAGAACATTCATAGCCGTGAGATCGTAAGCGAGGCCACGCAGACAGCCTACCAGCAGAGTTTCGGGCGGCTGTCCATGCAAATCAACGACTCCCTCACCATGCAGGACTGGATGGACGTTTACCGTACACTCGTG
Source organism: Bacteroidaceae bacterium (assembly GCA_045612965.1). GTDB lineage: Bacteria > Bacteroidota > Bacteroidia > Bacteroidales > Bacteroidaceae > Physcousia. The sequence goes on along the minus strand of JAZLAC010000012.1, from coordinate 10,594 downwards.
CACTGGGAACTGGAACTGCAGGATGTTGCCGGCGACATGAAGGAAATGCTTGCCATGCAGAAACGCGAAGCCAACAACGAGTTCTGCAAGTTTGTACGCAAGAACTACATGAAGTGGATGGAAAGCCTTGTCCGGCACGAACAGGACGTCGCCCGCCCGCTTATGAGTCCGGACATCTTCAAAAGCCAGGTCTTCCCTGCCCTGGACCAGGGAGAGAAGGTTTTCTTCTTTGTCATAGACAATTTCCGTTGGGACCAGTGGAAAATGCTCCTGCCCGAGATAGCAGAGCTGTTCAATGTGGAGGAGAGCATGTATTGCAGCATACTGCCAACAGCCACACAGTACTCCCGCAATGCCATCTTCTCAGGACTGATGCCAATAGAGATCGAGGCCATGTTCCCAGACCTGTGGGTGGACGAGGACTCGGAACAGGGCAAGAACCTGAACGAGTCGCCCATGGTACAGACACAGATGGAACGATTCAGACGACGCAACACCTTCTCTTACCATAAGATCAACGACTCTACGGCAGCGGAGAAACTGCTCCAGCAACTACCGTCTATGGAGCGTAACGACCTCAACATCATCGTGCTGAACTTCATAGACATGCTCAGCCATGCCCGAACAGAGAGCCGCACGGTGCGCGAACTGGCCAACAACGAGGCGGCATACCGCAGCATTACCCAAAGTTGGTTCAGGCATTCGGCCGTGGCAGAACTGTTCCGCGCCCTGGCGTCCATGGACTGCCGCATAATACTGACCACGGACCACGGTTCGGTGCGTGCCAGCAACCCGATAAAGGTCATTGGAGACAAGAACACCAACACCAACCTGCGATACAAACTGGGAAAGAACCTCGGCTACAATGCACGCGAGGTCTTTGAAATCCGCGAACCGCGCAAGGCAGGCCTGCCCGCTCCCAACATCAGCACGGCATACATCTTTGCCCAGAATCAGGACTTCCTGGCCTACCCCAACAACTACAACTATTATGTGCAGTACTATCGCGACACCTTCCAGCATGGAGGCATCAGCATGGAGGAAATGCTAATCCCGCTGATCACCCTGCAGGGAAAGAAAAGATAGCACCGCCACCCCACCCTATATCACTATACCGCCACATCCCCGTCGACATGAGGTTCACATGTGCTCTGCTTCTTGCTGGTTTCATCTCCCTGCTTCCCGTCTGTGGGCAGAGGTTCCGTGTAGCCACCTGGAACCTGGAGAACGCCTTTGACACCGTACACGACGAAGGCAAGAACGACCTGGAGTTCCTGCCCGATGCCGAACGGCAATGGAGCAGCAGGCGGTATTGGCGCAAACTGCGGGGCATAACCCAGACTCTTGCCGCCATGGAACTGCCGGCATTGGTAGGAGTCCAGGAGGTAGAGAACGACACCGTGCTCCGCGACCTGACGCGCCGCACCGCCCTGTGGTCGGCACGCTACCGCCATATCATCACCAACAGCCAGGACAGCCGTGGCGTGGATGTGGCACTGCTCTACAACCCCTCCATTTTCAGACTTTTCTCCTGGCAATCCGTACGCATCCCCAGCCTGGAGCATGGATTACACCCCACCCGAGACATCCTTGTTGCCGGCGGACTCGTGGGCAGGGATACTCTGCACGTATGCGTAGTGCATCTGCCAAGCCGCCGCAACAATAACCTTGCCACAAGACAAAATCGTACCTTGGCAGTAGAGACCCTTTGCGGAGTCCTGGATTCACTGGCCGGCAAAAAGGTCTTGGTGATGGGCGACTTCAATGCCGAACCCGGCGACAAAATCTTCACGCTCCTTTCCTCACGCCTGTGCTCCCTGACACCGAGCGGCAAGGATGTGCGCAACGAAAGGCGCGGAACATATTATTTCCGTGGAATATGGGGATACCTTGACCATATTCTCGTTTCCCCTGAACTGCTGGCGTTCTCTTGCGGCAAGGCCTCGGAAAGCCGCTTCCCTTGGCTGTTGCGCACATCCAAAGAGATACCGCACCGGACCTATGGAGGAACCAACTACATTGGCGGACTGAGCGACCATCTGCCCCTTACTGCAGACTTTCGCCTAAACCCATAAACAACAAACGTACATCGGGAAGCCTCAAAGCGGTTTCGCAAACATCGTGTCCAGAACCTGCTGGGGGAAAGGACATGGCTCGCCATGCTGCTTGGCCAGCTGGAACTGCTTGCAGGCACGGAACACCGAGTCCTCGGTAAAACATCTGAACAATGTTGCCTTCAGTTCATCCAGGCGAACCACATCCGCCTCGGCAAACAAGCCGCATGCCGAATAACTAACATCCTTCTGGGGCATTACGCCATGATAATAGTAAGACCACACAAGGAACTGCATGCACACATCCGGCGTCATCAAAATCTCATCCATAGTTATATTCCAAAGGGTTAATACGGAACGTACTGCTTACTGTCCGAAGTCGAACTCCATCTGAGCACTGCCCAACAAGTTGAACGTCAGCCTGTGATACGGTGTGGTCCCATGCTCCCGTATGGCCTGGCGATGGGCAGCCGAAGGATAACCCTTGTTGCTGTCCCATGCATACTGAGGGTACTGTTCGTGAATCTGCATCATATACTCGTCGCGGTGCGTCTTTGCCAAGATGGAGGCTGCCGCAATGCTCATGTACTTGGCATCACCCTTGACAATGGTTGTGTACGGGGTATCGCCATAGGGGTAGAAGCGGTTGCCGTCCACGATGATGTTTTCCGGCCTCAGTTCCAGTCTGTCCAATGCCCTGTGCATTGCCGTGATGCTGGCACGCAGGATGTTCAGTTGGTCTATTTCCTTATTGTCCACCGCCACCACAGCCCATGCCAAAGCCTCCTGCTCTATGATGCCACGCAGTGCGGCACGGCGCTTCTCGGTAAGTTGCTTGGAGTCGTTCAGGGCCTGTGCCAATGCCGAATTGCGCTCGCAAATGTCGGGAGGCAATATCACGGCAGCAGCATACACTGGTCCTGCCAGGCATCCGCGCCCGGCCTCATCGCATCCCGCCTCCACGCAATCGGGCTTGAAATATGGTTCTAACATCGTTTTCGTTGTTTGTTGTATGTATGGAGTCGATAAAACTATTCGAACGGAAATCGGGAAACTATCCATCCCCTCCGCTTCGCTCGTCCACCCTGTCTCAGGGGGACAAAGCAAACGGGAAACTCACCGCTCATCCGCTCACCGCTCACCGTTAAACGCTCACCGCTCATAAGCAGGCAGGGTAACCTTGAACATGGGACTGTCGGTGTGCTCACGGTGTATTATTTCTACCATCTTGGCGACGACCTCGGGATGCTCTCCTGCCACATCCTTGTCCTCGTGAATATCCTTTGAGAGATCGTAGAGATGTGGTGTGCCACCCTTCACCACCAGTTTCCAGTCGCCCATGCGCAGGGCCATCATGTTCGTCTCGTGGAACTCCCAGTAGAGGAACTCATGCTTCTCCTGCCTGGCATCGTTGCCCGTGAGGGTCTGGCAGAAGGATATGCCGTCGTATTGGCACTCCTCGGTGGCCGACTTCTGGCTATAGGCATCGCCGTCCAAACCGGCATAGTCCAGCAGGGTGGGCATCACGTCGTAGAATGCCAGTTGGTGATCGTTTACCGAACCGGCAGGCACGCCGGGACCCTTGGCTATGAAGGGTACACGTATGCCACCCTCGTTGGTAGAACGCTTCGTGCCCTTCAGCAAGCCGTCGCGATTGAACCATGAGGGGTCTGCACCGCCCTCCTCGTGAGGACCGTTGTCCGAGGTGAAGATAACCAGGGTATTCTCGTCGAAGCCCTTTTCCTTCAGCTTGTCAAATATCTCGCCCACCTGCGCATCCAGACGGTTTACCATGGCCGCAAACTGTGCATGACGTGCATAGTTGCGATAGTACCACGAACCGAAGTTGCCGCCATAGGGACTGTCCTGCCCCTGGAAGCGCTCGGTGTACTTTGCCACCAGGCTGTCGTTGGGCTGCCACAGTTCGGCATGGGGCAAGGTGTAGGTGAAGATGCCCATGAAGGGCTTGCCGTCCGTCTGGCGGTCAATCCATTCCAGAGCATACTGGTGGATGAGGTCGCTGGCATACTGCTCCCTGTTCTCATAGTCCTTGTCGCCCGAAGCCACGTCCTTGTGGAGGATATTCTGCTTCAGCGTGTCCACCACCACATGGCGGTCGCCATACTTCTCGGGGTCATAGCGGTTCAGGAAGTTGGGATAGTAGGTATGAGCCTGGAACTGGCAGATGTAGCCATAGTAGCAATCCACGCCACGCCTGTTGGGCAGGGAGGCACTGCTGCTCTCTGCGCTCTTGGAAGTATCGGAGTTGCCGTTGGCATCCAGCAGATAGGTATCGGGGTACTGCATGTTATAGTATCCTGCTGCCCACTTGCCAAACATGCCAGTGTTGTAACCTGCCTCCTTCATCACCTCGGGGATAATCTTATGGTTCAACAGGTATGGTTCCTGACCTATGATACTATAGTCGGCATTGTTGCCAAAGGCGTTCTGCCTCAATGCCCTATGCCAGTACTCCCTGTTGCCGCGCACATGGGTGTGACCCGTGTGCTGACCGGTCATGAACGAAGCACGCGATGGTGCACTCACCGGACTGCCGGCATAGGCCTGGGTAAAGCGCATGCCCTCCTGTGCCATACGGTCAAGGTTTGGTGTCTCTATCAGTTGCTGGCCATAGCAACCGAGGTCGCCATAACCCATATCATCACACATTATGAAGATAATGTTAGGGCGCTTTGCCTGTACAGGTTTGTTTTCCGTCTTAAGCATTGTGCCGCTTGCCATAGCCATGGCCGGCATCATTCCCAATGCCGTCATCAAAATTTCTCTAACCTTTGTCATAAGATATTTCTGGTAGGTTATGTAGATCAGTTATTCCGTACAAAAGTACCAATAATTATTCTTACTTGCAAACAAGCCGTGCAAAAACATTTTGGTACCACAGAATAAACCTTGGATGCACATCGTGAGGGTACAAAAAAGGTGGCACGCTTCACAGCGGACCACCTTAGATGAAACATTATTTACACTTATTTCATTTTCTGTCCCTTGAGATTGTATCTCTGATTGTTCCTGATGATGACGATTTCCTCGTCCTGAAGGTATATGCCATCCTTGAACTCAGCACCAGCATCGGGCGAGGCGATTTTTGTGGCATTGTCGGCACTGCCATTCAGGGTGACGCCTGTCAATCCATAGAAGCATCCGCCGTTCTCGGTTCCCTTATACAGTTTCAGTTCAATGGTCAGCCCGCCAGCAACGGGAGTAACCTTCTCCACATCAAAAGAAACGTATTTGGGAGCACCGTTTGCCACCATGATGCTCTCGTCGGATAGCATGGGCAGTTCCTCCATGCCGCCGTCCCGAGTGCTATAGCTGCACAGGAAGTTGCAATGGCGCGTTTCGGTGTAGCTTTGCCAAAGACCTGCGGCATTGAGCGCCACGCTGGAGAAGGTGAAGTTGGAGAAGTGCACATTGTCCTCCAGGCCGTTTACCTGCAACGTGAACACTATGGGCTTGTCTGCTGTGGTGGCACTGGTATTGACATTCACACACAGGATGCTGTCTGCCGCCGCCTGGTTGCCAGTGAGCCATGATGCTGCGCCACTGGCACTGATTTGGGCAGAAACGCCATCCACCTTCTGTCCCTGAGCATCGGTAACGGCAACCTCCGTATTGTCCAGCGATGTACCACGGGAGAATGAGAAATGCATGCTAACATCCGTTGGCAGGACATCGTCGTTCTCATCCTCGTCATCCTCGTCTTCACCGGCATTCTCGTCGGCATACTCGTGCAGGGTCCACAACGAGCACTTGTTGTTTTGGGCTATAGGATTGTGTGTGGCCAGGCGCAAATTGTCCTCACCACCTTGATGATTGTTCAGATACTTGCTTTCTCCGATGGTAAAGTAAACGTATGCATCGTTCTTGTCAATTTGACCCAGTGTCCATGCCGACTTGGGTTCGGCATCGAAACTGATGTCGGTATTGCCATCATTGGCATTGATGTACTTGCCGGAAACAGTGCTCTTGATATAGTACCCTCCATTTGGCGCTGCCTCGAAGCTGAACTTTGTACCCTTGGCTGTCTGGCCGTTCAGCACACCGTCGGTATCAGAGATGAAACGGACAGAATGTCCATCGTTGGGCTGGCACTCCAGGGTGTAGAGATTGCCTGCCTTTACCTCGGTTACCACCTCAGAACCGTCGTCCTCGGGCACCTCGGGCATAGTAACGTTGAACATGCTGCTGGCCGTATGCTGCTGGTGGATAATCTCCAGCATCTGGCGCAGCACCTTGGGGTTCTGTGCCGCCACGTTGTTGTCCTCGTGGGGATCCTTGGAGAGGTCGTACAGTGCAGGCACACCACTCTTTGCCACCAGTTTCCAGTCGCCCATACGCAGAGCCACCTGGTTGGTCTCGTGGAACTCCCAGTAGAGGAACTCGTGCTTCTCCTGCTCGGCATCGTTGCCAGTGAGGGTGTTGTAGAACGAGATACCGTCGTAACGGCGCTCGTCGGTGCTTGCCTCCAGGCTGTATGCGCTTCCGTTTGCTCCGGCATAGTCCAGCAGAGTGGGCATCACGTCGTAGAATGCCAGCTGATGGTCGTTGACCACACCGGCTGGCACGCCAGGGCCCTTGGCTATGAAGGGCACGCGCACACCACCTTCGTGGGTCTGGCGCTTGGTACCCTGCAGACCGCCATTGCTATTGAACCATGTGGGGTCGGCACCGCCCTCGGTGTGAGGACCGTTGTCCGATGTGAAGATTACCAGGGTGTTGTCGGCAATGCCCTTCTCCTCCAGCTTCTCGAATATCTCGCCCACCTGTGCGTCCAGACGGCTTATCATAGCGGCAAACTGGGCATGACGGCTGGGGGCACGATAGTACCACGAGCCAAACTCTCCGCCCCAGTCACCACCATCCTGGCCCTTGAACTTCTCCTTGTACTTGGCTACCAGCGAGTCCTGGGGCTGCCACAGTTCGGCATGAGGCAGGGTGTAGGTAAAGATGCCCAGGAATGGGTCATCCTTCTCTGCCTGGCGGTCTATCCACTCCAGTGCATACTGGTGTATGAGGTCGCTGGTGTACTGGCTGCGGTTCTCAAAGTCGCGGTCGCCCGTAGCCACGGACTTGTGCTTTATGTTCTCCTCCAGCACATCCACCACCACATGCTCATCACCGTACTTCTCGGGGTCATAGCGGTTCAGGAAGTTGGGATAGTAGGTATGAGCCTGGAACTGGCAGATGTAGCCATAATAGCAGTCTATGCCACGCTTGTTGGGCAGGGAGGCACTGCAGCTCTGTCCGCTCTTGGAGGTATCGGAGTTGCCGTTGGCGTCCAGCATATAGGTATTGGGGTAGTCGGTGTTGTAGTAACCGCCTGCCCATTTGCCAAACATGCCGGTGTTGTAGCCGGCCTCCTTCATCACCTCGGGGATAATCTTATGGTTCATCAGGTAGGGTTCCTGACCGATGAGGCTGTAGTCGGCATTGTTGCCATACATGTTGGCTCTGGACGACGAGCGCCAGTACTCCCTGTTGCCACGCACATGGGTATGACCGGTGTGCTGGCCTGTCATGAACGAGGCACGCGAAGGGGCACTCACCGGGCTGCCGGCGTATGCCTGGGTGAAGCGCATGCCCTCTTGGGCCATGCGGTCCAAGTTTGGGGTCTCTATGCGCTGCTGGCCATAGCAGCCGAGGTCGCCATAACCCATATCATCGCACATGATGAAGATGATGTTGGGACGGCGCTGCTGCTCCTCTGTTGCCTCTGTTGAAGGCGAGGCAGCATTGGCGGCAACAGGAAGCAAGCCCAACGTTGCCATGATAATTTCTCTTACTCTTGTCATAAAGGTATCGTTTGTTGGTTAATTGCGATATGTCCGTGCAAATATATCAATATTTCAACTAAAACACAAGCAGATGACGTAAAAACCACCGCGACATCACGTCGCAGTGGTCCTCAATAACAATTTGTTCACGTTAGTGAAATGAAAAAACATTTACTTTTATTCTTTACTTTTTCTCATGCAGGCTCCATTCTACCATCCCTGTTCCCACAGATTGGGGGTTACTGGCTTGTCTTCACGTGAAAGGGCGTCATCGCCGCTGTATCCACCATTGTCGTCCTTTCCTATGCTGCCAGTGCCATCATTGAAAGAGGCACTCATCAGGTTGGTATCATTCTCTATCTCCACCACAAAGGCTTCGGGTGCTATATATGCTTTCTTCATAATTTACTGTCTGTTGTTTTGTGTATTCTTACTTCACTCTCTGACCCTTGGCATTGTACTTCAGGCCATTCTTCACGATTACAATCTGCTGGCCCTCCACAAAGATGCCGTCCTTCTGCACAGCGCCCTGGATTTCTTCTATGCCGGTTTCAACATCATCCCACATCAGGGTATAGAAACCACGGGTCTGGGATACTGCCTCGGCAGGCAGATATGCCTTGTTGGCGGCAATATTTGATGCTTCGGATATTCTGCCAAAGACCACTTCGTCTGTTTCCACACCATCCACCTTCTTTTTGGTAAGGATGTAATCGCCTACGGCAAGTTGTGATGATGCCAATGTGCCAACAAGCAGGTTATCATGGTCTTCAACTGGAGTCAATGAACCATCTGTATTTACGGCGCTCATACCGATACCCAAGCCATGCACAGCCTCAAACTGGAAGTCATCCTTGTTTTCGTCGGTCTTTCTCAGCACCACACCCATACGTGCAGGGATAGTACCTTCCAACTGAGTAAGACCTATTCTCTCTCCACGCTCTGTTGCCACATAAGCCTCTACGCCTTCGGGAATCTGCACATCGGAGTTAAAGGCGAAAGTGCCGACACCGATAGGGCCGATGGTAACAGACTTGAAAAGTTCATCAGGAGAAACAATAGATATTTCCCACTGGGCGCTTTCATCGCTTTTGTCAGTTACCTCTACAGCTCTACTTACTGTTGTCTTGTCATCGGTAGGTTTCAAGAATTTCTTGTTAGTAATACCTCCGTTGTGATGATCCAAACCAAAAATGTTTTTATTACCACCAGCATTTACATCATCATAAAAATGACCGGCAATCACATACTTGTAATCAGTCGTCAGCTGAATAGAATATAGACGAGGGCATTTATGTGCATTGTTATAACTTCCTACCACACGAGGAGTGCCATCTGACCCCAGACCATAGCCACCCTGGAAGCACCATATTCTATAGATTACCTCATTGGAATGCTCTCCATTTAAAGCATTTGTACCGAGGTTCTGAACATACCACACATCGCGATGAGTATCAGCATCGTCCTGTTCTGATGACAATGTAACAGTATATGACTGATAATTATCCGCTTCAGCAGGAAGATTTTCTGATGCAGCAAGATACATGTTTGTGCTTATATTCTTGAAACGATAGAAACCAGAGGGTATCTCGCCGAAAGCAAGTTTATCCTCATTAAACGTCAAAATTACCTCAGAGAGGCCAAAGAAACATCCACCGTTTGTGGTTCCCTTTGTAATTGTAAGAGTAATGGTTAACCCATTACCAGTATTAGTATTTGAAGCACTGGAAACCTCCCACATCTTGTGAGCACCCGCAATACCAGCAGCTATGTCAATGTTTGATAAAGTACCGAAATCAGAACCTTGGGCATCTACATCTACATTCCACTGACGATCTTTATTATCATTCGGGTCCTGGTAACCACCTGAGCTGTTTAAGGCATGAATATGTAAGCCCAACCTATTAAAAGTGTAAAACTCGTTAAGTCCCGTTACTGTAAATGTCAACTTAATAGTTGGATCAGTATTACCATTTACATTAGGACAAAGAACACTTGCCGTAACATTCCCGGCTGTCCCTTTGAAATCATGAGTCGTCGAAACCAAGGTTGCACTTGCACCGTCTATTGCTTCGCCATTTTCATCAACAACACTAACAGCCACACTACTTGCATCTGTTCCTGTTCGTTCAAATGTCAATCTGGCAACATTCTGTGCCCATCCCCCAACACAAGCGAGGAGCAGGACGAAAGATAGTAAAATTTTCTTCATAATCAACTTGTTTTATATTATATAGTTTATATTAATTCACCAATAGCAATGGGTCCATGACACCGAAATCATGGACACGACACACAGGGCATACCAGCATTTTACCGGCACACCACGGAAAGGGAGCAACACGAAAGAGGTGCTACTACACCTTAATCTATAAGATATGGGGGGGTAACTAATTGATTATCAGGCATAAAAGCACACATAAGACTTCTCTGTCTCATGAAAGCGTCCTTGATAAAAAGCATGCTATTAGTCTGCATCTCAAATCAAAATGTTACCTTATTCGGCACAAAGGTAAGGAATTTATCCGAAACAGCAAAAGACAATATGCACAAAAACGAAGCCGACATCGAGCACATGCTTTCCCGAGTGGCTAAAAAATGCCCTTGTCTTATACTGATATAGGTAGACACATTTGATAACAATTAATAAAATGTGTAATCAGTATGAGAAAGAAATGCGAACGTTACAGTGAAGAAGAACGCTTATTAATTCTTCGTGACTATTATTCCTCAGGAATGTCCAAA
>JAZLAC010000011.1:0-56676 GCA_045612965.1 Bacteroidaceae bacterium | reverse complement strand
GGGTACAAAACCCTTCAACTGACTAGACAAAAGGGCCTCCGTGAGCATAGAACCAGTATCATACGTGTATTCGCTCTTGGCAGCATCGCGTACGGATACCGACATGCTACTACCTGGTGCGCCTTGCACCTCTAGCTTAATGGGTTCGAAGGCCTTATAATTCTCTTCCTTCACTCCTCCGATGGTGACATTCCTTGCCTGAAATCCTTCGGGCAGATAGAAGCACAATCTATCGGCATATACCTTGCCTTCGCTATTGAACACCGTCACTTGGTAGACACCAGCCTTGGTGGCTGGGAAGTGAATGGTTTCGGAGCTCAGCTGATAAAAATATTGCAGAATACCATCGTGCATGATGGTTAGACCCAGTGGCTCCTGAGCAGCCGCACCAGCTGCACCATAGTTGATAGTGATGCCTGCGGTGTCTGTTTCTACCAACAATACCACACCATCGGCCACACTCTCGGGCAATTTCTCCGTCACCGACTTGGTACCGGTAGGGTTCTTACCTGTGGGGGTAAAGGTAGCCTTCAACTTATGGTTGGCTGGAGTAGTTATCTCAAACACGCCTCTACCTCTGTGCGTGGTCTCTGACTTTATCGTATCTCCCTCTGCTAGCACAACGGATAGCGTTCCTTCCAATTCAAGTCCACTTTCGTTTCTCACTTCCCATGCCACGCGCTGAGCAATACCTTCCACCAGTTCTCCTCCCTCGGGGAATAGTTGGAGAGTGGTTTTAGGGTCATCGGCAGGGTTCTTGTAATATGATGCCAAAGGACGCATGGTCATCTCAGGGCTATAGTCGCCAGGAGTGAGTGGTTTGTTATAGACGGGAAATACTCGCGAATACAACTTTTCATAATCACGATAATAGTCCTTATACATCGACTGATTAAAGAAATAATTCTTTGACCATCTGCTATGCGGTTGCTCCGTCACACCCCAATTCAATTGCCATCGGGTATAGGTGCGCACCTCGTAATATCCTGCATACAGAGCCGTATCTGTCAGGCAGAAGCTACCGTGTCCCTCGCCTCCTTCCAATGGTATCATCTGTCGCTCTATCAAGTATCCGTCATGATTGAGCAATTCGCAATACAAGATACCACTGATGTCCGAAGGTCGTCCGGTATCGCATCGTCTCACGTATGCCTTATAGAAAATAGTGTCTCCCAGATAATAACTGCTATTATCCAGATGCACGAAAATCTGCTCTTGTGGCAACTTCTCGCCAAAGGCTTTCAGACGAGTGGCCATGCTTTGCAACTGGCTTTGCGCGCACACGCTCTGAGGCACCAAGCATGATATTGCCATCAACACTAGAATCAATATATTTTTCATAAGTATATAGTTTTAGGCGTTTATATCGCGCAAAATTAGTTAAAAAATCGATTTTTAGAGTCTGTCAAGATAAAAAAAGCGTTTTTTTGTCTAAATTTGCACGCGAAGTAAACTAAATCAAACATTATATATGGAAAAGAATTTCAAAAGAACCACCGTTACATCGGCTCTTCCCTATGCCAATGGCCCTGTACACATCGGTCATTTGGCTGGTGTATATGTGCCTGCCGATATCTACGTGAGATATCTGCGCCTGAAGCAGCGCGATGTGCTCTTCATTGGTGGTAGCGACGAGCATGGTGTACCCGTTACCATACGTGCTCGCAAGGAGGGTATCAGCGTGCAGCAGGTTGTTGACCGCTATCATGGCATCATCAAGGACTCGTTCGAAAAGTTTGGCATCTCCTTCGATGTATACTCTCGCACCAGCGGTCCCGTTCATCACAAGTTTGCAAGCGACTTCTTCAAGAAACTCTACGAGGAGGGCAAGTTCGTGGAGAAGGTGACCGAGCAGTTCTTTGACGAGGCAACAGGACGCTTCCTCTCCGACCGCAACATCAAGGGCGAGTGCCCCCGTTGCCATGCCGCCGACGCATACGGCGACCAGTGCGAGAAGTGCGGTGCAACCCTTTCTCCTGAGGAACTCATCAACCCCTACAATGCCGAGACAGGCAACCCCCTGGTGCAGAAGGAGACTAAGCACTGGTATCTGCCTCTGGACAAGGACCAGGAGTGGCTGGAGCAGTGGATTCTGCAGGAGCACAAGGAATGGCGTCCCAACGTGTACGGTCAGTGCAAGAGTTGGCTGGACGGAGGCCTGCATCCCCGTGCCGTGACCCGCGACCTTGACTGGGGTATTCCCGTACCCGTGGAAGGAGCCGACGGAAAGGTGCTCTACGTGTGGTTCGACGCTCCCATAGGCTACATCAGCAACACCAAGGAACTGTGCGACGCACGCCCCGAACTGGGTTCGTGGGAGACTTGGTGGAAGGACCCCGAGACACGTCTGGTGCACTTCATTGGCAAGGACAATATCGTGTTCCATTGCATTGTGTTCCCTGCCATGCTCAAGGCCCACGGCGAATACATTCTGCCCGACAACGTGCCATCCAATGAGTTCCTGAACCTGGAGGGCAACAAGATTTCCACCAGCAAGAACTATGCCGTATGGCTGAACGAATACCTCGTGGACATGCCTGGCCGCCAGGACGAACTGCGCTATGTGCTCACCGCCAATGCTCCCGAGACAAAGGACAACGACTTCACCTGGGCAGACTATCAGGCTCGTTGCAACAACGAACTGGTGGCCGTTTATGGCAACTTCGTGAACCGCGCCCTGCAACTCACTCAGAAGTACTACGAAGGTAAGGTGCCCGCCTGCGGCGAACTTACCGACTACGACCGCGAGACCCTTGCTGAGTTCTGCGGAGTGAAGGAGAAACTGGAGGCTCTGCTGGAGAACTTCCGTTTCCGCGATGCGCTGAAGGAGGCCATGAACCTGGCACGTATCGGCAACAAGTACATTGCCGATTGCGAACCCTGGAAGGTAATCAAAACCGACCCCGAGCGTGTGAAGACCATCATAAACATCTCCCTGCAACTGACCGCCAACCTGGCAATAGCATTCGAGCCCTTCCTGCCCTTCAGCAGCCAGAAGTTGAGAGAGATGCTCGCCATGGAAACCTTCTCATGGGAAGACCTTGGCAGCACCACACTCATGCAGGAGGGACACCAGATGCCTAAGCCCGAACTGCTCTTCACCAAGATAGAGGACGAGGCAATAGCCACTCAGGTGAAGAAACTGGAAGATACCGTGAAGGCCAACGAGGAGGCAGCCTACGTGGCAGCACCCGTGAAACCCACTGTATCCTTCGAGGACTTCGAGAAGATGGACATCCGCGTAGGCCTCGTAAAGGCATGCGAGAAGGTGAAGAAGAGCAAGAAGTTGCTCAAATTCACCCTGGACGACGGTAGCGGCAAGGACCGCACCATCCTGTCTGGCATAGCACAGTGGTACGAGCCCGAGCAGTTGGTGGGCAAGCGCGTTCTGTTCATTGCCAACTTCGAGCCCCGCAAGATGATGGGCGAGGAATCGCACGGCATGATACTCTCTGCCGTAAACTTCAACGGCGACCTCTCCGTAACCACCACCATGGACGAGGTGAAGGGCGGAAGCCAGGTAGGCTGATAACAAAGTTACGAGAAACAAACATATCACAATGAGCATACAAGAAAAGATTATAGCAGCCGCATTGAGCGGCGTGAAGGAACTCTATGGCGCCGAGGTGCCCGAGAAGATGATACAGTTGCAGGAGACTCGCCCCGAGTTTGAGGGCGAACTTACTCTTGTGGTATTCCCCTTGCTCAAGACCAGCAAGAAGGCCCCCGAGGCTACTGCTCAGGATTTGGGTGCATACCTGACGGAAAAATGCCCCGAACTCATCAGCAAGTTCAACGTGGTGAAGGGTTTCCTGAATCTATCCATTGCTGCTGAGCAGTGGATTAAACTTCTGGAGGAGATTGAGCATAACCCCAAGTTCGGTTTCCTGCCCGTAACAGAGGAATCTCCCCTGGTGATGATAGAGTACTCCAGCCCCAACACCAACAAGCCTCTGCATCTTGGTCATGTGCGCAACAACCTGCTGGGTTGGGCACTGGCACAGGTGATGGAAGCCAACGGCAACCGTGTGGTAAAGACAAACATCGTGAACGACCGTGGCATACACATCTGCAAGAGCATGCTGGCATGGCAGAAGTATGGCAATGGCGAGACTCCCGAGACAAGCGGCAAGAAGGGTGACCACCTGATTGGCGATTACTACGTTGCCTTTGACAAGCACTATCGCGAGGAGGTGAAGCAACTTGTTGCCCAGGGTATGGACGAGGAGAAGGCCAAGCAGGAGGCTCCGCTCATCAAGGAGGCTCACGAGATGCTGGTACGCTGGGAGCAGAACGACCCCGAGGTTCGTGGTTTGTGGAAGACAATGAACGACTGGGTGTATGCCGGTTTTGACGAGACCTACAAGGCACTTGGCGTTGGTTTTGACAAGATCTACTACGAAAGCGACACATATCTGGAGGGACGCGAGAAGGTGGAAGAAGGCCTGGAGAAGGGTTTCTTCTATCGTCGTGAGGACGGTTCCGTATGGGCAGACCTCACCAGCGAAGGTCTGGACGAGAAACTTCTGCTCCGTAGCGACGGTACCTCTGTGTACATGACTCAGGACATAGGTACTGCCAAACTGCGTTTCCAGGACTTCCCCATCGACAAGATGATATACGTGGTGGGTAACGAGCAGAACTACCATTTCCAGGTTCTCTCCATCCTGTTGGACAAACTGGGCTTCAAGTGGGGCAAGGACCTCGTGCACTTCAGTTACGGCATGGTGGAACTCCCCAACGGCAAGATGAAGTCTCGTGAGGGTACAGTTGTTGATGCCGACGACCTGGTGGCAACCATGATAGAGGACGCATACAAGATGTCCGAGGACAAGATAAAGAAACTTGAGGGCATCACCGAGGAGGAGACACGCGAGATAGCACGCATCGTGGGCATGGGTGCTTTGAAGTACTTCATCCTGAAGGTGGACGCACGCAAGAACATGCTGTTTGATCCCGAGGAGAGTATCGACTTCAACGGAAACACCGGTCCTTTCATCCAGTACACCTATGCCCGTATCCGCAGTATCCTGCGCAAGGCAGCCGAGCAGGGCATCGCTATTCCCGAGACTCTGCCCACCAATACAGAACTGAGCGAGAAGGAAATCAGCCTCATCCAGCACCTGAACGGCTTCACCGCTACCCTGCGCCAGGCTGGTGCCGACTATAATCCTGCCTCAATAGCAAACTACTGCTACGAGTTGGAGAAGGAGTACAACCAGTGCTATCGCGACTTCAGCGTTCTCCGCGAAGAGAATATAGACAAGCAGGCCGTACGTCTGGCTCTCAGTTCTGCCGTTGCCAAGGTGGTTAAGAACGGTATGTCGCTTCTGGGCATCGAGGTACCCGAGAGAATGTAATCAACTCAGATGAACGAGATAAAGGAAGCCCTTTGTGTGGATGCCGCCTGTAGCGGAAACCCAGGCCCCATGGAATACCGTGGGGTGCATCTGCCCAGTGGCAAGGAGGTGTTCCGCTTCGGCCCCATACAGGGGACTAACAACATAGGCGAGTTCCTGGCCATTGTGCATGGCCTGGCACTGATGGAGCAAAAGGGTATCCGCATGCCCATCTATAGCGACAGCGTCAGCGGTCAGGCATGGGTGAGGAACAAGAAGGCAAAGACTACCCTGGCTCGGACACCAGAGACGGAGAAAGCCCTCGACCTTGTTGCAAGAGCAGAGAACTGGCTCCGCACACACCAGGTGAACGTGCCCATCATGAAGTGGGACACCGAAAACTGGGGTGAGATACCTGCCGACTTTGGACGAAAATAATACCTGCGGAGAACCAGGAACTACCATTCGGGGTTCCTGATTCTCCGAGTTATATGAATTATGTGAGTTAGTCCCCTGTCCGTAAAAACAAAAGCATTGAAACAGGCATTATACATACTGGCGCTGACAACACTGCTGCTCATAGCCACCATTCTGGGCAAAGTGGAATTCCTGGCCTACAACCGAGACATCATGTTCTTCACTTATGAAGAAATGATGCAGGCCATTTGGCACGGACTGCCCCTGGACATGAGCACCGTGGCCATGGCCGTACTGCCGGTATGGTTCATAACACTGCTGACGTTGAAATGGCCCTCCATGCCCCTACGATGGATAGTGGGGCCATACATTGGCATTGTCACCTTCCTGATGGGATGTGTAACCGGGGCAACCATAATCATGTACGAGAACTGGAAGTTCCTGCTGGACGCTTCCGTCTTCAGTTACATGTCCTCGCCAGGCAATGCCAGCGCCAGTGCATCAACATACTACATAGTCACACGCATCGGCCTTATCCTACTGTCCTCCTTCCTGTTGTCGTTCCTATCTATAGTCATCACACCAAAGAGTATAGAACGGAAAAACGTTACAAACGGAAAACGGAAATCTAAACGCTCACCGTCCACCACTTACCGCTTACCATTCTGTCTGACAGGCTTGTTGCTCTGTTTCATGCTTTGGGGGGTGAACGGCCGTCGTGCCGATGAGAGCAGTGCCTTTCATAGCGAGAAGATTCTGCTGAACCATGCCGCCATAAATCCCGTATGGCACATGGTGCGTTCCATCCTGGATTATAGCAGAGACTTTGAACAACAGTTCCGCTTTATGACCGAAGATGAGTGCAGCCTTGCCTTTGCCGGGATATTCCCCACGGATACAGAGGATATCACGGACACACTGCTACGCACCAAGCGCCCCGACATACTGACCATACAATTGGAAAGCATGGGAGCGCCCTTCATAGAGAGTCTTGGCGGAGCAAAGAACGTAACACCCGAACTATGCCAGTGGATGAAGCGAGGCGCGAACTTTACCAACGCCTGGGCAACCAGTTTCCGCACCGACCGTGGTACTGTCAGTGCCCTGTCTGGCTACGTGTCCTACCCCACCACCTCGCTGATGATGACCGACTCATGTCTGCCATTGCTCCCCAGTTTGGCAAAGACCCTGAAAAGATACGGTTACTCTGCCGACTATATGTATAGCGGAAACTCCAACCACATGAACAAGCGCAAGTACATGGAGGCCGTGGGATTCCGCATGTGGGACATAGAGGACATTGACGTAAGCAAGGAGGAACGCAACGCATGGGGTGCCAACGACAGCATAGCCATGAACCGCATGCTCGGTCTAATACAGCGCACAAAGAAGGAGAACGGTCCGGACAAGCCATTCTTCTGGGCATGCCAGACTATCAGCAGCCACGAACCATGGGAAGTTCCATATCATCGTCTGGACAACAAGGTGCACAATGCCTTTGCCTACACCGACCATTGCGTGGGGCAGTTCCTGGATAGTCTGAGCCGGACCCCTATGTGGGACAATTTGCTTGTCGTCATCTTTGCTGACCACGGTCACACCTACGGGCTAACCTTCGACAACCCGGAATTCTTCCATATGCCCCTATTCTTCGTGGGCGGTGCCGTGAACAAAGCAAAAACCTACGACACCATCATTGCGCAGAACGATATCGTTGCCACCATACTGAGCCAGATGGGCATACCTCACAATGAAGAGTTCCCATGGAGTCGCAACGTGCTAAGCCGCAACTACACATACCCGTTTGCATACTGTACATACCCGGCAGGCGCCCTCCTCGTAGACGATAGCGGCAAAACCATAATTGACGTGCATTCGGGGTACATCATGGCCGACACACCCAAAGCAAGCACCACAAGACTGAATAATCTGCGTGTCATGCTTCAGCAAACATACAACACTATTCCACAAGAAAAAAAATGAAACAGGTCTTTAGATACATACTGAGCCTAATACTCCTCTTAATCGGATTTTCTCTTGTAGTCAAGGTCGTTTTCCTGTACTATAACGCCATACAAGGACCATTTGAACCATTTGACATCGTCTCCGTTTTGTGGCATGGTTTATGCATGGACATCAGTGTGGCCACCATAATCATCTCTGTCCACTGGCTGGTAACTGTTATTGCCATATTCTTTCCTAAACTCCCCCTAAGAGCCGTCCTTTCACCTTGGAGCATAGTGTTATCGGCATGGCTGTCCTTCGTATATTGGGGCGATGTGATGCAATACGAGGCATGGGGATTTAAGTTCAACTATGCGATATTCAGTTATATGTCCTCGCCTGGAGAAGGAACTGCAGGCATGACGTGGTGGTATATTATCGGA
The DNA here is from genome assembly GCA_045612965.1 of Bacteroidaceae bacterium. Classification (GTDB taxonomy): domain Bacteria; phylum Bacteroidota; class Bacteroidia; order Bacteroidales; family Bacteroidaceae; genus Physcousia. The sequence goes on along the minus strand of JAZLAC010000011.1, from coordinate 48,533 downwards.
TGGTCTACATTGCTTATAGGCACTATGCTGGCACTGGGCAGCGGACTTATATGCCTAACTCCTAAGCGACTGAGAATAGATGAGGGAATGGGACAACGTACATGGAAGACAGCGCTGATGACCATAGCCTTGTGCTTGTTGGCCTCGGTCTATTGGATGATACCCCAAAACAGTTCCATGCGTGGACATTATTGCGACAAACTAATGCTGAACGATGCCACGCAAAACCCGCTGTTCACCCTGGCAATAAGCAGCATAGAATCAAACAAGAAGTTCTGCAATCAATTCAATGACATCCCCCTGGACGAAGTGGAGGAATATTTTGCAAAACTGTATCCAAGCACAGACGGGATTACCGATACCCTGCTAAACAAGAGTAACCCCAATGTGCTTGTCATCCAACTAGAAAGCCAAAGCAGTATCTTCATCGAGGAATTAGGAGGTTACACGGGGGTTACTCCCAAACAGAGCCAACTGATCAGGGAAGGCATCCTGTTTGAAAACGTCTATGCCAACAGTTTCCGTACAGACCGTGGTACGGTATGTACATTCTCCGGAAACATAAGTTATCCAAGCGCCAGCCTGATGCTCAACCCCAGTGCCCGCAGAAAACTTCCTTCACTGGCAAAGAGTCTCTCCTCGGCAGGATACAGTACAGAATATGTATATGGAGGAAATCTAACGGGCATGCAGGCAAACAAATATCTAGATGTCGTTGGTTACAATCGGCAAACCGACATGCATTACTTTGCCCCTAAGGGAACAGCCATCGTCTCGGCCGCCCCAGACAGCCTTTCGGCAGAACACGTCTTTAAGCTAATCAAGCAGAAACCCCTGGACGAGAAATGGCACATTGCCTATCAAACCATTACAAGCCACGAACCCTTCCATGCTCCAACAAGGATATTAGCCAACGACACTCTTAATGTCTTTGCCTACACAGATGCGGCAATTGGACGCCTGGTAGACAGTTTGAAAACAATTCCGCAGGTATGGGACAATCTGCTTGTTGTGCTTATACCGGATCATGGATGCATGTTTCACCGAAATTACAGAAATCCCAACTATTTCCATATACCCATGATCTGGTGCGGAGGTGCCATTAAAACACAAGGCATACGAGTGGACAAAATAATGAACCAAAGCGACATGGCGGCCACATTACTTGCACAGTTGGGATTGCCACATGACGACTACCCTTGGAGCAGGAATGTTTTCTCCCCAGCATACACACACCCTTCGGCATACAGCACATGGCCATCGGGATATATCTTCGTTGATGAAACTGGATCCTCTTCGTACGATCTTTATGGCAAATGCGCTATCGAGAAAGGTGACTCTACCTTCATGAACAGACGTTTGTCTCTCGGCCGCACCATACTCGGAAGAAGTTATAAGGAACTGGAAGGACTGATTCAGAAGGGGGCAACAGACTAACTACACCAGACCCCTTTCCACCTTACCTGCCAGCACGCTAGCCATGCCCATGGTCATGCGCCAATTTATCTCCACACAAGGATTAAGGTTACCATCCGAGGTAACAAGCATGTCCACACCAACCGGTCCCTCGTACCACGGGGCAAGGCGAGGAAGATGGCAGAGATACCAGTCGCGAACCTCAGAAAGGACTTCACGACAAGACAAGATAGAGGACAGACACAACCACTTTTCTTGCTCCGATGCCTCCACATTACGCAGGAAATGACCATGTCCGTCGGTAATGAAGACGTTGAGTCCCATATACTCTGCCCTGCCCTCCTTCATCCAGAATTCCATGGCAAAGTCCTGCTTTCTCTCAAGCAGACGCTCCACCACCACGGCACCCTGAAGACGCAAAATACGTTTCACCCATCCCTGCCAATTGGGATTGTCCGTCTGCATCAATCCTTTACCGCTACTGCTCCATGGCGACTTCATGATAATCGTCTCGTATTGTGAGAGACACGACAATACATCATCAAGGCTCCGGCAACACGAGGCCTCAACGCCCAAAATACGTTGCACCTCCACAGTACTCGCACGACTGGAGAGAAGACGCAATTTTTCCAGCCACTCCTTGTCAGGCATATAATGCCGAGGTACACCGGCAAGTTCCAATTCATGTACCAACGCCGGTGACCATCCCCAGGGACAGATCTCTGGTGCTGTGGTCTCATACCGGAAAAGGGGAGCCAGACTTTCCTCGCCATCCCAAACAAGGTCCCCATCCGAAGCCCATTGCAGGGGCAGTTGCCAGTTCTGCCTACGATAGGCCCGAATATTGGCCGGTGGGGTGTAGCCAGGAGAACCGCTTGCCAATGACATATCGTTCTCGGGATTGAATATGTGCAGTTTCATGGTGCAAAATTATGAAAATCCGACCTAAAGTAACATCACCAAGCACAGAGAATATCCGAAAAACAACACTTTGGTTCACATTTACGTATTTTTTTGCTATATTTGCAGAAAACTACAACAGACATGAAGACGTATATCGACTGCTTTATACCCTGGACAGACGAACTACAGGGGAATGCCACAGAAACGGCTCTCAAAAACGACAACAACGTTGCCAACGTACACCACCTCACAGAGAGTATAGGCAACAGCAAGACTATAAAGTACATTGCGGAAACCGCAACAGCACCCTACATACTGCTGTATACGAAATACGATACCCTGCAACTTGGCTATCATGCCCTTGACCGAATGCTGACAATAGCCAAGGACTACGGGGCACTGATGGTATATGCCGACCACTACATCCTTCTGCCCACCGGCGAACGCCGTAGCATGCCGCTGATTGACTATCAGTTGGGAAGCGTGCGCGATGATTTCCAGATGGGCAGCCTGTTGCTGATAAGCACTGAGGGATTAAAACGCTATGTGGAGCAGAAGAACCTGCACCGTTACCAGTATGCCGCTTTATACGACCTGCGCCTGTTCCTTTCCAGAGAGAAGTTACCTGTACACATACAGGAGTTCCTCTATACCGAGGTGGAGACGGACACACGTCTGTCCGGTCAGAAGCAGTTTGACTATGTGGACCCAAGAAACCGTGCCCGACAGGTGGAACTTGAGAGGGCATGCACCAGACACCTGCGTGCCATAAACGCATATCTGCACGGAGGAGAGTTCGACACAATAAAGTTTGAGGAAAGCGACAATTTCCATGTGGAAGCCACCGTGGTAATACCCGTTCGCGACCGTGTCCGCACCATTGCCGATGCCATTGAAAGCGTGCTGATGCAGAAAACCACCTTCAAGTACAACCTGATGGTAGTGGACAATGGTTCTACCGATGGCACTTCGGAAATCATAGAGAAGTATACTCACGACCCACGTGTCATCCACATCATCCCCGAGCGCAACGACCTGGGCATAGGAGGATGCTGGAACATGGCGGTGCACGACGAGCGGGTTGGCCGTTTCGTCGTACAATTGGATAGTGACGACCTGTATAGCGGAGAGGACACCCTGCAGAGGATGGTGGACATGTTCTTCCAGGAGAATGCTGCCATGGTGATAGGCAGTTACAGGATGTGCAACTTCCAGCTGGAAACCCTACCCCCCGGACTTATTGACCACAGGGAATGGACGGCCCAGAATGGCAGGAACAATGCCCTGAGAATAAACGGACTTGGCGCTCCAAGAGCCTTCTACACCCCAATACTCCGCGAATTGCAGATACCCAACACCAGTTATGGCGAGGACTATGCTCTGGGGTTGATGATAAGCCGCAGATACCGCATTGGACGTATCTATGACGAAGTGTATCTGTGCCGACGCTGGGAGGGCAACAGCGATGCGGCACTGAGTCAGGACAAGATAAACCGCAACAACCAATATAAGGACCAACTTCGTACCCAGGAGATACAGGCACGATGCCTGCTGAACGCCCTTTGGCAACACGAGGTGAACGCCCAGGAGATGGAAGATTTCTTCCGTAGCGAATTGGATCGATGGGAGTTTGCACGCAATAGTTATGCCAACCTGGACAAGGTACAGACACGCGAACTGGTCCTATGCAACACAGAAGACACAGAAGGAGGCAAGCGAGGACTGGAGGAGAATAGTCTGATTGTACAATGGAATCCGGCACGCATAGTCTCTACCGGAACAAGCATCGACAAAAAGGATATCAAGGAGCGTCCCTGTTTCCTTTGCGACCACAACCGTCCCAAAGAGCAACGAGCACTGAAGATGGAGAAGCATTACCAGATTCTGGTGAACCCCTACCCTATCCTGCCGCAACACTTTACCATACCTTCCAGAAGGCACACGCCACAATCCATCTGGTCTCACTTCGGCACCATGCGCCACATGGCATGGACCATGCCTAAGCAGATTGTCTTCTACAATGGTCCAATGTGTGGAGCCTCATGCCCCGACCACATGCATCTGCAAGCCGGACAACGCGGCATAGTGCCCATAGAGCGCGACTGGAAGATATACGAGAATTACCTGCGCAAAATATATCCCCTGACTGGAGCCCAAACAGTCTCCATGCACGAAGCCGGCAACACCAGCGATACCTGCGGTCTGTTCATCCTGGAGGGTTACGCATGCCCTGTATTTGTGATACGAAGCCTGCCTGCCGAGACAGACAGCATCCTATGCCAACGCCTATACCAGGCTTTGCCAATAATCGGAGACGAGACAGAACCACGTATAAACCTGATTGCGTGGCGACAGGAAGGCGGCATAGGCAGGGAGGACGAAATCGTTACCCTCATCTTCCCCAGAAAGAAACACAGGCCCGACTGCTACTACGCTGAGGGCGAAGGCAAACTGCTGGTTTCGCCTGGTGCACTGGACATGGGTGGTTTGCTGATAACACCACGCGAGGAGGACTTCAGAAAGGTTACCCCCGAATGGTATGCCGAGATACTACAGGAGGTTACCATGACCGCAGAGGAGATCCAACCCATCGTTGAAAGCCTGACTGATGCTCCTAAAGAGGAAATACCGAAAGAATGTGTCGAAACGGGAATTCAGCACGAGGCTCTGCCCGGCTACGAATTAGCCGAGGATACAGAGGTTGCGGTGGGCATAATGACCGATACCAAAATCTGCTTCTGTATAAACGGGGAATACTCTGCCAAAGGCCAGATGGTCAGTGGCGAGCAGGAGGTCGTATTGGAAGACGGTTCCATCAGATGGAACGGACAACTGTACCGCGACCTTACCTTCCGTCCCGTGGCTAACGAAGATGGCATGGAATCCAGTTTCACCCTCCATGACGTAACCATCGGCATAAGTTTCCATTGGGAACGGCAGGAAGCACAAACATTCCAGGGAACATTGCGCCTTGTGGTACATGAGGACAAGATTGTAGCCATCAACAAACTCTCCGTGGAGGACTACCTGACCAGTGTAATCTCCAGCGAGATGAATGCCGACTGCCCCATGGAGTTCCTGAAGGCTGCCGCCGTGATAAGCCGCAGTTGGCTTCTGGCACAGATACAGAAGCGCAAGTCGCTGGGAGAAAAGAACCAAGGTTTCTTTGCCTTTACCAAGACAGACAAGGAAATCATACGTTGGCACGACCGTGAGGACCATACTATCTTTGACGTCTGTGCCGACGACCACTGCCAGAGATACCAGGGCATAACACGTGCCACCAACGCACAGGCCAGGGAAGCCGTATCTTCCACATGTGGAGAGGTACTGATGTACGAGGGAGAAATCTGCGACGCTCGTTTTTCCAAATGTTGCGGTGGCAAGACCGAGGAATTCCAATATGCCTGGGAGAACATCCGCAAACCCTACCTGCAGAGCGTGGAAGATCCATATTGCAATACCTCAGACAAGGAACTGCTGGCCCGTGTGCTGAACAAGTACGACCAGGAGACAACGGACTTCTACACCTGGGAGGTAAACCTGGAACAGGAAGAACTCGTAGGACTTCTGCTTGAACGTCTGGGCATCAACTTCGGCAAAGTTACGGCTCTTAACCCCATTGAGCGAGGTCCCGGCGGACACTTAAGCAAACTGGAAATAATCGGTACGGAACGCACCCTGATAATAGGCAAGGAACTGGAAATAAGACGTGCCTTGAGCAAGTCACACCTGCTTTCTAGCGCCTTTGAGGCAACTCCGCTCTACGAGGAAGGCAACGACATTCCCGCAGGATTCAAGCTGAACGGCAAGGGTTGGGGCCACGGTGTGGGCATGTGCCAGATCGGAGCTGCCGTCATGGGACAACAGGGACATCCATATCAGGATATCCTGAAGTTTTATTACCGTGGAGCAGATGTCGTGCGTGCCACCAAATAACCATCAGCCAACGTGAAGCAGGAAGTAATCGCAGCACACAATCTGGAAACCGCCTTGACAAAAGCCATAGGCAAGATAAACCACGACAGGCTTTTCGTACTCACAGATACCACCACTCTGAAACTATGTTGGCCCGTAGTGCAGGAATATGACTCCATACGCCATGCACGTATGATAACCATTCCGCCCACCGACGAGGCTAAGACTCTGGAAACGTTGGCAAACGTGTGGAGTGCCTTGCAGGAAGGAGGTGCAACAAGACATTCCTTGCTCATTAACCTTGGAGGCGGAATGGTTACCGACCTTGGAGGTTTTGCGGCCAGCACCTTCAAGCGCGGAATGGCATACATCAACGTGCCCACCACCCTGCTTTCCCAGGTTGACGCTTCGGTCGGTGGCAAGACCGGCATTAATTTCGGAGGGTTAAAGAACGAGATTGGCGTATTCAACTGTGCCCAAAGCGTGATACTGAGCAGTGTTTTCCTTCGCACCCTGGACAAGGAGAACCTACTCTCGGGCTATGCAGAAATGCTCAAGCACGGCCTGCTTAGTACCAAGGAGCACTGGGCAGAACTACTCAACTTTGACATATCCGCCCCCGACTACGACGCCTTGCAGTCCCTCATTGTCAAAAGCGTTGCCATAAAGGAGCGTATAGTGGAGGAAGACCCCACGGAGAAAGGCATACGCAAGGCCCTGAACCTCGGGCATACCGCCGGACATGCCTTGGAAAGCCTGGCCATGCAGGAGGGGCGTACAGTACTGCACGGGTATGCCGTGGCATGGGGTTTGCTAATGGAATTGTACCTGAGTGCACGCAAGTGTGGTTTCCCTGCCAAGGAGATGCACCAGATGGAGGCGTACATCAAGGAGCACTACGGCAAATTCCACTATGAATGCAAGCACTACGATATTCTTGCCGGCCTCATGGCTCACGACAAGAAGAACCAAGGCGGCAAAATCAACTTCACCCTATTGGCTGACATCGGCGACATACGCATAAACCAAACTGCTACACCGGAGGAAATAGAGGAAATGCTGGATTATTACAGGGAAAGTTAAACGCACACACACTACCATTACCTAAAGTACACACAGAACTTCTGCACTCCTAAAGACCTAAAAACACTCTCTCCACCCTTAAACCTTTTTAACGCGCACGTGTCTATATTGTATATATTACACACACATCTTTCACGCTCCCCTATGAACAGACACATCATCCTCCTGCCAGTAATGGCATTGATCATGTTGGTATACCCCACAAAGACGTGGGCGCAGAAATTCAGCATAACAGGTATAGTTACCGAACAAAACACCGGTGAGACCCTACCCGGTGCCACAGCACTGTTGCTGAATGCCCAGGACAGCACCCAAGTAACAGGAGCGGCGACAAACAACACCGGCACATTCACCCTCTCGCCCAAGAAAGGCGGCAAGTACATACTCCGAATCAGTTACATGGGTTTCAAAACCTATACCAAAGACATCACCTTGGACAAGAAGACAAAGAAGGTGAACCTGGGCACCATTGCTATGGCCGATGATGCCAAGATGCTGAAGGAAGCCAGTGTCGTCGCCAGATTAGCACAGGTGGAGATGAAGGCAGATACATTCGTATTCAATGCCGATGCCTTCCGTATGCCAGAGGGGGCTGTATTGGAGGAACTGGTAAAGAAACTCCCTGGCATAGAGGTGGCCGAAGATGGCACCATCACACATAATGGAAAGACCATCAAAAGAATCATGGTGGACGGTAAGGAGTTCTTCGGCAACGACACACAACTCTCCATGAAGAACATCCCCACCAAGATGGTCAAGAACATCAAGGCCTATGACAGGCAGAGCGATTACAGCCGTGTAACGGGCATTGACGATGGCGAGGAGGAAGCCGTATTGGACCTTACTGTCAAGAAGGGCATGAAGGAAGGATGGCTCTTAACCCTGGAGGGCGGTTACGGTACGCAGGACAGATACACAGGCAGACTGAATGTGATGCGCATGCTGGACAACATGCAGTTCGCCCTTTTTGCCAATACAGACAACTCTAGCAACGGAGGCGGTATTGTATCCACACAGATGGGCGGTCTGAACATGGCTTGGGAAAATGGCAAGCGCTCATACGAGGCAGGTCTGCTGAAACTGGGTGGTAGCGTCAGGGCTAACCGTTCTTTCCGCGAAAACATACAAAAGAGCAACTCCGAAACATTCCTACTGGGAGCAGCAAGCACCTGGGGCAACTCCATAAGTTCAAACGAGAACCTTAACTGGGGAATAAATGCAGACCTTCGACTTGAATGGATGCCAGACTCAATGACCAACATCATTTTCCGTCCCTCGTACTCTCACTCCGAAGGCAGGTCAGAGTCTCATAGTACATCTGTAACCTTCGACGGCGACCCATACGAAGCTGGCATGAAATACCCCTTGGAGGAGTTTGACTCACTGGATAACGAAAATCACAGGATCTACGAAGATATCCTGGTCAACAGCAACGTGAACAACAGCATGTCACGCAACGTCTCCGACAATGCCAACGGTTGGCTCCAAATAAACCGACGTCTGGGCAAGCCTGGTCGAAACATAACCATGAACGTGAACGGAAACTACTCTAATTCCGAGAACAGGTCCTGGAACATCTCCGACATCAATTACTACAAGACCTCCTCCAGAACCTATACCAACCGTTTCAACGAAAGTCCAAGCACAAACTGGAACATAAACACACGTCTCAGTTATACCGAACCTCTGACCCAATACATGAACCTGCAGGGAAGCTACCAGTTCCAGTACCGCTTCTCAGACAGCAACCGTTCCATGTATGACTTGCACGAGTTGCTGGAAGATCATACCGAACAAGGTTATTATTCACACATTACGGCAGAACAACTCTACATGGGATACATCCCCGGCGTGGACACTCTGAACTGGCTGATAAACATGGAGAACTCGCAGTATGCCACATACAACGAGTACAACCACGACGCACAAATCCTGCTACGCTACACACGTAAGTTCGAAAACGAGCAGGAATTGCGTTTCAACCTCGGCGCATCCTTCCAACCACAAACTACACACATGGACTATGCCAAAAACAATATAGACACCACCATCGTGCGCAACATATTTAACTGGGCACCAAGGATCCATGTACGTTGGAAAATCAACAAGGGCAGTCAAATGCAATTCCGATACAACGGACGCATGTCGCAACCCAGCATGACCAACCTGATAGAAGTGATGGACAACAGTAATCCGCAATATGTGAGTATGGGTAATTCTGGACTGGAGAGCAGTTGGACAAACAGCGTAAACATGAGGTACAACGGTTCCTATACCGAGCGGCACATGAACTGGTCTGCCAACGCATCATACTCTACTACCGACCGCTCCGTTTCCTCGGCCACCATCTACGATGCCAAGACCGGTAACCGATACAGTCGTCCCATGAATATCGATGGCAACTGGAACACATCCGCCAACATTGGTTTCAATACGGCACTGGACACAGCCAAGCACTTCTCTGTGAACATACATTCCAATATACGGTACTCCAACAACGTTGGATACATATCCTCTGCCATCAATGGAATGAAGGCTCCGGAAACCGTTGAAGACATGCAAAGACTGTTCACGGACGCACTTGCAGGTGGCCAACTCAACAAGGCGACCACCCGAGACCTTGGCGTCGGTTCCAACCTGCGACTTAACTATCGTACCGAATGGGGCGAAACAGGTTCCATAGAGTTTGGAGTAAACGGTGGGTTCAACTATCAGCATGCCCGCAACGACGACAATACCAGGGCCAACATGGATTCATGGAATTTCAATTACGGAGGCGACATGACCATTACAGCCCCATGGGGCACCACCTTACGTACCGACATTGGTCCCCGGTACCGTAGAGGTTATGCCGACGAAAGCATGAACACCACAGAACTCATCTGGAATGCGAGTCTGCAACATGCCTTCCTGAAAAAGAAGAACCTCATCGTCAGCGCACACTGGTACGACATCCTTGGTGAGCGTAGCAACATTTCACGATACATTTCTGCCACCATGCGCTCGGACACACAGACCAACGCCATCTACTCATACGTGATGTTCAAAGTGTCCTACAAACTCAATCTGCTTGGCGGACAGAATTCACAATCCGGACGTGGTCCAGGTTTCCCTGGCGGAGGTCCCGGACGTGCCATGCGCATGTGGTAATACTTCCTGAATCATATAAGCGAAGACGGGGACTGGCCACACAGCCAATAAAGCAATCCTCTATAATACACGCGAGGCGACACCCACATGGGAATGTCGCCTCGCGCGTGTATTATATATATATAAGGTATTATGTGTGTCCCTATTCTGCGGTGGCAAGTTCTATCACCTTGGTAACAGCTGCCACAATGCCATCAGGGTCCTTGCCTCCGGCAGTAGCGAAGTGTGCCTGACCACCACCGCCACCTTGGATAAGGCGACCTGCTTCACGCACCATCTTGCCGGCATTGAGACCTGTGGCTACAAGGTCATCAGAGAAACATACGGTGAGCGAGGGTTTGCCGTCAGAGAGACTGCCGATGACTACCAGAAGTTTCTCGGGGAACTGGCCACGCAACTGGAAGGCCATGTCCTTGACATTCTGTGCATCAATGGGCAGGATACCCTGGATAACCTTAATGCCCTTTACTTCATGAGCCTTCTCGATGAGTTCCTTCTTGAACTGCTGGGCTTGCTGAGCCTTGAACTCATCCAACTGCTTGCGCAGGCCAGCATTGTCATCAATTGCCCGGCGAACTGTAGCAATGAGATCGGGAACGTTGTTGAAGAGGGAACGAAGTTCAGTAACCATATCCTGCTGTTTGTCCATGAGTTCCTCCACGGCACGACCTGTAACGGCCTCGATACGGCGTACACCGGCGGCTACGCTGCTCTCGCTGACAATGCGTATCATACCGATGCGGCCAGTGCTTTGGGCATGGCAACCGCCACAGAACTCTACGCTGGAACCAAACTGAACTACACGAACCTTGTCGCCATACTTCTCACCGAAGAGTGCAATGGCGCCCAGTTTCTTTGCCTCCTCCATGGGAGTGTCGCGGTATTCCTGAAGAGGAAGGTCCTCGCGGATACGCTCGTTAACCAAGTGTTCAACCTCGCGGATCTGCTCGGGAGTAACCTTCTCGAAGTGAGAGAAGTCAAAGCGCAGATAGTCGGGGGTAACCAAAGAACCCTTCTGCTCCACATGCTCGCCAAGAACAGTGCGCAGGGCCTCGTCAAGAAGGTGGGTACAGGTGTGGTTTGCCTCGGTGGCACGACGGCGCTCTACATCCACACAAGCCATGAACTCGGCCTCGGGATTATTGGGGATGCGCTCCAGCAGGTGAACGGAAACACCGTTCTCCTTCTTGGTGTCGAGCACGCGAATGGTCTCTTCGTCATTCACAAGCACACCGGTATCACCTACCTCACCACCCATCTCGCCGTAGAAAGGCGTCTGGTTCAGGATAGCCTCATATACAATGCCCTTCTTTTGCTTAACCTCGCGGTACTTGACGATACGGCAACTGTATTCTGTATAATCATATCCAACGAAAGTGCTGAGTTCCTCGCCGGCAAGTTCCTCTACCTCGCCAACGATATGCCAATCGCCCATCTCTACCTGTGCCGCATTGCGGGCACGGGCTTTCTGCTTCTCCATCTCAGCGGTGAAACCTGCTTCGTCCACGGTCATGCCGTTCTCGCGGCAGATAAGTTCGGTGAGATCCAAGGGGAAACCGAAGGTATCGAACAGTGTGAAGGCTTTCTCGCCGGCTATCTCTGTATTGCCGGCAGTGCGTGTCTCTTCGATAACGCCGTTGAGCAGACGGATACCATTCTCCAGGGTGCGCAGGAAACTATCCTCCTCTTCCTTCATTACCTTCATGATGAAGTCCTTCTGTGCCACAAGTTCGGGGAAAGCACCGCCCATCTCCTGCGCAAGGGTAGGAACGAGGGTGTACATGAATGCCTGCTTCTGACCCAGGAAGGTATAACCATAGCGCACGGCACGGCGCAGAATGCGACGGATGACGTAACCTGCCTTGGCATTGGAGGGCAACTGTCCATCGGCAATGCTGAATGAAATTGCTCGCAGGTGGTCCACGATAACACGCATGGCGATGTCGGTCTTCTCGCTATCGCCATATGCTATACCTGCCTTGGCAGCCAGGGCCTTGATGATGGGCTGGAAGATATCAGTGTCGTAGTTTGACTGCTTGCCCTGAATGGCACGCACGAGACGCTCAAAACCCATGCCGGTATCGATAACGTTCATGCCAAGGGGTTCAAGGTGGCCGTCGGCCTTGCGCTCAAACTGCATGAACACGATGTTCCAAATCTCAATGACCTGTGGGTCGTCCTTATTTACGAGTTCACGTCCGGGAACCTTTGCCTTCTCCTCGGCAGAACGGCTGTCCAGGTGAATCTCGGAGCAGGGGCCGCATGGACCGGTATCTCCCATTTCCCAGAAGTTGTCGTGCTTGTTACCATTAATGATGTGATCGGCAGGCACATGCTTAAGCCAGAAGTTAGCGGCCTCATCGTCGCGAGAAAGGTTTTCAGTAGCATCACCCTCGAACACGGTTACATAAAGATCCTCGGGGTTCAGCTTCAGCACATCTACCAGATATTCCCATGCCATGTCTATGGCGCCCTCCTTGAAATAGTCACCAAAACTCCAGTTACCAAGCATCTCGAACATGGTGTGGTGATAGGTATCGTGACCAACCTCCTCCAGATCATTATGCTTGCCGCTGACGCGAAGACACTTCTGTGTGTCGGCACGACGACGGGGTTCAGGGTCGCGAGTACCCAGTATAATATCCTTCCACTGGTTCATGCCGGCATTGGTGAACATCAGTGTGGGGTCGTCCTTAATGACCATCGGTGCAGATGGGCAGATAAGGTGACCCTTGGACTCGAAATACTTCTTGTACGAGTCGCGGATTTCGTTTGCTGTCATCATATTGCTTGTGTTATGTTTGTTATTTGCAAATAAATTCTGCCTTTCAGGCACTTTCTCCCGAAAAACTTTGCAAAGATACTCCGTTTTGCTTAACTTTGCAAAGATTTCAAAGAATAAATCCCCTTTGGGGATTCCAAAATGGCATCCACACACAAGCGTCATGAGTCTGAACACCAATCCTGACCTGAAATTATACTATAGTATCTCGGAAGTAGCGGCACAGTTCGATGTTGCCGAGTCGCTTCTGCGCTTTTGGGAAAAGCAGTTTCCCAATATCCACCCGAAGAAGAGCGGCAAGAACGTGCGCCAGTACACCCAAGCCGACATAGAGGAAATCCGTGTTGTCTATAATCTGCTGAAAGTGCGTGGCATGAAGATAAGCGCAGCCAAGGAAATCCTGGCAAAGAACAAGAAGGGTGCCAGCGATACGTCCACCATAATAAACGAACTGAAAAGCCTTCGCGAAGAACTGGTGGCCCTGCGCAAGGAACTGAACGACCTTGTATAGGAAATCCTCACAGTACATAATAGCATTGTCCCGAAACTGACGCAGTATTGCCAGTTTCGGGACAATGCTTTTTCCAAAGCGGCAGGCAAAGGACACAAAACCTTAGCCATAGGCAAGGAGGGGGTCACACTGCCTCACGATGAGGAGTTTAGTCCGTCCTCACTACTTTCTCTATTTCCTTTATCTTCTTCAGGTCGCGGATGATGTCTTTCAAGTCCTGAAGGTCATGCACCTCCATGACAATCTCGGCAGAGAAGATACCGTTGTTTGTCTGCACGTTGAGGCGTGAAATATTCAGGTTCATCTGCTGTGACAGGATACCCGTCATCTGATGCAACACACCCACACGGTCAATTCCGTCAACGTGAAGCACGGCAGGGAAACAAAGCACCTTGTGAGTGTCCCATGCGGCAGCCAGGATACTGTTGCCCTCCACTGCCTTAAGCCTGTCCAGCAGAGAGCACTGACGCTTGTGTATGGTAACGTATCCGTCCTGCGACTGAAATGCTAGAACATCGTCGCCGGGGATGGGACGGCAATGGTCGCAGATAATGTATTTGGAAATGGTATCCTCGTTGAGAAGCAGGACCTTCTTCTTATCCAGCGATGGTAAAGCTCTTCCAATCCAACCGCGAGAAGAGGCATTGCCCTGTGGCCCTGCAGCGTCCTCCTGCTCGTGGACTTGGACCTTCTCCGTGTCCTCGCTCTTGAAGAAAGGTATGAAACGTCTCCATTTGCGCCGTGATGGCTTGCTCCGCAAGTGGCGCAGGTCATCGTCACCCAGCACTACGGCACGGGATGCTATCTTGACATACAGTTGTTCACGTGTTTCCACATGATGGAAAGCACACAGGCGGTCCAGTGTTGCACTCTCCATGGAGAGTTCATTGCTTTTGAGGAAGTTCTGCAGCATTTCCTCGCCTTCTTTCTGTTGCTGTCGCTGCTGACGGCGGAGGATTGCCTGTATCTTGGTTTGTGCCTTGGCGGTAGTAACATGATTGAGCCATTCTGGAACGACCTGCACATTGCGTCCCGTAAGCACCTCCACCTGATCACCACTCTCCAGATGATGCGACAGGGGAACAAGATGATGGTTAACCTTGGCACCTATGCAATGTGTTCCGAGGGTAGTATGCACACTGAAGGCAAAGTCAAGCACAGTACATCCAGACGGCATGGTCTTGAACTCGCCCTTCGGTGTAACTACAAATATCTCGCTGGCATACAGGTTCAACTTTATGGCATCCAGGAAGTCCATGGCATTGGGCTGGGGGTCGTCCAGAATCTCCTTGATGGTAGAGAGCCAACGGTCCAGTTCGTTCTCGCTGTCCTGCTGGGTCTTGCTTCCGTCCTTGTACTTCCAGTGTGCGGCAAAGCCCTGCTCGGCAATATCGTCCATGCGTCGTGAACGGATCTGGAGTTCTATCCATCGTCCGCTCTTGCTCATGAGCGTGGTCTGCAGAGCCTGATAGCCATTGGCCTTGGGATGTGAAAGCCAGTCACGCAGGCGTTCCGGATGCGGTTTGTATATATTCGTTGCCACGGCATAGATGCGCCAGCATTCCGTTATCTCGTTCTCTGATAGTCCATCGCCCTCAAACACTATACGGGCGGCAAGAATGTCGTACACCTCGTCCAGGGTAACATGCTTGTTCTGCATCTTGCGCCAGATGCTGTATGGTGTCTTGATACGGGCCTTGATCTCGTACTTCAGTTCCGTCTGGTCAAGACGTTCCCGGATGGGGGCAGTAAACTCGTCAAAAACCTCCTGCAAATGCCCGCTCACCTCAGAAAGGCGTGCCGAAATCATGGCATACTGCTCCGGCTGCTCATAACGGAACGAGAGATCTTCCAGTTCCTCCTTTATCTTGTTCAGACCAAGCCTGTTTGCCAACGGGGCATAGATGTACAGTGTCTCGCCGGTAATTTTGTATTGCTTTGCCGGCAACTGGCTGCCCAAGGTACGCATATTGTGCAGACGGTCGCTTATCTTTATGAGGATGACACGGATGTCGTCGCTCATGGTAAGAAGAAGTTTCTTGAACGTCTCTGCCTGTGCCGATGCCTGGTTGCCGAAGATGCCTCCGCTTATCTTGGTAACGCCATCCACGATCTGCGCCACTTTGGGGCCGAATATGTTGCGTATGTCCTCGACCGTATAGTCGGTATCCTCGACCACATCATGCAACAGGGCCGCACAGATACTGGTGCTGCCCAAACCTATCTCTCCACACACGATCTGTGCTACGGAAAGGGGGTGCATGATATAAGGTTCACCAGAAAGACGGCGCACGCCATGATGTGCTTGACGGGCGAATTTGAAGGCCTTCTCTATGACATCCACCTTCTTGCGGTGGGGAGAATCAAGATATGTATCAATAAGGCGCTGGTACGCCTCTTGTATCATTTTGGCGTCTTCCATAACAAAAAGGGGCGGTTATCTTACACGAAGTCTCTGTCCTACACGGATAACGTCATTCTTCATGCCGTTGAGTTTCTTGATCTTGGCCACTGTGGTACCATTGCGCTTTGCTATCAGGCCAAGCGTGTCTCCATTACGGACCTTGACCGTCTGGGCACCCTTGCTGCCCTTAGAGACAGCCTTTTCGCTTACCGACACAATGGAACGGCGTTTGTTCAGTTCGGGCAGACGATGGGTATAGATAGTGTCGCCACTCTCAATAAAGGCATTTATCGCCTCTATGGGCATGCGCAATGTGCAAGGCTTTGCACTGCCCGGCACCTTGGTGGTACGATATTGCGGATTCAGAGCCTTCAACTCCTCCATGGAGATATTGCACACTTCGCTTATCTGCTCCAGATAGACGTCGCGGGTAACGACAATGGTGTCGGTACCCATAGGCAGACGTGTGGAGGCAGGACAGATATTGTGCTCGCAGTAATAGTTCATCACATAGTTGGCTGCTATGAAAGCCGGCACATAGCCACGTGTTTCCTGTGGCAGGTAGGGGTAAATTTTCCAATAGTCGCGCTCGCCGCCAGCACGCTTTATGGCTTTGTTCACATTGCCGGGGCCACAATTGTAGGCGGCAATGACCAAAGTCCAGTCGCCGAAGATATCATACAGGTTTCTAAGCATCTGTGCTGCCGCATAACTTGCCTTTATGGGATCACGACGCTCATCTATAAGGCTGGTCACCTCCAGTTCGTAACGCTTGCCCGTAGTGAGCATGAATTGCCACAGGCCTGCTGCTCCGACACGGCTGGTAGCGCTGGGATTTAGAGCGCTCTCAATAACCGGCAAGTATTTCAGTTCCAATGGCAGCTGATAGGCTTCCAAAGCATCTTCGAAAATTGGAATATAGAAATTGCTTGCGCCCAACATTATTGCCACATGGCGACGCAAGCGGCCTGTGTATTGGTCAATGAAATTGCGTACTACGGAGTTGTATGGCATCTCTATGACATTGGGCAGGTTCTGCAAACGGCGAACATACTCTTCGGGTTCGCACTGGATGTCCACGCCCGTACTCTCACACGAGGCACTGTCGTAGGTCAGGTAGGTGCTCACACACCATTGGCGAACCATACTGTCCAGTTCCTCCGCCATCATGCCCTCAGGCAAGCCTATAGCCTCCTCTTTTCCTATGTTTTCGTCGTAAACGGTAATGGTCTTTTGCGAAAAAGCCACAGAACAGAGCAAGGCAAGCGTTATGGTTGAAAGATATCTTTTCATTGTCTTAGGTTATAGGTTTATGTGGTGTATGTAAATGAAGTAATGGTTCTCTATACATGCTACATGACACGACTTCCGGCACCGGGAACATATCGTGTATCTAATAATTCAGTTGCAGCGATATGCCCGGACTGCTGTCCAAAGGACTTGTTCCACAAGCCGCACCTGCTGCAGGAATCATTTGCGGTGCGACCCTCAAAGACAGGTCTGTCCCGATATCGAAGGTGCTGAGTTCAGCATCCACGTATGCATCAATTATACTCAGCAGATAGACACCGGCAATACACAAGATGCTTAGGTCGCGGTTACGCCGGTAGAAATCCTTTTTGCGCTTAAACACGGACTTGAAATGCTCTTCCTTGCCAGCGATGTTATAGCCCAGCGGCAACATCTCCATATGGCTGTTGGTCGTGGGGTCACTGTCCATGATATCCTGATATGCCTGGGAATAGTCGCGAAGCATTTGGCCGTTCCAGCTGACAGCATAGATACAGCCGACCACTCCGCCATAAACGATAGGCAGTTTCCAAAACTTTCTGTTGTAGATCTGTCCGCCTCCGGGAACGATCATAGCCAGCCACATGGCACGGATGGGATCGGGACGCCAGTTGCTGAACCGTTCAAGGTCCAAGGTATCGCAAACCGATTGCTGCATGGAGTCTGCGTATGCCACTATGGCCGAATCCGTGGCCATGGCGTCCTTCATCAAAAGGGAATCCCCGGACAGGAGTGTAAGGGTATCTGGCGAAGCAAGCACTGGCACCGGTTCCATCTGCAAGGAGTCAGGCATTTGCTTGCCAGCAAACGGCATTGCCATTGCCGATGCCCCACGCCATGACATCATTACGCCAAGAAACAGCATCAGGACAAGAACTTTTTGGAATCTCTTTGCTATCACTTCTGTCTATCCAGTATTTCTATAATACGTTCCATCTCCCTTTCGTTGGCAAAGGGTATGACAATCTTGCCCTTTCCCTTGTCGGAACAGGTAAGCTGCACCTTTGTCTGGAAGAATTGCGACAAACTTTCCTTCAGTATACTGTATTCCTCGCTGATCTTTGTACTGCGTCCCTTCAAACGGCCTCCACCGGCTGCCTTGACGGTCCCTCCCTCAGCCATTTCCTTTACCATTTCCTCTACCTTGTGCACACTGAGTCCCTGTGTTACGATTTCATGGTAAGCCTTTATCTGCACCTTGGGATCGTTGATAGAAAGCAGAGCGCGTGCATGTCCCATCTCCAGCAGACGGTCCTTCAAGCCCATCTGTATGGTTGCCGGCAACTTGAGCAGGCGCAGATAGTTGGTGATGGTGCTGCGGTTTTTGCCTACTCGCTCGGACAGGCGTTCCTGTGTAAGGTCGTACTGTTCCAGCAGGTGCTGGTATGCCAGTGCTATCTCCAATGCATTGAGGTCCTCTCGCTGTATGTTCTCGATGAGGGCCATCTCCATCATGTTCTCGTCATCTACGGTACGGACATAAGCGGGGATAGAGGAGAGGCCTGCCATCTGGCTTGCCCTCCAGCGGCGTTCACCCGCAATGATGAGGTACGTGCCGTCTCCTTGGTCGCGGAGCGTGATGGGCTGGACTATTCCTAATTCCTTGATGCTATCGGACAGTTCCTGCAATGCCACAGGGTCAAATTCACGGCGTGGCTGGTTGGGGTTCGGCACAATCTTCCCTATGGAAATCTCGCAGATGCTTCCGGAACCGGCCGTATTTACCTTCTCCGTGCTTATCAGGGCATCCAATCCCCGTCCGAGAGTCGTATATTTCTTCTTTACTGCCATTAGTTCTTCTTCTCGTTTTTCTCAATTATTTCCTGTGCAAGTGCCAAATGGTTGCGTGCTCCAGCCGAGTCCACGTCGTAGTGCAGCACGGGCAATCCATGACTGGGAGCCTCGGACAGCCTCACGTTACGCTGGATGACAGTTCGGAAGACCAGCTCGCGGAAATGACGCTTTACCTCATCATAAATCTGGTTAGCCAGACGCAGACGGCTGTCGTACATAGTCAGCAGGAAACCTTCTATTTCCAGTTGCGGATTCAGTTTTGCCTTGATTATCTTTATCGTGTTCAGCAATTTGCTGATACCCTCCAGAGCAAAATATTCGCACTGGACAGGTATGATCACGCTTGCGGCTGCCGTGAGCGCATTTACCGTTATTAGGCCAAGCGACGGACTGCAGTCTATCAGGATATAGTCGTAATCGTTGATTACAGGAGACAAGAGGTTCAGCATGATGCGCTCCCTGTTGGTCCTATTGAGCATTTCTATTTCCGCACCCACCAGATCTATATGGCTGGGAATGATGTCCAGATTCTCCACATCGGTGCTGTAGATAGCCTCTCGCACATCCACGCCGTCAATAAGGCAGTTGTATATGGTACAGTCCACCTGAGTGCTATCCACACCAAGACCACTGGATGCGTTGGCCTGAGGGTCGGCATCTATCAACAGAACCTTTTTCTCCAGTGCTGCCAGTGATGCCGCCAGGTTCATACTGGTCGTTGTCTTACCGACGCCACCCTTCTGGTTGGCTAAAGCAATTATCTTACCCATTTGGTTACAATTACTATTGTTTCGCGCACAAAGATACACAAAACCACGGAAAAGACAAAGCAAAACTTGTGCTAAATGTCAAAAAGCGCTACATTTGCAAGCGTTAAACAAAACTACGACATGCAAAAGAGCAACGTTCCTACCATTCTTGTCACCAACGACGACGGATTTCAAGCGCAGGGCATACAGTTCCTCGCTTCCCTGCTAAGCAAGTTAGGCAATACCATAGTAGTGGCTCCGGACAGCGCACGAAGCGGCGCCGGGTGCAGCATAACTCCCACATGCCCCGTCTCTGTCAGGGAGGTTGGCAGGAACGTATATGCCTGTTCGGGCTCTCCCGTAGATTGCGTGAAGATTGCACTGGAAAAGATCCTTGACAGAAAGCCAGACCTCGTGGTCAGCGGCATAAACCATGGCGACAATGCCTCCGTTTCCCTGCACTACAGCGGCACGGTGGGCGCTGCCCTGGAAGCCTGCATGAAGGGCGTGCCTGCCATTGCATACAGCCTGAGGACGCATAAGAAGGAGTGTGATTTCTCGCCGTATGCCGAGGTTATTACAGAGTGGGCAGAAAGAGTGCTTGCGGAGGGGCTGCCCGAGGACACCTGCCTCAATATCAACTTTCCCGAGGTAGAGCGCCTTGCCGGCTCCAAGGTGTGCCGAATGGCCCGCGGGCTATGGCACACGGAATGGTTGGATGCAGGTGTGGACGCAGAGGGCAAAAAACTTTACACGCTCACCGGCACTTTCAGCAATCTGGAGCCAGAGGCGCCAGACACTGACTACTGGGCTTTGGACCATGATTTTGCCGCCATAACACCATTGTCATTGGACATGACAGACTATGCCACACTGGACCGGCTTGCCAGCAAGGCGGAGAGCCAGACTGTATAGCACCCGGGGGGAGTAGCGGCTATTTTTGCGGATGCTCCACAAGCACCCTGATGTCGTCATGCGGCAGACGGGTCCTGAGCCAGTTATCCATCCTTTGGATATCATCTGCCTTTATCTTCTCCTTGGCACAGATATTCACAACGTACACACTACTGTCCATGACAAGGGAGTCCGCCTGATAGGTGCAGACACCCCTGCTTGTGGAGACTGCCGTCACCTCGGGAAACAAAGACACGAGTTCTGGGAACAAAGTGTGCGAGAAAGCCGTCGAGGCAATGTATGCATCTATGCTGTCCCTCAAATCCTTTATCCTCCTCTCGTCCTCGGCCAGTTGCCTCTGGGCGGCAAGAGTCTTGTTCTTTTCTGTAAAAATCATTCCCCGCACGCGTTCCTCGTCCATACCTATAGCACTTTGAACGATATCCAGGCGCACATTCTCAAGTCCATACTGGGGAAGGCGCGATTCCATGCTTGCGATATGCGCACTGTCCACCGACTCGCCCAGCAATACCACACGGATGGTCTTGTTGCTGTAGTCGAACTCCTGAGAGATCACACGCGCCTCCTTCAACTGAATGTTATCCCTGCAAAAATCATGACATCTATCGGTAAACACCGTCTCCTGCACCATTTGGAAGGTGATGTATATGCTCGGAATGATGGTCAGCACGCTTATTATAGTAATAATGTGCTTTACGCGCTTTTCCCTGGCCTTGTCCACAAAGACCTTCTTTGGGAATCGGACCACGAAGGTAACGCCGATGAACGTGGCCAGGGAGATGAAGATAGTATTTATAAGGTACAGGTACAGGGCACCCAGGGCAAAAAGCCAGTTTCCCGTACCCAAGCCGAAGCCTACGGTACAAAGCGGCGGCATCAGGGCAGTGGCTATGGCTACGCCAGGAATGACGTTGCCCATGCGCTGGCTACGGCTGCTCAGGGCAACTATTCCTGCCAGTCCTCCGCACAGTGCAATGCCCACGTCGTAGATGGTTGGCGACGTACGTGCCAGCAGTTCGGATTGGACTTCGTCCAGCGGGGTGACCAGGAAGTACAAGGTGGCCGTAGCCACACTGAAAAGGGTGGCCACAAGGTAATTCTTGGCGGCTCGCTTGAGCAGCATGAAATCGTTTATGCCTATGGCCAGTCCCATGCCAATGATAGGTCCCATCAGGGGGGAGATGAGCATAGCGCCTATGATTACTGCCGCACTATTGGTATTGAGTCCCAGTGAGGCAACGAATATTGCAAGCATGAGCACCCAAAGCTTGGCACCACGGAAGTCCACACCTTCCTCTATCCTGGCAATGGTCTCCTGCGCAGGAGCCATATCGTCGCCCAAACTGAGAATATCCTTCAATCTGAGCCTCAATTCTCGCAGTATGTCCATCATATTCCTGTTGGTTTTATTATCGGATAATCTTCTCTGCCGCCTTTTCCGGTGCACCTGGTTCTCCGAGCAGGCGCATCATCTCCCCGTAACCCTCCTTCTGCTTCATGCGATAGTCAGAATCTGCAAGCACACTGAGGAGGGACTTGTCCAGGGCCTCCTGTGTCAGGCCACCGGCAACCAATTCAGGAACAACCTCCTTGCCGGCAATCAGGTTCACAAGCGAGACATAAGGCACTTTCAGCAATATCTTTCTGAGCCATGAGACCACCTTGCCCATCCTCATGGCATAGCATACCACTTGCGGGACGCCCATTATGGCCGTTTCCAAGGTTGCCGTGCCACTGGTGACCAGTGCGGCATGAGCACTGTGCAGCAGCATGAAACTGCTCTTGCTCCCGTGGCATGGCGCAAGTATCAGCTTGTCCCTGAATTCCATATTCCCAAGGCCCAAGGCCGTATCCATGACATGAGTGTACAGGTCCACAGAGATATTCGGCGCCGAGGCTATCACATAGCGGAAATCCCCTCCCGCCTTGCTGGCAGCACGCAGCATCATGGGAAGGTTCTGCTCTATCTCCTGCCTGCGGCTGCCGGGAAGCAGCGCAACAATCTTTTCCTTGCCAAGACCGAGCTCTTGCCTCCATGCCTCCACCTCTTCCGGAAGCAGGTCCTTTCGGAAGAAATCTATCTCGTCCAGCGTGGGATTGCCAACATAGTCCACATGGTAGTCGTAACGTCCGGCATACCATTGTACCTCGAACGGAAGGATGCTCAGCACCCTGTCCACATACTTGCGAATCTGCGCTATGCGGCCCTCTTTCCATGCCCATATCTTCGGTGGAATGTAATAGACAACCTGTGGCGACGGGGTGGCGGCGGAGCCGTGAACGTCCACAAAGGTCTTGTGAAACCATGCGGCAATCTTCAGGTTGAAGCCAGGATAGTCCACCAGCACCAGCCTGTCCGGGTTGAACTCCTGTATGGCATCCCTGCACTCCTTCATGCCCCTGAGTATTTCCGGTAGATGCATGGCCACGGACACAAAACCCATGTATGCCAGTTCCGGCCTGTACCAATAGCGGATTTCCGCATCGGTGTCTTTCTCCTTGATTGCATCCATCAGATGTCTGGCATGCAGATCGCCGCTTGGTTCTCCGGCAATAAAGAAATACTTCATCTTGTTCCTGTAGTTATGTTTTGGTTTTCCCTATGATGCGGAAAAGATTTTGCTTCCGCCTGTTTTCAATAGCCTTAATACGGCAACATGCACCTATTGCACGACAAAGATACGATTTATATTACAAAACTCCAAAAACACGTTGGCACATTCTTTTTGCAACGGAGGGCACAGGGCAACATTTTTGCCCTCCCGAGGGCGGACGTCTGCCCTCGGGAGGACCGAGGCGAAAGAACCCGGAACTCTCGGGCCGGTCTTCGGGAGGGCACTTCCATGCCATCGGGAGGAGTGTAAAAGAACTTATGCACCAACAGCAGCCCAAAGGCAGCGCGCGCCAAATTCATTTGCCGGCAGAGAGGCCAAAAAACAGGTCTTATTTGTTCTAAACTGCCATAAAAGTCATAAAAAACATTAACGGATGCAGACAAAACAAACACTTTTCCCTATCTTTGCAACATGAAGAAAGTAAATATCAACGCACAGATACCTCACCATCTGAATCTTGACTATTACGACAAGTACATCGTCCTGCTGGATGACATGCATCAGGCGCAGTATACAAGGGAAAGTATACTGAACGAGTCCTTCATCACAATGCTCGTGGACGAGGGAAGGTGCAGTGTGGTTATCAACGATACCATGATAACACTGGAAAAGGGGGACATGCTCGCATGCGCTCCAGGCAATGTGTTGCAGCGCGACACGTCGACCACGGATTTCCTATGCAAGATTTTCATTATGTCGTCCGAACATGTGAACAGCATCCTCAAGGGGACGCACATGAGCATGTCGCATTATCTTACGAACAAGATTGTAGAGGTACTACACCTGACCCAGGAGGAACAGAACATGCTCAAGGGGTTTTACCGTCTGATCTCCTCCTTCAAGCCCATGCCGCAGGATGAGATCAGAGAGGAATGCGTATGCAAGATACTCCAGTCCCTGTCGTATGCCTTCGTGGGGCTGTTCTTTCACAGAGGCGCCATATACAGAAGGGACAGGGGAACCTCGGCAGAATCACTGTTCCGCAAGTTCATCCAGTTGCTCAAGGACTATCCGCAAGGCCGCACAGTGCAGTTTTATGCCGAGAAACTGAATATCACGCCAAAGTACTTCAACACGATATGCAAACAGGTGTCCGGCAAGACGGCAAGCACACTGATAAACGAGGAAATCGTAAATGCTGCAACCTTGCTACTGGCCGACCTGGACCTGAGCATCAAGCAAATATCATCCATGCTGGGATTTGCCAACCAATCGCATTTCGGTTCGTTCATGAGACGGGAAACAGGCGTCTCTCCTCAAAGCATACGCAAGAAACAACAGAAATAGAGAATAACACAGGGAATCACCTTTATTGTCAAACTAATTATACAATATATGAAAACTATTATCCTACGCTGCCTGATGGCCGCCACGCTAATCCTTTCCCTGGCAGGGATGTCCTCTTGTTGCAACGAATACAAGGACATGTTGCCCGGCGAGGTGCGATTGGTAGAGAATGATTTTCGCAACGACGAGGCGATACGGGGCATTGAGTACACCGAAGACGAGGCGCCAAAGGCCATGAGTGCACTGGAAGTGCGTACCATTTGGCATGCCGTTATAACCAATGCCGAGAACAACCTGGAAAACAATCCCGAAGGAAGGAGATTGTATGGAAGTGTCGATGAGGCAAAGGCGGAATTCCACACCATGCTCCAAAACAGCATGAAAAAGATGACCGAGGAGTATCCTGCGGCAAACCAGGCAATACTGCAGGAACTCCGCAGGGCAGAAGTAAAGGTGTATGTGAAATACAAGTGGTGCGTACAAGCCGAACAATACTCGGATTTGAAATTAGAGGTAACACCAAATACGGCCTGTCCTGAGGGAATTTAACGTACAAGACAAACAAAAGCAGTGCCTATGCTTGCATTATTGAAAGAAAAGACCTACTTTTGTTCGGAAAATAAAATAATTCAAACGTATAACAACAGTATGATAGACGTTAAAGTTACCCTCGCCGATGCCGAGGAGAAGATGGAAGAGGCCGTAATGTACCTTGACGAGGCACTGGCACACATCCGCGCAGGCAAGGCAAACGTGAAGATCCTGGACGGTATTCGCGTGGACAGTTATGGTAGCATGGTTCCCCTGAACAACGTGGCCAGCATCAACACCCCCGATGCACGCACCATAGCCATCAAGCCTTGGGACAAGAGCATGTTCCGTGCAATTGAGAAGGCCATCATGGACAGTGATGTAGGTATCACCCCCGACAACAATGGCGAGATTATCCGCCTGACCATTCCCCCTCTGACCGAGGAACGACGCAAGCAGCTCGTGAAGCAGTGCGGCAAGGAGTGCGAACAGGCCAAGGTAAGTGTCCGCAACGCACGCCGCGACACCAACGACAAACTGAAGAAGGCCATCAAGGACGGCCTGTCCGAGGACTTGGAAAAGGATGCCGAGAATGACCTGCAGAAGATGCACGACAAGTACATCAAGAAGGTGGAGGAGCTTCTGGCCAACAAGGAAAAAGAAATCATGACTGTCTGATGCAAGGCATAGTCATAAAGAACACAGGAAGCTGGTACGTCGTCCGCCTGGACGATGGCCGGCTTTTTCAATGTAAGGTGAAGGGCAACTTCCGCCTCAAGGGCATACGGAGCACCAACCCCGTTGCCGTAGGCGACAACGTGCGCATCGTACCCACAGAAGCCAATGCCGGACAGGTGGGCATGATAACGGAGATACTGGATCGCCGCAACTATATCATACGCAAGGCCTCCAACCTCTCCAAGCAGAGCCACATCATAGCGGCCAACGTGGATCAGGCAGCACTGGTGGTAACCTTGCGACATCCCGAGACAAGCACAACCTTCATTGACCGTTTCCTCGCCGGAGCCGAAGCATACCGTGTGCCGGTTATCATTATATTTAATAAGGTGGATCTGCTCGACGAGGAAGACCGCCACCTGCTTGAACTCTTCTTCCGCCTGTACGAGGGCATAGGGTATCCCTGTTATGGTGTCTCTGCCCTGAACGACGGAGCTGGTCTGTGCAGCGTGGACACCCTGCGCAAGGTTCTCCAAGGCAAGACCACTTTGTTCTCCGGCAACAGCGGTGTAGGCAAGAGCACACTGCTCAACGCCCTCATCCCTGGCCTGGATGTGAAGACGGCCGAGATATCGGATTCCCATGACACTGGTATGCACACCACCACCTTCTCGGAGATGTTCGACCTTCCCGTCCAGGATGGGGAACTCCCGGGACATATCATAGACACTCCCGGTATCAAGGGATTCGGTACCTTCGACATGGAACGTGAGGAAGTGGGTCACTATTTCCGCGAGATATTCCAGACATCCAAAGAATGCCGCTTCGGCAATTGTACGCATACACATGAACCCGGATGTGCCGTGCTTGCCGCACTCGAGGAACACCGCATTGCGCAAAGCCGCTACACCAGTTACCTGTCCATGCTTGAAGACAAGGACGAAGACAAGTACCGAGGGAAAATATGATGAGCGGTGAGCGGTGAGCGGATGAGCGGTGAGCGGATGTAGGGCGAACGGGGTCCTTGGAATATTGACTGAAACAACGTTCGACGCCCGAAGGGGCTGAAGTCAATGTCAATCTGTGCCTCGTGAGGGTCGCAATCCCCATTGCGACGTTGGGGAACTGCGTGCAGCGTCCGCATAGTTTCCAATTTGACTTAACGTCGACCTTTGGTTTAGCCCCTTCGAGCGCCAACCTTTGGTTATTATTCACCTGCGGTTCATCAAGCTAAAGCAGTCCAGTTTCACCTTTCCAATTTATTAAACACTAAACTCTAAACACTAAACTCTAACCCCTAAAACCCAGTACAATATACTCCCTCCCCTTGTGGGAGGGTATGGGGAGGGGTCCCAACATTATGAAAACAGTTATCATAGGCAGCGGCCCTGCAGGATACACAGCCGCCATATATGCCAGCCGTAGCGGTTTGGAACCTGTTCTCTATGAAGGCAACCAGCCTGGCGGACAATTGACACAAACCACAGAGATAGACAACTTCCCCGGTTATCCCGAGGGCACAACAGGCAACGAACTGATGGATGACCTCCGTGCACAGGCAGAACGTCTGGGCACAGACATACGCATGGGAACCATCACAGCCGTGGACTTCTCCATGGACGGTAGTCATCCTCACCGTCTTACCATAGACGACGGCACAACCATCGAGGCCGACACCGTAATCATTTCCACCGGTGCTTCTGCCAAGTACCTCGGTTTGGACGACGAGAAAAAGTATCAGGGCATGGGTGTGAGTGCATGTGCCACTTGCGACGGTTTCTTCTACCGCAAGAAGACGGTGGCCGTTGTAGGCGGAGGCGATACAGCATGTGAAGAAGCCCAGTACCTTGCCGGTTTGTGCAAGAAAGTGTACATGATTGTGCGTCGCGACGTGCTCCGTGCCTCCGAAGCCATGCAGAAGAAGGTCATGGAAACGGAGAACATTGAAATCCTATGGAACACACAGGTACGTGGTCTTTATGGTACCGATGGCGTAGAGGGAGCACACCTTTCTACCGGCGTGGATTTGTCCATTGACGGCCTTTTCCTTGCCATAGGTCATCATCCCAACAGCGATATCTTCCGTCCCGCACTTGAATGCGATGCCGAGGGCTACATCATCGTCAAGCATCCCACAACCGAAACCAACATCCCCGGTGTCTTTGCCTGTGGCGATGTTGCCGACCCCATCTATCGTCAGGCAATTTCTGCCGCCGGTAGCGGATGCCATGCCGCCATGGATGCCCGCAAGTATCTGTCAGAGAAGTAGTGAAACCAATAAGCAGCATGCCCTGCAAAGCAGTGGAGTCTTGATAATGACTCTGCGTTGCTTTGCAGGGCATGCTTGTTTATGGGATTAGCAATTTTCGACCTTATAACCTATTTTCTTCTGCAAAACCTCAAGTAGTTTTGCAAATTCGGCAGGTTTGCCACTTACCATTGTTGGCCAATTCGTTGCGATAACGATCTTCTTGTCTGCCAATTGTATTGTTGGGATATCGGCACGGCGACCGAAGAAGTCTACTGCACCTTTTTCGTTTATGGGGTGTCAGTTAGACGTATGTACTTAATCAAGGCCTCCTGATAGACCTGAATACCAAAAAGGTCTTCCTGCGTATGTTTACGAGGAACATCAATAATGCTTGATTTCATATTTCTCTATATATATATTGTGTGGGCATATTATCTTTGCAATCTATGTAATATGCATAGTTGGTTTTCCTAAAAGCAAGCGG
The DNA here is from genome assembly GCA_045612965.1 of Bacteroidaceae bacterium. Taxonomy (GTDB): domain Bacteria; phylum Bacteroidota; class Bacteroidia; order Bacteroidales; family Bacteroidaceae; genus Physcousia. The sequence continues at coordinate 19,772 of JAZLAC010000011.1, read as the reverse complement.
TGAGTTTTTAGACCACCACCCATGATGAATTTTCGTTGTTGCTCCCAAATGGTTCAAAGCCGGTAATGAGTATTTTCACGTTGCTTGGTCAATACTATATTTTGTCTTGTAATATACCGTTTTGGGAACAATGGCCTCAACTTCCACCCACAGATAGTTGGTGTATCGCATACGCTCATTTTCAAAGCCAAGATATATTGTCCTTGTTCCCTTCATTGGAATGCGACCATTGCACGACTGGGTGCCAACGGTAGAATAGTCAACATCATACTTTAATTGCGATGCTGGTTTCTTGCCATCCTGAAACAGTTTCGCCTGTGCCTGATTACGGAATACATACATATTGCAGTAGGCATCCTCATCACGTAGAGGACGGTTGTCGTCAAGCAGTGTATTTAGCAGGCCAATGCTCGATGATTTTTCATACAGGGGCAAGCCGAGGAACTTCACACGAGTATAGGAGTGGTTCAGGTTGTCATGAAACTCTCCATCTTCATCGCGGTTGCTTTCGCTAGTGTCAATACGCATTGAATATAGGATATCCGTTGTGCCAGCAGGAACCTGCACTGCCACCAATGCCTTTGCACCTCCGCCAGAGAAGGCAGCCTTGATTTGTCCGCGCAAGGTAAACTTGCGTGGTTCCTCAAAGCATTTGTTCATAAAAATACCTGGCACACCCTTGGCTCCGAAATCTCCCTTTGAGCACTCCACCTGTTCTGTATCTATAGGTGTTGGCGAAGTCAGACGTGACAAATCCGCTACATTATACTTGACGGACAAATCCAGATACTGTGCCTTTGTCGGAATCACTTCCACAAGGTATATGGCGGTGTTTTTTATCTCCATACTATGTTCCACCGATGTCTTGCCAACAAAACTGTTGAGCACATTGCGACTGTTGGCATTACTTATCTTGAGAGTAAATCTTTGCTCAGAACTTGCCACGACATTCAGCGTTTCGCCCTTTTGAAGATACACGGGATAAACCTCTGCTGCTTCTATAAGCATATCTGTATGGTTATATGCCGTAACTGCCGCCTCCTTTATGGCATCGCTGCTTTTGCTAACAATCTGTTCTCGCAGATTCTTGACACGGGTTTTCAACGTCTCGCAAGCGCTGGCCTGTTCGGGTGTCACATCCATAGGATTGTAGTCGTAGTACAGTTCTTTGCCAATGGTGTGCATCTGCTTCAATTCCTCAGCAGAAAATACGCTCCAGTCGGCGGTTTCTACAATCTTTTCCAGTTTCTGCACCTGTGCAAAGACCTCGTTGTATTCATCAATGGGGTCGTTGCTTTCAGTACAATCTGTACTGCCTGTACTTTCAGTACCTCCAGTACATCCACACAGGATTGCCAGTACAAATAATATGATAATATGTATCTTCATAACTATCTCTTCTTCCCAAATATTGATTTCATAATCGCACCGCCAATCTTGCGTTCCAATCCCTGCTTGGTGGTTGGAATGCCTGCCTTCTTGGCTATTTCCTGCTTTACAGCACTTACGCCAACTGCTCTTTTGAGCGAGAAAGATAAACCTGGTATTTTCATAGTTCTGTGGTTTATGCGGTCAGTCTTCTGTATAAAATCCTACTTGGTATTGTTTTATTAGTCTTCTTTAATGCTCTTGCCAATAGACTTAATGCCCTTGCCTATCATCTTTCCTGCAATACTGACGCCTGGAATTACACCAGTTACGCTCTCAATGACTTGTCCGCGCCATTTAAGCGCATCACTGATGTCACTATTGCTGGGAGTGCGGCGACAGCGCCCCATAGTTTTCTCATTTGCCCTTTTGGCGTTATAATCGCAGTTCTTGCTTCTCTTGCGCTTTATTTCGTGGCTCAAAGTTGCTTCGCTCACCCCAATCGCTTCTTCAATGGATTTTTGTGTACTACTCTTTTATCGTTCCACATAAATGTAGTACCTTTGTTCCGAGTTTAGGTATTTTTAATTGCATTGTTAATCGATTTTCCTTTCTGCTTCTGCAGGACTCTGACGTTCTCGTAGCGTAGCGACGAGAACGTCAGAGTCCTACAAAAAGGGAGACTATTTATACTGTTTAGTTGGAGCATTAGCCATCAGTACTTTCAAATGCTCAATTTCCTTTTGATGTTTTGCTACAGCTGCCTTATCTCCCCGTGCTTTTGCATCAATCATTTTGCATTTCTCTTCAGCAATCAGATTTCGATAATCTGCTTTTGTCACAGCAATCAGTTTTGAAAAAAAACCCATAATACTTAATTTTTATTTTTTTCCCCTACTCTTTTAAGGATTTTCGGGTTACTCCATTTATAAGTTTAATCTTTGTTAGTAAAATGTGTTGTTTAAGAATGTTCCTGCAAGTCTATTTTTAGAAAGTGATGTTTTGTGTCATAGTAGTCCCAGTTAGCTACATAAATATAATCTAGCTCGACCTTTTGAGATACTGTTTTATTCTTTTTTGAAATAGTCCTCTGGGCACACTTTGTGATGAATGGTGCGAGTTTAATTTCTGATCTTGTGTCTTCTTTAGTGTAATTGGGGTTATTTGTATAAAGCACTTCATAACATAATAAAGTTCCTTTGCATTCCTTCTTATACTGTTCTAAATTTTCGAGGTCAAACAATAGAGCATAGCGATTATCTGTGGTAGCCTCAGTGCCTTTGTTATATTTGAAAAACTTTAATTCAATTGCAGCCTCGATGGTACTGCCCTCGTTATTTATATCTTCAATTTTTAACCAAATATCACAACGAGCTTTTTTGTTGGGGCTCTTGTTTGTTGGAGATTTTAACGAAAATTCTTTTTCGAACTCAATCGTAAATCTATCAGTTGTAGCAAACAAAAAATGTTTTCCTATCTGTTTTAGAATTAATCCCAATTGATGTTGTAGAGAGGGTTCGTTATTTACTTCTACTTCACCACCTACTATTTTACTGCATAGCAAGTCGTATGAAAACTGTATAATTTTATCCAGCCTTTTCTCGTATGTCAAAATTGTCAATTCACCCATACCCGTTCATATATCCCTAATTAGTCTTTTGGTAAGAAACAAATCTTGTATAAAAAACTATAATCTGTTTTCATTTTTACTGGACACAAATATAATATTATCTCAAAGCACTCAAGGAAAGCCTATTCCCTTACCAAATGAATTTCCTAGGTTCACCAGCGAGAATGTTGCTTTTAGCGCTTAAATTGTCTTAATGACATTGCAAATATAGCAAAAATAGTTTAACTCCAAGCAAAGGGGGAGGAAATTTACAAATGTCTTTTGTTGTCTTTTGTCTTTTGCTGCGTAATGACGGGATATGTCGTGAAGGAATAAGGAAAAAGAGTGGTGCTGCCGAATCCAGAGATAGTGGTGGTACCTACAACATACGCCATAATACCTCTTGCCGATGGCACAAGATACGCTCAAGACTTAGTTATCTTTCTTTTTTATTGAATCTTCTATTGACTTAATGGATAATAGGTAATCTCGCTCGGCATCGCTAATCGTACGTTGCTTATATTTGCGGTACTCTGTTGTAGCATGTTCCATCGCCTGTTCGTGAGAAACACTGCCTGAACCCTGTAATAACTGTTCGCCAGACATCGTTAGAATCCTGTCCAAATAGGCAGCCCAATCGTTCATTGTCATCACTTGCTCACGCTCTGCCTGACGTTCAGCAAAGTCCAAGTATCCTGAGACAAGCTGTCCCATAGCACGAAGTTCCTTTTCATTCAGATAGTTCTTCGCAGTTTTTGCCTCAATCAGTGTCGGGTGATTGCCCTTAAAGGTCAGCAAGCCCATAAAATCCTTTTCGGCATCGGCACGTTCAACAATCAGTTCGGCTGCGGTATGTCCGTGAATAGCATAGTGAATCTTGTTCTGTACCTTTTTGAAGAAATCCTGCGACACTTGGGCTCGTGGATCGTAATCTATACTCGTTGCGTATATTTCTAATATCTGACGGTAGAGCACCTTTTCTGTGGCACGAATGTCCCTTATACGCTCTAATAGTTCTTTCCAATAGCTGCCACCGCCCAGTTTTTTCAGACGCTCATCGTCAATGGTAAAGCCTTTGACAATATACTCCTTCAAACGTTCCGTAGCCCACTGGCGAAACCTTGTTGCAATAATCGTTCGGACACGATAGCCAAGAGCAATTACCATATCGAGATTATAGTGCGAAACAAGGTATTCCTTGCCGTCAGCAGCAGTTGTTCGGAAATTCCGAACAACTGATTCCTTGTTCAGTTCCCCTTCTTCAAAGATGTGCTTAATGTGCTCGCTTACATTGGATTTGCTTGTTTGATACAGTTCGCACATCTGAGCCTGTGTAAGCCACAAGGTCTCTTCTTCAAGCTTTACATCTATTTTGGTCTTACCGTCATTGGCGGTGTATATAATAACTTTATTCTCGTTCATTCTGCTCTACAGATTCATTGGTGGTTGTTTTATTGTGTAATCTGCTGCAAATATACATTTTTTTGTTCAAATACCCTTAAACCCAAATCGGTCATTAGACAGTTCTGCGCTAATGAAACCTTCTTTTTGTCATCTGTTCAAAAATAAAGGCTATTGTCATCATAACGCTAATGACCGATTTGGGTTAAAAGCGGGGTGGCGGGATATGTTAGGAAAAAAAGAAAAAGAAAAGTGTGGAGCTACCGCTATTCTTAGCTGGTAGGCCCTAGGAATGCCTTGGCAATAGAATAAGCAATAGTCCACACTGATGATTTGTCAGTGGAGGATATAGCATATTCGCCTTGCCTAATGAATTTCCTAGGTTCACCAGCGGTGAATTGCTTTCGTCCGAAAAGTTTCTGTTGCAAATGTAAGCAAATTTTATGAAACTATCGGCATATCCTTGTGGAACTATTGCTTAAAATGTCTATTCACATTGCAAAGATACAAAATATACCGATATGCAGGTCTTGCCAGTGGATGTCTTTCGTTGTCTTTTGGTTATTGTGGCGGAGGCAGGATGGTGTGCTTCCATTGTTCGGCATGCTTGACCAGCAGGTTGTGGTATGTTAGGGAAACCTGGTTGCAATAGCCGCCCAATTGCGTCTGCATGGCCTTGTCGGGGGCAGAGGACACGACCTCCTGCTGAATCTCCCCCGTGCGCCTGTAGAAGTGTGCTATCATCAGCATGGCATCGGCATAGGGCTGTGTGGAGGTTGCGGCATTGATGTTGCTGATGGAGTCGCGCGTCAGGGTGTACTGTGCCTCGTAGTTGCGGTCAATGACCTGATATAGAGAGTCGCACAGCCTTTGCCGGCTCTCCGTGCGGTGGACATATTGCCTGTGCTCCGCGCGCACGTGTATATATAATATGGTGGGAAGGAGCACCATGGCGGCTATCAGCATTGCGCCCGCGATGAGGTATGGCATGTTGCGGCGGTTCCATGCCTGAGCGAGGGCCTCCACATTGGGGTATCGCCTTGCCCTGTCGGCAGAGGTGCATCTGCCTGTGATGTGGCGATAACGGCCAGGAAACATCTGCCGCATGATCTGGCCAAGGGCATAGATGTCGCTACGGGCATCTATGCCGTCATTCTGGCGGACAAGTTCTGGCGAGGCATAGCCTTGGGTGCTTCCGAGCATGCGTTCCTGATAGTGGCTGTCGTCGTCGGCAAAGCCAAAGTCAATGAGGCGCACATCGTGATTGGTACGGGTGATGAGTATGTTCTCTGGTTTCAGGTCGTTGTGCAGAACACCGGCCTTGTGCAGATACCCGGTGGCAGAGAGCAGTTGGCGGAAGATGCGGCGAAGCGAAGCCTTGTCGGGATTTTCGGCAAGGTATTCTGCCAAGGAGCATCCGTCGACATACTCCATGATGATGGCTGCACCCACCGGGGTGGAGGCCTCGTAGGTGTAGACATGCACTATGTTGGGGTGCGAAAGGCCGAGGGTGAGTTCATACTCGCGTTTAAGCAGATCAAGGCTTCGTGCATCGTTGCCTTGTGCGGTTTTGGCAACGAACAGGCGCCCCATCTTGCGCATGCGGTAAAGGTGTGCATGCGATGTGCGGCGTATGAGTTCTACATCGGTATATTGGCCGCTATAATCGATGGTTGAACCTATGGGACGGAAACTCTCGCTTTCAATCATTCAGTAATGCTATGTGCGCAATTGGTGCATTTTCCTTGACTAAGTTACGCTATTTTCCCGAAAAAACAATTACTTTTGCAAGCAATATGAGTATACAGGCAAATATTCCGCAAATAGCGGCACTGCGCAAGGAGGTGGAAGGCAAGTTGGGCCGCCAGTTGCTGACCCATGTGCACTTCGTTGCATTGTCCGATGCTATCGAAAATGTTTTGCGCGAACACGTCTCACCCACCACTTTGGAGCGTGTGTGGGGCTATTCCACCCGTCACTACGACACCGTGTCGCACCGCACCCTTGATGTGCTTGCCCGCTATGCCGGGAAGGGCAGTTGGGAAGACTTCTGCCAATGGCTCGTGCAGAAGGATGGAGGGGAGTCGGACTTCTTTACGGAGGGGATAATGGCGGTGTCGTCGCTGAGCGAAGGTACACGCTTGCGCCTTGGGTGGCAACCCGACCGTGTGTGCGAGGTGCGGTATTTGGGCGGCAACAGGTTTGTTGTAGAGAGTGTGACGAATGGCTCGTTGCGAGTGGGCGACACCTTCTCGTGCCTGCAATTCCAGGCAGGAAAGCCTTTGTATATGGATTGCTTCCAGCGAGAGGGCGAGGCATCCGGGGAAAACCAGCGCTATGCCGTAGGGCGCGAGAATGGCCTTACATTGCTGGAGAAGATCGAAGGATAGATTCTTGTGCCAGTACTCTCGTGTAAGGACTCCAGTCCTCTCGTGCAAGGACTGGAGTTTTCTCGTGGGAAAACTGGGATAACACCGTGTTGGTACTGGAAGGTTACTTCACTACCTCCAGCAATTCTACGGTGAAGATGAGGCAGGAGAAGGCAGGTATCTCGTTCTGCTCGCGGGCACCGTAGGCAAGTTCCTGGGGGATGTAGAGTTCCCACTTGGAGCCGGCAGGCATCATGGTCAGTGCCTCCGTCCATCCCTTGATAACCTGATTCACACCGAAGGTGGCTGGCTGGTTGCGCTTGTAGGAACTATCGAAGACCTTGCCGTCGATGAGGCGGCCTTCGTAGTGCACCTTCACCCTGTCGGTGGTGGTGGCAACGGGACCTTCGCCCTTGGTGATTATCTTGTATTGAAGACCGCTGGCGGTTTGCTTCACGTCCTTGTTCTTCAGGTTTGCCGCGAGGAACTCCTCGCCAGCCTTGCGGTTGGCACCGTACTTGCGTTCCATCATGCTTTCCTGGTAGTACTTCATCTGCTTCTCCACTATCTTCATGGCAGAGTCGTTGCTAATCTCTGACTTTGTGCCCATAAGGCCCTCCATGAAGCCACGTATGAACTCGTCGTGGTTGAGCATGTCCACCGAGTCGTTCATCTGCTTGGACACGTTGGGTATCACGCGCTTGCTCACGTCCTCGCGAATCTCGGTACCTGCAATGCGTGCCTTTGCCTGATGGTCTGCTTCGGTGAGTTCCGTCTTGCCAAAGCCCTCGATGAACTGAGGCATGTACTTGGCATCCACGCCCTTCTGACGGGTGAGGTACTCTACGAGGCCCTGGGTGTTGAGGCGGCCGATAAGGTATGAGAAAGTCTTTACGTCCACGGTGTCCACCTTCTCCACCTGGGCCTTCTTGTTCTTCTTGTCTTTCTTCTTCTTGGGTGCTGCCTGTATGCCAAGGCAAAGGGCAGATACCAGTGCAAGGAGGAATATCTTTTTCATGATAAATGGAATGCTATTATAATGTAAAAAGGACAACCTGCTGATGTCGCAAGAATACGGGCATACGGCAGATTGTCCTTGTATGGTTAAGTGTTGTCTGTTTGTTTACTTGCCTACAGAAACCAGGTCGATAACGAAGACCAGTGTGCTGAAGGGCTTGATCTTGTCGCCAGCCTCACGCTCGCCGTATGCCATTTCCTGGGGGATGTAAACCTTCCACTTAGAACCAGCGGGCATGTGTGTCAGAGCCATTGTCCAACCGGGGATAACCTGGTTGCAACGGAATGTCATGGGCTTCTCCTGATCCATGTTGCCGTCGAACACGGTGCCGTCGATGAGAGTGCCCTCGTACTTAACCTTAACGAAGCTGGTGTCGGCAGGAATCTGGCCGTTGCCCTCGGTGAGAACCTCGTAGTAAACGCCGCTCTCCTCAATCTGCTTGATGCCTTCCTTCTTGGCGATCTCAGCCATGAACTCCTCACCAGCCTTCTTGTTGTCGCCATACTGAGCCTGCATCTGGCGAGCCTTGATAACGCGCATGTTTGCCTGTGCATACTCGTTGGCGGCATCCATGGTCATGAGGGTTGTGTCCTCCAGAGTACCTGCCACGAAACCAGCCATGAAGTTGCTCTGGCTAACGTGCTGAGTGCTGTCCTCACCGTAGATCTCGTGCTGAAGGCCCTCGATCATCTGGGTAGAAACCTGCTGGCCAATCTGAAGACCTGCATAGTATGCCTGCTTCTTCTTGTCGTCACCAGCGTTGGCACCGTCGTTCAAGCCCTTGATGAACTCGTTCAGGTATGTGGTATCCACGCCCATGCGCATTACCAGATAATCCTTCAGACCCTGGCTCTGAGCCATACCGATGGCATAGCAGAGAGAGTCTACGTCGCTCTTCATGTTGGCCTTGGGAGTACCATTGCCACAACTTGTCATGATAGCAGCCAGAACTACGGCTGCAATGATAGAAATCTTTTTCATCTTTGTATTTTGTTAGTTGTATTTGTTTGTCGTGTTTGTGCGGTGTGATTAGAGAACCTTTATCAGCTCTACGTCGAACACCAGTGTTGCATAGGGAGGGATGGATGCACCGGCACCGCGCTCGCCATAACCCAACAGATAGGGGATGTGGAAGCGGTACTTGGCGCCTTCCTTCATCAGCTGTACGCCCTCTGTCCAACCGGCGATAACCTGGTTAAGGCCGAAGTCGGCTGGTTCACCGCGCTGGTATGAGCTGTCGAATACGCTACCGTCGGTCAGGCGGCCCTCATAGTGGCAACGCACCTTGTCGGTAGCCTTGGGGCTCTTGCCAGTACCCTCGGTGAGCACCTCGTACTGAAGACCGCTCTTGGTGGTGATGACGCCCTCGCGCTTGCCGTTCTCCTCCAGGTAGGCCTTGCCCTTGGCAATGTTCTCCTCTGCCTGCTCCTTCTCCTTCTTCTGGAAATACTCGCTCAGCATAACCTGTGCCTCGCGTGCGGTCATGTCGGTATCGCGACCTGCCATCACATCCTCGATGCTACGGCTGAACTCCTTGATGTCGAAATTCTCAATGTTCATGCTCTTCAACTGCTGGCCAATGCCCAGCCCCAGAGCGTAACTTATCTTCTCCATGTATATAATAATGTGTTTATTTTAGCAAATCGGGCACAAAATTACGAATAAGTGAGCGAAAAAGCAAAAGAATTTTGAATTTCCCTCGCTTATTCGTAAATTTGTAGCGTTGTTAATACCAAACATTAGCATATGAACCTATCTGCACTCATAAAGAATTATTTTGTCGCGACAGATGAAAATCTTACAATAGATGTCTTCGACGAAAAGAATATCTACGATGTATATCAACGGGTTGTGGATGTTCTGACAAAGCATATAGACATTGAGACAACAGTACTTCAGGCAATGAGTTATTGTTTTTACGAAATACTGGACAATGTCCTTACTCATTCCGGCAAGGAACTTGGTACAGTTATTACTCATTATAATGCCTCTGAGCATGTACTGAGTTTTTTGGTGGGTGATGATGGCATGGGGGTACAGGCATCCCTTTCCGGAAATGATACTTATGCAGATATTTCTGAACCTGATGCATTGAGGATGTGTATCAAGGACACTATAACCGATGGCAAGGGGATGGGGTTCGGCCTTTATTCAACCTCTTTGCTTGCACGCAATGCAGGCCTAAGATTTGAAGTTCGCTCTGGCAATCACACCATGGTTGTGCAAGATGGAGCGGAGCAGACGGTGGAGAGTGAATTTTGGCAGGGAACTGTCGTTTATCTTCAGCTTCGTACCAACAAGGAAATAGATCCTGCTGAGGTTGTGGCCAATCGTACGGATGTGGCAGCACAGTATAATGAGATGTTCTTGAATAAAAATGATTTGGAGGAGTTATGGTAACATTAAGTTTTATAGAATACGGAGAAAACCTTGGCACACGGCCATTAGGAAAGGTTGTGCGCGAGAAATTGATGTCGTTGATAGAGCAGAATGACCGGGTTGTCCTTGATTTCACCGGTGTGAATGTGGTAAGCAATTCGTTTGCAGATGAATGCATAGCAAAACTGTTGCTTGCAATGCCTCTTGCTGAACTGAAGACCCGTACAACCTTTCGTGGTCTCAATCCTATTGCGTCAGAAAGTATACTGACGGCATTACGACGCAGGCATTCTGTTTCCTGTACAAATTATCAATAAATCTTAAAGGATAATACATAAACCTCTATGCCACAGACTTTAAGAATACGTTGCCGCAACAATGGGCAGATGATCAGCGTTCCCTTTGGAACCAGTTTGAAGGAATTGTATGGAATGTGCGGCCTGGAGATGAAGCACGGCCCCATGTGTGCCCTTGTGAACAACAAGGTGCAGGGCATGAACTACCGTTTCTACAATGCCAAGGACGTGGAGTTCAAGGATATGACTTCCACGCACGGCATGAGGACCTACACACTGACCCTGTTCCTGGTTCTGGCAAAGGCCGTGGAGGACCTCTACCCCGGCGGACAATTGATAATAGGTGCACCCGTGAGCCGCGGCTACTTCTGCGAATTGCGCATTGGCCGCGAACTTACCGAGCAGGATGCCCATGCCATACATCAGCGCATGCAGGAGATTGTGGACATGGACGAGAAGATACATCGTGTGCAGTGCCCCATAGAGGAGGCCATTGCCCTGTTCCGCTCCAGGGGTATGGAGAGCAAGGCAAAACTCCTGGAAAGCCAAAGCAACCTATATACCTACTACTACCGCCTGTGCGACACGGTCAACTACTTCTATTCCTGCCTGTTGACGAGAACCGGCCTGCTGAGCCTCTTCAAGGTGGAGAAGTTCTACGAGGGCCTGCTCCTTCGCATTCCTTCGCGCAAGAATCCCACCGAACTGGAGGAGATGGTGCCTCAGGAAAAGATGCACAACGTCATTCAGGAGTTCCACCGCTGGCAGGACATTCTGGGAGTGCGCACGGCAGGGGAGTTCAACGAGGCGGTAAAGGCCGGGCATGCCTCGCAACTGATAAACGTGAGCGAGGCCCTTCAGGAGAAGAAACTGAACGACATCGTGGACAACATTGTGGAGAAGGGTGCCAAACTGGTACTGCTGGCAGGTCCCTCGTCCAGCGGAAAGACAACCACCAGCAAGCGCCTTGCCATCCTATTGATGGCCTCCGGCATGCGTCCGCACACCATCAGCACAGACGACTATTTCGTGAACCGTGTGGACACACCCAAGGATGCCGATGGCAACTACGACTTCGAGTGCATAGGTGCCGTGGATACGGCATTGTTCAACAAGCAGATGACCCAACTGCTGGCTGGCGAGGAGGTGGATCTGCCTCGCTACGACTTCAAGTTGGGCGAGCGTGTCTACGAGAACCGTCGCATCCGCATCGGCGAGGGCGACATCATCATACTGGAGGGCAACCATGCCCTGAACCCCATCCTGTCTGAACAGGTACCGGAGGACAAGAAGTACCGCATCTTCATCAGCCCCCTTACCACCATAGCCCTGGACGACCACAACAATATACCCACCACGGACATACGTCTGCTGCGCCGGCTCATCCGCGACTATCAGTATCGTGGCTACTCGGCACTGGAAACCATACGCCGCATGCCCAGTGTGAGTGCCGGCGAGGAGAAGTGGATCTTCCCCTTCCAGGAACTTGCCGACGCTATCTTCAACAGTGCCCTTCTCTATGAACTGGCGGTCATCAAGGACCAGGTGAAACCCATCCTCGACCAGGTGGGCGAATGCGAACCCGAATATGCCGAGGCAAGCCGCCTGCGCAAGTTCCTGCGCTATTTCCGTAGCGTACCTGCCGACCAGGTTCCGCCAACCTCCCTGCTTCGCGAGTTTGCCGGCGGAAGTTCGTTCAAATACTAAAGACCATCACCCTTACCATGTCCGCTATAACCGACATACCCTTCCTGCAAAGCATCCTTCGTCCCCGACCTGCGGAGGGGCACAAGGGGACCTTCGGGCATGCACTGCTCGTGGCGGGCAGTTATGGCATGGCAGGTGCTGGTATACTGGCAGGCAGAAGTTGCATGCGCTCGGGTGTGGGCAAACTGACGGTACACATCCCTTGGCGCAACAACGACATAATGCAGGTGGCGCTCCCCGAGGCAATACTGAATCACGATGAGGACGACAAGCGGTGGACATGCAGTCCTTTTGAATCATGCTTGCCCAACAAATACTCTGCCATAGGCATAGGGCCTGGCATTGGCAGGGAGGAGAAGACGGCAGAAGCCTTGTACAAAATGCTGCTGGAATTGAATTTCACCGAAGTACCCCTGGTGCTTGACGCCGATGCACTGAACATCCTGGCCGAGCATCCGCAATGGGCAGATATAATTCCCAACAACACCATCATCACGCCACACCCCTTGGAGTACAGAAGGCTGATGGAGTCGGGGGTATGCCTGGACAACGTCATCCTCGTGCTAAAGGGTCATCCCACCACCATCACCATCCCCGGCAATCCTTCCGCCCAGTACCAGTGCCCCTATGGCAACAACGGCATGGGCACGGCAGGAAGCGGCGATGTGCTCACGGGCATCATCCTTGGCCTTCTGGCACAGGGCTATCCCCCACGGGATGCCGCCCTGCTGGGCGTAGGGCTGCATGCTCTGAGCGGCGACCTGGCGGTTGGCGAGTTGGGGCAGCACTGCCTCATTGCCTCTGACCTGATAAAGTATTTACACAAAGCATTCAATATAATAACAACATAAAAACTATACATTATTATGATTAGCATCATTATGGGCAGCACCAGCGATCTCCCCGTTATGGAGAAGGCTGCCAAGTTCTTGGACGAAATGGAGATTCCCTTTGAGATGAACGCACTCTCGGCACACCGCACCCCCGACGAGGTGGAGCAGTTTGCACGCGAGGCAGAGGGTCGTGGCGTTCGTGTAATCATTGCCGGTGCCGGTATGGCAGCAGCCCTGCCCGGTGTCATTGCGGCAAGCACCACGCTGCCCGTCATCGGTGTACCCATCAAGGGCATGCTGGACGGCTTGGATGCCATGCTCTCCATCATACAGATGCCTCCCGGCATACCCGTGGCCACCGTTGGCGTTAACGGTGCACTGAATGCCGCCATCCTTGCGGCAGAGATGATGGCTCTTTCCGATGAGGCACTTGCCGCCAAACTGAAGGCCTACAAGCAGGGCCTGAAGGAGAAGATTGTAAAGGCCAACGAGGAACTCTCGCAGGTTAAGTACAAGTTCAAGGTCAACTAATCAGCAACTATGGCATACACACGCCGCAAGTCCCACGAAATCACCGTGGGCAACATTCGCTTGGGTGGCGGCAACCCCATCAGGGTGCAGTCCATGACCAACACCAGCACCATGGACACCGAAGCCAGCGTGGCACAGATTCTGCGCATTGCCGAGGCAGGTGGCGAACTGGTGCGCCTTACCACTCAGGGTACACGCGAGGCGGAGAACATGGAACTTATCAGCAGGGCGGTGCGCCTGGCAGGCAGTTCCGTGCCTCTGGTGGCTGACGTTCATTTCAACCCCAATGTGGCCGACGTAGCCGCCCGCTATTGTGAGAAGGTTCGCATCAACCCCGGCAACTATGTGGATGCCGCACGTCAGTTCAAGCAATTGGAGTACACCGACGAGCAGTATGCCCAGGAACTTCAGAAGATAGAGGCACGCCTGCTTCCCTTCCTACAGATTTGCTGCGAGCACGGCACGGCGGTGCGCATAGGTGTGAACCATGGTTCTCTGTCCGACCGTATCATGTCGCGCTATGGCGACACTCCCGAGGGCATTGTGGAGAGTTGCATGGAGTTCCTGCGCATCTGCGTGCGGCACGATTTCATGAATGTGGTCATCTCCATCAAGGCCAGCAACACCGTGGTGATGGTGCAGAGCATGCGCCTGCTGGTACGGGAGATGGACAGGGAGGGCATGACCTTCCCCCTGCACCTTGGTGTTACCGAGGCAGGCGAGGGCGAGGACGGACGCATAAAGAGTGCTGTGGGTATTGGCGCACTGCTCACCGAGGGCATAGGCGACACCATCCGTGTAAGCCTTTCAGAGGCTCCCGAGAAGGAAATCCCCGTGGCTCGTCAACTTGTGGACATGATTCCCGAATGCCACCGCCTGCGTCAGGAAGCAGAGGCAGGCATCAAGGACGATACCGTAACTCTGCGCCTGGAGGCCTCCTCGCTGGAAGAACTCCAACTGAAGGCCGCCATGGCCGTGGGTGCCATCTTCATCGACAAGAAGGCGCACCTGCTCAACATAGAGGCCGAGGGCTTCGCCGAGGACACCTTGCGCGACCTCTCCGATTCCATCCTGCAGGCGGCACGCATAAAGTTTGTCAAGACGGAGTACATCTCCTGTCCCGGTTGCGGCCGCACGCTCTACGACCTTGAAGGCACCATTCACAAGATCAAGGCCGCCACGGCTCATCTCAAAGGCCTGAAGATAGCCATCATGGGATGCATCGTCAACGGCCCTGGCGAAATGGCAGATGCCGACTATGGCTACGTTGGTGCCGCCCGTGGCAAGGTATCCCTCTACAAGGCAAAGGAGTGCATAGAGAAGAACATCCCCGAGGAAGAGGCGGTAGAACGCCTGCTCAAGTTCATAGAGGAGGATTTGAAGCAACAATGACAATAAGGAAAGCTACCATTGATGACGCTCCTTTCATTGCCCTTGTGGTAGTGGAGGCATTGGGCGATGACATCATGGAAAGGTATCCCGAACATATTGGCGGGCAGGATAGGCGCAGGCTTGAACTGCTCGCCGAATCCATTCGTCAGGACAATACACTCTACTCCTGGCGGCACACCTCCATTGCCCAGGACACCAACGGCACGCCCATGGGTGCCATAGTGGCGTATCCTGCCGACAACTACATGCAGATGCGCGCCACCACCTTTGCTATGCTCAGCGACCTCATCTCCTTTGATGTGGAAAGCATGGATGCCGAGGCACGCCCCGGAGAGTATTATGTGGACAGCATTGCCGTAGTGCCCAGTGCTCGCGGCAAGGGCATAGCACGCCAGCTCCTCCTCCATGCCATAGCTAGGGCAAAGGAAATGTCGCTCCCCGCCATCCTGGCATGCGAACCCAATAACCTTGGCGCCAAGGCTCTCTACGAGTCTCTCGGTTTTAAACACGATGGCGACCTCTTTATTTTCGGCCATCATTATCTGCGCATGAGACGAACGGACTTGCTTTAGTTTGATGAGCATAGGCGAATAATAAAAGTGAAAACTGTGAGTATGCGAGAGCAGAAGCATGGTAGGGACGCTGCGTGCAGCGTCCGAGATCGATACAACAAGGCGGACGCTACACGTAGCGTCCCTACCCCCACTCGCTCCCCCTACAGGGGGAATGATGGGGTCCTCACCCGTCTCTTCAACAAAGCCTGTACCGCTTACGGCCTTCTTGCCGATGGCGACAGGATTCTCCTTGCCCTTTCCGGAGGCAAGGACTCCCTGGTTATGGCTCAGTTGATGGCAGAGCGTGCCCGCATCTTCAAGCCATCGATACACGTGGAGGCCGTGCATGTGGCTATGGACAATGTGCCCTATCAGACGGACATCCTGCACATGCAGGCATTCTGCAATGCCCTTGGCATACCCCTGCACATACTTCACACCTCTTTCGACGAGAGCACCGACAAGCGCCGCACACGCTGCTTCCTCTGTGCCCACTATCGTCGCAAGGCCATGTTCCGCTTTGCCGTAGAGCATCGCTTCAACAAGGTTGCGCTGGGGCATCATCAGGACGATTTCCTTGCCACCATGCTCATGAACCTCCTCTACGAAGGCTCCTTCCACTCCATGCGTCCCTCCATGCCCATGGAGCACTATCCCCTCACCATCATCCGCCCCCTCTGCCTTGTCCCCGAAAAGGACATAACATCCCATGCTGCCGAAGCCCAACTGGTGCGCCAGATCTCCCCCTGCCCCTACGAGGACAGAACCCGCCGCTCGGAAATGGAGCGCCTCTCCCAATCCCTCTGCACCTTGCACCCCGAAGCCCGCCAAAGCATGTGGCATGCACTGAAAAAGGGCTGGGGGTAGAGAGAGGGCAAAACGGACTGAGGACTGAGGAACTGAGGCCCCCCCCTTTGCAGGTGCATATAATAAATAAAGATGGCATCACATTGCGTGGTGCCATCTTGTTTGTTAGCATTAGCAAGCAGTCACCGCTCACCGTTAATCGTTATTCGCAAGCTCATCAAGTTCCGCAAGTCAACTTTTCCGTTCGTAAGGTGAGTTTGCTTAGGGTGAAGTCGAATTGCAAGCCTCCTTCAGGTCTGTTGGTGACGGAGATGGTTCCGCCGTGGAACTGTACGGCATGCTTCACGATGGAAAGTCCAAGGCCTGTGCCGCCCAATTTGCGCGAGCGACCCTTGTCTATGCGGTAAAATCGCTCGAATAGCCTGCTTAGGTGTTGGGGGCCAACTCCTTGTCCGTCGTCTTCAAACCTGATACGACATAGTTTTTCAGTATTCTCCAGAAGTGTGATATATATGTTCCTGCCACCGGAATATGCTATGGCATTCTTGGTCAGGTTGCTGAAGATGGAGCCTATTAGAGAATTATTGCCGGCAAGCGTAACCTCCTCGTTGAAATTGATGTGCAGTTCAAGGCGCTCTTCTGGAGACAACACACCCAGTTCTTCTGAGATTTCCCGCAGGATATTGTTTATGCATACATTCTCCGTGCTGATCAGTTGGCTTCCGTCCTCCAGTCTTGTGATTAGCGAGATGTCGTTCAGCAGTTGGCGCAGCCGCTCGTTGTGGGCATAGCATCTTGCTATGAGTTCCTGGCGCTTATCCTCGCTCAGGGCTATACCGGAGAGCAGGGTTTCAAGGCATACCTGTATGGAAGCGACTGGCGTCTTGAGTTCGTGGTTGATGTTGTTGCTCAGCTGGCGCTTAATCCGGTTCTTCTCCTGTTCGGACTCAAACTGGTTTACTCTCTCTATGTCCTTGCCCAGTTTGCGTGTGCTGAAATAGGCCGCTATGCTCATGGCCAAACTGATGGCTATCATCACAAAGAGGAAGGTCCAGTCGGCTTGGAGCAGTTCCCTGAGTGTGGCAGAATATGGGATGGCCGTACGCACGATGACCCGCTGGCCACGTGTGGCAGAGTAGAAATACTCGCGCCCGTCGCTTGCCGACTGGCGGCCGATGTGGTAGCCGCTCCCATGCCTTAGTGCGGATGCTATCTCCGGACGCCCGATGTGGTTGTCCAAGGAGTCGAGCGGAATCATGTTGTCGTAAACCACGGCACCCGACAGAGTTATGACGGAGACACGCAAATCGTCGAAGGGCTTTTCGTGCGAGGCGATGTATGTCTCGTAGGGCAGCCCCTCCTCCACGGTTTCAAGCAGGTGGCGGTTGTACTGCTGCAACTGGGCGCTGAGGAAGTCGAACTTGTACTGCTTCTCCCTCACATACTGGAAACCTATGGACAGAAGGATTATCGTCCACGAGAAGGACAGGAGCATGAGCAGGAGCCTCCTGTGGTAGGAAAGTCTAATCGCGAAAGCCATAGCCATATCCGGATTTTGTGACAATGTATGCCCCGTAGGGACCTATCTTCTGGCGCACCCTGGTGATGTTGACATCGATGGTGCGGTCGAGCACCACCACCTCATCGCTCCACACACGGCTCAGGATCTGCTCTCTGCTGCACACACGCCCGCGGTGGGAGATAAGGTATGCCAGCAGTTCGAACTCTTTTCTGGTCAGTTTCACCTCCGTGCCGTCCACCATACAGCGCTTGAACTCCATGTCCAGGTGCAGTCCCTCCACCACCAGGGAGTTTGTCCTTGCACTCGCCTGCGGCACCTTGTGCACGGATGTGCGCCTGAGCACACTCTTTATGCGAGCCACCACATTGCGCACGGTATATGGCTTCACTATGTAGTCGTCCGCCCCCAGGTTGAGCCCCATCACCATATCATCCTCGCTGTCCCTTGCCGTGCAGAAGATGATGGGAATGTCGGCGGTGGCAATGTCTGCCTTCATCATCCGGGCCATCTTTATGCCGCTTATCTCGCCCATCATGATGTCCAGCAGGACAAGGGAATAGGACCTCAGGTCGTAGGTCAGAGCCTGTTCGGCACTGAAGGCCGTGTCCACGTCGTAGCCCTCGTTCTCAAGGTTCAGTTTCAGCACCTCGCACAACGTCTCCTCGTCGTCTACGATGAGTATGCGTTTCGTTGTTGTGTCCATACCTTATACATAATATTATTGCGATGCAAAAATACTGAGAAAAAGCATACCATGTACCGTCTGCCTGGAGATTTAATAAAAATGTAACATATCCCACACCCCTGTGTCGCTTTTAACCAAAGCCTAACTTTTTTTAAACAAGGCCGAATTTGCAATTATCTTAGAATAAAACGGTTATTCGGATTGCCTGAAAATAGGGTAACGAGATAACAACCGTTCGTATTTCTGAGTTCTTCATTGCTTTGCTACAATGTGACAACTCTTGATGACACAAAGGTACAAAAAAATGCAGACGAAAAAAGAATGATGATAATTTTCCTTCGTCTGCATTTCAATTATAGCAGTTTCTTTAATTCTTCAATATCGGGAAGTGCATTGCGCAATCGTTCAGGCATATCTTTCGTAGCTCTATAAGTTGCAACACCCATAGGCTTGTCATAATCTCGGATAGCAAACTCTACAAAGGACTGGTTCATATCGCGACATAATAGGATGCCAATTGCGGGGTTTTCGTGCGGTTTCCTGACATATGTGTCAAGAGCCGACAGATATGTACTCAATTGACCCAAGTATGAAGAACGGAATTTCCCAGATTTTAGCTCGACGGCAACAAGTGAGTTAAGTTCTCGATTGAAGAAAGGCAAATCTACAAACATTTCCTCTCCCGAAACCTCCAACCTGTATTGGTTGCCTACGAAAATAAAATCTTGTCCGAAGGTCAGGATAAACCTTTTGATGTTATCCACAATGGACTTTTCAAGCACACGCTCATTCAAATCTTCATCTTGTGCATCAAGTTCTTCAACATTGATAAAATCCAACAAGTATTCATCCTTGAATGCATTTACAGCCTTTAATGCCTGCTTTGTACTCGGCATTGTAGCGGTGAAATTATTGGGGAGCGTTCCTCGGTGGTTGTACAAATCAGCCTTGAGATAATCTCGCAAAACGTATTTATTCCAAAACCGTGTAGCTGATTCGTGGATATAGAACAAGCGGGCTTCTAATGATTTTGCTTTTGTTATAATCTCAATATGATGGCTAAAGCCGATAGCAATAAAATCCGACCAATTAAATTCGTCAGCCATTGGCTGGCGAATTTCCATAAGCAACATTTGCTCGTTAAGTTCCGAATCGCTAACCGCAGTTAGGGTTTTATTTTCGTCAGCCATTGGCTGGCGATTTATAACAGGCGACCACTCTTCGTAGAATGAACGCATATTCTTTATGTTAGTAGCCGAGAATCCACGGAGTCCGGGCAACTCCTTTTGTAGTTGCTGGCT
>JAZLAC010000010.1:0-8234 GCA_045612965.1 Bacteroidaceae bacterium | reverse complement strand
AACGTTCGAAGCAATATCTCACAGAGTCCTGAAACTTGCCCTCCTTGATAAAGCTACCAGAGATGACATCATCACCATAACCGGTAATTACACAATTATAGAAATGTGCCTTCGCCACGTCATAAAACAGGGTATCCGAATACTCCACATCATAGTCTCTGAGGCTCAATGCCCATCCTCTGTTTGCATCGTAATTATAGAATTGTACCAAGCTGCAGAACACCATCTCTGCCTCGCCGCCAACCATCTCCACCAGATTGCCAAAGGCATTGCTTATCTGTGTATTGTGGGCATTCAGACGTGTATTCTTCACATACAGAGCATTGCCGCCCGTATTATGTATCACGCAATTGGCCAGTTCGATATCCGTATCCTCTGCTACTATGCCGAAGGTACTGCTGTGCAAGTCCAGATAGGAGAACCTATGCCCATGTCCATAAAGATACACACCGCCCCACTGCTGAGGGGTATTATCGTATGGGAGGTAGTCAAAGAGATTGTCCATTCTGTCTCCTCTGAAGATCACGGGATTTTCCAATGTGCCATTAACCTTGAGAGTGCCATCCACACACATTGATGCATGCTGATGGAAATACAGGTTGGTACCAGCTTCGATTTGAAGTGTTGCTACCGATGATACATACAAGCTATCGTAGATGATTATCGGGCGCTTGCTCTTGAACGTGGTATCATTGGCCACTACGGTCACTCCTCGCCAATGCAGTGCATCCTGCCCATCAGCAAGGAGTGTAACATATTGCATTTCACCGCTTTCCAAAAGGAAGCACAAACTATCACTATACGTGATTATCGTATCCACATTGGCTTCTGGCAGAGTAGCTTCCAGCAACACAAAGATGCTATCATTACCCCGTACCTCAAAGTCATATCCCGTGCCTCCTTGCAGGAACTCGCCATCCACATTCACTCTGAAGGGCGAGGCAGAGGCTTTCTTCAGCCTCACCTCATTTATCCTCAGTCCTTCCTTATTATTATTATATACCAGCAAGCGCTGGGTACTGCTACTCACAGTACTTAATATAGTGTCAAAACTGATGGTATCACTACCAAAAGTGAGATGGGCGCGTGGGTCGCTGGTCCATGTGTCATAATCCGTACACGAACATAGTAGTGCAAAGACTACACCCAAGGTATATAAGATTCGATGTCTATTCAAGGGAGTTCCTTTTATCCTAATTAGATATTAGCCAAAATAGCCAATAGATGATCCCATACCAATTGTACACTAGGTATGTGCATGCGCTCATCGGGACTATGTACTCCACGCATCGTGGGGCCAAGGCTCACCATGTCCATACCTGGGAATTTCTCGCTAAACAAGCCGCACTCGAGACCTGCATGTATACCGCCCACGAAAGGGTCCTTGGCATATAACTTCTTGTACTGCTCAACGGCCACAACCAAGAGTTTGCTATTGGGATTCATCTTCCATCCGGGATATCCCTCACCGCTCTCTACCTCTGCGCCAGCCAATTCGAATGCCGCACGTATGGTAGCTGCCATATTGTGGCGAGCACTCAGGATGCTACTGCGCTGACTGGAGTTGACCACGATGGTGTGATCAGCTTCATTCTTGCGAACATTGGCCAAGTTGCTACTTGTTTCCACCAAATCTATGTCCTGACACATAGCATAGATGCCATTATCCACGGCCTGAAGGGCAAGAATCAGATTGCGACTTGTCTTCTTATCAATAATGGTCTTTGGTGCTTCCTCGCTCTCAAGGATAAACTCCATCGACTGCTCTGTGCGACTATATTCTTCCTCCACATTGGCCTGGTAAATGTTCCAATCAATGCGAATCTGCTCCTTGTATGCGTAAGGCACAGATACCAGGCAAGATGCCTCTCTGGGGATGGCATTGTGAAGACCACCAGCCTGAATGTCTGCCAGACGAAGGTCGGTCTTTGCCTGTTGCATATATAGGAATCGAGCCAGGAGCTTATTGGCATTGGCGCGCATCTTGTTGATGTCATCGCCAGAATGTCCACCTGTCAAACCCTTGATTGTCAGACGAACGAAGAACATACCATCCTCTACTGCCTCGTCCTCATAATGGAAAGTAGCTGCTGTGCGGCAACCACCGGCACAACTGACAAAGATATAGCCCTCTTCCTCATTGTCCAGGTTCACCATCATTCTGCCTTGCAGGAAGTCAGATGGCATTGCCTCAGCACCTGTAAGACCTGTTTCCTCATCGCGAGTGAACACACACTCCAGAGGACCATGCTTGATGTCGTTAGAGCGCAGGATAGCTATCTCCATAGCACAACCGATGCCATCATCTGCACCCAGTGTGGTACCCTTGGCCTTCATCCACTCACCATCCACATAAGCCTGGATGGCATCCTTCTCAAAGTCGAACTCCACATCGTTGTTCTTCTCGCACACCATATCCATATGGCTCTGCAATACCACAATGGGCTTGTCTTCCATACCAGGAGTGGCAGGCTTGCGTATTACCACATTGCCTATCTCGTCGCGCTGAGTTTCAAGACCTAGGCTACGTCCCACCTCCAACAGGTATTCCATCATCTTATCCTCCTTCTTCGAGGGGCGAGGCACCTTGTTTATCTCTGCAAATGCTTCAAATACAGAAGCTGGTTTCAAATTCTCCATACTATTTATATTTTAATAATGTCTATACTCTATTATGCAACTTGCTTCGTGATTTTTTTTGGTCAATTAGCAAATATTCACTATCTTTGCCACCCGAAACCGAAACTTTGCGATGCAAATATACAAATAAATGTTGAAAATATTAATTCTAACGCTCGGAATTTGCGCAATAAGCATTGCCCTCTTATCAATACGCATACTTCTGCAAAAGAAAGGAAAATTTCGCAGCCTACATGTAGGACAGAGTCCTGAAATGCGCAAAAAGGGAATACATTGCGTACAAAGTATGGACAGAATCATGCGAAAAGAGAACCCTCACAGAGTAAGCGAAAAAAGAACAACAAAATAATAATAACACAATAAAATGAAAAAGTATCTATTCCTTGCCATGATTTTGGGTATGAGCCTTACATCATGCAACAATCAAAACAATGCCGAAACCTCTGCCGACCAAGTATCAGAGGTAGAAACCACAGGCCTGCGCATCGCATACGTAGAATTGGATTCACTCATGAGCCAGTACGAGCTCTACAAGGACTATGAGGTAGTGCTCACCAAGAAAGGTACTGAAATCCAGAACACCCTCGAGCAGAAGCAGCGCAAGCTAGAGTCTAACTTCGCCGCTATGCAGCGCAAATACGAAAGCAACGGTTTCCAGACACGCGACGAGCTAGAGCGCGCACAGCAGAATCTCCAGCAGCAAGAGCAAGACTTGCAGCAATTGGCAGCCAAGCTCAACCTAGAGTTCAACGAAGAGGAAGCACGCATCAATCAGGAGGCACGCGACAGCATCCAGAACTTCTTAAAGATATACAACGAAACCCACAAATTTGACTACGTGATGATAAAAGCTGGCGACAACCTATTGATAGCAAATCCTCGCTACAACATCACCAAGGACATCGTAAATGGTCTAAACAAGCGATATAATTCAAAAAAATAAGCAATTAGGTGTTTGATTTCTTGCACAATTCAAGGAATTAAGCTACCTTTGCACCCGATTTATGCCGTTGAGGCTCGAAAAAGTGGGTCATGAATTGGCTCCGCCCCGCGGTCAAACCCGTTAAATAATTAATAATAATGTACGCAATCGTAGAGATTAACGGTCAGCAGTTCAAGGCTGAAGCCGGCAAGAAGCTCTTCGTACACCACATCGCTGGTGTTGAGGCTGGTCAGGCTGCTGAGTTTGAGAAAGTGTTGTTGGTAGACAACAACGGTACAATCACCGTAGGTGCTCCCACCGTAGAGGGCGCTAAGGTTGTATGTGAGGTGGTATCTCCCCTGGTAAAGGGCGACAAGGTTCTTGTTTTCCACAAGAAGCGTCGTAAGGGTTACCGCAAGCTGAACGGTCACCGTCAGCAGTTCACCGAGTTGACTATCAAGGAAGTTATTGCTTAATCACTAAAATCACAGGAGGAACACAGAATGGCACATAAAAAAGGTGTTGGTAGTTCAAAGAACGGCCGTGAGTCAGCATCACAGCGACTCGGTATTAAGATCTTCGGTGGTGAGAAGTGCATTGCCGGCAATGTAATCGTACGTCAGCGTGGCACACGCCACTACCCTGGCAAGAACGTAGGCATCGGCAAGGATGACACTCTGTACGCTCTGGCAGACGGTATCGTGACTTTCCGCAAGGGTCGTCTGAACCGTTCAACCGTAAGCGTTGAGCCCATCGCAGAAGCATAAGTTCAGTCAAACACAAGACAAACTGATATAAGGTTTGAAGCAAATCGCTTCAAACCTTATTTTTTTCCGAATACTACAAGAATAGAAATAACCAACAAAACACATATCAGCAATATCCCGTCAAAGGAAATAAAACTTCTCGGGACGCGAAAGACTTGCCTTCAGGAAAACGGCATAGTGCCCCCCAAGGTCATAGTTTACCTTATTATATGACGAACATACAGAAAAACAAACATCAGCATCGCCTAAACAACAGACAAAATATCCTCTGGCAAACATATTATGGCAGAGATTGCTCGTTAATTGTACATTTTTTATATCTTTGTTACGCGAATAACGTCAAAACAACATTAACCTAAACAAACAAATACTATGAGCAAGTATCCTAAAATTGGTATTCGCCCCACCATCGACGGTCGTCAGGGTGGCGTGCGTGAGAGTCTTGAAGAGAAGACCATGAATTTGGCAAAAGCTGTCGCCGAATTGATTTCAGCCAACGTGAAGCATGCCGACGGTACTCCCGTGGAGTGTGTCATTGCCGACGGCACAATCGGCCGTGTGGCTGAAACCGCCGCTTGCCAGGCTAAGTTCGAGCGCGAGGGCGTTGGTGCAACCATCTCCGTTACTTCTTGCTGGTGCTATGGTTCTGAGACCATGGACATGCACCCCCACTGGCCCAAGGCAGTTTGGGGCTTCAATGGTACTGAGCGTCCCGGTGCAGTGTATCTGGCTGCCGTATTGGCTGGTCATGCACAGAAGGGTTTGCCTGCATTCGGCATCTATGGCCATGACGTTCAAGATCTGGCAGACAATACTATCCCTGCTGACGTAGAAGAAAAGATTCTGCGTTGGGCACGTGCTGCACTGGCAGTTGCAACTATGCGTGGCGAGAGCTACCTTTCTGTAGGCAGCCAGTGCATGGGTATCGCAGGCAGTATCGTTGACCAGAACTTCTTCCAGGAATATCTGGGCATGCGCAACGAGAGCGTGGACGAGACAGAAATCCTCCGCCGCATGGAAGAGGGTATCTACGACCACGAAGAGTATGCCAAGGCTATGGCTTGGACAGAGAAATACTGTAAGGTGAACGAGGGTTGGGACAAGAACCGTCCCGAGAAGCAGAAGGACCGTGCCGGCAAGGACTCCGACTGGGAGTTCGTAGTGAAGATGACCCTTATCGTACGCGACCTGATGCTTGGCAACCCCAAGCTCAAGGAGATGGGCTTCAAGGAAGAGGCTATCGGTCACAATGCCATCGCGGCAGGTTTCCAGGGACAGCGTCAGTGGACCGACTGGAAGCCCAACGGTGACTTCACCGAGGCTCTGCTTTGCAGCACCTTCGACTGGAACGGTATCCGCGAGGCTTATGTTGTTGCTACCGAGAACGACGCATGCAATGCCGTGGCAATGCTCTTCGGCAAGTTGCTGACTGGTTGCGGCCAGATGTTCTCCGACGTGCGTACATACTGGAGCCCCGAGGCTGTAAAGCGCGTTACTGGCAAGGAACTGACAGGTCTGGCTTCTGGCGGTATGATTCACCTCATCAATTCAGGTGCTACCACTCTTGATGCAACTGGTGCCAGCACCAATGCCAAGGGCGAACCCTGCATGAAGCCCGCTTGGGAGATGACCGAGGCCGACGTTGAGGGCTGTCTGAAGAACACCAACTGGATGCCTGCCGACCGCGACTACTTCCGTGGCGGTGGTTTCTCTTCCAACTTCCTCTCTAAGGGAGGCATGCCCGTTACCATGTCTCGTCTGAACCTCATCAAGGGTCTTGGCCCCGTCCTGCAGATTGCCGAGGGCTGGACAGCCGACGTGGATCCCGAGATACATGAGGTGCTGAATATGCGTACCGACCCCACATGGCCCACAACATGGTTCGTACCCCGTCTGGACGAGACAAAGGCTCCCTTCAAGGATGTCTATTCTGTAATGAACAACTGGGGTGCCAACCACGGTGCCATCAGCTATGGCCACATCGGTGCCGACCTCATCACCCTGGCTTCTATGCTCCGCATACCCGTGTGCATGCACAATGTGCCCGAGGAGAACATCTTCCGTCCCGCCGCATGGAACGCCTTCGGTATGGACAAGGAGGGTTCTGACTACAGAGCTTGCCAGACATACGGTCCCGTTTACAAGTAACACATAGATATGAAGGGTTAAAAAGGATGGTGACACAAGACCATACCTTTTTAACCCTTTACACTTCCCACCAAACCTACCTAATACAAATGATCAACCGTTTCATACTTAACGAGGTTTCATACTTCGGTCCTGGTGCACGTGAAGTGCTCCCCCAGGAAATTTCAAGAATGGGTTTCAAGAAGGCTTTCGTAGCCACAGACAAAGACCTGATCAAGTTTGGCGTTGCCGACAAGGTGCTGAAGGTGCTCGAGGGTGCCAACATTCCCTATGAGGTATTCAGCGAGATCAAGCCCAACCCCACCGTTTCCAACGTGAAGGCAGGTGTAGAGGCTTTTGCCAAGTCCGGTGCCGACTTCATCATCGCCATCGGTGGCGGTTCTTCAATGGATACCGCCAAGGCAGTAGGCATCATAACCAACAATCCTGATTTTTCAGATGTAGTATCCCTTGAAGGCGTTGCCGACACCAAGAAGAAGTCAGTACCCATCATAGCCCTGCCCACTACCGCAGGTACCGCAGCCGAGGTAACCATCAATTACGTTATCACCGACGAGGAAAATGAGAAGAAGATGGTATGCGTGGATCCTAACGACATTCCCGTAATGGCCATAGTGGATGCCGAACTGATGTACACCCTGCCTCGTAGCCTTACTGCCGCTACCGGTATGGATGCGCTGACACATGCCATTGAAGGTCTCATCACCAAGGGTGCTTGGGAGATGAGCGATATGTTCGAACTCAAGGCAATTGAGATGATTGCACGCTATCTGGAGACCGCCGTCAACGAACCCCAGAATGCCGAAGCACGCAACGGTATGGCCGTGGCCCAGTACATCGCCGGCATGGCATTCTCTAACGTTGGTCTTGGCGTGGTACACGGCATGGCACACCCCATGGGTGCTATCTTCGACATACCTCATGGTGTAGCAAACGCGCTGCTTCTGCCCACGGTGATGGAGTTCAACATGCCCGCCGCCATTGACAAGTACGTGCAGATAGCCAAGGCAATGAATGTTTACTCAGCAGGCATGAGCAACGAGGAGGCAGCAGAGGCAGCCGTAGAAGCCGTTCGCCAATTGTCCATCCGTGTGGGTATTCCCCAGCATCTCTCCGAACTTGGCATCAAGGCCGAGGATCTGGACCGCTTGGCAACAGCCGCAGCTGCCGACGTTTGTACACCAGGCAATCCTCGCGAGGTGAACAAGGAAATCATCCTCGATTTGTACAAGAAAGTGTTGTAAACTGAAACCTTAATTTCGAGTTTTATTCGGCGGTTTGAAATCGCAACTTGTAACGCCTGAAAATAGGACGAAAAAGTGTGCGAAAAAAAAGTAAAGACCTTGTGGAAAAAAAGTCTAACCCATTTTTAAAAACATTAGACCTTTTTTTAACGAGGCGTCGCGAAATTTTAACGAGGCGTCGCGAAATTTAAAAAAGGTCTAGGCTTTTTTGGGCGACCTGAAATGCCGTTCGAATTTGACTTAATATCCTATCTAAAAAACAATGATTACGAATCTACATATCGAAGAGTTTATCAAGCAAGCTCACCGTGTGGGTGAAGCAGGTCTGACTATTTGCAGCAGCGGCAACTTGTCGTGGCGCATTGGCGACGAGGCTTTAGTGTCGGGTACTGGCTCGTGGGTGCCTACATTGCAAAAGGAAAAAGTATCTCAATGCGCCGTAGCAACAGGCGAGGTGCTAAACGGCGTGAAGCCCTCGATGGAGAGCGGATTCCACCTTGGCGTGCTCCGCGC
>JAZLAC010000009.1:0-104649 GCA_045612965.1 Bacteroidaceae bacterium | reverse complement strand
TAACGAAGGTGAAGAAGAGGTGTTAGGATACTACGAGAGTCAGAGTGTAGATGCTTTATTAGAAAGATTTGAAACCTCTGATATTGAGAAATGTTTTACTGAAATATTGGCTCACACCTTTAACTCTGATGTTATTTCTCTTAACCAATCCGAAGAGGAAGAAATCATGGAAAAAAGTGAAAGGACAATTAGAGTGGACTTGGCCCGTCCAGGCATCAAGAGAATTACTATGCTCCCATTGGACAATGAGGGTGTGGAAATCATGAAGGAACACGGAAATGATGCAGAAGAGGCATACAGCGACATTTACGATAAGGTATGGAGTGAAGATTCCGGGCAGCTGATGGACTTCGTGTTTGAAAATGCATATAGCGAATACGACTTATGTGTGGTTGACGCAGAAACCGAAGAGGTGATCTACGAGGACGACAGTTTTGTGCCTGACACCAGTTGTGGACTAATGTCTTATAGCGAAGCAGAAGCGGAATACCCGGATAACGAAGAAGATTTCTCCAGGTATGTGAAGTATCTCAGAAGTGAGTGTCAGACCGACGAACTTTACCTGTCTCAGGGTTTTGCCAAAGCATGGAACGAACTTAGCGAACCGACAACGGAAAGCGCAGCGACCTTTATCCCCAACTTTATGCTTTATGCCTTGTCGGCAGCAGACGCCAAGAATGCCTTGCTCATGGGTGTTGAGGAAAGTGAACTCGTGACAGTTTCTTTCTATATCAATCTCCCCGAGGGAGAAAATTTCGACCCGGCTAAATTGGATTTTATTAATATTGATGAGGATTATGACGCCTATTCTGAGGTGCTGCAAGAACTGCTGGCAAGAGACATCATTTTGCTCAATGCCATCATCTATGACGGTAAGATATACTTCGCCGGTCACGATGATATAGACATATTAGACGAAAGTGACGAAGAACCCATCTTTGACTATGTGGACGAGAACATAGCAAAGAAAAAATGAACTTCTACGAATTTATCACTAACGTAAGAATGTCTTACGATTATTACGATGAGCAAGAGTATGATGAGGACGATGAGAACTACCTCTCCGCTCAGTTGGATTTCTCGGAATTGGCTGACGATGAGATAGATCGTTTCTTTGATATCCTTGGTGACGAGTGCGACTTCCCCAACGAAGCGCTCTGGACAATGGTCGACTATGATGGAGAGCTGGAAAGAGATTCCCTCATAGATATTGATGATGAGAACGCCGGTATGGAAATCCTTATGCAGTATCCCGAAGCGTTTGTAAAGGCCGCTCATAAGTTCCTTGCTGAGCAAGAGGGCGAAGAGTGTGAAGAAGCGATATATGGCGTAGGCGGCTATTTCTGGTGGGGAGATGATGAACTTGAAGAAGAATTCTTTGTGGAAGAAATTACAATGTAAACAGCATCCTAATCTACACATCTCTGAGTGAAAACTTTATCTGAATAGAATAATAGATAACAAACTTAAAAACATAAACATTATGGTAACTTATGGAGAATTCTGCTATAATTGCCTATTGAAGCACTTGCCCTAACAACAAATGATAAGCAACCCCCAATATTTATGCTGAAGCCAAGGGCCTTTCCACCACCATCTTCGGTTTCATGGATAACATAAATTTAGGGATGAAAGAAAAAAAAGTTGCCCCAAATATTGAATTTTTTGCCTTATGTGACTATATTATATAAGGTAATTATAAAAACGTAGCTTATGAAGAAACTGTTTTTTGACATGGATGGTGTGTTGGTCGATTTCCAGAGCGGTATCGACAAGCTGAGTGATGAAGTGAAAAAGGAGTATGAGGGACGGCTCGATGAGGTGCCCGGCATATTCTCACTGATGGATCCTATGCCGGGAGCCATAGAAGCTGTGCACACGTTGAGCGAGTATTATGATATGTATATCCTCTCTACGGCCCCCTGGAAGAACACTACAGCATATAGTGACAAGTTGGCGTGGCTGACGAAGCACTTTGGCGACCTGTTCAAGAAACGTGTGATCATTACCCACTGCAAGAACCTGTGCGATGGCGACTACCTCGTCGACGATAGGGCCAAGAACGGCGCCAGCGAGTTCCCAGGCGAGTGGGTACAGTTTGGCTCTAAGCGCTACCCCGACTGGGAGGAAGTGACCTGCTACCTCATCAGCGAGACTCTGCTTCACGACGATGATGACGAGAAACTGAACAAGCGACTGCTAAACTATACAATGGTGGAGAAGACCATCAAGATGCTTGACGCATATATGGATGTCCTTAATGCAAAAGTTGGAGAGAAAGACACCAAAGAGATACTCGCTGCGGCTAAGCTTACCAATAAATGGCTGAAAGTATTGGGCGAGGAAAACGAGTCGGCATATTACATTGATTGATAAGGGTCTGCGGATACGAGATATTCTTGCACAACATATTGATCAATGTGTTCTGGAATCGTAACAAGACAAGACTATGAAGGATATGTGCAGAGGTGATATAGAAGAATTTTGCCGCGACAGAGTTTTTTTGTTTCACAAGAACGGGAGCGGTGCTTGGGGCAATGACAGGTATTGGACCTATTACAAGGTGGAGAACAACGACAGGACAGTGTTCAGCATCGAATATTTTCCTGTGCGAAATCACCTTAAAATCTGCCACGGTAACAGCAGTTTCCGGGGGACACCAGACTCATTGGAACACATGTTGGAACTGTTGTCGGCAATGAGAATAGATATTGGAGAATTGGCACTTGACAAGGATATATAAGGATTTACACGAGATACCGTTATGACAGAAAATGAAAGAAGATTTGCTGATCTTATAGTGAACTATGACCAGCGTGTTATGGAGGCATGTGAGTACATTAAGACCAACTTTAATGTGTCCTCGGAATTTGATGCAGAGGCAGGAACGCTGAGGCTCTATGTGACCAATGTGAATGATTCTTTGCAGATACTTGCAGCCAAGGAGTATCTGGAGGAAACCTTTCCCCCAGGAGTAGTGCTGGTCACACCTTGAATAACCAACAAACCAAGAAAGCTGTTATGTCTAAAAAGGTATTTGAACGTTTAAGGTTTAACGTTGAACGCTGAACGTTTAACGAGTAGGGACGCTGCATGCAGCGTCCGATAACAATCTCCTTGTTCTATGTGAGCGGACGCATGCGTCCCTACATGCGAGCGGTGGAAACAAAGTAGTATAGTTGCGCGTAAAAAGTCTTGTAACCGTATGGGTATTTCAGAAAAGAATAGTATTCTTTGCCCGATTGCAGGATGCCAGGACAGGATTGTATTACCAAAGTCCGGGTTATGTCTATTCGTTCTTAAATAGCGAACTGAGTCTTTGTGACTATAGGAAATAATGCTATGACGTAATTTTGAACTCAGCCTTAAGTTCGTCTACAAGATACTCATCGCTCATGCAGTGCATGTCGGCAATACCTTCGCTGATGAGTTCGTATGTTTTAGAGTCATAAAACATTCCCAATGCTTTTTCGTAAGAGAATCCCGTTTCGTCGGCAAACATCTTCACGATACGGGCATATTTTTGCTGAAGTATTATCTTATTGGCCTGCATGGTTCAGAGTTTTATTGATTCCACGAAATGAAGATGCTTGTCTAAAACCTCTTGGTTAGTGATGCAAACTTGGTGATTAGGACGTTTGAAACGCAGTTGGTCAAGCGCTTGCTCAAAGGTGTACACACCAGAGAAGTAGAGGTCGATAGTATTGAAAACCTGGTCATCGGCAATACCTCCTTCTATAATATCATATACGGCGTGAGGTTGCCCTTTACGGCAGGTGGTGATAAAGTCAAGCCATTTGCTATCGTAAGCGTCAAAGATTATGTGCGAAACTTCTGGCAGATCTTCGTCAAGTTCGTAAATATTGAGAAAAGCCTCTTCGCCTTTTCTTAGGAAACGCTGCCCGTAGTTAACCGCCTGTTCTCGCAGTGGAGTCAGGTAAAAACCTCGGCCAAAGTCAAGGTGTTCACGAGAATGACTTAAGTCGGGTGTGCGTACCTCTGTATTTGACGTATGGTATAAACGTTTCATGCCAGAACTCCTTTCTTTTTCATGTAACCCACCAAGTCTTCGATGATATATTCCTTGGAGAATGTGTGCAATACATCATAACATGGTACGATATAGTCTGATATGATGCCTGCACTCTGCAGTTTGTGGTAAACATCGCGAGCGTTCATATTCAGATGGTCTGCGATGCTTCCGATGCAGAAGATTGTAAAGTTCAGTGATTGTGGATTCATATTAGACAAGGATTAGGTATGGTTTCATATGCAAATATACTGCTTTTTTTTGTATTTACGTTATGTGAGCGCATTTATCGCTTCATTATACCATATTAATAGTCCCTAGTTTTGCATAATCTTGCAACGAAAGCCGTTTATGCGTCTATTTTGCATAAAGTTGTGGTATTTGTGGTGTCATAATGTCGCTGATGCTGCTATTTTTTTATAACTTTGCACGCATATTTGAATAAAAGGGCATAAAGGTGATGCCCAATGATATGGAAAAGCAAGACAAAAAGGCCAGACTGCAGGTTATTCGCACGATAGTGGGCAATTGCCCCATCGAGAATCAGGAGGAACTTGCGGTGGAACTGGAAAAGGCCGGATTCTCCACTACACAGACCATGCTGAGCCGCGACCTGAAGCAGTTGCGCATCTCCAAGGTTCGTACCCGTTCGGGCAAGAGCGTGTATGCCCTGCCCGGTGTGGTGTACTTTGATCCCGTAAAGACACGTGAGGAACTCAACGCCACGAAGTGGTCCCTGCAGTTCAGCGGCAACATAGCGGTGCTGCACACTCCGCCAGGGCATGCCTCGCTGGTGGCATACGAGATAGACGAGATGAAGTCGCCACTGCTCCTGGGCACCGTGGCCGGAGATGATACGGTGATGATAGTGATGGCTGAGGAGGCAAGCCGTGAACTGGTGAGCGAGCAGCTTACGGAGGCAGTACCACAATTGAAGAAACGCAGGTAAGGAACACACAACCAAGATGGAAGAAAAGAAAGATATACGCACATTCGAGAACAGCAACATAAAGATAGTTGTTGCAGATGCCAGTCACGAGAAGTACGTGGACGAGATTCTGCAGACAATCCGCGATGCTGCACGCAAGCGTGGTACCGGTATTGCCGAGCGTACCCACGAATACCTTGCCACCAAGATAAAGGAGAGCAAGGCCATTCTGGCTTTGGACGGCGACCGCTTTGCCGGTTTCAGTTACATAGAGACGTGGGGCAATAAGCACTATGTTACCACCTCGGGTCTCATTGTCCATCCCGACTATCAGGGTCTGGGTGTGGCACGCCATATCAAGGACTATACTTTCACCCTGGCACGTCTGCGCTGGCCTCATGCCAAGATATTCTCCCTGACCAGCGGCGATGCGGTGATGAAGATGAACACTGCCCTGGGCTATGTTCCCGTTAGTTTCAACCAACTGACCGACGATGAGGCTTTCTGGCGCGGATGCCAGGGTTGCATCAACCACGACATATTGGAACTGAAGCAGCGCAAGTTCTGCGTATGTACCGGTATGCTATGGGACCCCGAGAAACATCATGGCGAACCTACCAGCTTGGAGGTGATAAAAGATGTGATGAAGGCACTGGTGCTGAGGGGGATAGAGTAGAGGGGAAAGGTGAAAACGGAGAACGGAAAGGTATAATCCACCCCCTCCGCTTCGCTCGTCTCTTCGAGCACCGACGTTAAACTGGGGAGTTTAACCCTCATAAGGCACAAAATGACATTGAGTCATTTTTTCTAAAGGCCTTATTCGCCCCTGTCTCAGGGGGACAGACAGTTACAACTGAGGGATCGTTGGGAAAACGGTGAGCGGATGAGCGGTTAGAGAGTAGAGGCATTGGAAACGGGAAGAAACACATAGGAATAAAAGAAATTATTAACAAAACCCTCGTAAATCCTATATACTCCCCTCCATACAGGGAGGGGATGGGGGAGGGTCCAAACAACATACAATATGGAAAAGAAGAAAGTAGTGGTTGCCTTCAGTGGCGGCCTTGATACCAGTTACACTGTGATGTATCTGGCTAAGGAGAAGGGCTATGAGGTGTATGCCGCATGTGCCAATACCGGTGGTTTCAGTGCCGAGCAGCTGAAGGCCAACGAGGAGAATGCCTACAAGTTGGGCGCCAAGGAGTACGTCACCTTGGATGTTACCCAGGAGTACTACGAGAAGTCGCTGAAGTACATGGTCTTCGGCAATGTGCTGCGCAACAACTGCTATCCCATCAGCGTGTCCAGCGAGCGCATCTTCCAGGCTATGGCCATTGCACGCTACGCTCGTGAGATTGGCGCCAGCGCCATTGCTCACGGTTCTACTGGTGCCGGCAACGACCAGATTCGCTTCGACATGACCTTCCTGGTTATGGCACCCGGCGTGGAGATCATTACCCTGACCCGCGATGGCAATCTTACCCGTCAGGAAGAGGTGGACTACCTGAACCAGAACGGCTACTTTGCCGACTTTACCAAGTTGAAGTATTCGTACAACGTAGGCATCTGGGGTACCAGCATCTGTGGCGGTGAGATTCTCGACAGCACACAGGGCTTGCCCGAGAGTGCATACCTGAAGCACCCCACCAAGGAAGGTACAGAACTGCTGAATCTTGGTTTCGAGAAGGGCGAACTGGTGTCTGTCAACGGCACTCGCTACGAGGACAAGATTCAGGCCATCCAGGCAGTTGAGGAGATTGGCGCATCCTATGCTATTGGCCGCGACTGCCATGTGGGCGACACTATCATCGGCATCAAGGGCCGTGTAGGTTTCGAGGCAGCAGCCCCCATGCTCATCATCGGTGCACACCGTTTCCTGGAGAAGTACACCCTGAGCAAGTGGCAGCAGTACTGGAAGGAGCAGGTGGCCAACTGGTATGGCATGTTCCTGCACGAGAGCCAGTATCTGGAGCCCGTAATGCCCGATATCGAGGCTATGCTCATCAGCAGCCAGCGCAATGTTACCGGCGAGGTAACCCTGGAACTCCGTCCCTACAGCTTCCAGACCATGGGTGTGGATTCTCCCAACGACCTTGTCAAGAACAAGCTTGGCGAGTATGGCGAGACCGCCAAGGCATGGAGCAGCGACGATGCCAAGGGCTTCATCAAGGTAAGTTCAACCGCCCTGCGTGCCTACTATCTGGCACATCCTGAGGAGGAACGATAGTAACGTTGAACGTTTATCGTTTATCGTTGAGCGGGTAGGGACGCTGCGTGCAGCGTCCGAGAACATTTCCTCCATGAGTCATATGCGGACGCTGCACGCAGCGTCCCTACTATGTAGTGAAAGGAACGTCGAACGTTTATCGTTTAACGTTGAGCGAAATACAGATAATACATATAAAACAAATATTATCATGTCAGAACCGAAGAAGATGGAGCGTCCACGTACTGGACGCATGTTGGCTGGAGTATGTGCAGCTATAGCAGACTATGTTAATATGGATGCGACAGTTGTGCGTGTAATTTATGTGTTGCTTACTCTGCTGACATCATTCTGCGGAGTGGTTGTGTACTTCATCCTCATGTTGGTCATACCAGAGGCGAAGAGTACCTTCAATATAAATAATAATAAGGAATAACGTAATATGGAAAAGAAACTGTCCCGTTCTGCCAGCAACAGCATCATGGCAGGAGTGTGTGGCGGACTTGCCCAGTACTTTGGCATGGATGCCACTTTGGTGCGCATACTGTTTGTCGTGCTGCTGTTTGGTGGTTCGCTTGGTTTTTGGGCATACCTTCTTCTGTGGGCATTCTTGCCAAAGACAAATTAAGATATGGTTAGAGTAGGCATACTTGGAGCAGCAGGTTACACCGGCGGTGAACTTATCCGCGTGCTCCTCAATCATCCCGAGGCAGAGATAGTCTTTGCCAATAGCGAATCCAATGCCGGCAATCCTGTGTGCGAAGTGCACGAGGGCTTGTATGGCGAGACCGACCTATACTTCACCAGCGAGATGCCCTGGGAGCTGGTCGACGTGGTGTTCTTCTGCTTTGGTCATGGCAAGAGCCGTGCCTTCCTGCAGGAGCACGATATCCCTGCACGTGTGCGCATCATAGACCTGGCACAGGACTTCCGCATTGCCGGCGACCACGACTATGTCTACGGCCTGCCCGAGACACATCGCGAACAGACCCGCAACTGCATGCACCTTGCCAATCCCGGTTGCTTTGCCACCTGCATACAGTTGGCACTGCTTCCTGCACTGAAGGCAGGATTGCTGAGCGGAGATATCCACGTTAACGGCATAACAGGTTCCACAGGTGCAGGTCAGAAGCCCGGCGCAACCACACATTTCAGTTGGCGCAACGACAACATCTCCGTCTACAAGACCTTCAATCACCAGCACCTTCTGGAGATAAACCAAACTGTGCAGGAACTGCATCCCGGTTATGACGGCCGTGTACTCTTCATCCCCCAGCGCGGCTGCTTTGCCCGTGGCATATATGTTACCGCCTATGCCAAGTGCGATGCTCCCCTCGAGGAGGTACAGAAACTGTATGCCGACTACTACCAGGATGCCGCCTTTACGCATTTCGTGGTGAAGTCGCCCGATATGAAGCAGGTGGTGAACACCAACAAGGCCGTGGTCTATGTAGAGAAGTACGAGGACCAGCTGCTCATGATCTGCTGCATAGACAATCTGCTGAAGGGCGCCGTGGGTCAGGCCGTGCAGAACATGAACCTGATGTTCGGTCTTGACGAGAAGGCAGGCCTGAACCTGAAGGCGAGTGCGTTCTAAAAGAAAGGAAAAGTTTAGGGTCTTTAAGGTCTTTAGAGACTTTAGGGACCTTAAAGACTTTAATGTCATAAAATAGGAAACACTATGGAACTATTTGACGTATATCCCCTTTTCGACATTGCCATAGACCGTGGCGAGGGATGCCACGTATGGGACGAAGAGGGAACAGAGTATCTCGACCTCTATGGCGGTCATGCCGTCATCAGCATAGGTCATGCACATCCCCATTATGTTGAGGCCATTGCCTCGCAGGTTGCACGCCTGGGTTTCTACAGCAACTCAGTGCAGAACCCCTTGCAGAAGGAACTTGCCCTCACCCTGGGCAAGGTGTCTGGTTATGAGGACTATCAGCTGTTCCTCATCAACTCTGGTGCCGAGGCCAACGAGAATGCCCTGAAGCTCGCTTCCTTCCACAATGGCCGCACCCGTGTGCTCTCTGCCGAGAAGGCCTTCCATGGCCGCACCTCTCTGGCGGTTGAGGCTACTGCCAATCCCAAGATCATCGCACCCATCAATGCCAACGGTCATGTCACCTATCTTCCCATCAACGAGATAGAGCCCTGGCGTGCCGAGATTGAGAAGGACGATGTCTGTGCCGTTATCATCGAGTGCATACAGGGCGTTGGCGGCATACGCATGGTCGAGGCAGACTTCCTGAAGGAACTGCAGGCTCTGTGCGAGGCGCACAACACCGTACTCATCTGCGACGAAATACAGTGTGGCTACGGCCGTTCGGGCAAGTTCTTTGCCCACCAGCATCTGGGCGTCCGTCCCGATATGATTACCGTGGCCAAGGGCATCTGCAACGGCTTCCCCATGGGAGGCGTGCTCATTTCGCCCAAGTTCACTCCCATCTACGGACAGTTGGGTACCACCTTCGGAGGCAACCATCTGGGATGTTCCGGAGCCTTGGCAGTGCTTGATGTTATAGAGAGCGAGAACCTCGTGGAGAATGCTGCCCAGGTGGGCGACTATATCATGGAACAGTTGCGCTCCATGAACCTGCCCCACGTTGTTGACGTGCGTGGCCGTGGTCTGATGATAGGCATAGAACTGGACATCCCCTACAAGGAGCCCCGTACCCGTCTTATCAAGGAAGAGCACATCTTCACAGGTTGTTCCGGTACCAACGTCATCCGTCTGCTTCCTCCCCTGTGCCTCACCATCAGCGAGGCCGACAGGTTCCTGGAGTCATTTAGCAAGGTCTTGGCATAAGAAGAACCCTAAAAAGGAAAATCTTTTATGAAGATAGCAGTCATAGGTTCCGGCAACATGGGTGGTGCTCTCGTGAAGGGGTGGTGCAGGGCAGGTCTTGCCTCCGACATCACCATCACTGCACGCAGTCAGGCCACTCTGGAGTGCTTTACGTCGCTTTATCCTCAACTTGCTGCAACAACTGACAACGTTCAGGCCGTCTCTGGTGCAGATCTCGTTGTGCTTGCCGTAAAGCCATGGCTTGTGGCCGAGGTGGTGCAGCAGATACAGCCCGCCCTGGATGCCGGCAAGGCACTGCTGGTCAGTGTGGCGGCAGGAGTGCGTCACGAACGCATCAACGTATATGCCATGCCCAACATAGCCGTGGAGTATGGTCAGGGCATGACCTTTGTCGAGGAGGCTGCAGCCTGTGAAATAAATAAGGTACTGGACCTTTTTGCCCTTTGTGGCAGTGTGCAGATGGTGCCGCAGAAGCAGATGTCTGCCGGCATGCAGATATCGGGTTGTGGCATAGCCTATGTCATGCGCTATGTCCGTGCCATGATGGAGGGTGGCGTGGAACTTGGCCTGCGTCCCGACGAGGCTCGTCAGGCCGTACTTCAGACCATGAAGGGAGCAGTGGCACTGTTAGAAGAGAGCGG
Source organism: Bacteroidaceae bacterium (assembly GCA_045612965.1). Classification (GTDB taxonomy): domain Bacteria; phylum Bacteroidota; class Bacteroidia; order Bacteroidales; family Bacteroidaceae; genus Physcousia. Next base: position 94,032 of record JAZLAC010000009.1, on the reverse strand, counting down.
TCGCCATCCCGAGGAGGCCATTGATGCCGTTACTACCCCGGGCGGATACACCATACGCGGACTTAATGCCATGGAGGAGGCTGGTTTCACTGCCTCCGTTTTGGCAGGACTGAAAGCAAACGAGAAATGAAGAGAGTAGCAGTAAAGATAGGCAGTGCGGTGCTTACCCGCAAGGACGGCACGCTGGACGTGACACGCTTGTCCTCCCTGGTAGACCAGGTTGCGGAATTGCGCCATCGTGGCATAGAGGTCATTCTCATCTCCTCTGGTGCCGTGGCATCGGGTAGGGGAGAGTTGCACCTCAGTCAGAAGAGTACCCTGGAGATGGACTCCGTAGAGCAGCGCCAGTTGTTCTCTGCCGTGGGTCAGGCAAAACTCATCAACCGTTACTACGATTTCCTTCGCGAACACCATATTCCCGTGGGGCAGGTGCTGACGCAGAAGACCGACTTCGACTCCGACGAGCACCGCGAGAACATGCGCCGTTGCATGGAGGTGATGCTCTCGCACGGCGTTCTGCCTGTGGTTAACGAGAACGACACCGTGTGCATCACCGAGTTGATGTTTACCGACAACGATGAACTCTCCGGTCTCATAGCCCGGCTGATGGGAGCCGATACCCTCATCCTGCTCAGCAATGTGGACGGTCTGTACAACGGTCGTCCCGGCGATGAAGGTGTCAGTCTCATCCCCGTAGTGGATGCTGGTCGTGATGTCAGCGAATACATACAGACAGAGAAGTCAGGCGCTGGCCGTGGAGGTATGCAGAGCAAGTGCAAGACCGCCATCGAGGTGGCAGCCTCCGGCATAGACGTTCTCCTTGCCCGGGGAACCAGAGAAAACATTCTGGTAGACCTCGTTGACAATGCCCCTGCAGTGCCGCACACACACTTTAGAACGGTGAGCAGTGAACGGTGAGTGGTTAGAGGTGAGCGGTTAGTGGTTAGCGGAGACTCTATAGTTTCTATAGCATCTATAACATCTATATAATATAATGTATATGGAATCAGAATACATAAAACTGGCGTCGCGCCAACTTGCCGCACTTGGCACAGAGGCGGTTAATGCCCTGCTCGTAGACATGGCAGATGCCATGGAACAAAGTGCCGATGCCATCCTGGCGGCCAATGCCCATGACCTGGAGCGCATGGATCCTGCCGACCCACGCTACGACCGTTTGCGCCTCACCCCCGAGCGCATAGCAGGCATAGCATCGGACTGTCGCAATGTGGCATCCTTGCCATCTCCCCTGGGCCGTGTGCTCAGTCATAGGGTGCTGGAGAACGGACTGGACATCAGTCGTGTCAGCGTACCCTTTGGTGTTATCGGCGTTATCTACGAGGCTCGTCCCAATGTTACCCTCGATGTTACGGCCCTTTGCCTGAAGGCAGGTTCTGCCGTTATCCTCAAGGGCGGTTCGGATGCCGAGGAAAGCAACAAGGCCATCTGCGCTGTAATACATAATGTTCTCTTTGAGCACGGACTGGACCCAGCCACCGTCACTCTTCTGCCTGCTACACGCGAGGCAACGGCCGAACTCCTTTCTGCCGAGGGATTGGTGGACCTCATCATTCCCCGTGGTTCTGCCGGACTGATACGCTATGTGCGCGAGAACTCCAAGGTGCCTGTCATAGAGACCGGTGCCGGTGTGGTGCACTGCTATGTCGACAAGGATGCCGATATGGACAAGGCCATTCGCATCGTCTATAACGCCAAGTGCCGCCGTGTCAGCGTGTGCAATGCCTTGGACTGCCTGTTGGTGCACAAGGACATGGAACCTCGCCTTGCCGAGTTGCTTGCCCCCATGCAGGGACAGGTGCAGTTCCACTATGGCGAATATGGCCGCGAATGGCTTTCGCACGACCTGAGCATACGTGTCGTCAGCGGATTGGATGAGGCTCTCTCGCATATCCGCCAGCATGGTTCGGGGCATAGCGAGAGTATCGTTACGGAGAACCAACATACCGCCGACCGTTTCCTCCTCGAGGTAGATGCCGCCTGTGTCTACCACAATGCACCAACTTCCTTCACCGACGGAGCACAGTTCGGGCTGGGTGCCGAGATAGGCATCTCCACCCAGAAACTCCACGCCCGCGGCCCCATGGCACTGGAAGAGATAACCACCAGCAAGTATATAATAAGGGGTAACGGACAGACAAGAAATTAAACGGAAAACGGAAATCGGAAAACGGTGAGCGTGGTGCGGATGAGCGGTAAGCGGAAAAGTTAACACCCAACAGTAGGGACGCAGCGTGCTGCGTCCGCAAGACAACAGGAAGAGATAATTCAGACGCTTAAACTTCCTTACTAGCAAAACACTCTGCCTTTAACCAATTCGGACGCTGCACGCAGCGTCCCTACCTTTCCCGCTCATCCGCTCACCGCTCACCGCTCATCCGTTAAAACATAGCATATGAAAACTTTTCTCAATGTACAAGACCTTGGCGACCTGAAGCAGGCACTGGCTGAGGCACGTGAAATCAAGCAGGACCGTTTCAAGTATGTGGAACTTGGCCGCAACAAGACTGCCCTGCTCGTATTCTTCAACAATAGTTTGCGCACACGCCTCTCCACTCAGAAGGCAGCACAGAACCTGGGCATGAATGTCATCGTGCTCGACGTTAATGCCGGAGCATGGAAACTGGAAACCGAGCGTGGCGTCATCATGGATGGCGACAAGAGCGAGCATCTGCTGGAGGCCATCCCCGTGATGAGCAGTTATTGCGACATCATCGGCATACGTTCCTTTGCTGGTCTCACCGACCGCGAGTACGACTATGCCGAGACCGTCTACAACCAGTTTGTGAAGTACTCCGGCAAACCCATCTTTGCCATGGAGACTGCCACCGTGCATCCCCTGCAGGCCTTTGCCGACCTCATCACCATCGAGGAGCACAAGCAGACGGCACGTCCCAAGGTGGTGCTCACCTGGGCTCCCCATCCCCGTGCTCTGCCACAGGCTGTGCCCAACAGTTTTGCCGAGTGGATGAATGCTGCCGATGTGGACTTCGTCATCACACATCCCGAGGGCTATGAACTGGATCCTGCCTTTGCCGGCAATGCCCGTGTGGAGTACGACCAGATGAAGGCTTTCGAGGGTGCCGACTTCGTCTATGCCAAGAACTGGTCATGCCCCGGTGTAACACGTCCCGAGGACTATGGCAAGATACTGACCGACTATCACGACATGCTCGACTGGACCGTGTCCGACCGTCAGATGTCCGTTACCAACAATGCACGCTTCATGCACTGCCTGCCCGTGCGCCGTGGCATGATCGTTACCGACGAGGTAATCGAGGCCCCCACCTCTCTCGTCATCCCCGAAGCCGCCAACCGCGAGATTTCCGCCACCGTGGTGCTCAAGCGCATGTTGGAATCGGAAAGGTGAAAACGGTGAGCGGATGAGCGGTGAGCGTGGAGCGGATGAGCGGTAAGCGGAAAAGTTAACACCCAACAGTAGGGACGCTGCGTGCAGCGTCCGAGAACGGCAGACAAGGCGGACGCTGCACGCTGCGTCCCTACAAGAAAAACAAAGGGAAAGCGGGGTATATGAAGATATAAGCAACTCAGGAGGCGAGCACTGTGGTGTCTGCCTCCTGAGTTGTTTATGGCGGTAATTGTTCCTGCGTTTATTCTACGACGGACTTCTGGACTTATTAAATAGAGAAGTCTGCGTTATTTTACGACTATTTTCTTGCCCTCCACTATATTGATGCCATGTTGGGGAGAGTTCAGGCGTTGCCCGGCAATGTTGTAGATGCGGGGTTCCTTGTCCTGTATTTCTGCCAGGGTGTTCTGTATGCCTGTGGATGTGGGCAGGCTGATAGTGAATTTGTCTGCATCAGGCATATTGCACTCCATCCAGCACTGGTTGGCGGCAATGTCGGTAGTGCCGTTGAAGGCTTCAAGGGCTGGTGTGCCGTCTTGCACGGCGAGCAGATATTTTGTTGCATCTCCGTTCTGGCTGAGTTTCTCTGTCACGTAGTTGCCCTTGAGCAAGGACTGCTCGTGCGCACCCTTGGCATTGTCGTCCTTCATGGTGATGGTCAGGGTATAGTAGCCCTGCTCTCCGTTTATGATGGCAGGAGTGCCTCCTTTCAGAGTTTCACCCGAAACGGCTATCGGTGTCAAGGTGCAGGTATAGGTGCTGTTCTCGGCATTGAATTTCATGCCATCGGTTGTAATGTCATATGCACAGGTTCCCTCCGGTACGATTACATTGAAGGGCAAGCAGATACATGCCATGTTTCCTGTTGGGATGGTGAAGGGAAAGGAGGTCAGTTCCTCGATGGCGTACGAGGCAAGTCCTGCTTTCTCCGCCTTGTCATTGCCAGCCACGCCATGCTCCGTATAGATGTTGACATAGTTTATACCCTCGCTGGTGCTTCGTATCTTATATACGTCTTCCGTAGAGGTCTCCTCAATCAGGTATTTGCCAGCCTCGGACTCATTGTCGGAGAACATGATGTGTCCCCATTGCGAGAGGCGTGGCTCGCACAGGAACTTGCCCTGCATGGATATGGTATGCCCCAGTCCGGACGGACGTACTATGACCACCTCGTCGCCGGCAGATGTGCTCGTGTAGTGGTCGGGGGAGATGATCTTGAACCCCTCGCTATTGTGACGGTCGTGAGTGGTGTTATAGCCTATGAATACGGGTTTGCCGTTGTATTTAATATGGTAGGCGCCATGAAATATGGAATTGGAAGAGGATGAAAGTCGTACCCTTTCCAGTTCCATGCTGATGCTGTCGCACACGGACTTGTATTCGGTGGCCTTGTTCACGGTCTCGTCATACTCGCCGTTCACTCTCTGGAACAGTTGGGGCGAGGTGGAATAGCCAGTCTCTATCTTCGGTCCCCAAGGTATCATGGTGGCGCCACCCTTGGGCTCTATGAACTTCCACTTGGGGGTGCGGATTGTCAGGGTATGGTTCTGTGCCATGCCTATGGCATAGTCGCGTCCGTCGCCCTCGGCACCAAACCATGCTGCCTTCTGTCCGGGCTGACCGTCGGGCGAGAGGGCCTTGCCCTTTCCAACGCCCACAACGCTTGCCATCACGTCCAGGAAGTCAATCTGCGAGAGCAAGGCGTCCCTTGTGCCAGCCTCCTGTATTTCAGCGGGCCAGTGCACTATGAAGGGCACACGTGTGCCGCCCTCGAAGGCACTGTACTTGCCGCCACGCAAACCGCCCGTTGGAGAATGCTCGCCCACCAGTTCCTCGGCCTGGTCCTGATAGCCGTCGTCCAGCACGGGACCGTTGTCGCTGGTCAGTATGATGATGGTGTTTTCCAGCAATCCCTGTTCCTCCAGTGTACGTACTATCTCGCCCACGCTCCAGTCAAACTGCACTATGGCATCGCCACGCAATCCCATCTCGCTGGTGCCGCGGAATCGGGGATGTGGAAAACGGGGTACATGCACATCGTTGGTGGCAAAGTACATGAAGAAAGGCTCGTTGCTGTTCTCCTTTATAAAATCCACGGCATGAGTGGTGATGCTGTCGGCAATGTTTTCGTCCTTCCACAGAGCCTTGCCGCCACCCTTCATATAGCCAATGCGACCGATACCGTTTACTATCGAGTAGTCGTGTCCGTGCGAACTCTTCAGGTTGTAGAGCAGTTCTGGATTGTCCTTGCCCGTAGGCTCGCCCTCGAAGTTCTTGTTGTAGTTCACATATATAGGAGCCGTGGGGTCGTAGTTTGCCACGGTGCTGTTCTCTATGAACACACAAGGCACACGGTCGGCAGTGGCAGCCATGATGTACGAGTAGTCAAACCCTATGTCGGGCAGGGCAGGGGATAGGGGCTTGTTCCAGTCCTGCTTGCCCGTCTGTGCTCCCAGTCCCAAGTGCCATTTGCCAAAGGCAGCCGTGGTGTAGCCAGCATCCTTGAACACGTCAGCCACGGTGTATTGGTTGGGCGAGATAATCATGGCAGCATCGCCGGCAGCCACATCCGTACCCTGTTTGCGGAACGGGTACTGGCCGGTAAGCAGCGCATAGCGCGAGGGAGTGCTTGTGGATGCCACGGCATGAGCGTTGGTAAAGCGCAGACCGTTCTGCGCCAGTTTGTCCACGTTGGGCGTCTTCACACCCTTGGCGCCATAGCACCCCAGGTCGCCAAAGCCCAGGTCGTCGGCATATATCATCACCACGTTGGGACGTGCCTGGCGTGAGTTGGGCTGATAGCCAGGATTTTGTGTTGCCTCCTGGGCAAAGAGAGCGCCAGGCAGTGTGGCAAGGGGAAGCAATGCTTTGTTCAGGTTTCTCATAGGCGGGTAAAGTGTTAATTGTTAGAGTCGTAAAGGTAGGGACGCAGCGCTGCGTCCGAATTGGCAAAAGATGGAGTGTTTCGCGAGTGGGGAGGTTCAGCATCCAAATTATCTTAAAACGCTGTTTGCGGACGCAGCACGCTGCGTCCCTACTGTTGGGTGTTTACGTTTTTCGCTCACCGCTCATCCGCTCATCGTTTTTACCTTTTCGTTTCTGTGTGAGATAAAAGATAAGAGCGATTTTGTTTTTCACGCAGAGACCGCAAAGAGCGCAGAGATTTATTCTCTTTCGTTTTTCACGCTTGCGCTGGAGGGGTCGCAAACTTCGTTACGACAAGAGTGCGCAGAGGGTTTATCCACCCCCTCCCCCCCTAAGGGGTACTCGCCCCTGTCTCAGGGGGAGAAAGTGGGTGGTAGCGTTAGCCAGTAGTAACTGACTGTCCCCCTGAGACAGGTGCGACGAGCGAAGCGGAGGGGGTGGATAGTTTCATCGTTCATCGTTTATCGTTTTGTCTCTGCGTTCTCTGTCGCGCGTAGCCAGCGACTACTTCAGCGGCAGTGCAGTTTGCTTTGTAACTCTGCGTCCTTTGCGTCCTTTGCGTGAGAGATATTTTTGCACGCAGAGACCGCAAAGAGCGCAAAGTTTTATTCTCTTTCGTGTTTCACGCTTGCGCTGGAGGGGTCGTAAACTTCGTTACGACAAGAGGGCGCAGAGGGTTTATCCACCCCCTCCCCCCTACGGGGTACTCGCCCCTGTCTCAGGGGGCGAAGAGGGTCTTTAGAAGAAGCAGTAAATCTGCTTCTGTACCCTCTGAGGGTCGCACTCTCTCAGTGCGACGCTGGGCAGGGTGATAGCGTTAGCCAGTAGTAACTGACTGTCCCCCTGAGACAGGGCGAATAAGGCCTTTAGAAAAATGACTCATGTCATTTTGTGCCTTATGAGGGTTAAACTCCCCAGTTTAACGTCGGGGCTCGAAGAGACGAGCGAAGCGGAGGGGGTGGATAGTCATCGTCATCGTCTTCGTCTTACTTTTCGTTTTCCGTTCTCTAACGGTGTTTGCTTGACAAAGTTACGAATAAATGCCTAAAATGCAATGCGCACGACGTTAAATATATATAACACACCTTGCCCGTCCCCTTGTTTTTATCCTTGTTTTTATAATAATGTGCACGCTTTCCTTTGTGCCTTTGCATATTATTTATAACTTTGTCCCCTGTTAATGCGATAACAAAACGACAATTTATAATCCAAAACAAACAACCAGAATGAAGAAGTTTTATCTCCTCCTCGTTGCTATGCTTTGCGGTGTGGTAGCGACCAGGGCGCAGGAAGCGAACACCTCGTGGTCCGTTGGCACCGGCGCAAACGACAAGGCCAACATCACATGGATTGGCTTCACCGTTCCCGAAGTGAATGACGAAGGCGATGCTGTTACCGAGGTTCCCTTGCACAACATCCACCTGTGTACCAACACAAACGGTACTAACGAGAAGACCGCCTACATGGTTATCTCCTCTACAAAGGAAATCAGCGGCAAGGTGGGCATCTCCACCAACAAGCCTGCACCTCAGAACAACCAGTTCGTGGAGTACAAGTTCGAGAACATCACCCTGCAGGCAGGTCAGACATACTACATGTTCTTCTCCACCTCTAACACCAGCGTAGCATCCTGCGGTCAGCGCATTGCTATCTCCAATGCAAGTGGCAACTATGGTCCCAAGGTAGGTGCCGGTGGTGGCGAGAAGACTTGGCTCCCCTATTTCAAGGTAAACGTGCCCGATGCCAACGCCCTGCCTCCCATCTTCTCTGCCACCTATGGCGAGAAGTGGCTGCGCCTGAGCAACTGCAACAATGCCAACTATGCCTGGAGTGCACCCTCTGCCAGCCAGGCAGGTACAGCACAGATGGACATGAGCCAGGAGAACCAGTTGTTCTGCTTTGTGGGCAACAACACCGATGGCTTCGTTATCTATAGCAAGACCCTGGGCGAGCAGTACAAACTCACCGCCAGCACCTCTCCCGGCAATGGTACCGCAGCATCATGGACCACCGGCACCGCCGCAAAGTGGTTCTTGGACATGAGCCAGAATCAGGCCGAGAGCAAGCCTGGCATAGGTATTACCACCAAAGTGTCTAGTGGACAGTCACTGAATATGTATGGCGGCAATGGTGGCGACTTGAAGTTCTACGGCATCACCGATGCCGGTTCGCGCTGGACCATCAGCCGCATCAATCCAGACCCCGTGAACATTGCCTTTGCCGTAACCGGCGAGACCAAGTATCCCGAGACCAACACCCGCATTGGCGAGTTCCGCATGACCTACGGCAGTACCACCTCCACCACCACCGTTACAAAGGAACTGGACGGACAGAAGAAGAAAATGTACCTGCCCTATGGCCAGAAGGTGAGCATGAGCGCCTGGACCTACCATGGTTGGAACGGCAGCGTGGAGGAGACCGAGGAAGGTACCACTGTTACCTTTGCCGGTGATATGGAGAGCGAGTACCAGTACCTCTGGTATCACAACAATCCCCCATACCGTATTCCCGCCATTGCCAAGCGCAAGGATGGCAAACTCCTGGCCATCAACGACTATCGTCCCTGTGGCGGTGACATAGGTTTCGGCCGTGTGGACCTGGTTCAGCGCATAGGTTCTCCCGACGGCACAAAGTGGGAGAAGGGTACCACCATCATTACCGGTAACGAAAAGGATTCATGGAACGGCAACGACGGCTTTGGCGATCCTGCCATCTGTATCGATCGCGAGACAGGTCGTGTGCTGCTGATGGCTGTAACTGGTCATACCGTTTGCGGCAGCGCCACACGCCAGAACCCCAACCGCATGGCACGCTTCTACAGCGAGGACGGTGGCGAGACCTACCACAGTATGACCGAAGGTCGCGACTCCATCTACGACGATATCACCGAGGAGTTCTACAGCCTTTGGGACACCGAGGCATACAAGGCTGGTGACAAGACCAGTACCGACCAGTATACTGCACAGAGTTTCTTCATTGGTTCTGGCCGTATCTTCCAGAGTTCCAAGATTAAGGTGGGTGAGTACTACCGCATCTATGCTGCTCTGTGGAGCAAGGACATGCACAATCGTGTGGCATACTCCGACGACTTCGGTATGACATGGCACATACTTGGCACCCGTCAGGACATGCCCTTCCCCAATTTTGGCAATGCCAACGAGCCCAAGTGCGAGGAACTGCCCAACGGCGACGTCATCATGTCTGCACGCAAGCCCCATGGCCGTTACTACAACATCTTCACATATTCCGACATAGAGAAGGGCCAAGGCTCATGGGGCACAGGCACCGATAGCAACATCCCTGCACCCAGCGACTGGAACGGTACCAACGGTGAGATTACCACCTATCAGGTGGAGGATGCCGACGGCAACCTCTGCAACATCGTACTTCAGTCCCTGCCCCTCGGTCTGAATGAATATTCTGGCGACGTGCGCCGCAACGTAGGTTTCTACTACAAGGACATCACCAGCCCCACCAGTTACCAGAAGGCTGGCAAGAACGATGTGGCAACCTTTGCCAACGGTTGGCAGAAGGGCATGGTGGTGAGCACCACACAGACGGGTTCTGCCTACAGCACCTTCACCCTGCAGAACGACGGCCGCATTGGTTTCTTCTACGAGGAGACCCCCGGCGGCTACTCTATGGTGTACGTTTCGCTGAGCATATCCGAGATAACCAACGGCAAGTACGTGCGCATCGTTGGCGATGCACAGCCCACCGATGCCACACCATTGGACATCACCTATACATATATGTACGGCAACAACGTGTGGTACGAGCAGAAGGAAGTTGCCTATGTGGGCGAAGCATTCCCTCCTGTTCAGACCCCTGCCTACGTAGAGACCAGCGGTGCTCCAGAGGGTAAGGCAAGTGCCGAAGATGCCGGCAAGAACTTCGTTATCACATGTACGCTGAGCGAGGACATACCCTTCCTGCCTTCTGCATCTTTCGATGAAGGTGTGTGGTACTCCCTCACCATCCGTGGCAACAAGTACATCAGTTACGATGCCACTGCAAAGCAGTTCCCCTGTGCTACCGCCAAGCCCAGTGGTGACAAGGCTCTGTTTGCCTTCGTGGGCAACCCCTATGTTGGTTACAAGATCCAGAATCTTGCTCTTGGCGAGGACAAGGCTGTGGGTGGTGACGTTTCCAACAATGCCCTTGTGTCGCCAGTAGACTTTGCCTCTGCCCCCACTTTTGTGTTGGAGAACAACAGCGGTGTTCTGGTGTTGCGCAATACGGCCAATAGCCTTGGCTACCTGAACGATGTCAACAGCAAGTTGGGCTATTGGGTAACATCCCAGGCCGCCACTGACGGCGGTTCTTCTCTCGCTTTCACGTTGGAGCAGAACAATGCCACCGGCATTGTGGAAACAGAACCGAAGGTCGACGCCCGAAGGGGCCAAAGTCAAATCTATGACCTGAGCGGCCGTCGTCTCTCTGCCCCTGTAAAGGGTGTCAACATCGTGAACGGCGAAAAGGTTGTAATTAAGTGAGAGCATGGTAGGGACGCTGCGTGCAGCGTCCGCCAATAAGCCTTGACAAGATTCATCGGACGCAGCACGCTGCGTCCCTACAGAAGATAGGGTGTCAATACATCAAACCCATTTGGGCGGCCAGGAGCAATCCTATGGTCGCCCAAATATTTTTACCATGTCCCTTGGGTATGGATTCGTCTCTACGGCACCACACAGGGAGCATGAAAAATGCCCTCGGGACGTCAAGGGTCGGTCCTCCCGAGGACCAGACCGAAAGAACCGGGAACTCTCGCCTCGGTCCTCGGGAAGACCAATTTGGGGGTTCGGGAATAGCCGAAGGGATTGGCGGGCTCGAACTTGATAATGCTCCATTGTATTGCACATGACGTGCGGGTTATGTGCAGCGCAGAGTCCTTAAAACCTGTTAAAAGTTAAGATTTGTTAACGGGGGCAGGAAACATGCCCGTCATAGTATGGGCCGAGGAGGGTGCCTCTACTGGCGAATACCAGTCGCATTACAGCAAACCGGGATATTCTCCAGTGCGTTGTGTACGCAATCTCGGTATGCCGTTCCCCACGTCGTCCAGCATAGTGGTTCATCTATCGCGACCGTGTCACCTTGGGTAGCGTAGGCGAAAGCATAAATCGTGTACGCTACGTCAGGGACTGGCATCCTTAGGGAAACGGAAAACTATCACCGCTGGCGCCTTATTTTCTGTAGTAACTGACTCTCCCCCTGAGACAGGGGCGAGTCCCCCGCAGGGGGGAGGGGGTGGATGGTTTCATCGTTAATCGTTAATTGTTTTGCCTCTGCATTCTGTCGCTCGTAGCCAGCGACTACTCCAGCGGCAGCGCAGTTTGCTTTGGAACTCTGCGTCCTTTGCGTGAGAGATATTTTTGCACGCAGAGAGCGCAAAGAGCGCAGAGATTTATTCTCTTTCGTGTTTCACGCTTGCGCTGGAGGGGTCGTAAACTTCGTTACGACAAGAGGGCGCAGAGGGGTCTATCCAGCAGATAGTTTTCCGTTTTATTCGCCTTCGCTCATCAAGCTAAAGCAGTCACCTTTCCGTTCTAATAAAACACTATCACCCACTTTCTCCCCCTGCGTGCAGCGTCCGCTTTGTTTGTTGTTTTCTGACGCTTTGTTTTGGCGCGTTAAAATCATAATCTTTCTCCCGTTTTCTTGCTTTTGTTATATAAGTGTTATATATTTGTAAACACAATTCGGGACTATATATAATATAAGGTGTAGTATATAAAGGAATGAGTGCATGAGATACATAACAACAATACTTTTAATGCTGATGACCGTGACACTGGTGTGGACCGGCATGCTGTTGTGGAAACGACGTCATGAAACAGGCGACTACTCACGTACCATCCAGGCTGTCCTGAGCTGGATTTCGGCAATATTTACCTTCATTTTCATATCACGCACATGGATGGGTACAACTCCAGCCGATGACGCTTACTTTGAGCCCGAACACACCTTTGTGCCTCTCCTCAATCAGCTTTCCTACTTCTTGTATCCATTGGAGGTGATGCGTCCAACGGCGAGCCGTACAAAAGTGTATACCCTGCTTTTTGCTCCGTTGCTGGTGCTCGTGTTCATTGGCATGTGCTCCGGCATAGAATACACCACCATTCTCAGTTATGCTGATTTATGGGAGCATCTTGGCGAGTTCAATGTTCTCTTTCGCATCATCACCCTCATAGTCATGCTGGTCTATACCTTCGCACTGTTTCTGGTCCCATACGACTGGCATCACAGTTCTGCCGACCGCAAGTTCATCATGGCCTATTCTTCTGGTTTCTGTCTGATAGGGCTGATACACTTCTCCATACAGATAACACACGCCTATTGGCTGGTGATTATGCATCAGGTGGTATGGCTCTCATTTTTCCTTTACGTGGCATACTACGAACTCTACGAGCGTTTGCCCGTAACATCCATGGCAGACGGGAAAACTAATGATGAAGATATGCCTTCAGACGCGGATGGCCTGTGGGAACATATCGTACTGCTCCTTGATACTAACGGAAAATGGCGCAGTCCGGAACTTAGCCTTACTTCGCTTTCCGAGCAGCTGGAGTCCAACCGCACTTATGTGGGAGAGGCCTTCAAACGCAACACCGGACGCACCTTTGTGGACTATATAACGCACCGTCGTATAAATTATGTTGTGGAGACTCTCAAAAGCAATCCCGAGGCCAATGTCCATGAATTGTTCAACTACGTTGGCTACCGACAACGCTCTACGGCATGGAGGAACTTCCAAAAGACTACCGGTGTTACTCCTGCAGAGTTTATCGAAGGATTGAAATAATAGAATCGCCCTTTTCCTTGAGAAATGGGCGATTTTATCGTCTTTTTTCCCGGTCCTGGCATCGTTGATGCGCGTTTTTGTAGAAATGCAACGTCCATGTTGTAAAACAGCAACGCATAAAATTTTTGTATCCGTGCCTTATGTTGTATTTTTGTCAGCTCAAACGGACATGGTCGTTCCTGTTCGCAAAATGATATGCTAAGAAAGAAGGTCCATGACAGGGTTCCCCCAAAAAAGGATGATGCCGGCACTGCTGGTATGTAGCAAAATCCATGCTGTGTACAGCAGTTGTGTAACACCAATCGTCATGCTGGCGACGGTCGTTCCCGCTTTACCTTCGTTAGCATTCAAGAGTTAATAAATGTTAATAGGGGGGGGCAAATTAGCAGACTGCATGCTGTAAAGCATATAATTTAATTAAAAAGTCTTACCTTTGTGCCAGAAAACGTTTTGCACTACATAAGGGAGAGTAGGTTTCAACCGTGACAGAACTGGTTTCTGGTTACGTTGTATTTGTTTAGGAGATTGTTGCAAGGATGTTGAGGTTGATCATCTTATTATTGTGTTCCTTATGCATGACAACGGTGTATTGTCGTGCAGACAAGGATACAGTGACCACGCAAGGTGATCACTATTCCCTATATTATTATAGGGATCGTGTCGATTTGCAGGAAGACTATCTGGACAATGCCCTGCAGATGGTACGTATCAGGGACATCCTTGCCCGCTCGCCACGCATAGACAGCATTGCCATCTATGCCTATGCCTCGCCCGAGGGTGCACCTCATCGCAACGATTGGCTTGCAAGGCGTCGTGCCGAGGTGGCACGCGACTTCATCCTTGCTAATCTGCCCAACGACAGCGTGCTCCTGCCCCAGAATATCATCCTGCATCCCATGGGCGAGAACTGGGAGGGCCTCTATGAGGAACTGAATGCCAACTATCACCTGATGAACAGGGACCGCGTGATGAAAATCATGCGTGCCGACATACCCACCGAGACAAAGAAGTGGCGACTGAAGCAGCTGGACAATGGCTTTACCTACAACTGGATAATACGCCATCACATGCCTGCCCTGCGTGTGGCCACTTGGCTGTGCGTGTACCAGCCCATACCGGAATTTGTGGCGGATACGATGCCCGACATCAGTGTGGAGATGCCCACCTTGCCAGAATTGGAACCCTTGCCAGAATTGGAACCCTTGCCGGTTACCGAGGTTTCATACAAGAAGAAGACCATCCTGGCTCTGAAGACCAATCTCCTGTACGACGCCCTCAGCCTGGTGAACTATTCCATAGAGGTGCCTATTGGCGAGAGGTTCTCGGCACTATGGTACCACCAGTTTCCGTGGTGGACATGGGGACAGGCCGACAACCAGTATTGCATACGCTTCCTGAGCATAGGAGGCGAGGGCCGCTGGTGGTTCAAGCCCATGTCGCGCCCGCAGATGGGCAAGAGCGTGCAACGCGACCGCTTGATGGGGCACTTTGTGGGCCTTTATGCCGAATCCGGCAAATGGGACTTCGAATGGGGGCGCGACATCTGCCATCAGGGCGAGCACTGGAGCGTAGGCCTGAGTTACGGTTACTCCATGCCTTTGGGCAGACGCCTGAACATGGAGTTCTCCCTGTCTTTGGGCTATGCCTCCATTGCCTATCGTGGATATACACCCAGCGAGGACTATGAAATACTGTGGCGCAACCCGGCAAAGCAGGGCCGTTGGCATTACTTTGGCCCCACCAAGGTGCAGGTGTCGCTCGTCGTACCTATTACGATGCAGACTAAACGGAAAGGAGGTGCCCGATGAGCTTGATGAAACACTTCGGTCGCGTCGTCCTGTCAGCCGTTTATGTGTGCGCATTGCTCCTGGGTAGCAGTTGTGAGCACCGCCTCTTGGAAGACCCCAACACCACCCACTTCTTGCGTGTCTATCTGAACGAAAATATTCAGAACGTGACGTACGGATTCTACGACGACTCGCGCAAGAAACCCGAATACCACTCGCCAGAATTGCTCCGTGTGGGTGTGTACGACAAATATACGGGCAAATTGGTCAGCGAGCGCTATCTGTACCAGAAGGGAAGCGACGCGCGAGGCAACTATCTGCAGGGATATATCTACGCACCGGTGGGCGAATACAATATCTTGGCGTACAACTACGACACCCGCACCACGCAGACCCAGTCCGAGAACGATTACGGCAAGATCGTAGCCTTCACCAATACACTGACCGAGGGCGAAAGCAGCCGCCTATTCTCGCGAAGCGGCGCCTCGACCAGTGACAGCCGCGGGGAATGGCCTCACCATATCATCTCGCACCAACCCGACCACATCTTTGCTGCCCGAATGGAAGGCGTGCAAATCCTTCCCTCCGAAGAGGTGGACACCCTGTGCACCCCACAAGGATGTTGCCCCACGGCAGAGTCGCTCGTCAAGACCTATTATATACAAGTCAACATCAAGGGCGCAGAGCATGTGCGTTCGGCTGTAGCCTTGATCTCGGGGATGGCGGGTTCAAAGACCCTGCACGACGGACAAATGGTGATGGACGACGTGACCAGTCTCTACTTCCCACTGAACAACGCCGCCGAAAAGATGCGCACTGGCAATACCACACACGTCGCCTACGCCTCGTTCAATACATTTGGCAAGTTGCCCCATGTAGAGGGTTACATCGATATTACCTTCGAGTTCAAGACCATTTACAATACGGTGCAGACCGAAACCTTCCGCCTGACCGATATGTTTGATACCCCAGTGGTGCAAGACAAACAGTGGATCATCATCGACAAAGTGATCGAGATTACACCGCCCGACGGCGAAACGGGAGGCGGTATGCAGCCCGGTGTCGGCGATTGGCAGCAACACGAAGGAAGTATAGTGATTTGATGATATACGTGATAATGAAAAGTAGAATTTGACAAAACAGATAAAACTGAATATAAACCGAAAAAACAATTTATTTATTTATTAACCCCTTTAAACATTTATCATTATGAAAAAGTTTATGCTTTTTGCAGCAATGGCAAGCGTAGTCTTGACAAGCTGTGTGAATGAAGACATGGAAGTGATGGAATCTGCTTCTAAGAAAGCCATCTCTTTCGACATGCCAGTGATGAAGCCTACAAGAGCTCAATTGGGTGAAATCATCGGCACAACCTATCCAGAAACCGAAAGCTTCAAGGTGTACTGTAAGTCTTACACTGCTGACGCTTATGCTGGTTGGGAAGGTGCTACAAATTACTTTAATGCAAATGGTGAAACTGTAAGTAAGAGTGGTACTCAATGGACTACTACTACTCCTCACTACTGGCCAGAATTGGGCAACGACTTGGTATTTGCTGCTTACTCTCCTGCTGATGCTGCTGGTACTTATAGCCAAACTAACGCGGGTTTGCAAATTAAAGACTTTACTACTGCTGCTGCAAACAGTCAATATGACTTGATGTACACTGCACGAGTGACTGGTAAGAACAAGGGCAACAATGGTGATGCTGCTGTATCTATGGTATTTAAGCACGCTTTGACTTCTGTAGTATTCTCTGCAGTAGCTGCTGACAATAAGGCTACTTACAAAATCAAGTCGCTCACTGTAGCTGGCGATTTTGTAACTTCTGGTGACTTCAATCAAAATATCACAACACCGACAGACACTGATGGTACTCCAGAATGGACTCCTGACGCAGCTGCTACTACTTCTTACGGCATCCTTTCTGGTGCTGCAGTTTCAGTTAATACCTCGGGTGTAATGCTTACAGGTAATACTTCAGATGCCGGTGTTAAGTCTGCATTGCTTTTGATCCCTCAAGGTGTAAATCCTGATGCTACTGTAACTATCGTTTACGACAAGACTACTGGTGACGGAACTTTGGAATCTACTGCTACTGTTAAGCTCTCTGACTTTAAGAAAGGCGGTGGTGCTAGTATTACTGAATGGCTGCTGGGCAACCGTTATGTATACAACATCACTTTCGGTGCTAACAAGCCTATCCACTTCAGTCCTTCTATCGCAGCAGATTGGACTACTACAACTCTCGACTACACTATCCAATAATAGTCGTAGATCCAACTCTATTTAATCGCTTAAAAAAGTAGATAAATATGATGAAATTCAGTCGCTTCATAGCGTTACTGATAATCTCTATAATCGCAGCGGGCTGTGCTCAGGAAGTGGATGAACCGCTTCCTGAGCCACAACCGGCTCGTAAGGCTATATCTTGTGGCATCTCGGGTGTCGCAGGACTTTCAACGCGTGCCCTCGTCACCAACGCCAATATACAGACACTCTGTGATGCAGGTACTGGCACAGAAAGCATTGGCTTGTGGGGCGAATTTGTGAATGCTGGCACGCGTACCAAAATATTCGATGCCGAACCCCTGACCTACGGGCTTAAGGCACAAGATACCAATCCATACAATCTATGGAACTATTCAGGCGAGACAAGATACTGGAACAGTGGTATGCTGTACGATTTCCGCGCTTGTTTCCCACAGGACTTGATGACAAACTTAATGGAACAGATGGGTGCCACAAACTTTCAGGGCACCATCAATACTAAAAATACGCAAGACGATATTCTGGTCGGTGCTACCCAAGTCAATACGCAGACTTCACCCCTGCCCGATGTCGTCGATATAGAATTGCAACACATCTTTGCTGCCATAAGGTTTCAGGTGAAAGCAGCAGAGGGCTACACACCCAGTGCGGACGAAGGGGTGGTGGCGTGCTGGTTGCAAAATCAAGGAACAACCGACGATCTCTTCTCGCGTGCGGGCTACTTGCTCCATACGGGTAACGAGACGCCCGAAATACACTGGACACCCTACTATTCGGTGTTCGAAGAACTCTACCGCTGGGAATATCCCACAGGCGTAAATTTCGACGACGACGACGAACCTCACTCGCTCTATGTGCCCAACGGCACCAATGTGGGCGAACTCTATACACGCAACGATAGTTGGATTATGGTGATACCACAGACGGTAAAGGCTGGTTCGCTGAAATTCTTCTACAAGATGAAGCACACGGACGACAAGGTCTTCTCGGTGACCATCCCTGCCATAACCTACCTGCCCGGCGTGCAATACAATTATATATTGGAAATCCGCGGTGCCTCGGCTACTATCTCCCTTACGATACAGGATTGGAATAAGTTGGATGCAAGTTATGATGTGGAGTTGTAGAGTCAATAGTTAACGGTTAACGGTTAACGATTAACAGTCAACGTCAACAGTCAACAGCCTCCGCCTTACAAAAAAGATATATGTTGAAACGAACCCTATTATATTTACTCACGCTACTGCTGTGCATCGCCTGCCAGCAGGACGATATTTTGCCCGATGTATCGCACCGGGGCACTTCGCTCACCATTACTTTCCGGGCGCCCTCGCACTCCACCCGTGGCATACAGGATCTGGACGACGATGGCAATGTGACCGAAGCCGAACTGATGCGTGATGGGCAGAAGATGTATCGCGTCAGCGTATATCTGGTCAGTGGTGGCGTGGTAGAGCGTCATCAGCAATTGGAGTATGCACAATTGAACGACGACAAGGCCGAGGCGACAGTCACCTTCGACCAATTGGATTACACCAAGGCTTATCAACTCTATGCCGTAGCCAATCACGGCGATTACACCGCTACGGGCATCTCGCTGAAAGGGTATTTGAGCGACTTGCCCGACAATCAGTCTCCGCAGAATGTCACACTCTCTACAGGCAGTACGGACTATATCTGCGACAAAGCGAAAGTCTATCCCTTGACTTTGCAAAAGGAGATACACCTGAATCCTGGTGCCAACACCGTGTCGGGTGAATTGGTGCGCACCTTTGCCCGTGTTCGCATCAATGTGCGTAATCAAAGTACTTCTAACGATCTGCAGTTGACCTCGCTCACCTTTCCCGCTATGGCGCAGGCTTCCACCAATATCTTTGCGCCTGCTGCTTCGGCCAACTACGCCCCCGTTCCCACCTCGGCGTATGCCATCACACCCTTCGAGGCTGATATGAACCTGGCAAAGGTCACTGATGGCAATGTGACAGAGGAAACCATATTCGATGCGTATATCTTGGAAGGTGCCGGCGGTACTTACAGCTTTGATTTGGGACTGAGATATGTGGACCAAGTGGCAAGCGAGGGATATACGACGGATGAAGAGAAGATTAGAGACATTGCTAATATTGAGGCAGGAGCAATGTATATAATGGGAACAAATGAAAATAAATATGTCTATGCCAATGGTACGGAAAATGTAAAATATACTACTTCGTATAAGGATGGCGAAGGGAAAATAGACCCTGACTATGTATGGAGATTTGAAGCGAGTAGTACTTCGTATGCTTTGGCATCAATGGGGAAATCGGGCTATTATATGAAAAGTACGGACTTGTCTGGATATGCCCAAATCCCTTTGGCCAATACGGTGGACGGCAATTACTTTACGGTCAAAAACGAAAGTGGATATATTGTATTCAAGACCAGATCTACAAGTATGTGGGGGGCTGAATACTACATCAATACCTACAGCACAGATCAAGTATGTGCGATTGGTCAATATTGCTATTTCTACCTCTACAAAGTGACACATCAAGGCGGATCTTCTTCTACCGTCAAGGCCGAATCGACCCCCACCATTCCTATCAATATTATTGACAACAGGACGGGTGTGGCAAGTCCTTTGACCAGTATCAAGCGCAACGATTTCATCGAAATCACCGTGAATGTTTCGTTCAACGAGCAACAAGGGGCCATCGGCTTCAACACGACGAATTGGCAAGAAGGGGGCGGTGATGTGACATTCAATTGATGCCATCCGACCGAGCGATTGTCACTGCGAAAAAAAGTAAAGACCTTTTTCAACACCCCAAAATTGGGACCAATCAACGACGAACAATAGACACAAGATCAAGATATGAAACAATGGATATACAATAGTCTGCTCCTGCTGTGCAGCTGCTTGATGCTGACAGGTTGCTTGGAAGACGATCTCGTCCCGGAAGGTAGCGTAGGACCCAATGTGAAAGCAGTGCTCAGTTGGGGCTCGCCCAAGAACAATCAGATCAATATCCAAACGCGTGCCACCTACGACCCGTACTACGAATCTACGGTGCGCAATCTCTATGTCTTCGTCTTTGCCAATGACAACAAGGTCTACGGACACTTCTTTGCCAACTCCAACCTGAACGAAGGTACGGCAGAGCAATTCTGGACGGCGCAAACGGTGGATATGGGGGGCACAATACAGACCAATGGCGCCATCTATATGAATGTCCCCTCTGTCACATCAGGCGAAATCGTGGTGATAGCCAATATCGACTTGGACTTTATGAACATCTCGCAGGAACGATTGGGGCTGGTGCGCAACAAGCAGGACTTGCAGGACCTGATCGTCACGATGAACCAAGAATTGCCTATGCGTAATGCGGGCTACTTTATGATGACGGGTGCTCTGGCCGATGTGACGATCGCACCAGACGGTACCATCTCGGCAGGAGGCATGAACCCCGCCACACTGATGCTGACCCGTATGGACGTCAAGGTCGAAGTGAACGTGCGCGTCAACCCCTTGGAGGAAACCGACGGACAGCGCGTGGAAAAATTCATCCCCGAATCGTGGGAGGTGGTGAACCTGCCCAAAAGTTGCTACCTGGTGCCCAACGATGCTGGTTCTGTACCCTTGACAGCAGACGGTTACTTCCACATTGCTCCCCGAAAGTTTGAAACCAACGAACTGGAAAAGGATCCCAGCGACCATGCTACGGGCGGAGTGCTCGACGGATTCTCGTTCTATATGCTGGAAAATCTGCAGTCCAAGAACAAGAAGCAAAGCGTAGCAGGCAACTACCACCTGCGAGACCGACGCATCAAAAATCCCGATGGCACCTACAACACGGAAAACGGGATGTGGGAATATGCTCCCGAATTAGCGACCTATATCATCATCAAGGGCGAACTGGATATGGAGGTCAATACCAGCGACGGCGGCAAGCAGCACCTGCTGGCCGATGTGGTCTACTATGTCCACCTGGGCGACTTTGGCAAGGACAAGGACGACTACGACCTGCACCGCAATACGAACTACAAGTACACCATCAATGTGAAAGGGGTGAACAATATCTCGGTCGAAGTGGAAACGGGCGAAGAAAACCAATCGGGCGCTACGGGACACCTGTATCAAGCGCAAGAGGATATCTTCACCTTCGACTCACACTACGGACAGCGCGTGTACAACTTCAATGCCAATGAAATAGACCTGGAGAATATGACCTGGTATGTGCGTACCCCCTTCGGGCGTGCGGGTATTCCTCTGAAAGATGCCAATGGCAACTTGGTCTACAACGACATGGACTACAAATGGGTGGAATTCTACCCCAACGACAAGATAGACGGCGTCTATACCGACCGCAATCACCACTATCCCGGTCAGGACGCTGCGCAACTGATGAATGTCGTACAATTCTTGGACAAAGTGCGCGAAGAATATCCCAAGTGGAAGGCGTATAAGGAAGGACGTACGGCGACGAATGAAAGTTGGTGGGACGCCAATGATGACCTGAAGGTGACCATCTATGTGGACGAATTCTACTACGATACCAACCCGATGAACCCGAATGACGACCACAAGCGATTGTGGAAGAAGTTCGTGAACCAACCCAACCGCTTGATGCACGTGCTCTGTAAGAATAATCGTAGCCCGGACGGTTCCAGTTCGATGACAGGTAGTATCCTGACCATTCGCCAAAACTCTATTCAGACACCTTTCAACCGCGACCAGTCACACACCTCGCTCTCTGAAGCCTGGGGATGCGAGACTGTGGACGAAACGGGCGACAAGAACTGGTTCTATAGCCCTTACGAAACGACTGCCAATGTAGAGTACTATTCCTATAAACCTACAAGCTTCACGCCCAAAAACACGAGCCGCAAAGACGGACTTTACAACACGGCAGAGTTGCTGAATCTGGTCAATGGCAACCTCCGCTGGAGCGACTTTGTGGACTATACCGACAGAGATGTGGTGCTCAAGGCTGATAAATCCTGTGGTTTGAACTCCATCCTATTGCGCAATCGCGACCTCGATGGCGACGATATCATCGATGTAGAGGAGTTGCATTGGTATATCACTTCGTTGGAACAAATCTTTGCCCTCTTCATCGGCGACCAGGGCCTTTCGGTAGAAGCCCAACTCTATCCCAAAGCCGTAGGTAACCTGCCCAATGCTCTGCTGAATGTTCCCACCAATCACCCTCTATACGGTGTATACCAATGGCGCTGGCACTACGTGACCAGTACTGCCGATGGACAGACAGCAGGCAATGTGCCCGTACAAGTGTGGGCAGAGGAAGGAATCTCGACCAGTCTATATGGGCGCAACTGGCACAAAAAAGCGATCCCCAAGGTGAGATGTGTGCGCAACCTGGGTATGGCGAGTCCTTCCAGCCAAGCAGGCGATGCTACCTATATCGGTACGGCGGGCAATAACTTCCCTAAAGACGAACTGGTGGTAGTGACAGAAACTACGGGTAGTACAAATGCAAACTCCATATATCGCTTTGATTTGCGCAACCTGAACAAGGAATCACGCCGCTTGGCATTTACCTCGCAAAGCTTGATTCCTGGCGACGAATACAGTCTGCAGTCGCGTGTGTACGAAGGTTTCGAGACAGGCGGTTGGTACGGCCTGGTGTATAGTGATATCGGCGGATGGCTCCAGGCTTATCCTAAGCTGATTTATACGCCTCTGAGCGCTAACGATGCCCCTATCGTAGATGGTACTATCCCTGAAGGATGGCGTATCGCAAACATTCGCGAATTGGCTATCTTCTTCCAATATTGCAACGACAATAATAATTGGTGGGGAGGGGCATACTATTTGCCCAGTAACTTCTATTCATTCGGTACCTATGGTAATAGCTACGACGGTGAAGTTAATACATGGTTCGTCAGCCGTGGCGGTATCACAATGGAGTTGGGGGATGGTTATGTCTTTCGCGTTCGCGCCGTTCGCGACTGGGTGCCTGGCACGTAGTGGGGATTTTTCACCGACAACTGGATACATCCAACTCATTCAAATGCGAATGGGTTGGATGTATTATCATACAGCAATGCGCAGATAGGTCAGAGGAGGGAGGATAGAGAGAATAACTACGTCAGTTCGGGATAACATTGTTCTAATATTATCCCGAACTGACGTATAAATGTTTGACTAATGCAAGAGAAGAAGAAAAAAAATGACGTTGATGCAGTCATTGTGTACTTTTTCGTATCCGCGCGCGTGTTATCGTCTTCTCTCACTTATTCGTACCATTGGCTTCGCCGAAGGTACTTTCGTTGACCTTCGGTCTTCCTCCTTGTTGCTCGGCATAGTTCAAGTAAACTTGACTCTTCTCTCGCTTCTTGCGTCGGTTCGGAAGTAAAAATAAATACGAATTTATTTTGTACTTCTCTCACTTATTCGTACCTTTGTCAGCGTCATCAGGGGTGCATGGCCGATATTGGCCTTGCTGAGAATATACCCTCAAATGATCTGAACCGGGTAGTGCCGGCGTAGAGAGTATGAACGGTTGGTTCCCTTATATATATAAATAAGGTATAGGGAACGGGCCAATTTTCCAACCAGTAATTCGTAACGGTGATTACGAACGACGAAGAGAAAGGATTCCTATGAAAGGAAAGTTTCTTGCCGTACTTGCCTTGGCAGGTGTGGCGGGCATGAGCAGTGCCCAGGAGAGTGAGAGGGATTCTGCACGTGTGGCAGAGTTGAGTGAGGTAGTGGTGAAGGCGGTAAGTGCCCCCAAAGGTGCGCCCTTTGCCGTGAGCAGAATCAGCAAGAAGGATTTGCAGGAGTTTTCCACCAGCGGTCAGGAACTGCCCTACCTGTTTGCACGCACCCCGGGTGTGGTGGCATGGAGTGAGAACGGACTGGGCACGGGAACTGTGTACATGCGTATGCGAGGAAGTGCCGGCAGCCGTGTGAACGTTACTATAGACGGCATTTCGCTCAATTCGCCCGAGGACCAGTGTGTGTTCTGGGCAAACATGAACTCGTATGCCTCACTGCTCGGCAGTGTACAGATACAGCGTGGTGTGGGCAGCAGCAGCAATGGCGACGGCGCCTTCGGAGGCAGCATTGCCATGCAGACCAAGTTGCCACAGATGGACCCCATGCTGGAGGTGACTGGCAGTTATGGCAGTTACAATACATGGCGTGCCGGTGGCCAGTTCTCCACGGGCCTTTTGGGCAAGCATTGGGTGGTGGACGGTGCCTATCATCAGACACAGACCGACGGTTACCTGCATGGCACACATGGCAAGAGCGGCAGTTATACCGCCGGTGTGGCATGGCTGAGCGAGGACAGCCGCCTGGTGCTGAAATACAGGAACCTGGGCAACTTTGAAAGTACCGGTCAGGCATGGAACGGTGTTACCGCAGGCAACGACGACTACAGCCTGAATGCCTATGGCGAGGTAAAGACTTACGAGGACCTCTACCGCATGGGGCTGGGACGCTTCAACAGCCTGTACGAGCGTTTCATAGAGGACTGGGACGATGCCTCGGCATGGAAGACAGAGCGCTATGCCAAGGTGGACGGTAGCCTGTGGGACCGCACCACGGACAACTTCTGGCAGAACCACAACATACTGTCTGCCGCATGGCGCATAAACGACCACTGGAGCACCACGGCGGCTCTGCGATACACCTATGGCTATGGCTATTACGACGAGTTCCGCTACCAGAACAAGGCTGGAAGCAAGTTCGGTCTGAACTACGTGCCGCAGGACGGCAGCACGAGGGCAGACTTCGTGCGACAGAAGGGCCTTACTCAGCATACCTATGGCGTGAACCTGAATGCCAACTATAAGGACAAGCGTTGGGACGTGATAACAGGCCTGTCTGCACAGGGCTTTACGGGCAACCATTTCGGTTACCTTACATACATCAGCAACGAGGACCTTCGTCGGCACTATATCCCCACACCAGGCGGCAAGTATCAGTATTACGACAGTGATGCATGGAAGACCGACCTGTCTGTCTTTGCCAAGGCCACCTATCACCTCAGCGACCAGTGGGATGCCTTTGCCGATGTGCAGTACCGCCATGTGGGCTTCCGTACCGACGGATACAACGACAAGTTCCAGAAGGATGCCAACGGCATGTATCAGGCGCAGCCGCTCAATGTGGATGTTACATACGATTTCGTGAATCCCAAGGCAGGCTTTGCCTGGCACAAGGGCGGACATCGTGCCTATGCCAGCTATACCATGAGTTCCAGAGAACCGGAGCGCAACAACTTCACCGACAACGGCCAGAGCGGTGCACCACGTGCCGAACGTCTGCACGATGTGGAGGTGGGCTACTCCTACGATGCCAAGAACTGGTATGCTTCCGTTGGCCTCTACTACATGGGCTACAAGGACCAGTTGGTGCAGACGGGCGAACTGAGCGACATAGGCGAGGCGCTTACCACAAACATAGAGGACTCCTACCGCATGGGCATAGAGGTGAGTGCCGGCTATTCTCCATGGAAATGGCTCTCGCTGGATGTGAACGGTGCCTTCAGCTGCAACCGCATACTCTCCTTTGACGAGCATGTAAGTTATGACTGGGACGAGTCCTTCCAGGTGAAGCACTACGACAACTCCACCCTGGCATTCTCGCCCTCCGTGGTGCTCAATGGTATGGCAACTTTCCGTTGGCAGGGGCTGAAGGCCGTATGGCACACCAACTTTGTCAGCCGCCAGTATCTGGACAACACCCAATGCCTGGACCGCTCCCTGCCTCAATACAGCACTACTGCCGTGCGCCTGAGCTATACTCTCAATCCCAAGAAGAACAATGCCCGCCTGAAGCAGGTGGTCTTCGGTCTGGACCTGAACAACATCTTCGACCACCATTTCGCACAAAGCGGATGGGTGTACGGCAGTGTTGTTCCCTCCTACGGATTTACCGAAGACAACCGCTATTACCAGATAGGCTACACCCCATCGGCAGGATTCAATATGATGGGGCATGTGACACTTTTATTCTAACGGTGAGTGGACCCCTCCCCAACCCTCCCGCAAGGGGAGGGAGTGGTTTCGATTGGCATTTGTCTATACTCGTAGAGACTCGGCATGACGAGTCCGAAATAGAGAACAAAGTTAAATATTAAGCGGACACGTCATGCCGTATCCTAACAAAAACAAATACCCCCTAAATAGCAGTACATCCTACTCCCCTCCCTTGTGGAGGGGCTGGGGGTGGGTCCGCTGGGTCTGCTTGGTCTGCTGGGGGTGGGTCCTCCGCTTAATCCATTATGGTTGCATACTTAGATTTCTTCGTTTCCCTCTTGGGAATCCTTTATCTCTGGTGGGAGTATCGTGCTCACTGGATGGTGTGGGTGGCAGGCATCATCATGCCGGCTATCGACGTGTATCTTTATTATGAGGTTGGCCTTTATGGAGATATGACCATCTCCGTCTACTACCTGCTGGCAGCCTTCTATGGTCTGCTCCTGTGGACAATGCCAGGCTATGGCAAGCGAGTGAAGACCTCCAGCGGCAAGGAGGTCCTTGCCATCACCTCCATGCCCCTGCGTGTTGCAATGTGGCTCGGTGTGGCTTTCCTGCTGATATGGGGCAGTACGTGGTGGTTCTTGGATAACTACACCAACTCTACCGTGCCGGTGCAGGACGCCCTGACCAATGCCATCTCGATAGTGGCTATGTGGGCCATGGCAAAGAAGTACCTGCAACAATGGTGGCTCTGGTTCGTGGTGAACATCATCGATGTCTACCTGCTCGCCTACAAGGGACTTCCCTTCAAGGCCGGCATCCACGTGGCATATACCGTCTTTGCCGTCCTCGGCTATCTCCGCTGGCGCAAGATGATGAGAGAAGCAGATAAGTAGTGTGGCATTCGTATTAGGACTGCAGTCAAGAATAAAGGTCTTTTATTCAAACTGTGAGGCGTCTTCTTTTAATATTGTGGAAAAGACAGAGTATGGTATACATTGAATATCATGCTCTTGTTATATTTGCCTGTTGGGTAAAGTACAATAAACAAGGCATGTGTTTGCATATATGCAAATAAAAGCGTATTTTTGTGGGCATAAAGCATAAACTATATAAACGAAATATGAAGAAACTTTGTTTGATTCTCCTGTGCCTGTTCTCCATGCTCATGTCTGTGGAGGCAAAGCAGTTTGTAAACATCACCCCCCTGCCCAAGAAGATGGTTGTGGGTGAGGGAACGTACCGTTTGCCCAAGTCCTACACCGTGGACGTGGCTTTCCTTGCAGACAGCCTGCAAAGCGAGGCAACGAGGTTTGTGGACATTATCCGCAAGACAACAGGCTGCAAGGGCAAGCTGGTGAAGAGCCAGAAGGCCAATATCAGCATGCACCTGGACAAGACCATAGCCTACGAGGGTTATCGTCTCAACGTTGGCGAGCGTGGCATCAGGGTAAGTGCCTCCAGTGCCCGTGGCTTTTTCTATGCTTTCCAGACGCTGAAGAAGATGATGCCCGCCAATGTGATGGCCGGTATGAGCGTGGATGAGGCCCAGAAGGCAGTTCCCCACTTCCGTGCCGAGGCATGCCCCGAGATAGCCCATGTGGACATAGACGACGAGCCCCGATTCTGGTATCGCGGCTTCATGCTTGACTGCGGACGCCACTTCTTTACCGTGGACGAGATAAAGCACATCCTGGACGGCATGGCTATATACAAGTACAACTACTTCCATTGGCACCTGACCGAGGACCAGGGCTGGCGCTTTGAGGTGAAGAAGTATCCCCGGCTCACTGAGGTAGGTTCCGTGGCAAGCGATTGCCGCATGACCGACATGGAGAAGGGACACTACTGGCTGGGCAAACCCTATGGCCCCTACTTCTACACTCAGGAGCAGTGTCGCGAGATAGTGGAGTATGCCCGCAACCTGCACATAGAGGTGATTCCTGAGATAGACATGCCCGGACACATCATGGCAGCCCTGGCGGCATATCCCGAATTCAGCTGCAACCCCGAGGGCGAGCACAAGGTGCAGACCTATCAGGGTGGCGTATGGACCGACGTATTGAATGTGGGCGACCCCAAGGCAGTACAGTTTGCACGCGACGTGCTCACCGAGGTGATGGACGTCTTCCCCGGACAGTATGTGCACATAGGTGGTGACGAGTGCCCTACCAATGCCTGGGAGAGCAACGCACAGTGCCAGGAGCATCTTGCCAACCTCATCAAGGAGGGTAAGGTGAAGGACCTGGAGAAGCACCGCTTCCGTCCCTTGCAGAGTTACTTCATCACACAGATGAACGACCACATCAAGGCTCGCGGCAAGAAGATGATTCTGTGGAATGAGAGCGTTACCGCAGGTGGTGCCGACCTGGACTTGATAAAGAGTACAGGTGCTATGATATTCAGTTGGAATCCCTGTCAGCAGGGCGCTGCCATTGCCGCATCACTTGGACTGGATGCCGTTATTACGGAGTGGGGCCCCGGTTGCTACTATATCAATCGCAAGCAGCATGATGGCGAGGGCGAACCCGTGGCGGCAGGTACAGGACGCAAGAGCGACCAGTTGCCGGCAGTTTATGCCTACAAGCCCGTGCCAGACAAGGTTATGGACCCCAACGTGAAGAAGCATTATGCCGGTGTACAGGCAACGTTCTGGACAGAGCACGTTTCCGATATAAACTACTTCAACTATCTGGCATACCCCCGTCTGCTGGCCGTGGCCGAGGCGGCATGGAGCCCCGAGGAGAAGAAGGACTTTGAAGACTTCCGTACACGTTTTACCGCTGATACCATGCTGTTCGACCTGACAGGCCGTCTGTATGGCAAACACTTCATAGCAAAGTGATTCGAACGGAAAACGGAAAACTGTTAGTGATGTAGGGACGCTGCGTGCAGCGTCCGGACAACAAGCAGAATAGCAAACGAATAGCAAGCGGACGCTGCACGCAGCGTCCCTACAAGCGGGTGAAAGACCTCGGACCAAAGGCAGACGTTAAGTCAAGCGGGATTAAAGGTGAAAACGGAAATCGGAAAAGTGAATACTGAAGATCAGAAGATAGCCGTACTGATAAGCGGCGGAGTGGACAGCGGAGTGGTAACGCACTTGCTGGTGGAGCAGGGCTACAAGCCTGACCTCTACTATATAAAGATAGGTATGGAGGGCGAGGACTCCTCCTGCACTGCCGAAGAGGATATAGAGCTGTGCATGGCTACGGCACGCCGATACAACCTGAAGCTGGAGGTCATAGACCTGCAGAAGGAGTATTGGGAGCGTGTTGTGGGTTATGCCATAGAGAGGGTGAAGATGGGCCTGACCCCCAATCCCGATGTGATGTGCAACAGGCTGATAAAGTTCGGTGCCTTCGAGGAGAAGGTGGGGCACAAATACGACAAGATAGCCACAGGCCACTACGGACGTATCATAGAGAAGGACGGCAAGTGCTGGCTGGGAGTTGCCAAGGACCCCGTGAAGGACCAGACCGACTTCCTGGCACAGCTCTCCGGTGTGGAGATAAGCCGCCTCATCCTGCCCTTGGGCGACCTGATGAAGGAGGATGTGCGGCGTATAGCCAACGAGGCACGTCTGCCACAGGCCAAGCGCAAGGACAGCCAGGGCATCTGCTTCCTGGGCAAGATAAACTACAATGACTTTCTCCGCAAGTTCCTTGGCGAACAGGAAGGCAAGGTCATAGACATAGAGACAAACCGTATAGTAGGTACGCACAAGGGTTTCTGGTTCCATACCATAGGTCAGCGCAAGGGCTTGGGCCTGAGCGGAGGTCCATGGTTTGTGGTGAAGAAGAACGTCAGGAAGAACGTGGTCTTTGTAGCGCATGGATGGGACACCCAGTTGCAGTATGGCCATGTGTTCCGCCTGGCCGACTTCCACGCCATTACCGAACCTCTGCCCCTTCAGGAAGGCGATGCCCCCATGGAAATATCCTTCAAGGTGCGCCATGTGGACCACTTCATGGACGGCACCATAGAGCGCGACGGAGAGGGATACATAGTCCGTTCGCCCCAACCCATTCAGGGTATAGCCCCAGGCCAGTTCGGTTGCATCTACGACCGTGAGAAAACCATCTGTTGGGGTAGCGGAGAGATAAGCGTTTAGTAAAGAAACTGACCCCTCCCCAGCCCTCCCGCAAGGGGAGGGAGTAGTAACAACAATTGGCACAAGAGCAATTATATTTTAATATCATAAAAAATCAAATCCCCTAATGACAGTACTTCCTACTCCCCTCCCTTGCTGAGGGGTAAGGGGGAGGGTCTGCTGGGGGTGAGACTTATGCAAGCAATAATATTAGCCGCCGGAATGGGCAAGCGCCTGGGCGAATTTACAAAGGAGAACACCAAGTGTATGGTTGAGGTTAACGGTACCAGACTGATAGACCGTGTGCTTGGGCAATTGTCCAAACTTGACCTCAAGCGGGTTGTCATCGTGGTGGGCTATGAGGGACAGAAACTGATGGACTATGTGGGCGACAATCACAACGGCATGCCCATAGAGTATGTCAGCAACCCCATCTACGATAAGACCAATAATATCTATTCTTTGGCGCTTGCCAAGGAACAGATGCAGGAGGATGATACTCTGCTCATAGAGAGCGACCTGATTTTCGACGACAGTCTTTTCTCTCTGATTCTGGACAATCCTTTCCCGAACCTTGCCCTGGTGGCCAAGTACGAGACATGGATGGACGGTACCATGGTGTGCATAGATGACGAGAACAATATCGTGAACTTTGTTCCCAAGGCCGCCTTCCAGTATGAGGAGGTTGACAAGTACTACAAGACCATAAACATATACAAGTTCTCCAAGGAGTTCAGCAAGACAAAGTACGTTCCCTTCCTGGAGGCATACTCCAAGGCCGTGGGCAACAACGAGTACTACGAGAACGTCCTGCGTATCATCACGTTCCTGAGCAACAAGGACCTGAAGGCCCTTCCCATAACCGACGAGAAGTGGTACGAGATAGACGACAAGCAGGACCTGGACATTGCCGAGGCTCTCTTTGCCGAAGAGAAGGATATCATGCGCAAGTACTATGGCCGTTTCGGCGGTTACTGGCGTTTCCCCAAGATGCTGGATTTCTGCTATCTGGTGAACCCCTATTTCCGTTCGTCAAAGATAATAGACGAGATGCAGGCCAACTTCCGCACACTGATTGCCGAATACCCCTCGGGCATGAAGGTGAATACCCTGCTGGCAAGCAAGTGCTGGGGCATAAAGGAGGACTATATAGTGCCAGGCAATGGTGCTGCCGAACTGATAAAGGCCCTTATGGAACTGCTGCCAGGCACTCTTGGCATCACCCGTCCCACGTTTGAGGAGTACCCTAATCGTCGTGAGGCAGACACACTCGTTACCTTCGTTCCGCAGAACAACGAGTTCCGCTACTCTGCACAGGACCTCATGGACTTCTTTGGCAAGAATCCTGCCGACAATATTCTGCTCATCAATCCCGACAACCCTTCGGGCAACTTCATTCCCGTGGAGGACATCTGCATGCTGGCAGACTGGTGCGAGAAGCGTAGCGTCAGGCTCATAGTGGACGAGAGTTTCGTGGACTTCAGCGAGGGATGGGAGCAGAACAGCCTGCTGAGTGACAAGATACTGGAGAGTTATCCCCACATGCTTGTGATGAAGTCCATAAGCAAGAGTTATGGCGTGCCTGGCATTCGCTTGGGTATCCTCTGTTCTGCCGATGTGGAAATCATTGCCAAAATTAAGAAGATGGTAAGCATCTGGAACCTCAACTCCTTCTGCGAGTTCTTCATGCAGATATACACCAAGTACGAGAAGGACTACAAGAAGGCATGCGACCGTTTCATTGAGGAACGTAATGACTTTGAGGCCAAGTTGCGTACCATTCCTTTCATACGTGTAATACCCTCTCAGGCCAACTACTTCCTTGTGGAGGTCCTGCCTCCCTTCACCGCCAAGACCCTTGTTCTGCGTATGTTGAAGGAGCACAACATCCTCATGCGCGACTGCTCTGGCAAGGGCGGTTTTGATAGCAAGCAGTACATGCGCATCGCTGTTCGCAATCATGAGGACAATACAAAGTTGATAGAAGCACTTCGCAAGGTTGGGGAGAGCAAATGATGAAGGAAACAATCTGTATTTGTGGCGGAGGTTCGTTGGGCCATGTCGTAGCAGGCTATATGGCGGCAAAGAAGGATGTTAGTGTCAATGTCCTGACGCAAAGGCCGTCGTGCTGGAACTCAGTCTTGCATATTGCTACGCCAGAAGGCGATGTTTTGGACGGACATCTGCATCTTATTACTGATGACCCTGCTCTTGCCCTGAAGGAAAGTACCATAGTTCTCCTTTGCCTGCCTGGTTTTGCTATCCGTCAGCAATTGGAGAGAATAAAGCCTTATGTCAGTGAACGAACCTATGTGGGTTCTGTGTTCGCCTCTACGGGTTTCTTCTTTCATGCCATGGAGGTACTGGATGCACAGGTTCCCCTTTGGGGATTTCAACGTGTACCTTTCATAGCACGCACAACACGATACGGCGAGAGTGCCAACCTGTTGGGCTACAAGAATGCCCATAATATAGCCGTTGAGCGAAGCAATGACAAGGAGGCATTTAGAGCAAGTATAGAATCACTCTTTGATGCGCCTGTCCATCTGTTGGGCAACTATTACGAGGCTAGCCTTACGAATAGCAATCCCTTGCTACACACATCTCGTCTCTACACCATGTTTGGCGGAGATAATGAGGACAAGGTGTTCCCCAGGATGATACTCTTTTATGAAGAATGGACAAGGGAGGCTGCTCAACAGCTCATAGACATGGACGAGGAGTTCTTCCGTCTCTTGGACATTTTGCCCGTAAGCAAGGGTTACCTCCCGAGAATTCTGGATTACTACGAGAGTCATGATGCGGAGTCCTTGGCCCGTAAACTCTCCTCAATCCAAGGTTTCAAAGGAATCACCTCTCCAATGGTTCTGACGAAAGAGGGATGGATCCCCGATTTCCAAAGCCGTTATTTTACCGAGGACTTCCCCTATGGCCTGTACTACATATGGAAACTGGCACACGAAAAGGGCATCTCCGTACCTAATATAGATAAGGTATATGAGTGGGGAATGGGAAAGGTAAAAACGGAAAACGGAAAACGGAAAGGTTGAAATAAGAAAGGGGGCACAACGAGTGCCCCTATTATTTTTAGGTTGTAACTACCCCCGTCCAAACAGATATTTCCTGAACAACGGACTTATGCGCAGGATGTTGCTCGTGATGATGCAGAAGGCAATGACAATAAGCGCAATGAGGACCGATAGGGTGGTGTCTATGGCAAAGTTGTGCTTGTTCAGTTTGAAGAATGCACCAACGGCGGGGAGGTCGGGCAGGAACAGGAAGTGCAGCAGGTAGATGTCCAAGGTGCGCCTGCCAATGTATTGCAACGTGCTGCCAAAGAATGTCATCTTTGAGAAGTATGGCGCATAGTGGCGGAAGTACATGAAGGTGATGGTGAGCAGGATAAACTTTGCCATAGTTGAGGGCAGATTTGCCCATGCCATGCGCAGGGTGTGCCACTTCAGCACGTCCATGGTGCAGAAAACTACCAGCGTTACTATTACCGGGAAGAACCATTTGGAGTCCATGATGCGTTGTGCCAAGTGCCAATAACGTCTGACTATATTGCCGAAAAGAAAGAACGGCATGTACTTCATCAGCTGTATCAGCGATGTGTCGTCAAGTAGGGTGGTTGGTTCCTTCAACCTGTATCCATCCGCCCACCAGCAAAGTTTGGGCAGGTAGCATGTCTCGTATGCCACCAGGGAGAGGAGGAAGAAGAGTGTTATCGGTATCCATGATTTGCACCTTATCTTTGACTCCAGATAGCAGAAGACATAGTAAAGCACAAACATGTACAGCAACACCAGCGTGAACCAGTATCCGCCCTTAGTGGGGGAATGGAGATTGGCCTCTACGGCAGGCCAGAACTTGGGATAAAGTGCCACGCATGAAAACAGGAAGAATACTACTGTAGGCAATATCTGTATGCGTATCTTTTTTCCAAGCAAGGATATAAAGGTCTTGAAATCCCACACCAACGAGGCCTTGTATGCCAGGAAACCGCTCACGAAGAAGAACAGAGGCATGCGGAAGAGCATTAGGAAGGAGAGCGACGACGAGTGCTTGATTGACTGGTCGAAACCAATCTGTGCCACATGATATGCCACCACTAATATCATCGTGAACCCACGCATGGCATCCAGCCACTCCATTCGTTCTTTTTGTTTCATAGTGTTGATGTCTACGTGTTCCATGATTGTTTTTTACTCTTTCGTTGTTTTCACACCACAAAAATATATAAATCACCGAACATATCATGCTTCATTTCCGTATAACTTGCCTAAATCTGCGCGAAGAATTACGATCTGCAGCATATACTTCCCCCCATTCCTTTCTAAATTCACATAATTTAACTAACTTTGCACCATCATTAGTACAACTATTATTCAACATTTTCTATTTAATTTATCATGTTTAAGACATTGAGGTCATTTTGGGTAGCGGCACTGTTGTTGTTCGCTACTGTTGTTTCCGCACAGGTAACAACCTCTGGAATGAGTGGTAAGTTGACGGATGAAAACAAGGAATCCATCATTGGAGCCTTTATTCAGGCCGTGCATCAACCCTCAGGTTCACGTTACTCAACCGTAACAAACACAGATGGACGCTTCAACATCCAAGGTATGCGTCCGGGCGGTCCCTATGAGGTGAACATCACCTACATGGGTTTCAAACCCAAAAGCGTTAAGAACATCACCCTGGAATTGGGTGAAACCTACAACATGAACATAGTCATCAGCGAGGACACCAAGGACTTGGACGAACTCGTTGTTGTGGGCAGTTCTTCCAAGTTTGCCGGCGAGAAGACAGGCGCTTCAACCAACATCAGCAATGCACAGTTGGAGTCTATGCCTACCATCAGCCGCTCAATCACCGACATCACACGCCTTTCGCCCTATGGTGGCAATGGCATGAACTTTGCCGGTGTGGACGGCCGTACCGCCAACTTTACCGTGGACGGTGCCAACTTCAACAACAACTTCGGCCTGAGTGATGGTCTCCCCGGTGGCGGCAGCCCCATCTCTATTGATGCTATTGAGGAGCTTCAGGTAGTGATTTCTCCCTTTGATGTTCGTCAGACCAACTTCATCGGTGGCGGTGTAAATGCCATTACCAAGTCCGGTACCAATACATTCAAGGGTACAGCCTATGTGCATCATCACAACGAGAACATGCGTGGCGATGCTGTTTACGGACAGGTCATTCCTGGTGCCCGCGACACAGACAGAAGCACTACATACGGTGCTACCATCGGTGGCCCCATCATCAAGGACAAGCTGTTCTTCTTCGCCAATGCCGAGTACGAGACTTCTCCATCTGTGGCCGTTCGCTGGAGACCTTCTGTAGACGGCAAGGCCAGCGAGGAGCAGTACCTCTCCTATACTACCGTTTCCGATATGGAGCGTGTACAGGAGTTTGCCAAGGCACGATATGGCTACGACACAGGTTCTTTCACTGACTTCCCTGCCGACGAGAGCAACCTGAAGCTGCTGGCTCGCGTAGACTGGAACATCAACGACCGCAACAAGCTGGCCGTTCGCTACAACTACACCAAGAACACTGCATGGAACGCTCCCAACGTTTCATCCATGGATGGTGGCGAGCGCTCTGCATTCGGACGTACTTCACTCTACTCCATGCCTTTCGCCAACTCCATGTACTCCATGAACAACCTGGTGCACTCTGCTTCTCTGGATTTGAACAGCCGTATCACCAACAACCTGTCTAACCAGTTCCTGGCTACATTCTCCAAGCTGGACGATGTCCGTGGCTCAAACTCTTCCGAGTTCCCATTCATCGATATTCACGACGGAACCAACACAACTACCCAGTACATGGCTCTGGGCTACGAGCTCTTTACATGGAACAATGCCGTGCACAACACCGTGCTCAACATCAAGGACGATATTACATACTACACTGGCAACCACAAGATTACTGCTGGTATCAGTTATGAGTATCAGATGGCGGACAACCAGTATATGCGTAACGGTACCGGCTACTATCGCTACAAGAGCGTGGATGACTTTATCAACGGTGCAACACCCGAGGTTGTTTGCCTGACCTATGGCTATGATGGCGAGCAGGCTCCTGCTGCACGTGTCCGTTTCCATAAAGTAGGTATCTATGGTCAGGAGGAGTGGAACGCCACCGACAACTTCAAGCTCACCGCAGGCCTGCGTCTGGACGGTTTGTTCTTCAACAACAGCGACCTGATGACCAACAATGCCATCAAGGAACTGGACTACAACGGCCGTCATATTGATACTGGCACGTGGCCAGGTGCACAGGTGTCTGTCTCTCCCCGTATTGGTTTCGTCTATGACATCATGGGCGACAAGTCCCTGAAACTCCGTGGCGGTACCGGTCTCTTCTCTGGCCGTCTGCCTTTGGTATTCTTCACCAACATGCCCACCAATGGCGGTATGGTTCAGTATCAGGCACAGCTCGGTCCCAAGAGCAACTACAACTACCTTCCCGATGAGGTCAAGGCAAAGTACAGTGATATGAGCGAAGTGATGGCTCAGTTTGCTGGTGGTCTGGTAAAGGAGCAAGGCAAGTCATACACCGAGTCTCTGCGCGACAAGCTCATCGGTATGGGCTTCCCCAACACCGTAAGTCCCGAGGATGGCACACGTCCCTCTTCTATCTCTGCCGTGGATCCCAACTTCAAGATGCCCCAGGTATGGAAGACTTCTTTGGCCGTAGACTATGTACTGCCCGTATCCTTCCCCTTCACCATTTCTGCCGAGGGTATCTTTAACAAGACCATCAACGCTGCCACCATCTCCGACTGGAGCATCATGCCTGTGGAGGGTTTTGCACGCTTCAATGGTGCTGACGCCCGTCCCGTCTATCCCTCTACATTCCGTTCCGGCACTAAGGCCTTCGTTCTGGAGAACACCAGCATGGGCTACGGCTGGTCTGCCAACGTGAGCATGAACATGCGCCCCATCAAGGAACTGGAACTGATGGCTTCATACACCCACACCGTTTCCAAGGAGGTTACAGGCCTGCCCGGTTCTAATGCCGAGTCTGCATTTACATACGTGCCCACCGTGAACGGTCCCAACAACATTGCTCTGCACAATTCCGAGTACGTTACTCCCAACCGTGTTCTGGCTGGACTCACTTTCCATAAGAAGAACAGTCATTTCAGTCTTATCTACGAGGCATGGAACGGTGGTTACAACTACTCCTACATGACCGCTAACGACATGAACGGCGACGGCTATAACTACGATGCTCTCTACATCCCCACCGACGAGCAGGTGAAGAACAACGAGTTCCGCTTTGTCAGCGCCGACGACCGCGACCGCTTCATGGCCTTTGTTCATGGCGACAGCTATCTGAGCAAGAACCAGGGCAAGTATGCCGAGGCATATAGTGTCTACAACCCCTGGGTACACCGTGTGGACATGAGCTACAAGCACGACTTCAAGATCAAGTCTGGCAAGAACATGAACACTATCCAGTTGAGCTTTGACATGAAGAACGTGCTGAATCTGTTCAGCTCCGAACTGGGCGTGAGCAAGACCATGAATTCCGACCTCAACTCTGGCCGTATCCTCAAGTACGAGGGTACCGATGCCGAGGGATATGCCCTGTTCTCTACTCCCGAGAAGGTGAATGCAAACACCCAGACCTGGGTTCCCAACTACTCTATCGGTCAGTGCTGGAACATCTCAGTGGGTATAAAGTATATGTTTAACTAAAGAACCATAGACACAATATGAAATTCAAATCAATATTAACACTCATCTTCTCCACCCTGCTCCTGGCAGGATGTTCGGAAGACCAGGTTCTGGGCACCTTCAACGACCTGAACCTGTCCACCACCTATATCAGCATTCCTGCTGAAGGCGGTACAGTGAATGTAACCCTCAATGCCGGCGAGGCATGGGAGTTCAGTGGTGAGAAAGACTTTGCTATTCCCGAGTGGATTAAAGTGTCCCAGACAAGCGGTGAAGCCGGCAAGACAGAACTCACCTTCTCTGCCGAGGCTTCAAATTCCGGCCGTGAGGCAGAGATGAAGATTGTTGCTGGTTCAAAGAGTCAGTTCCTTAAGGTGCGCCAGGGCGACATGACCGCTTCAATAGCCACCTGTAAGGAGGTAAACGAGGCCCCCGACGGAAAGAATTTCGTGGTATCAGGTACCATCACCAAGATTGTAAACACCCAGTACGGAAACTGGTATATGACCGACGGTACCGCTGAGCTTTACATATATGGTACTCTTGATGCCGAGGGCAAGACCAAGAACTTTGCAAGCCTTGGCCTGGAAGTGGGTGACAAGGTAACCATCGAGGGTCCCAAGGGTTCCTACAAGGGCGATCCCCAGATGGTGGACGTTACCGTGAAGAAGATCGAGAAGGCTCTGCTCAAGGTTGTTACTCCCTCTGTGGAGATCAGCAAGGAAGGCGGCGTTCTGGAGGTTAAGCTTGCCAGCAAGGGCAAGGCTGCCTTCTATGAGATCAGCGAAGAGTGCCAGGAGTGGATTTCCTACGAGAATGCAGAGTACATCTCTGGCGTGGCAAGCAAGCTGGAACCTAATCCTGCCGACACCGTTGTATATACTTTCAACATAGCCCCCAATAGTGCCAGTGCACGCGAGGGTAGCATTTCGTTCAATGCCAACGAAGGCGAGCCTATCCCATACACCTTCACTCAGGCAGGTGGCATTGCCGATGTTACCGTGGCTGAATTCCTTGCCGCCGAGGTGAACGACGCTGCTCAGTACCGCATCGTGGGCCACGTTACTGGTTTCAACAAGTACAACAACAACTTCTACCTCAAGGACTGGAGCGGCGAGGTGTACGCCTACTACGTAGATACCCAGGGCGTTACAGACATTGCCATAGGCGACTTCGTAACTGTTGTGGGCAAGCGTAGCGAATACAACGGTACACCCCAGCTGCCCAAGGGCACTCTGTTGGAGAAGTACACCCGTACTCCCGAGGTTAGTGTGGCTGAGTTCCTGACCAAGGAGGACAGCAAGGACGTTTACTACAAGCTCACCGGCACCATCACCGAGATTAAGAATGCTCTGTATGGCAATGTAAATATCCAGGATGCCAATGGCGATATTGTATATGTATATGGTCTTCTGCCAGGTTACGGCGCAACAGGCGATGCCAAGAAGGGTCTCGTGGAGGCCAAGGGCCTGAAGGTTGGCGATACCATCACCATCGTAGGCAACAAGGCTTCATATAATGGCTCAGCACAGGTGGGCAATGCCGTGTACATGTCGCACACTTCAATTTAAGATGTTTGTCCTGCTAATTTAGACAAGGAATAAAACTTGACACTCCAAAAAGGGACTATGCCCATTTACAGGCATAGTCCCTTTTTGCGTCCCTGTCTGCTCCTTAGTACGCTTTCTGGCGCTAGGGACGCCTCATTTCGGTCCTCGGGACGTCAAGCCTTGGTCCTCGGGATGTCAAGCCTCGGTTCTCGGGAGGACCGAGATGAGACGTCCCGAGGGCTTTTTCTGGTGTTCCGGGGCATAAAAAGTGTCTTAAGGAGGAAAACAGTCTTGCCCCCTGCTGAAACTGAAAAAAAATCTCTACCTTTGTGTTCAGAGAAAGGAAACAATGATAGCACAAGCACAAAATAAAGTCTTGAGGGAAAAGTACAATCCCGAAGGTTCCCTCCTGCGCCGCCAGCAGATGAGGATGCTGGAGATACTGGTGGAGATAGACCGTATATGCAAGAAGCATGGTATCAGCTATTGGCTGAGCAGCGGTACGCTGATAGGTGCTGTGCGCCATGGTGGCTTCATCCCATGGGACGATGACCTGGACATAGAGATGATGCGTGAGGACTATGACCGGCTGATGAAGGTCTTGCCCGACGAACTGCCCCAGACCATGGCCCTGCAGACGCACGAAACGGATCCCGCCTACTTCTTCTATTATGCAAAGATTCGTGACCGCCGTTCCCTACTGGCAGAAGGAAACAACTACGACCGCATGTGGAAGGAACAGGGCATATACATAGATATCTTCCCCCTGGAGCGTCAGCCCCTTGCCATTCATAAGGTAAGCGAGAAAACCGTAGGGCACATGTACAAGATATGGCGCACATGCACGGATGATACGGTAGGAATAAGGAAGGTGATGAGGTGGTTCCGCTTCAACCGCCGCTTCGTTTTTCCAGTGCTCCGCATGCTATGCCGCATGTCGGGCACGGAAGTGATTACCAGCGGTATGGGCATTCCTTATCACAACCCACGCTATGCCAGGGACATCTTCCCCTTGGGCACATTAAAGTTCGAGGGCATTGAGTTTCCCGTCCCTCATGATTACGACCACATGCTGCGCCTCATGTATGGTGACTACATGAAACTCCCTCCCGAGGAAAGCATTACGGCGCACTGTGCCAGGCTGGAGTTCCTGGATTAGTTGGGGAACTTCCATGACTTGGTGCCCTGGAATGTCTGTACGGATACGGTAATCGTGTCGGTATTCTGGTACTGAGGCAGCCTGGAGGTAATGATGGAACAGTAGTGGGCTTCGGAATAGGACTGAGGGTCGTTGCCCTGGTTGTGATGCAGTGACAAATGGTAGTGTGCATGTTCCCTTCCATTATTGCCGGCTTCTTCGATAAAATCTATTGCATAGCCCCAGGTGTGCTTGCCTCCTTGGGTCTTGGCGGTCAGCTGCATGTTAATGTAGCGACCCTCGTGCCACATGCTCTCTATGTCTGTCGGGTCCTGGCGCAGGGTGGCGGTGCTATCTGCAAGAACCTGTACCGATTCAAGGGTGTAGATTGTGGCCTTGGGGCGGTTCCCTGTGCTTTCAGCCACAAAGCCTATAAGTGCCCTGTAGGTGGCATTGGGATGATGCGGCTTGGTGTTGGTATTGGTAATGGAGAAACTTGCTCCATTGTCCGTGGTCATGCTTGTGAACATGCCGTCGGGACCGGTATGGATGTCGGCAAACTTCGTAATAAGGTTTGGATATGGTTCGGTATCCTCTTCACATGAAACAAGGGACAATGCCGCAATGAGCAGCATTGTCCTGAGTGTTATCTTGAAGTATTTGCGTGCTGACGAAAAGCGGTTCATGATTTCTTGGCCTGCATTTTGTTTGCCACGGGATTGGCATACATGGTTAGGATGCGCTCGCGCAGGAAGGGTATGTCGGGATTGGAAAGCTGTACCTTGGCAATCTGGCCATTGACGTAGTCCTCGAATATCTTTTTGTCATGCTTGCTGTACCTGTTGCTGAAGAGCTGTCCCTCGTGCAATTCGTCGTAGGCGATGAAGTTGCCGGGATAGAGCATATAGCCGGAGTGTATTGCCTTGTCCAGGCGTTGTGCTATCTCCTTGAAGATTTCTGTCTTGGGCATATCCTTCAGTTCGTCTATCCATTGGTTCACTGGGGTGCCGGTACGGTAATGCACATGTCCCTTGAATCCGAAGATGCCTATCTTCATGTTGTCCAGGTCGTCCTGCTTGCTCTTCTTCCACGAAGGGTCGTCGCGCTTCTGCTGGAACTCCTGGGCCTTTAGGTAGTCGCATGGGTCGTATTCGTAACTGATAGTCAGCGGAACGATGTTCAGTTCCTTCAGCCTTTCCACGATTGTTCCTTCGCCACCATAGGCAAGCATCTTCAGCACGGATTCCTGGGTGTGGTCGCTGCTGTCCTTGGCACGGCCTTCGCGCTGGGCTATCCAGATGTTTTCCTTCTTCTTGGTGATAGCATAGTGCATGTAGCGGCTCATCAGTATGCTGCTCTCCATCATCATCTTGGCCTTGAGGCTGCGGCGCACGATGAAGGCCTTGTTCATGCGCACAAGGGTCTTTATCCATGGATATACGAGAATATTGTCGCCCAGGGCAATCTCGCATGTTGTGGGGAAACCGGCCTCGTAAAGCATGAGGTCCAGGATGGCACTGTCCAGCACGATGTCCCTGTGGTTGGAGATGAACAGCTGGTTGTCGCGGTTAGATATAGTGTCGTGGTTGAAGGTATAGCCGCGTGCATACTTCCTGAGCACGTACCGCACGACATGCTTCATGAAACGGAGCTGGAAGTCAAGCGGGGTCTTCACTCCTATGAACATCAGACGGAACAAGCCATTGCGCAATCCCTTGGGCAGCCAGGGGGCAAAGCCCTGCATTATCTTGTTGAAATGGCGGTCGTCCAGCAACTGGTTCAAAGCCTCCTTCATCTCACCCTTCTCATAGGGGCGTATCTCATCGAATTCGTGTATATCCATGGTTTTTCATGAAAGGTTAGGACCCCTCCCCGACCCTCCCGCAAGGGGAGGGAGTATGATGTGCTGGAGGGGTATGTGTTTATTGTTGTCGATTGTGGTCACTCCTCTCCCTGGAGAGGTAAAGGGAGTTCCTTTCTATTTTATAGTCGCATTTATCTGCCTTCTATGATGTCTGTCATCACGTCCTTGATGTCCAGTCCTGCCGCACGTATCTGCTGGGGTATGAAACTGGTGGTGGTCATGCCCGGGGTGGTGTTTATCTCCAGGAGGTTTATCTTCTCGCCCTCGGTGATGATGTAGTCAATGCGTATGATGCCATAGCATCCGAGGATGTCGTAGATGGTGGAGGTGAGTGTCTGTACACGTTGTGTCAAGCGGTCGGAAATGCGTGCCGGAGTGATTTCTTCCACCTGTCCGTTGTACTTGGCGTCGTAGTCAAAGAATTCGTTGGCGGTTACCACCTCGGTGATGGGCAGGACATGGCTGGAGGTGCGTGTCTTGTAGCAACCGCATGTTATCTCCGTACCGCCCATGAAGGCCTCCACCATCACGTCTTCGCCCTCCTTCAGTGCCAGTTCTATGGCAGGACGCAGAGCCTCGGCGGTCTTTACCTTGGTGGTGCCGAAGGAACTGCCTCCGCGTGCAGGCTTCACGAAACAGGGCAGGCCGATGCGGTCAAGGATGTCCTCGTCGCTAACCTCGTTCTCCTGGCCTATGCGTACGATGAGGCTGTCTGCCACGCTTACGCCCAAGGAGCGCATATAGTTGTTCAGCACAAATTTGTCGAAGGTAAGGGCTTCCACCAGTACTCCGCTTGTGGAGTAGGGCATGCCTATGAGGTCGAAGTAGCCTTGCAGCACGCCGTTCTCGCCAGGTGCGCCGTGTATGGTTATGTAGCAGAAGTCGGGACGTACTGTCTCTCCTTTCTCGTTCAGGAAGGTAAAGTCGTTGCGGTCCACCTGGCTACGGTTTCCGTCGGGCAAGATTGCCTCCCAGAGGCCAGACATGAGTTCTACCTTATAAACAATGTACCTGTCCTTGTCTATGAATGATTCTATACCGGTGGCACTGCGCATGCTTACGTCATGCTCGGAACTGTCACCGCCACAGATGATTGCGATTGTTTTCATTTATGTATTGTGTCTTTTGTTGTCAGTAGTAATAGGAGTATTCGGAATAATCGGAGTAATCGGAATGTTCTGAATAATCTGAGTTCTCGGGAAACCGCTCATCGCTTACCGCTTTCTTCCTCCACTTTTCTATCAGCGCCTGCATGTCGTGTGCCAGTTCGCTTTGGAAATCCATCTCCTCGCCTGTGACGGGGTGCTGGAACCCCAGGGTCTTGGCATGTAGGGCCTGCCGTGGGCAGAGTTCCATGCAATTGCGTATGAATGCCTTGTAGGACGCGGTCTGTTCGCCACGCAGAATCTGATCGCCTCCGTAGCGCTCGTCGGCAAATAGCGGATGTCCTGTATGCTTCATGTGGGCACGAATCTGATGTGTGCGCCCCGTTTCCAGACGGCATTCCACCAGTGTTACGGGACCGAAGCGCTCGAGTACGCGCCAATGGGTTACGGCATGCTTGCCCGTGTCGCTTCCCTCGGGGAAGACTGCCATGCGCAGACGGTCCTTGGGGTCACGGCCGATATTGCCAGTGATGGTTCCTTCGTCTTGTCCGAACGGTCCCCATACAAGAGCGTTGTAAAGTCGGCGTGTAGTGTGGTAGAAGAACTGCTTGCATAGCGAGGTCTTTGCCTCGGGTGTCTTTGCTACTACCAGAAGGCCACTTGTGTCCTTGTCTATTCGGTGCACCAATCCAACTTCGGGGTCGTTGGGGTCGTATCGTGGATCGTCCTTCAGATGCCATGCCAGGGCATTTACTAAGGTGCCGCTGAAGTTGCCGCATCCGGGATGTACTACCATGCCAGCCGGCTTGTTGATGAGCAGAATCTGGTCGTCCTCGTACACCACGTCCAAGGGAATGTCTTCGGGTATTATCTCCCAATCACGCTTTGGACGGTCAAGCATCAGAGTGATGACATCGCCGGCCTTTACTTTGTAGTTGCTCTTTACCGGTTTGCCGTTGGCCATGATGTATCCGGCCTCGGCAGCCTTCTGTATGCGGTTGCGGCTGGTATCGCGCAGATGGTCCATAAGGAACTTGTCCACGCGGACGGAGTTCTGTCCGCTATCCGCCACCACACGGC
Organism: Bacteroidaceae bacterium; assembly: GCA_045612965.1. Lineage (GTDB taxonomy): Bacteria > Bacteroidota > Bacteroidia > Bacteroidales > Bacteroidaceae > Physcousia. The sequence goes on along the minus strand of JAZLAC010000009.1, from coordinate 49,391 downwards.
GGTGCTCGTAGAGTTCCGTCTGGCCTTCCTCGTCACCGAGATCTTCCAAGTCTTCCAGTTCTTCCAGCTCTTTCAGGTTTCCCTGGCCTTCCAGCTTTTCCAACTCTTCCTGGTTCCCCAGGTTTCCCAGACCGTCCAAGTTTTTCTGCTCTTCCTGCTCTTCGAAATACTTGTTTTTGCTTACCATTCCGTCTCAGGTTCAAATTCGTATTCCGTCTCCTCGCCTCCTGTGGCATTCAGACTGTCCTCGATCCATTTTTCGTCCTCCGTCAGGTCGTTGCCAACCATGAGCACAATGGGCGCTTCGGCCGGTACCTTTTCGCCGGCATTCACCAGACGGCCTCGGCACTTTACTCCAACAACCCAGTCCTTGTCGCCCTTCACGTATTCCTTGGGGCCTATCTTGAATCCCATGGTACGCAGCCTTATCTCAGCCTCGTACACATCGCAATTGTCAGCGATGTCGGGCATCGTTAGGGTGGGGGCGCTTCCTGCGTTTATTGTCAGGTAAACCTTTCTTCCGCTCTTTACCTCTGTGCCTGCCTGCGGAGTCTGCATCAGCACGCTGCCCACGGCAAGGTTCCTGTTGTAGCCCGAGTCGGATACTATGGCTGTAAGTTCATGCTGTTCCAGCAGGAGTTTGGCATCGGAATGGTGCATCCTTGTCAGGTCTGGCACCTTGATAATCTCGCCGTGGCGTGTATATGTCATCGTGGCATACCAGGCGCCGACAATAGCCAGCACCACGAAAAGGAGCATGCCAAGGAGATTTAGCAAGACAACGCGACTGAAAATCCTTTTCAATAAATTCATGTAGGGGTATGGTTTGTTCTTGTTTCCTACGCAAAAATACGAATTAGTGCCGTATTATCCAAACCAAACGGGTAAAAAAAGAAGAAGAAGCAAGGAAAACCTTACTTCTTCTCTTATGTCAAAGCAATTTTTGCTTACTTGCCATGCTTCTCGTCAGAAACGGTCAGCTTCTTGCGACCCTTGGCGCGGCGGCTTGCCAATACACGACGACCATTGGCAGTGGTCATTCTCTGACGGAAACCATGCTTGTTAGCACGGCGGCGGTTAGAGGGTTGGAATGTTCTTTTCATAGCTATGTTTTGTTATATATGTTTCCACACAATGGGTTTCGGGGTGCAAAATTACATACTTTTTTGTAAACTGCCAAACCTTTATGCCCTTTTTTGTTGTTTTTTACTTAAAAAGTTGTACCTTTGCACGTGAAATATTGGTACGGCGTATCATTATTCCCAAAGCGAGACAACCATAATAATTAAAAGACAAATATATGATTAACTCACAAGACATTAAGAAGGGTACTTGCATCCGTATGGATGGCAAGCTGTATTTCTGTATCGACTTCCTGCACCGCAAGCCCGGTAAGGGTAACACCATCATGAGCGTAACTCTGAAGGACGTAGTGAACGGTGGCGTATTGGAGCGTCGCTTCAACATCGGTGAAAAGTTGGAGGATGTGCGCGTAGAGCGTCGTCCCTACCAGTATCTGTATGCCGAGGGCGAGGATTTCGTGTTCATGAATAACGAGACCTACGAGCAGGTAAATATTCCTGCTGACCAGATTACTGGTGTGAAGTACATGAAGGAAGGCCAGAATGTGGAGGTCGTTACCGACGCAAGCACTGAGACCATCCTCTATGCAGAGTTGCCTGCAAAGGTTCATCTGGCCATCGAGTGGACAGAGCCCGGCCTGAAGGGTGATACCGCTACCAATACCTTGAAGCCCGCAAAGTTGGAGACTGGTGCCGATATCCGTGTGCCCCTGTTCATCAACGAGGGTGAGATCGTAGAGGTTGATACTCGCGACGGTAGTTACCTGGGCCGCGTTAAGGCATAACAACTAACCATCCTTGCACATGCTCCGAACCCGGCGGTTCGGAGCAAAAGGACGGGAGAGAGATCTTGAACCTTTTCTATAAGCCATATGCCCAGAACCAAACGGGTTGGACTATGGCATGGCGAGAGAAGGTGCTTGAAATGACCCTTAGAGACATGAAATACTCCCTCATAATTCCCGTCTACAATCGTCCCGACGAGGTAGACGAGTTGCTTGCCAGCCTGGAGGTGCAGACGCTGAAGGATTTCGAGGTGGTGGTAGTCGAAGACGGCTCCACAACGCCTTGCCTGAATGTTGTCAACGAGCACGCCTCCAGGCTGGCATTGCGTTATTTCCAAAAGGAAAACAGCGGTCCTGGCCAGTCACGCAATTATGGTGCCGAGCGCTCGCAAGGTGAATACCTCATAGTCCTGGACAGCGATTGCGTACTGCCTCCGGGTTATTTGCAGGCTGTGGACGATGAACTCAAGCGCAAGCCATGCGATGCTTTCGGAGGCCCTGACCGTGCGCACGAGAGTTTTACTCCCGTGCAGAAGGCCATAAACTACTCCATGACCTCCTTCTTTACCACGGGAGGCATACGTGGCGGCAAGAAGAAGCTGGACAAGTTCTACCCGCGCTCCTTCAACATGGGCATCCGTGCCGAACTCTATCAGCGCTTGGGCGGTTTTTCTGCCATGCGCTTTGGAGAGGACATAGACTTCAGTATCCGCATCTTCAAGAGCGGAGCCTCCTGCCGCCTGTTCCCGGAGGCATGGGTTTGGCACAAGCGCCGCACCGACATGAAGAAGTTTTTCAAGCAGGTGCATAATAGCGGTATCGCGCGTATCAACCTGATGAAGCGTCATCCTGGAAGCATGAAGCTTGTACACCTTTTGCCCGCCTTGTTTACCTTGGGTATGGTGTGTCTGGCATTGCTTTTCCTCGCAGGACTTGTGCTTGCAGGAACTAATCTGTACGGTATGTGTGCGGTGTCCGGTACGGGTGCCGACGGGCACATGCTTCAGGTGGGTGTGCTCCTGGGCTGTGCTGCCATGGTGTGCTCCCTCGTCCCTGTAGCACTCTATTCCCTGCTGATATTCTTTGATTCGCTGATGGAGAACAAGTCCTGCAAGGTGGCATGGCTCAGCATCGGAGCGTCATTTATCCAACTGATGGGCTACGGTACAGGTTTCATCCGTGCATGGTGGCTGCGTTGCGTATGTGGACGCAATGAGGAACTGCAGGCCTTCAAGGACAATTTCTACCAGTAGCCCCCATTTGCATAGAAAGGAATAAAGGCGATATGAAGATTAAGGACTGGTCAAACGACGAAAGACCGCGCGAGCGTTTCATGGCTCTGGGCCCCGAGGCGGTGAGCAATGCCGAACTCCTGGCCATACTTATCGGCAGCGGTACACCGGAGGTTACCAGTGTGGACCTTATGCGCCTGATCCTAAGCGAACACGGTGATAGCCTGCGTGCCCTTGGCACACTATCCCGTCAGGAACTGGAAGAGTACAACGGCATAGGTCCGGCCAAGGCCGTGACCATACAGGCGGCAATGGAACTGGGCAAGCGCCTGCTCCTTGAGACGAAGGGTCCCAAGGCAAAGTTTGGCTCTTCCTCGGATGCCTACGACTTCTTCCGCGCCAAGATAGGCGACATTCCGCATGAGGAGTGCCATCTGCTTCTGCTGGATGTGAAGAACCAGTTTATGGGGCATCATTTAGTAGGCCGAGGCGGTATATCGGAATCTACCGTGGATATACGTTTGGCCCTTCGCCATGCCCTCATAGCAGGGGCACCCAATCTAATCCTTGCTCACAATCATCCAAGTGGCAATCCCAGGCCAAGCCGTCAGGATGACGACCTGACAATGCGCCTGCAAAAATCCTGCCAAACCATGGCACTCCGCCTGCTTGACCATATCATACTTGGAGACGATACTTACTATTCCTATGCCGACGAGGGTAGGATGAACGGGTAAGCGGTTAACGGTGAGCGGATGAGTGGTGAGCGGATGAGCTGGAAAGTTAATATTCAGAACATTCAGAGGACTCAGAGGACTCAGAGTATTCCGAGGACTCCGGCCACCGCCCTGCAAGATGCCTGCCTAAAATAAAACAATACAAAACACAATGGATAGCAATAACATGCAAGAGACCTTGTCCATAGAGGAAAGAGCAGTGGAACTGCTAAAGACGGTTTTCGATCCGGAAATCCCCGTCAACGTCTACGACCTTGGCCTTATCTACCGTATAGAGGTGAAGGACGACAACAAGACATTGGAGGTGGATATGACCCTGACAGCCCCCAATTGCCCTGCCGCAGACTTCATCGTGGAGGACGTGCGTCAGAAACTGGAGTGTATCGGCGGTCTGCAACGTGTGGACGTGAACCTGGTGTTCGAACCTGAATGGACCAAGGACATGATGACCGAGGAGGCCAAGATGGAACTTGGTTTCCTGTAGGGTATACATTACATAAATATTATAAAGGAACCTTTGAAATGAAGAAGATCTATTTCCTCAGCGATGCCCATCTGGGCAGCCGTGCTTCGGCTGACAACCGTGAGCGTGAGAAAAGGCTGTGCCGTTTCCTCGACTCCATTCGCCAGGACGCCTCTGCCCTGTATCTGCTGGGCGATATCTTTGATTTCTGGTTCGAGTACCACAATCTTGTGCCCAAGGGCTACACCCGATTTCTGGGTAAGCTGTCGGAACTTGTCGACGAGGGCATAGAGGTACATTTTTTTACAGGCAACCACGACATGTGGGCCTTCAGCTATATGAGCGAGGAGTGTGGCGTTGTCCTGCATAGCGCCCCCATGGAAATATCCTTGCCCTCCCTCTGCGGCAGCCCCATTGCCGCTTATGTGGGACATGGCGATGGTTTGGGCGATCCAAGCCGTGGATTCCGTTTCATACGAGCCATTTTCCATTCCCGCACTTGCCAATGGCTTTTCCGTAACATCTTTCCTGCCGACTGGGGTATGGAGTTTGGCCTGCGTTGGGCCAAGTCCAGCCGCCTGAAGCACAGCAGGAATGCCGTGGCAGAGAACGGCGATACACTTTTTGTTTCCGAAAACGGAGAGGTAAGCAATGCTCTGGGCGATGTCCTTTCACGCAACATAGAAACGGAAGAACCCTTCCAGGGCGAGGCCAACGAGCCCCTTGTCATATTCTCCAAGCAGTATCTGCATGACCACCCCGCCACATCCTTTTTTATTTTTGGCCACCGGCATATAGAACTTGACCTCATGCTGTCCCGCCAGGCACGTCTGCTCATCCTTGGCGAATGGATAAGGAAGTACACCTATGCCGTATGGGACGGAGAAACAATGCTTCTGGATAACTACGAGATGTAGTTTCCGGGCATTTGGGCATTTGTTGGCAGCATACGTCTTAATAGCCCTTCATGACGTCGCAAAATGGTATTCCCGAGGACCCGCCTGAGAGTTCCCGGTTCTTTCGCCTTGGTCTTCCCGAGGACCGACCCGAGAGTTCCCGGTTCTTTCATCCAGCTCCTCGAGAGGGCAGGATTTTGATTTTCCGTGTGTCGCATATAAATGAAATAACCCCGGATATGCAATCTGCGCATATCCGGGGTCTGTGTATATGTCGTGGCTTATTTATGCTTGACGGTAAATGTCCGCTTTCTCCGGTGTCATCTTGCGAATCCAGTTGAATTGCTTTTCCACCTCGGCATCGGCAATGTTGGCATACACTTGCAGGCTGCGGCCAAAGAGTTCGGGTGCCTTCAGTGCGTTCTGCAGGAGCAGGTGGCACATGATAATATTGCCGGCCATGTCATAGAGATGTCGTGCGCAGAGGTCGTGGAAGTCCTGGTCGCCAGACTCCTTTACGGCAGCAGTACAGGCATTGAACTTGCTTGCCATTTCCTTCAGCCTGCGCAAGGTGCTGTCGCCTTCCAGGCCTGCCATCATCGCCTGTTGCTCCATTTCCTGGATAACGCTGGCATACAAGCCATTGGTAACATATCGTATGGCAGCAACGGTTTGCAGCTGGGTGGTACCTTCGTAGATGGTGGCAATACGGGCATCGCGGAAGATACGCTGACAAGCATACTCCAGCATGAAACCGCTGCCGCCATGCACCTGTATGCTGTCATATGCATTCTGGTTGGCATACTCGGAATTCATACCCTTGGCCAGGGGAGTGAACGCATCGGCCAGACGGGAATATTCCTTTAATTCCTGACGCTCTTCGGGAGTGAGCTTGCGTTCACGGGAAATATCCTCCAGTTTCTTGTAGATGTCCACGTAGCGGGCTGTCTGGTAGAGCATGGCGCGGCTGGCATCCAAACGGGCCTTGATATTGGAGATCATCTCTGCCACGGCAGGGAACTCTATGATAGCCTTGCCAAACTGACGCCGGTCGCGGGCATAGGCAATGGCCTCCTCGTAGGCAGCCTGGCTGAGACCCACGCTCTGTGCGGCGATACCCAGGCGGGCACCGTTCATTAGCGACATCACGTACTTGATAAGACCCATCTTGCGGTTGCCGCATAGTTCGCACTTGGCGTTCCTGTAGACCAGTTCGCATGTTGGAGAACCATGTATGCCCATCTTGTTCTCTATGCGGCGCACATCCACACCGCCATCGCGCTTGTCGTAGATGAACATGGACAGGCCACGGCCGTCACGGGTGCCTGCCTCGCTTCGTGCCAGTACCAGGTGTATGTCGCTATCACCATTGGTGATGAAGCGCTTGGAACCGTTCAGGCGCCAGCAATCGTTCTCCTCGTCGTAGGTGGCCTTGAGCATGACGCTTTGCAGGTCGCTGCCGGCATCCGGCTCAGTGAGGTCCATGGACATTGTCTCGCCGGCACACACACGGGGAATGTATTTCTTGCGCTGCTCCTCTGTGCCGAAGCAATACAGCGTTTCTATGCAATCCTGCAAGGACCAGATGTTCTGGAAACCGGCATCGGCACGGGCCACCATCTCGTTAGCGGCAGTATAGACGGTAACGGGCAGGTTGAGGCCGCCATAGCGGCGAGGCATAGTCATGCCGTTCAGGCCAGCCTGATTTACGGCTTGCAGGTTTTCGTAGGTCTTGGATGCATAGCGCACACGTCCGTTTTCGTGATGAGCACCTTCTGCATCCACGCTTTCAGCATTGGGGGCTACTACGTTGCCCATGATGTCGCCCACGATGTCCAGCAGACGGTTGTAGGAGTCAATGGCATCGGCATAGTTCTGGGGAGCATAGTCGTGCACGTCCTTGTCTGCAAAGTCCAATTCCTTCAGTTCCACTATGCGTTGCATGAGCGGACTGTTCTCAAGTTCAAACTTGATTTCCGGTATATCGCTATAAAAGTTTGCCATAGTTCTTATTTGCTGTTCTCCTTGTAATACTTAATCAGTTTGGGAACCACCTCTTCCACGGTGGCGTTTATCACATAGTCGGCAATCTGGTTGATGGGAGCATTCTCGTCAGGATTGATACTGATGACAATGCCGCTCTCCTTCATGCCTGCCACATGCTGGATGGCACCGCTTATGCCGCATGCGATGTAAATTTTGGGGCGTACGGTAACGCCTGTCTGGCCTATCTGCCTGTCGCGGTCACAGAATCCGGCATCTACTGCGGCACGGCTGGCACCCACCTCGGCATGCAGGAGCCGGGCCAGTTTGTAGAGTTGGTCAAATCCTTCCTTTGAACCTACACCATAGCCTCCTGCCACGATGATGGAAGCACCCTTCAGGTTGTTCTTTGCCGCTTCAACATGGCGGTCCAGAACCCTGGTTACGTACTCTGTCTCTGGCACGAATTTGGCAACGTCCTGGATTATGACCTCTCCCTTGTAGCTGGGATCAAGTATTTCCGCCTTCATTACACCGGAGCGTACTGTTGCCATCTGGGGTCGGTTCTCGGGGTTGATAATGGTTGCCACGATGTTGCCGCCGAAGGCAGGACGGATCTGATATAGCAGGTTGTCGTAGTGCTTGCCCAGTTTTTTGTCGTCGTGGGGACCTATTTCCAAGGCAGTACAGTCGGCGGTCAGTCCGCTATGCAGCGCACTGCTCACACGGGGACTCAGGTCACGGCCCACCACGTCGGCGCCCATCAGGCATATCTGTGGTTGTTCCTGGCGGAACAGATTTACCAACACGGCAGTATGTGGTCTGCTGGTGTATGGACTGAGCCCCTCTGCGTCAAAAATGTGCAGACGGTCCACACCGTAAGGCAGGATCTGCTCTTCCACCTTGCCCGTGATGCTGTGCCCCACGGCAACGGCTTCGAGCTGTACACCCAGAGTGTTGGCCAGTTTGCGTCCCTTAGTAAGCAGTTCCTGGCTTATTTCGGCAACCTGGGTGTTTTCTATCTCGCAGTATACGAATACATTGTTCATATTCTTGTTTCCTCCTTAATCTTATCCTATGGTGTGACTTGCAAGAAGTTCCTTGACAAGGGAGTTGATGTCCTCGTCGCTTCCTGTCAGTACCTTGTTCTCCTTGGCCTTGAATACGATATTCTCAACGCTTTTCACCTTGGTGGGAGAACCGGCAAGGCCGCACTGGTTGAGATCAGCGTCTATGTCGGCGCAGTTCAGCTGCCCCAGCTTCAGGTAGTTTTTCTTTTCGTATTCCGAGGCGTATGGCTGATCGCAGTAGCCAGTACCCTGTTCCAGTTCCATGGGAGCCATGGCACGTTTGTATTTCATCACCAGTCTCACATTGCGGGGACGGCAAGGTGCTGCGCTGCCGTTTACGGTCAGCACGCAGGGCAGGGCGCTCTCCACAGTTTCTACACCGCCGTCGATATGACGCTTGACCCTGATGAGGCCATTCTGACAGGAAAGAATCTCCTCAATGTAGGTTATCTGGTTCAGATTCAGTTTTTCTGCTACTTGCGGTCCCACTTGTGCCGTGTCTCCGTCAATAGCCTGGCAGCCGCTGATGATGAGGTCTGCATCTGGTGCTACTTGCTTGATAGCCGCAGACAGGGCGTAACTTGTGGCCAGTGTGTCGGCACCGGCAAAAGCACGGTCGGTGAGCAAATAGCCGTTGTCGGCACCACGATACATGGCTTCACGTATAACCTCGGCCGCACGTCCGGGGCCCATGGTGATTACGGTTACTTTAGTTCCGGGATTCTGGTCCTTTAGCCTGAGAGCCTGCTCCAACGCATTCAGGTCCTCTGGATTGAAAATAGCCGGTAATGCGCTGCGGTTTACCGTGCCCTCGGGAGTCATGGCGTCGGGGCCCACATTTCGGGTATCAGGTACTTGCTTGGCAAGCACTACAATGCTAAGTTTCATGTATTTCTAAATCTATTGCACTTTTTATACAAAACTGAGCAAATGTAGTGCTTTTGACCGAGAGTAGCAAGGGATTTAAGCATTTTGTTGTATATTTGCGTTCAAATAAAGACGATATGATAGAGTATTTAAGAGGCAAATTGGCCGATTTGGAGCCTACGATGGCCACCGTGGATTGTATGGGAGTAGGCTATGGTGTGAATATAACCCTGAACACCTATGCAGCCATCCAGGGCAAGGAGGATGTGAAACTGTGGATTTACGAATCCATACGTGAGGATGCATATCAGTTGTGGGGATTCTCTTCCAAGGTGGAACGTGAGGTGTTCCTGCTGCTAATCACTGTAAGCGGTATTGGTGCCAATACGGCACGCATGATTCTGTCTGCACTTACCCCGCAGGAATTGTGCAGCATCATATCATCCGGTAATGCAAAGATGCTTACACAGGTCAAGGGCATAGGCCCGAAGGCAGCCCAACGCATTATCGTGGATTTGGGCGATAAGATTATGGCGCTGGCGGCAGATGCATCGGTAACAGGTGGACAATCTGCCGGCAGAGGTTCGGTAGTACTGAACAGCGAGGTTGCCGACGAGGCCATACAGGCACTGACAATGTTAGGATTCAGTCCGGCTCCAACTTCAAAGGTGGTGAATAAGATTCTTGCGGACGAACCTTCTGCTCCTGTGGAAAAGGTTATAAAATTGGCGTTAAAAATGCTCTAATGTACAATAAATCGGGTATACGCCTCGTTTTATTAGCGTGGAGAAACGACTGAGATTCATATTGCTCGCTCTGGTGATGGGGACCTTACTTCCTGTCACCAGGATTTTTGTGCCCGATTGCGTACCTTTTTTTATTACGCGCGCTCATGCACAAGGGAATGTGAACAGGGGTAAGGATGCTGTGGCAGACACCTCAAAGTCCAAGAAACCGCGCTATTCCGTTCGTCGAACTTCCACGGAAACAACAGACGACGTCAAGTACCGTTCCACAGACCTGGAGAATCCCGACAACCTGAAGAGCGAGGTGTCGTATGATGAGAAGAGCGGAACCTATCACATAGGAACCACCCTTTCCGCTGCCGATGACAAAGGAAATGATTCCAAGAACCAGAAGGAAAAGGCTCCGGCAAAATCCTCTTCTTCCAAGGATAGCAACGACAAGCATGCTACAAACGTGAAGCTGGGAAGTTTTCTGCCTGCTAACGAGAATGGGTTGAATCTCACAACAGTAAGCCGTTACCTTACCCCTCCGGTGGTAATGACATTGGACGAGTACATGAACTGGAGCCTGCGGCAAAGTATGGCGCAGTATTACAGACAGCGTAACCAGGAACTGCTCCAGACCCAGGGCAAGAACAAGTTTGACTTCACAGACATGCGTTTTTCGCTCGGACCAGCAGAAAAGATTTTCGGCCCTGGTGGTGTGCAGATAAAGACGCAGGGTTCTGCAGAACTGAAGATAGGCGGCAATCTGAAATCTACGGACAACCCCACGCTTGCTGCCAGTCGCAGGAGTTCGTTTGGACTGGACTTTGACATGAAGATAAACCTGACGGTCAATGCCAAGGTTGGCGACAAGGTGAACCTGAATCTGAACTACAACTCCGATGCAACATTTGATTACGATGCGCAGAACCTGAAACTCAAGTACGACGGCAAGGAGGATGAGATTATCAAGTTGGTGGAAGCCGGCAACGTGTCCATGCCATCCAATATGAGCCTTGTACCTGGCATAAGCAGCCTGTTCGGCTTGCGCACTGATGTGCAGTTCGGCAAGTTGAAGCTGCAGACCGTATTTGGACAGAAAAAGTCGGCCAGCAAGAGTGTGTCCGGTAGCGGAGGATCCAATACCACATCCTACGAGATAGAGGTGACCGACTACGAGGAAAACCGCCATTTTTACCTGGCACATCATTTCCGTGACACCTATGACAAGAACATGCGTACACTGCCCACTATAGCCAGTGGCGTGACTATTAAACGCATAGAGGTGTGGGTAACGAACAAGACCGGTACTACGACCAACACCAGAAATATCATTGCACTTACAGATATTGGCGAGCCGCAGAACATACGTGGGCCGTGGCAGGGGACAGGTGGGACGGTGCCCCATAACCGCGCCAATAACGAATACACTACTCTGTTGGAGAATCCTGCCGTACGCGATATCAGCCGGGTGGGCAGCGCGCTTGATGGAGAGTATGGCTTGCAGGGTTCGTTTGACTATGACAAGCTGCAATCGGCCAAGTTGCTTTCTTCCAGCGAGTATCATTTGAACGCAGAACTGGGTACACTGACACTGAACACTGCTCTGCAGCCAGACGACATCCTGGCTGTAGCCTACGAATACACCTATGGCGCACAGACCTATCAGGTGGGCGAGTTCTCCAGTGACCTTGCCAGCAACGACCAGGCACTTATGGTGAAGATGCTGAAGGGAAGCACAAGCAGTCCGTCGCTGCCTACATGGAAACTGATGATGCGCAATGTCTATTCTCTTGGTGCAGGCACGCTGCAGAAGGAAAAGTTCCGCCTGGACATCAAGTTCCAGTCAGATTCCAGTGGCGTGTATCTCAATTACTTGCCTGAAGAGAAACTGAAGGGAACCATCTTGCTCCGTGCAATGAATCTGGACCGCCTGGATGCCAATAACAAGCCGCAGCCTAACGGACAGTTTGACTTTATCGAAGGCTATACCGTATACAAGGGGCGCATTATCTTTCCCGTGGCCGAACCGTTTGGCCAGCACCTGCGCCAATGGATAGAGGCACTCGGAGGAAAGGAAATGGCCGACAAGTATGTCTTCCAGGAACTTTACGACACGACCAAGACGGCGGCCAAGCAGATGGCAGAAAAGAACAAGTTCGTGCTTACCGGTCAGTACAAGGGATCTGCCGCAAATGAAATAGACCTTGGTGCATACAATATAGCGCCAGGTTCTGTTGTGGTTACTGCCGGAGGTGTTACTCTTGTTGAGAATACAGACTATATCGTGGACTATAACAATGGTCGTGTTACCATCATCAACCAGGGTATCATAGATGCCGGCACTCCCATCAGCGCTTCGGTGGAAAGCAACGATACCTATGGTATGCAGCGCAAGACCTTTGTGGGAGTCAATGCCGACTATGAGGTGAACAAGAACCTGACCATAGGCGGTACTTTCCAGTATCTTACGGAACAGCCCTTGACCACCAAGGTGAGTATGGGCAGCGAGGCCCTGAACAATATCCTGTGGGGCATGCATCTGTCGTGGAAGCATAAGGCGCAGTGGCTTACCAACTTGATAGACGCCATCCCCTTTATCAATGCGACACAACCCAGCCAGATAAGTTTTGATGCCCAAGTGGCACAGTTGATAGCCGGGCAAAGCAGTACAGCCCAGGGCGGAGCATCATACCTGGACGACTTCGAGGATACGAAACGAAAGACTTCTCTTATCCAGCCCACATATTGGCAGATAGCCTCGGTACCCAGTCCTTCAAAGAACAGCATGATTGTAGGACGTTTTGATGAGAGCCGCCTGACAAACGATGTGGCCTACGGATACAACCGTGCCTTGCTGGCATGGTATTGTGTGGATCCCATTTTCACTAACCGCAGTTCAACGCTGACCCCCAGTCATATCAAAAGCGATTTGAACCAGCTGTCCAATCACTATGTCCGTGCTGTCTATGAACTGGAACTGTACCCTAATAAGTCCCAGACCTCGTACAACAGCAATTCCACGCTGAACGTCATGAATATGGCCTTCTATCCGCAGGAACGTGGTCCCTACAACCTGACAACCGAGGTGGATGCACAGGGTAATCTGCTTAATCCGGAAACCCGTTGGGGCGGCATGATGCGCAAGATGGACAATACCGACTTTGAGGCACAGAATATCGAGTATATCGAGTTCTGGCTCATGGACCCCTTCTTTTACGAAAAGAGGGACGGAACTACGAAGACAAAACTTGGCGGTGACCTGTATTTCAATCTTGGTGAAATTAGCGAGGACATTCTGAAGGACGGCAAGAAGGCATACGAGAGCGGTTTGCCTATAGACGGCAATATGGGCTATATCGAAGAAACGGCATGGGGCTATGTTCCCAGAACCAACAGCATAACATATGCCTTCAACAACGAGGCCGGTTCCCGCGAAAAGCAGGACTTGGGCTTGAATGGCCTGAATGATGCTCAGGAACAGGCCTATGGCCCCTACATGGCATTCTGGAATGAACTTAACGCCGGTTCTCTGTCGAACCTGCCTGATACCGTCCGCCTGCCGCTGCTTTCCGACCCTGCTAACGATAACTATCACTATTTCCGTGGATCGGACTATGACCTGGATAAGGTTCCCGTATTGAAGCGTTACAAGCGTATCAATATGCCACAGGGAAACTCGCCAGACAGCCAGAATTCTCCCGAGGACTATGAGACCGCTTGGAAGAACACTCCGGATATCGAAGATATAAACACCGACTACACTTTGGGCGAAAGCGAGAAGTACTGGCAGTATCATCTGCCCATAACTCCCGAGAATCTTCGTCCCGGAGGCAAGTATGTTTCGGATACCCGTACGGCCACCGTTACACTGCGCAACGGCGAAATAGAGAAGATAGACTGGTATCTTATCCGCATCCCCTTGCAGGATTCCGACCGTGAAAGCGTGGGTGGTATAACGGACTTTTCCAATATCCGTTTCATGCGTATGTTCATGACCAACTTCACTGATGAGGTAATTTTGCGCTTCGGTACGTTGGACCTTGTACATGGTGATTGGCGTACATACGAGAATACATTGTATGCCGGCAATGTTGCTACCAGTGCCAATACGGACTTTGTCATTACTGCCGTGAACATTGAGGAGAACAATGATCGCGTGCCGGTTAATTATGTGGTTCCTCCTGGCATATCCCGTGTGACGGATGCGGCCAGTGGAACGCTTATGGAGAGCAATGAGCAGGCCCTGGCTCTTACAGTGAAGAACCTTGGCCCCAATGATGCCCGTGCCGTCTACAAGAATGTGAAGTACGACATGCGCAAGTACAAGCATCTGCAGCTCTTTGCCCATGCCAACCAGTTGGAAGCCACCGATCCTGACGCAACTCCCTTGCAGAGCGGACAGATGAGCGTTTTCCTGCGACTTGGCTCTGACTATCGCAACAATTACTACGAATACGAAATACCCCTGGAACTTACGCCCATCAGAGTCGATGGCAAGTACAGCAATAACTCGTACGAAGACCGTGTGCTGGTGTGGCCCGAGGCAAACATGTTCGACTTTAACTTGGATATGCTTGTGGACCTGAAACGCCAGCGTAACAAGAACGGAGTGTCGTATAGTCAGCTCTATACGGGCTACGACCCAGAGAAACCCAGCAACCGCATTGCCGTCATAGGTAATCCTTCGCTTGGTGAGGTGAAGACCATTATGATAGGTGTACGTAACCATGCCGATGCCAATCGTAGCGTGGAGGTATGGGTGAATGAACTCCGCTTGCAGGAATTTACGAACGAAGGCGGTTGGGCAGCACAGGGTAACTTAAACATACAGCTTTCCGACATTGGTTCCTTCTCTGCTTCCGGAAAGATTGTTACTGCAGGTTTCGGAGGTATAGAGCAGACTGTTTCTGAGCGTAGCGACAAGGATGATTACCAGTACCAGTTTACTACCAGTGCCGACCTCGGACGCCTGCTTCCGGAGAAGGCCAAGGTTTCTGTACCAGTATACTATAGTTACAGCAATCACATAGTCAAGCCCAAGTACAATCCTCTTGATACTGATATGTTACTGTCCGAATCCCTTGATGCTGCACAGAGCAAGGCAGAGGAGGATTCCATCGTTTCACTTACGACAACGAGCAATGTCAACCGTAACTTCTCTATTACAGGTGCCAAGGTAAATATAGCCAGCAAGAAGCACCCCATGCCATACGATCCTGCTAACTTTACGTTCTCATACTCCAGTTCACAAAGCGAGAACAGAGGGGAAACGACTGTCTATGAATACAACGAGTCATGGAAAGCGGCAATGGCATACTCATGGTCGCCGAACTGGAAGCACTGGGAACCGTTCAAGAAGTGGAAGACAAAGAGCAAGTGGGCTCAGATAATCAAGGACCAGAACATTGCCTTTGTACCGCAGAGCATTACTTTCAATACGGACCTGGGACGCACTTATTATGAATTGCAGGAGCGCGATCTGAACGATATGGGTAATTCACAGGCTCTTCCTGTTACATGGAGCAGCACATACTTGTGGAATCGCTCGTTCGCCTTGCGTTGGGACATATTCAAGGCTTTGCATTTCTCTTTCCAGAGTGCCACTCATGCCGAGGTGGAGCAACCCAATGTCGTTATAAACAAGGACCTGTATCCTGATGAGTTCCAGGCATGGAAGGATAGCGTGAACCTCAGTCTGGCAAGTTTCGGCCGTCCGTTGGACTACAGCCAGAGTACAACAATGTCATACAAGTTGCCTATCAATAAGATTCCTATCTTTGACTGGATAACGGCCGATGGAAGTTACAACAACCAATACTCATGGCGTCGTGGCGCCGAGTTGGAAGACGGCACAAATCTGGGTCATACCATAAATACGCAGCGCAGTATCAACGTGAACGGTAAATTGGCAATGGAGACACTGTACAATAAATCTCCCTTCCTCAAGGAGGTGAACCGGGTATTCTCTGCATCCAACGTCAAGTCCGAGGCCAACAAGAAAAAGAATGAAAAGAAACGTGAAAAGGAACGTGAGCAACGCGAGAAAGACAAGTTGGAACAGGCGCGTCTGAAGGCGGAAGAGGAATCCAAAAAGACCGGAGAGAGTGTGGACAGTATTCTGGCACGTACCATGCCCAAGGGCACGCAGTCCAATGACAAGGGTGCATCGGCACAGAAGGATACCAAGCGTCGTACACAGGGTTTCGCCCGAGAGATAGTCTTGGCTCCGGACAGTTCCATGACGATTACTCACAACCAGAAGTCCAAGCGCATTATCGTCCGTATCCAGGATAGCAAAGGACATGAGTACGACGTTAAATACAAGAAATTGGACGAGAACAAGATAGTGCTTCTTACCAAGGCACATGATACTGCCAAGGTGCGTGTCAATGTCATTGCCAAGCAACCGTTGGAGGAAGCCAAATGGTACAAGTGGTTACAAGCCGGTGCACGACTGGCCATGATGGTTCGAAACGTATCCGTATCTTACCGCAATACCTATAACCTTTCCATGGGCGGTTTCGTTCCTGAGGTTGGTGATTTGCTGGGTCAGCGCATGACTGGCGCCAACGGATTTGCACCTGGTGTGGATTTTGGCTTTGGCCTTGTTTCCGACGATTATATAGAGACGGCCAAGGAGCGCGGATGGTTGCTTTGTGCTGACAGTCTCTCCACTCCTGCCACTTCGTCCATGACGGAGGACTTGCAGATAAAGGCATCCCTCGAGCCGTTTACAGACATGAAGATTGATCTGAACATGTCCCGTACCATGAACCGCTCCAAGAGCATACAGTACATGTACAAGGGCTCGCCTACCACCCAGACTGGTTCATTCAATATGACCATAGTTTCCCTCGGTTCGGCCTTTGCCGGCAGAGGCAATGCTGCCAACGGATACTACAGTCCCACGTTCGAGGAGTTCCGTTCCATGTTGCCAGTCTATCAGCAACGTGTGGAGGGACAGTATGTCGGTGGCAAGGATCCCCTGGGTCGCACATATCTGGGTAGTGGCGGCGACCCCACACAGGGCAATACCTCGCCGGTTAACATGTACGGTTCCGATGTCATGATTCCTGCTTTCCTTGCGGCATATACCGGTGGTGGCACGACAAGGGAACTGAGCATATTCCCCTCTTTGTCAAAGATGCTTCCAAACTGGACCCTGACCTACAAGGGATTGTCCAACTTGCCCTTGATACGTGACTACTTCAAGAGTGTAACGGTGACACATGGCTACAAGAGCGTGTATGCTGTCGGTTCCTATAATTCATATGCTTCATGGATGGAGTTCATGAGCGGAACAGACCTCGGCTTCATCAGCAGTCAGACAACAGGAGACTATGTCCCAAGCAGTTGTTATGATATCAGCACGGTAAGCATCAACGAGAGTTTCGCTCCTCTTATCGGACTGAACTTTACTTTGCACAACAACATGACTCTGAAGGCAGAATACCGCACCACAAGGGTGATGAACCTGTCCATAACCAGTGCACAGGTTACGGAAACTGCTTCTAACGACTTGGTTCTTGGCTGGGGATACAAAATCAATGATTTCCGATTGAGTAGTATCTTTGGCAGTAAGCGTGCCAGCAAGAAGGCTTTGCGTTCTACAGCCAAGCGAAGTGCCTTGAAACCCAAGGATACCGAAAGTGACGGACGTGAAAACATAAAGAGTAAGGGTAGGAATAACTTTGCCCATGCCCTGTCGCTTCGTTTCGATTTCTCTATCCGTAATCAGGATGCCATCCGCCGTGATATACTTACAGGCCTGTCCGAAGCAACATCAGGCAACAAGGCTATCAAGGCGTCGTTCCGTGCAGACTATACGATGAGCCGCTATGTGACAATGACACTCTATTATGACCTGCAGCGCTCGGAACCCCTGCTGTCGTCTTCGGCATATCCTACCGTTACACAGGACTTCGGTATGAGTATGAAGTTTGCCTTGACCAGATAGTACTTTATTTATATTATATATCAGGAAATAATAATCAAGAAACTATAATGAACTACATTCTTCCTATTATTCTTTTGATCGTGTCCAATATATTCATGACTCTTGCATGGTACGGACATTTGAAGTTGCAGGATATGCACATCCTGCATGGTAATACACCTCTGTATGTCATCATCCTCATATCTTGGGGACTTGCATTGATGGAGTACTGTTTCATGATTCCGGCCAACCACTATGGTTTCAAGGGAAACGGTGGTCCTTTCTCCCTATTCCAACTGAAGATTATCCAGGAGGTGATAACGCTTGTTGTCTTTACAATCTACACCATAGTAAGTTTTCGTGGCGAAACACTCCATTGGAACCATCTTGCTGCATTCGTGTGCATGATAATGGCTGTGTATTTCGTGTTCTTAAAGTAAGAGGGGCAGGTTTATGGAGCAATACTTCAATGTGACAAGAATCTATACGTCAACGGACATGGGTATAGGCAACAGGAGTGTTGATACCGAACATGTGCCAGTGAGTAGCCTTGCCGCAGGTGAAGAACGAGATTTCCTGGGAAACAAGCTGGGTGTTGTCTCCATCGATGCCAAAGAGTTGTCTTTTACTTTCCGTGGCGAAACATACCGTCTGAATAGGGAATGGCAGTTGATAGGCACTCCCGATTTCTCTATTCCCAACATCTACATCAGGGAGAGTGAGAGGTTTGTGTTCCATTGCAGTTGCCCGCCGAAGTCTGTATTCAAGTGGAACAGTCATAAACTCCTTGTCCTGAACAAACAATTGTGGAGGAATACTGAAGCTGGTGATATCTGGAAGAATATACCTCTTGCGCGGCAGTACATGCATATCCTCAAGGATTTGACTCCTTGGAGGGACAGTATGATGACTCCACCATGCAAGGCACACCTGTTATGGGATGTCCTGACGAATAATATGATAAGTGTCAGGGAAACTCCCCGTCTGTTCCAGTCATACTGTGAGTTGTACAGATTGTGTCTGGACCTTGATATACAGGAGGACTATAAGGGACCATTCGAGGATATTGCAGAGGATTTCGACAAAGACTATTTCAGAGAGATAGACAACTATATATATAGTTTGTGCTGGATAAATGAAAAGAATTTCAAGACGTGTGGCATTGAAGCCTGGAATCGCTTGGGCATGCTGAGGTGTGACCCTGTACAGGCTTCGCCACAATGGGAAGAAGTTATATACGAGGTAGAACAGGAAATTGCCGAGGAACTGAAGGATTTGCCCCGTGGTATGGGATTCTGCTTTGCTTATTGGACAGCAAAGAAAGCGGCTCTTGCCAGAAGGGGCATAGAGTGGCGCACTCCCGGCATAATGAACCCAGGGGTAATGTTCGATTGAGTGGGCAAAAGTTTTCCCGTCGCCTAACGTAGTCTCGTACTAGTCTTAACTTGCAGATTATGGCCATAAAGATTAACACAGAACCGTGCGATGCTTCTCTCGTGGTAGGGCATAGCCATTGGTGGGGATTTCCTGACTTGCCACAGGATGTGGATTGGCCATGCAATTCTGATGGCGACCATCTTACATTCATCTGCCAGATAAGGATGGAGGATATAAGGCATCTTGACCATCTTTCTGAATTGCCTGACGATGGCATGCTCTGGTTCTTTGCAGATCTGGATTATTTCCTTGGCGATGATGAGGCAAGATGTGAGGGGATGGGAGAATGGTCGTCAGACTCGTTCAGGGTGATATATTCTTGCAAAAGTACAACCCTATGCACACACGAACTTTACTGGGAAAATGGTGAACCTGCTGTGCTCCCGCCAGAAAGTGTTACTTTTGAAGAAACGGAAGAAACGGAGTACTGCCATAAGTTGCTCGGTCAACCGGCCATGACAGAGGGATGGGAGAATGAAAATGAGGGCTTGCTCTCGTTGCTGCAGATAGAGGAGGAAGACCGTTGGCATCTTCGCTTCTTTGATTGTGGCATGGTGAACTTCATGATACCGTACGAGGCTCTGCAACGGTTGGATTTCTCCAGAGTAAGCGTGTGCCTACATTCCCTATAAGGGGGGCTATCCACCTTTTGCCATATCTCTGGCCTTGCCCCTGTCTGGTTTGCCTGTTTGAGTCAGTGGCAGTGATGTTACCTTTATTATATGTCGTGGTAGCCAGTATCTGTTCTTAACGGCATTTTGGCGCAGAGTGTCCATGTCTATTTCTGTAGTTGTCAGATAGACCAGTGCCTGTCCCAATGCCTTGTCGTCTCTGTATGTCACCATCACATCGTCGTGCCCTATGGAGTGCAGCCATGCTTCCACTTCCTCTATTTGTATCTTTATGCCTCCCGAGCAGATGGTGTTGTCGTGGCGGCCGATAATCTGGAAACGGTTGTCGTCGGTAAAGTGCGCGATGTCGTTGGTGAATAGCGTTTCCGGACACAGATGCGGTGCATCGATGATGAGGCAACCATCCTGGTCCTGGCTGAGTGTGATGCCAGGCAGGGGAGTGTAGTAGTCCTCGGTTATGCGCCTGAGTGCTATGTGACTGAGGGTCTCGGTCATTCCGTAACTGCTCCACACGTTGATGGGCAGTGTGCGCAGTTCCTGTTCGAGCGCTTGCGAGATGGCGCCGCCACCGATGATGAGGTGGCGTATGCGGCACAATGCTTCCCGTTCTTCTGGCACCTGGAGCGTGTTCCATACCTGCAGAGGAACCATTGCGGCAATGTCAATGCTGGGCGGATTTCCCATGGCTACCATGTTGGCGCTGCTGAGCGGATGGCTGCTTGGTTCTACGGAGAGCAGGTTCAGTCCACGTTCAATAGCACGCACAACCATCATCTTGCCAGCGATGTAGTCCAATGGCATGCATAGTAGAGCGGTGTCGCCTTCGTGCAGTCCCAGGAAGTCACACGTCATTCGTGCGCTTGCACGCATGCGTACCTTTTCTATATATATACGCTTGGGCACACCTGTACTGCCGCTTGTCTGCACCTCCATGCAGGGCGAGGCATCGTTCCATTGGGCAAGAAACTCCTCCAGTGTCATACTTCCTCAACCTGTGCTCGCCACATTTTGGAACCATGCAGTTCCAAGTCCATTTCTATGTTGTCGGTATACAGAAGACCAGTACCCAGTCCTTGGGGGAAGGTGATGTGCGGACCATAGACACGGGCGGCCAGCAGTGCCACGTTGCGAAGGCCTATGTTGCTCTCCAGGGCACTTGTCATCCACGAACCTATACCGCGCTTGTTGGCCTCGCTTACCCATTCCATGGAACCCGTCATGCCACCGTGAAGGGTAGGCTTGATGACAATGTATTGCGGACGGATGGTGTCCAGTAGCAGACGCTTTTCCTCTAAGGAGTTCACACCAATCAGTTCTTCGTCCAATGCAATGGGCAAGTGCTTCTCGCCCTTTTCCCTTGCTTCGTCTTGCAGACGGCATAGGTGTGCCATCTCCTTCCACTGGTAGGGGGCGATGGGCTGCTCTATGGAATGTATGTCGTATTGTGCCAGTTGCTTTATTTTCTGCTCAGCATCTTCTGCGGTCCATGCACCGTTGGCATCAACGCGGAGTTCCAGAGTGTCCTTGCTAAAGCGTGAGCGGATGGTTTGTATGAGTCTGAGTTCCTCGTTCCAGTCAATGGCCCCTATCTTCAGTTTTATACAACGGAAGCCCTGGCGGAGTTTCTGCTTCACCTGAGTGAGCATGTCGTTGTAGTCTGCCATCCACACCAGTCCGTTCATGGGAATGCCCACTTCGGAGCGTGCAAACGGGGTATCGTATAGCAGAGGGTTCTGCTGATAGTCGTACATGGCAGACTCCAGTGCGAAGAGCAGGGCAGGGTAGGGGCGCAGGGTCTCGGCATAGTTGTCGCTTGCCAAAGCCTGTTCTATGAGACGTGCCACATCGGACATGCGAGTATAGGCATCGCGGTCGGAACTGAGGTCGGGCAAGGGTGCGCACTCGCCCAGTCCTATGCGCTTGCCCTCTTCATCCCTGATGGTGATGATGATGGCATCGTGTGTCAGGTACTCGCCACGGCTGGTGCGTGCCGGTTTGCGGAAATGCAGGGTACGGTGAGATAGGGATATGTTCATGTCCTTACGGTATATAGGTGTCTCCCCACTCGGGCTTGCGCTTTTCCAGGAAGGCCTTGCCACCCTCCTGGGCCTCGTCACAGAAGTAGTAGAGCATGGTGGCGTCGCCGGCAAGTTCCTGTATGCCAGCCTGTCCGTCCAGTTCGGCATTGAGGCCGCGCTTGATCATGCGCAAGGCTATGGGCGAGTGCTGCATCATCTGCTGGCACCATTCGATGGTGGTGTCTTCCAGTTGGTCATGGGGAACAACCTTGTTAACCAGTCCCATCTCCAAGGCCTCCTGAGCGGTGTAGAGTTTGCATAGGAACCATATCTCGCGAGCCTTCTTCTGACCTACTATGCGTGCCAGGTAGGACGAACCGAAACCTGCATCGAAACTGCCCACCTTGGGGCCTGTCTGCCCGAACTTGGCATTGTCGGCAGCAATGCTGAGGTCGCAGACAACGTGAAGCACATGTCCGCCACCCACGGCAAAGCCATTTACCATGGCAACAACAGGTTTAGGTATGGAGCGTATCTGCTTCTGCACATCAAGGACAGACAGGTGAGGCACACCGTCTTCACCGATATATCCTCCACGGCCCTTCACATTCATGTCGCCACCGGCACAGAAGGCATTGGTGCGCATCCATTCCTCTTCGCTCTGTCCCTCCTTGCGAGGAGAGTCGGCGCCAGTAAGTATTACTACGCGCACGGTACTTGAATCGCGGCAATAGCGCATGGCATCGCTCAGTTCCCATGTGGTGAGCGGAGTGAAAGCATTTCTTACGTGCGGACGGTTTATGGTAATGCGTGCTATGCCCTGCCATTCGTGCAGGAGTATCTCGCGGTATTGCTTAACTTCTTTCCAGTCTCTCATAACTTTATCTCTAATATCGTGGTTTCCTCTGAATTGATGAATTCCTGCATATTTTCCTCGCCTTCGAGGTATCTGATATTGTGAAGCATGGCCACATGCCTGGCGCTGAGGTTGTGCTCTCCCATAATGGCCTGCCTGCTGGTTTCGTGTTCCTGCGGTACGGGCAGGGTGTTGAAGATGCCGCCACGTCCATCGTTGAACACGAGGATGTGCAGGTTCTGCGGAAGTGGCGATGCCCAGAAGGCATTCTGGTCGTAGAAGAAGGACAGGTCGCCCACAACGGCAAACACCTTTTGCCATTGAGGTGCCGCCATGGCTATGCCTATGGTTGTGGACAGCGAACCCTCTATGCCGTTGATGCCGCGATTGCAGAAGATGTAGGGCCGGCGTGAAGTGTGCTTCTCCTTGTCGAAATATTCCTTCAGTCTGGCATGCTGGGCAATTCGGACGGTACTGCTATTGGCAAGGTGAACCAGCGATGTGTGTGGGATGGTGTCGAAAAGTTCCCGTATCAGTGCTGTGCGTTTGTCGTTGGCAGGCCTCTTCTTTTTCAGGGGGAGTTTCATCTTCTGGCTTTTCCTGCAGATATCTTGGAAGATGATGTTCAGGGCCTTGGTATAGTCGGATTTGATGACTGCTGTCTGGCAACCGAACAGGTCGGCTACGGCACCATCGTGACTGATGTGCCAATGCTCCTTGGGCTTGTTCTTGCGGAAGAAATCTTTCAATTCCTTGTTGACTATGTGTCCGCCCAGGGTAAGCACTCGTTCCACTGGTTTCATCTTGCTCCAATCTATGTCAGAGGCATTGGTATACAGGTCTGCTTCCTGATTGCAAAGGTTCTCGCCTATGACGGTGATGTGCGTGTGGGTCAGCCTGAGTATGTTGGGGTGCACCCTGTCCATGGGCGTGGCTTGTCCAAGAATGAGCACCGAGTTGCTCCAGTCTTCAGCAGGGACATCTTTTTCCAGTCCCCACGGGTCCTGTAGCGGTAGCAGTGTTTCTCTGTACTCAATCTTTCTTGCCCGGGGCAATGTGTCTGCGGTAAAGTCGTAGATAGGTTCGCTCAGTGGAATGTTGATATGCACGGGACCGTATGGAAGTTTGTATCTTGCCTCGAGTACAGCCTCGTTCACCAGCCTGTTGGCATGCCAAGTGTCGGTTTCTGGCAGGCTTGCGCTCATCTTCACCATTTTGCCGAGGGCTCCCTCCTGGGGCATTGTCTGTCCGTCCATCTGTCCTATCCATGCTTGCGGGCGGTCGGCAGAAATGAATATGACGGGGACATGCTGATAGAAGGCTTCGCATGCCGAGGGGTAGAGGTTGGCCAAGGCCGAACCGCTTGTAACAACGACAACCGCGGGCTTGCCCGTTGCCAGTGCCAGTCCCAATGCCATGAAACCAGCACATCGTTCGTCGGTGGCGCGGTGCGTGCGAAACTCCTTGACTTGGCAAATGGTGTGCACGATGGGTGCATTTCTGCTACCAGGGCATAGCACGAAATCCTCGATGCCGTGCTCCCGGAGTACGGCCAGAGTTTCAAGTATAATCTTGTTTGAACTTAACATATCTTATATTTATGACAGGGCAGCAAGCAGAGTGTCCATCTTTCTCTTTATCTCGTCCTTCTCCTCGGAGAAGATGCTGTTTCGGGTCAGTCCGCCTCCTGCAAAGAACAGGGCCTTGCCACCGGGACGGATCTGTGCACAACGTATGTTTACGAAGATGTTGGTTTCTGCCCTTAGGTTCAGGGGACCGAGGTAACCGCCATAGTACATGCGCCGGTTGCGTTCAAACAGGCGTATGAAGTTCCATGCCTCCATCTTGGGCAGTCCGCACAAGGCTGGGGTTGGGTGCAGCAGTTCCAGTATTCTCAGGGGTGATGTTGGTTTGTTGAGGTGGAATGTGTAGTCCGTGCGAAGGTGGTAGAGATGTCCGGCCTTGGAGGTGTATGGGCCTTGGCGTGTGATGCGTGCTCCAAGGCTTTGCAACTGCCCCTCTATGTAGTCGGAGACGATACGCTGTTCGTGTATGTTCTTGGCATTCCACTCGCCATGTTCCCATGTACGTGTACCTGCCAGTGCCATGGTGTGCCACTTCATGCCGTAGCCTTCAAGCAGCAGTTCCGGGGTGCAGCCGAACCATCTTCCGCCATGGCGGGTGTAGACAAGGTACACCATGGAGTTGGGGAAGCGCTCTGTGGCGCGCACGAAAAGTTCGTCCTCGTGTCCTGCCCCCTCCCAATCTTTCAGTTGTGAGAAGGATAGTACGAGCTTCTGGTAGTTCTCTCTGTCCAACTGATACTTGAAGGAACGGAATGCCACCTTGTAGCCGTCGCTCTGCTCTATGTCGGCAGTTCTGTCCTCCAGTTCTATGGATGAAAGTGAGACGCGCCTATGTTTCCCCAGTTCGCGTGTTTCCAGGTCTATCAGTTCCCAGCCGCTCACCGCCACATCGGGCCTGATGAGCAATGTGGGAGTCTTTGCAGTTTCTATAAATGGTGCAAAGATGAAGCCCGATGGCTCGTTGCCCGGCAGCAGTGTGCCGGAATTGGCGTTGGATGCTCTGCTGTGCGCAAGTTCCAGCGCTTGTGCTTCGCCACTTGTCTGCAACACCAGGTGAGGCTCCCTGTCACCAGGAAACCTGTACAGGGCAAAATCCAAACCGCTATCAAGCAGTCTTCTCACACATTCTACCATCACGGGCACTTCGTTCTCTATGTTTATTGTAGTTATTATAATGCCGCCCCCTTTGCTCTCCCTCGCTTACAGGGTGGAGTGGGGCAGGTTACAGTCCTATTCTTGCACAAAGTTATACATAATTTCTGAATGTTGGCGCTGCATTGCCCAATTATTTGAACCGTAGATCATCAACTACATGCTTCGGGCATCCCAATGACTCGTTCACGGCCTCTCAGTACGGGCAAAATACCAGCACAGGCGTACTGCAGTCCTTCCATGTACGTACTGCAGTCCTTTCGTGCATGAACTGCAGTACTTGCATATAAGGACTGCCCTCGCTATACGGTGCCAGCATGGATGCAATTAAATCAGTCAAACCAGTTGTATAGTTCTATGTACTTGTCAAACTCAAACTCTCCCTCCACGCCTGCTTTGTGCAAGGCATTAAGGACAATTTCCTGCTCGGCAGGAGACAGGGCGGTATCGCCATTCCTGCGCTCGAAATATGCGGTGCGCCCGAAATGGAGTATGAGCGTGGACATGAACATCCTGTACTGGTCGGGGAACATCTTCTTCTGGAAATTGGTAAATCCCTTGGCATACTGCACGGATTTGGCATTGCGGAAAAACTTGCAATCCGCATTCAGGGTGCAATGTTGCGGATTTACGATGCGAAGATGTTCCTTTTCGCTCATCATCTGCGAATACGCAATCTGGCGTAGGCACGATGCTGCCATGGGGCAGCCGGCATGCAGACATCCCGAGAAATGCTCGGGCAAAGTGGTGTATGTTTTCTTTGGCATAATGTAATAGTGGTATTTCCTCACAAAGATAAGGAAGTTTCGGGATAGAAGCAAGGAAACATGTCTCTTTGTTTTTTGGCGCAAGGAATAATTGTAGGCATAATCTTTGATTATATGTCCCCAAAGTGTTACCTTTGTACCGATTTTAGGTAATCATTGGAACACAGGAACAGCCACCATGCACGGCACCAGTCACTTCATTATGGCAAATAGAATGAAGAATATAAACCCATACAAAATAATTATGAGTACGAGAAAACTGTTTCTAACGTTTGTTATGCTGCTCGCAGTGCTGTCTGCAACTCGGGCGCAGCA
This sequence comes from Bacteroidaceae bacterium, assembly GCA_045612965.1. Classification (GTDB taxonomy): domain Bacteria; phylum Bacteroidota; class Bacteroidia; order Bacteroidales; family Bacteroidaceae; genus Physcousia. The sequence goes on along the minus strand of JAZLAC010000009.1, from coordinate 22,843 downwards.
GGGCGACTACTATGTAACGCATGGCGCCGATGTGAATGTGACGCATGGTACACACTATCCCAAGATGGTGGGTGTGGCCAATGTGCGTGGCGAGGAGCAGAAACTCGAGGGCATTGCCTCAGCGCCCAGATGCGCTGCTTACTTCGACAAGACTGAGGCCGTCTTCAATGTGAAGAGTGGCGAGACCATCACTCCGCTCATCAGCATCAACGGCAGTTGGATGCACGGCTATGTGTTTGTGGATTGGAACGGCAACAAGCAGTTCGATGTGAACCTCACTGGCGATGGCCCCTACATCAAGGGTGAGGGAAACGAACTCATGTGCTGGTCGCTCTACAGTAAGGGTGGCAACGGCAACTCGGGTTGGAACAGCGCTGGCCTCCATGTATCGGGCGATGTGCTGGCTCCAGGCTCGTTCCGAGTGCCTGAAGGCCTTGAGGTAGGTTCCACTTTCCGCATGCGCTATGCCGTGATGTGGAACTGCATTGACCCCACTGGCAACTATGCCAACTTCATCAGCGATGGCGGTTCCATCATTGACGTCACGCTTCGTATCTCTGGCATTGCCAGCGAGGATGAGAAGCGCGACTACCCCATCAATGACTATGCAGAACCCCGTGTGGGCACCACTCCCGATGCGGCTGCCTGGAACGCCCTTGCCGACGGTTTGCAGGCCTCATGGGCTTCGCGCGACGAGCACTACAAGTTGCATGAGGTGCCCAGCCTGACACAGAAGGATGCTGCCACCCTCCGCGCATGGAAGGGCGAGCGTGCCAACATACAGGCGGTGCTCTATAGCAAGACCGACCAGGGCACACTCTCCGTGCGTATGGCGGAATGGAAAAAGAATGGTGTTGCCACAGGTATTGCAGAGGCGGGTGATGCTCGTTTTGTGAACTATGTGATTACCGACGATTATGCTTCATGCGGAAACCACAACATGAACCTGCCCACTTGGCTTGTGCCCGACGTGATAGATCAGGACAAGCCTCATGCCGTGCCTGCTATGGAGACACGCCCCATTTGGTGCACTCTGGAGATACCGCGCAATGCTGAGGCAGGCGAGTATACTACAGCATTGGAGGTGGTGAACGAGGCAGGCGAGGTTGTGAAGAGTCTTGCCCTCACCGTTATTGTAGACAGACACTCGTTGCCCGAGGTGAAGGACCAGAAGTTCCACCTGGACTTTTGGCAGCAGCCCTATGCCGTGAGTCGCTACTATGGCGTGGACCGATGGAGCGACGAGCACTTTGAAGCACTGAAACCATACCTGCAGGCGCTTGGCCGTGCCGGTCAGCGCGTGGTATCTACTATACTCTTCTACGAGCCTTGGGGCGAACAGACACACGACCTCTTCGACCCCATGGTGGAGACCGTAAAGAAGTCCGACGGTACCTGGGCCTACGACTATACCGTATTTGACAAGTACGTGGAACTGTGTGCTGATTGCGGTATCGACAAGTTCATCAACTGCTTCTCCATGGTGCCCTGGGACATGAGTTTCCGCTATTGGGATGAGGCTACCTCAAGCTACAAGGCAGTACAGACAGAAACCTCTACCCAGGAGTACCGCGAATTGTGGGCCTCGTTCCTCACCGCCTTCAAGGCACATCTGCAGGAGAAGGGCTGGTTCGAGAAGACCAACATCGCCCTTGACGAACGTGGCGAGGCTGACATGCTTAGAGCCTATGCTATCGCAAACGACTTAGGCTTCAACATGGCCTTGGCTGGCAACTACCATGCTTCGCTGAACGACAAGTTCCGCGACCTCTGCGCCCAGCTTGGACAGGAGCACCAGTTCTCTGCCGCTACCATTGCCGAGCGCCGCACCAAGGGTTGGGTGACCACCTTCTATACCAGCTGCGCCAATGCCGAACCCAACATATACAGCAACTCGCTTCCTGCCGAGGCTGCCTACCTGCCCATCTATGCCGCCAAGATGAACCTCGACGGCTACCTGCACTGGGCATGGATGAACTGGGATGAGCACCCCTTGACCGACAGCCGCTTCCGCAAGTTCGGCTCGGGCGACACCTACTGCTACTATCCCGGCAACCGCTCCAGCGTGCGCTTTGAGCGCCTCATCGAGGGCATACACCAGTATGAGAAGATTCAGATTCTGCGCGAGGAGTACAAGGACAATGCCGACATGCTCTACAAGCTCAACACCCTCCTGAACCGCTTCAACAGCGCTACCATGGCAGGTACAGCATGTGCCGCTTTGGTCAACGACCTTGAAGCCTTCCTCAATGGCGAGGAGGTGGAGGTTCCTGCCCCTCCCACCATAGCCACAGGCTACTACCACATGATGAGCAAGGCCACCGCACGTAAGGAGCATCTCTACAACGATGCTACCCATACAGGCAATGCTAACCGCCTTACCCTGCAGTCTGACTCCAAGGTAACCGCCAACAACGGTATCTGGCACATCACCTCACTGGGCGGTGGCAAGGTTGGCATCAAGAATGGCGATGGCAACCCCATCGTGGCTGGTGGATCCAAAGGTACGCTGATGGGTTCATACCCGGAACTTACCATCGGAAACACATACAAAAACGATGACGTCATCTATTACTACTTCGATGTGGCGCTAAACTGCGCTAATAACAACTCCAGCTACATGGTGGGTGGCGTAGAGCATCTCACTACATGGACATCAGGCCCTGCAGATGCCAGTGACAACCTGTGGCGCTTCGAACCCGTGAGCACTGAAGGCAAAACTATCTACGAAGTTTTCATCGAAGGCGATGACGATACATACATTATATATAATAACGGCACACGCACGCAACATTCCTTCAATGGCGGTTTCTTCATTGCCGACAAGGCCATTGATGCAACGCAACTCACCCTTGCCAAACTGGGCGGCACGGCCCCAGAACTCCCTATCACCGTAGACGGCAACGCCATCAAGGTGGGCAATGTCACCGGTATCGCCCCTGTCACGGAGGGCATCACTGACATGACATATTACGACCTTCAAGGTCGCCGCCATGTCAAATTGTCCAAAGGGATCTACGTTCGAGATGGCAAGAAAGTTGTGAATAAATGAGCGCAAAACCGATCCTCAAATAGAATATTAATCATATAAGGAGAACAAAACCAAAAGACCTTCCCCAATCATCGCTTCATGGCTCGTTGTTTTAGGAACTATGGCGCAGGTGACATCTAATATATAATAAGGAAGGGAACTGTATCGTAAAGCAAAATTACGGACAGTTCCCTTTATTGTGTGTGCTACTCGTCAAGTTGTTTTAGGTGAGTTTCTGCCTTGTGATATACAATATGTTAAAAAAAGTAGCAAAATGTGCTTGTGTTTGTTTCTTTTTTGTAACTTTGTCCACCAAATAATAAAATATATCAACACATGAGCGACAGATTGTTTATTTTTGACACCACTTTGCGAGATGGCGAACAGGTACCTGGTTGCCAGCTTAACACCGTCGAGAAGATTCAGGTTGCCCGTCAGTTGGAGGCTCTTGGCGTAGATGTGATCGAGGCAGGTTTCCCCGTGTCAAGTCCCGGAGACTTCAACTCAGTAATAGAAATCAGCAAGGCTGTGACATGGCCCACCATCTGTGCACTGACACGTGCCGTGGAGAAAGATATCGACGTGGCTGCCGAGGCGCTGAAGTATGCCAAGCGTGGACGAATACATACAGGTATAGGTACAAGCCCTTCGCATATCAAGTACAAGTTCAACAGTACTCCTGAGGAAATCATAGAGCGTGCCGTGGCGGCCGTGAAGTATGCCAAACGCTATGTTGAGGATGTGGAGTTCTATGCCGAGGATGCCGGCCGTACCGACAATGAGTATCTGGCACGTGTCATAGAGGCTGTATGCAAGGCTGGTGCTACCGTGTGCAACATCCCCGATACTACTGGCTTCCGCACCCCTTACGAGTATGGCGAGAAGATCAAGTATCTTTACGAGCATGTGGATGCTTTTGCGGCAGGCAAGGCAATACTCTCCACACATTGCCACAACGACCTTGGCATGGCAACGGCAAACACCGTGGCAGGAGTGCTGAATGGTGCCCGTCAGGTGGAGGTGACCATTAACGGTATCGGCGAGCGTGCCGGCAATACCAGTTTAGAGGAGGTGGCTATGATTTTCAAGACACATCCCGACCTTGGCATTCAGACAAACATCAACACTACAAAGATATACCCCACCAGCCGTATGGTGAGCAGTCTGATGAACATGCCTGTTCAGCCCAACAAGGCCGTGGTGGGCAAGAATGCCTTTGCCCATAGTAGTGGTATACATCAGGATGGCGTGCTGAAGAATGTCAGCACCTACGAAATTATGGACCCCAAGGAGGTGGGTATCGACGACAATGCTATCGTGCTTACAGCCCGTAGCGGTCGTGCCGCCCTGCGCCATCGCCTCAGTGTGAATGGTGTGGAATTGGAGGGCGAGAAACTGGACGCTATTTATCAGGAATTCCTGAAACTTGCAGACAAGAAGAAGGAGGTTACCGACGATGATATCCTTGTTCTGGCAGGTGCCGACCGTTCCGCGTCGCACAACATTAAGCTTGACTATCTGCAGGTTACTACAGGTAAGGGTGTTAAGAGCGTGGCAAGCGTTGGTCTGCTTATCGGCAACGAGCAGTTTGAGGCTGCCGCCAGCGGCAACGGTCCTGTAGATGCCGCCATCCGTGCCGTGAAGACCATTATCAAGCGCGAGATGATCCTGAAGGAGTTCACCATCCAGGCCATCAGTAAGGGATCTGATGACATGGGTAAGGTGCACATGCAGGTAGAGCACGATGGCCGTGTCTACTACGGTTTCGGTGCCAATACCGATATAGTAACCGCTTCAGTGGAAGCGTATATTGACTGTATAAATAAGTTCAAGTAAAAGACCGGACCCACCTCGGCCTCGGCCCCGGACCCACCCCCAGCCCCTCCACAAGGGAGGGGAGTAGATAGTACTGAGAAGAAAGAAGAGCAGGTCAGCGAAGAAGACAAAGCCTTACCATGCGTGATTATAAAACGGCATCTCCGGACAGGTATCATCTGTTAAAGGATTTTGCACGAGAGAACAGAAAGAACCCAACATTGGCCGAGCAGGTGATGTGGGAACATATAAGAGCACGGCAGACAGGGAGAAAAGTTTTTCGTCAGTATGTTATAGGGGATTATATCGTTGACTTTCTTTTTCCGGATATCAATCTTGTCGTTGAAGTGGATGGGGCCTATCATTCCGAACGCGAACAGATAGAGGATGATGAGCGTAGGGAAAGGGATTTAAACAACATGAATTACAATATCATTCGTTTTTCCAACGAAGAGATATTGTACGATATAGAAAAAGTAATAGAAAGAATATTAAGGGAATTAGAATATTATGAGTGATATAGTATCTACTCCCCTCCCTTGTGGAGGGGTTGGGGGTGGGTCCTTCTGCCTCTTCGACAAAATCTGGAACGCCCACGTCGTTCAGCAGGTGGAGGATGGTCCCACACAATTGTATATAGACAGATTGTATTGCCATGAGGTGACGACGCCTCAGGCTTTCGATACATTGAGGGACAAGAACATCCGTGTGTTCCGTCCCGAGCAGGTGGTTGCTATGCCCGACCATAATACTCCCAGCGACCAGCAGGAGCGCATTGATGATCCTATCGGCCGCAAGCAGGTGGAGACCTTGGCTAAGAACTGTGCCGAGTTTGGCATACGCCACTTTGCCATGGGAACAAAGGACAATGGCATCATCCATGTGGTTGGTCCCGAGAAGGCATTGTCATTGCCGGGCATGACCATCGTTTGTGGCGACTCGCACACCTCTACACATGGTGCCGTGGGCGCTATTGCTATGGGTATCGGTACAAGCGAGGTGGCTCAGGTTCTGGCTTCTCAGACCATCCTTCAGAGCAAGCCCAAGACCATGCGCATAAATATTGAGGGTACATTGCCCGAAGGTACAACCGCAAAGGACGTGGCTCTTTATATTATGGCTAAGCTGACAACATCTGGCGCAACTGGTTATGCCGTAGAGTATGCAGGTTCTACCGTGCGCAATATGAGCATGGAGGGTCGTTTGACTCTGTCCAACCTTTCCATAGAGATGGGTAGCCGTGCTGGTCTTATTGCTCCCGACGAGACAACCTTTGCTTATCTTAAAGGTCGTGAGTATGCTCCCAAGGGCGAGGCATGGGACAAGGCCGTGGAGGAGTGGAAGAAACTCTATTCCGACCCTGATGCCGTCTTTGACAAGGAAGTGACATATCGTGCAGAGGACATCGCACCTCGCATTACATACGGTACAAACCCCGGTGCCGGTATTGCCATTGACGAGTGTATCCCGGCATTGGAAGACATTGCCGAGGATGAGCGTCAGCAGTTCCTAAGTATGCTGGAGTACATGCAGTTCGAACCAGGCCAAAAACTTGAAGGAACTCCCGTGGACTACTGCTTCCTTGGTGCCTGTACCAATGGCCGTATAGAGGACTTCCGTGCCTTTGCCTCTGTTGTCAAGGGTAAGAAGAAGGCTGAGAATGTTGTTGCCTGGCTTGTGCCCGGTTCGTGGCTTGTGCGCCAGCAGATTATCGACGAGGGTATAGACAAGATTCTGGAGGAAGCAGGCTTTGAACTCCGTCTGCCCAGCTGCTCGTCTTGTCTTGCCATGAATCCCGATAAGGTTCCCGCAGGCAAGTTATCAATCTCAACAAGCAATCGTAACTTCGTGGGCCGTCAGGGACCTGGTGCACGCACCATCTTGGCAAGTCCCCTTGTTGTTGCCGCTTCGGCTATTACAGGTGTGATAAGCAGACCCCCTCTTCCCCTTTAGGGACTTCTCCCCCTCTATGGGGAGAATCAAGCAAGGTGCTTACCCTGCAGATAAATACAAGTAAAAAACAAAACGTAAAGGCCTTCCCCTCAGGCAAAAAATATTCCGGAGGCTCTCCCCATAGAGGGGGAGATGCCCAAAGGGCAGAGGGGGTCTTTTATATGAAACAGAAATTCGATATAATTCAGTCAACCTGTATTCCCATTCAGATTGACAATTGCAATACAGACCTCATCATACCAGCACGCTATCTGGCAAGTACAACACGCGACCCCAAGTTTTTTGGCGACGCCTTCATGCACGACCTGCGCTTTGATGCTGAGGGCAATGCTGTGGCAGACTTCGTGATGAACAAGGCAGAGTATAGCGAGGACCCTAAGAAGGGCGTTCACGAAATCATCATCGGTGGTCAGAACTGGGGCTCCGGCTCCAGTCGCGAGCATGCGGCATGGGCCATTGCCGGCTATGGCGTGCGTGTGGTTATCAGCAGTTCCTTTGCCGATATTCACCGCAACAATCTTCTCAACTGCTTCGTGCTGCCTGTAATCGTGAGCAAGGAGTTCCAGCAGGAACTTTTTGAGACCGTGCTTGCCAACCCACAGGCCGAGGTTAAGGTAGATGTGCCCAACCAGACGGTAACAAATATGGCTACAGGACATTCTGAGTCGTTTGAAATCAATGGCTACAAGAAATACTGTCTGATGAATGCCCTTGACGATATTGACTTCCTGCTGGAGAACAAGGGTAAGATAGAGGCTTGGGAGGAAAAGAAGTAATAGAAAGGACCCATAACGGACCCTCCCCATAGCCCACAGATGACACGGATTTGACAGATTTCCACAGATATATCTTGATGAGCGATTATCTCTATAAAAAAGAAACAGATGGCATTATAGCAGCCTTTTATGAGGTTTACAATACCTTGGGTTATGGATTTCTTGAACGTGTCTATCAGAATGCGTTGTATCTTGAACTGCTCAGCCGTGGCTTTAAGTGCGAAGCCCAGCGGCAGATTAAGGTCTATTTCAAAGGAAAAGAGGTTGGCGTCTACTATGCCGATATCGTGGTAAACGACTGCATCATTCTTGAACTTAAAGCTAATGAAAACCTATGTCCTGAACATGAGGCACAGTTGCTGAACTACCTGAAGTCTACAGAAATAGAAATAGGATTGTTGCTAAATTTCGGCGAGTGTCCGCAAGTACGACGTAAGATATTCACGAATGATAGAAAAGAGAATCAGTGTCAATCAGTCTAATCTGTTATATCTGTGTGCCATAATCATAAGCAAATGATGAAATCCCATACCATAGAAATAATGGACACCACTCTGCGCGATGGAGAGCAGACGAGTGGTGTCTCCTTCATGCCGCACGAGAAGCTGATGATAGCTCGCGCCTTGCTTGAAAAGGTGGGTGTGGATCGTATTGAGGTTGCCTCAGCACGTGTCAGTGAAGGTGAAAAGCAGGCTGTTGCCAGTATCTGCAAATGGGCAGAGCGTGCAGGAAAGATAGACCGTGTAGAGGTTCTTGGCTTTTGTGATGGCAAGACATCGGTGGACTGGTTGCTGAGTACCGGTTGCCGTCATCTCAATCTTTTGTGCAAAGGTTCGCGCAGACATTGCGAGGGCCAGTTGCGCAAGACCGTAGAGGAGCACATCTGCGATATACGCAATGTAGTGGCATACGCCACCGAGAAGGGAGTCAACGTGAACGTGTACCTTGAGGACTGGTCCAACGGCATCAAGGACTCTGCCGACTATGTCTTTGCCCTGATGGACGGTTTGCAGAACACTCCCATAGAGCGATTCATGCTGCCAGACACTTTGGGCGTGCTCAATCCCATGCAGGTTAGCCTGTACGTCAGCCAGATGGTAGCACGCTATCCCGATGCGCATTTTGATTTTCATGCCCACAACGACTATGACCTGGCCGTAGCCAATGTTCTTGCCGCAGCTCAGGCAGGATGCAAGGGCATCCATACGGCGGTGAACGGTCTTGGCGAGCGTGCTGGCAATGCTCCTTTGGCAAGCGTGCAGGCCGTGCTTGCCGACCAGGCAACGCTTGACACGCATATCAACGAGGAACAGCTTGGCGAGGTGTCGCATCTTGTGGAGACATGTTCTGGAATCATCGTTCCGCCCAACAAGCCCATTGTGGGCGAAAATGTCTTCACCCAGGTGGCAGGTGTGCATGCCGATGGCGACAACAAGGCTGGCCTGTATATGAACGACCTTTTGCCCGAGCGTTTTGCTCGCAAGCGTGAATATGCCCTAGGTAAGACTTCCGGCAAGGCAAACATCCTCAAGAACCTTGAAGAGCTTGGCCTGGAACTCAGCAACGAGGAAACAAAACTCGTTACGGACCGTATCATAGAACTTGGCGACAAGAAGGAGATTGTTACTCAGGAGGACCTTCCTTTCATCATCTCTGATGTCGTGCGCCATGGTGTTGCCGACGAGGATGTCAAACTCTTGTCCTACGTGGTAACAACGGCCTATGGTCTCAAGCCAATGGCAAGTCTGCGCCTGGAGATTCATGGCAAGACCTATGAGGAGCAGGCCACTGGCGATGGTCAGTTCGATGCCTTTGTGCGTGCTATCCGTCATATCTACCGCGAGAAACTTGGGCGCGAATTTCCCTGGCTGGTCAACTATACCGTTGGTATTCCTCCCGGCGGACGTACCGATGCCCTGGTGCAGACCGTCATCACATGGGATTGGCAGGACAAGGTGCTGCGCACCCGTGGACTGGATGCCGACCAGATGGGTGCTGCCATCAAGGCGGTTATCAAGATGCTGAATTTGATAGAGAAGGATTATTGAAAAGGGGGACCCCTCCCCAGCCCAACAGACCCAGCGGACCCACCCCCAGCCCAGTCCTCGCGTCGCAATGGGGATTGCTCCCCTTATGGAGCACAGATTGACATTCAGCCAATCCTCCAAGGACTCCATTCGCCACAAGGGGGGGGAGTAGTTACAACCGACAATAAATATTAAGCATTAACAAATATATTAACCCTTTAATAAAATCCCTAACCTCCAGTACTATATACTCCCTCCCATATAGGGGCGAAAAGGTCCTTTGGAGAAAGTATTGAATATACTACCGTGTCCTTTGAGGGGAGCAATCCTCTATTCCCCTGTACTATATACTCCCCTCCCTTGTGGAGGGGCAAGGGGGAGGGTCCGAGTATTCGGGTGAGGGGTCTGATAAATATGAAACTCAAAATTGCCGTCCTCCCGGGCGACGGAATAGGTCCGGAGATTATGGAGCAGGGCGTGGCCGTGTGCAGTGCCGTGGCTCAGAAGTTTGGTCACGAGGTAAGTTACGAAACCGCCCTATGTGGCGCTCATGCCATTGACGAGGTGGGCGACCCTTTCCCCGAGGAGACCTTCCAGATATGCGAGCAGGCCGATGCTGTGCTCTTTGCCAGCGTGGGCGACCCCAAGTTTGACAACGACCCCACCGCCAAGGTGCGCCCCGAGCAGGGCTTGCTGGCCATGCGCAAGAAGTTGGGCCTGTATGCCAACATCCGTCCTGTGGAGACCTTCGAGTGCCTGATACACAAGTCTCCCCTGAAGGACGAGATTGTGCGTGGCGCCGACTTCATATGCATCCGCGAACTCACTGGTGGCATGTACTTTGGCAAGAAGCAGGAACCCGCCATCAATGCCGATGGCGTGGAAGAAGCACTGGATACCAACTACTACACCCGTCCCGAGGTGGAGCGCATCCTGCACGTGGGCTATCAGTATGCACGCCAGCGCCGCAAGCACCTCACCGTGGTGGACAAGGCCAATGTTCTGGCTTCCAGCCGTCTGTGGCGCAAGGTGGCACAGGAGATAGCACCCCAGTATCCTGATGTGGAGACCGACTTCATGTACGTGGACAATGCCGCCATGCGCATGATTCAGGACCCCAAGTTCTTTGATGTGATGGTTACCGAAAACACCTTTGGCGACATCCTCACCGACGAGGGTTCCGTTATCACCGGTTCCATGGGTCTGCTCCCCAGTGCCAGCACAGGCAGCAGCACTCCCGTCTTTGAACCTATCCACGGTTCATGGCCTCAGGGCAAGGGTCTGAATATTGCCAACCCCCTGGCGCAGATTCTCTCCGTGGCCATGCTCTATGAGTACTTCGACCTGAAGGAAGAAGGCGCCCTCATCCGCGAAGCCGTCAATGCCAGCCTGGCAGAGAACGTCCGTACCCCCGAAATTCAGGTGGAGGGCGCTCCCAAATACGGTACTCGCGAGGTAGGCCAGTGGATTGTTGACTACATCTCCAAGAAATAACCCATTTTGGTCGTCCCGAGGACCGGACCGAGAGTTCCCGGAACTTTCGCCTTGGTCCTCGGGACGACCGAACTCCATTCTCGGGACGACCGAAGTCTGCCCTCGTGAGGAGTGTCTTTTGCTCCATTTAAGCGCGTCAGATTGCCGTTTCCTGTATATTGTTATATAAAAAGGAGTGTGAAGTTGCAGATTATGTGTTAATTTGTTTGTAATTATCTTTAAAAATAGTAACTTTGCTCCACATACAAGACAATATGCATACATGATGATTCTGCATCATACCCCAACAGTCGTGTCGCCTCTTTCCCTGTGGAACGAGACCATGATTGCGGTATGCTGCGCTGACAATCAATCATCGCCCACCTATCCCAATGCGGGTTATGCAAAACTTCTCTCGTCCAAGAGGCTATGCAGACACATAGGGTTCATGTCGAAACCAGTACCGGTTTGGGCATGAGCCCTATGTGTTTCCAGTTTTACATGCAGTTCCCCGCAAGTAAATTCCTTGTTCGTTTTACCTTAAATCTGTAAATTAAAATATATGGCACTTTGGAACATTATTCAGTATTCGGTCGGCAGCCTCTTTTGGGGCATACTGATAGCCTTGTTGTGCATGGCACTGTTTGTCTTCATCATCAAGGGCTGGTGGAAGGATGCACTTTTTTCCGTCTGGTCCTATCTGATAGGCGCATTGTTGTTTGTCCTGTTGGCATTTCAGTGTACGATGATAGTAGGTTCCCTGAAAATAATTGATACTGCCGACGAGTATGAGGCTTATTTCACCCAGGTGGTGGACAACATCTATGAGGGCTGGGAAGAGGTGCCCACCGAGCAGGCCGACGTGGTGATAAAGAAGGCCATTGCCGAGTATCCCCTGCTGGAGCACTACATCAGCGGAGGCGAGTTCTCCGGTTTCAATGCCCGCCAGTTGCCATCTGCCATTGCCGACGAACTGCGTTCGTTCATGCGCAAATACATAGTGCGCAGGCTGCTCTGGTGCCTTGGCTTTGTAGTAGTGGCAGGAGTGCTGGGAATAAAGACCTTGGACAAGCGCTATGCTTCTCCCGTACGCGGCACACATTCCGACCGCAGGTCCTCTGCCGGTTCCCGCCCCATGCCTGGAGGCACACGACGCCCTCGAGTGAACACACATGGAAGACGATAGAGAAGAGAGGAAAACATAATATCAATCTAATATAAAAACCTAAAGCTTATGTCAACAAAAAATTATTGCACAGGCAACCATATTCTGGTTGGTCTTGGAGGCACAGGCGGCAAGATCCTGAAGGCGTTCAAAATGCGCATGTTCGAAGAGTATCCCACCGCCGAGGAGCGCAAGAAACTCCCCGTGGCACTGCTCTACGTGGACTCTACCGACGAGATGATGCCCAAGGACGGACGTTCACGTCCTGATTTCCGCGTTATGGGTCAGGATGCTTCGTTCACCAACAACGAGTTCCTGAACATCAAGGCCGTGGACGTAGAGCACATCCTGGATCACATCGGCAACTATCCTTCTGTCAAGGGTATTGTGGAAAATGTGAGCGGTGTGAAGTCTGCCATCGGTTCTCTGGGCGAGGCGGCAGGCCAGAAACGTCGTGCCGGCCGTCTGTTGTTTGCCGCCAATGCGATAGGCTATGTCAATAGCCTGCGTGATGCCTTTGCACGTTGCCAGAGTGTTTCAGGCGATGCAAGCACCCTGTATATCAATATCTTTGCCGGTTTGTGTGGTGGAACTGGATCAGGTTCTATCGTAGATGTAGTAGTACAGACACGTAAGGCATTCCCCGATGCCGTAATCAGCGTTTATGCCATGATGCCCGAGATGCATCTGCCCAAGGCAGATATGGACCAGGGCCGCTACTACCAGAACGGCTATGCCGCACTGGCAGAACTCAATGCCCTGCAGGCAGGACGCTGGTTCCCCCAGGATGTTACTGGCGGAGGAGAAGCAAAGCAGCATAGCGACAAGGTAAAGGGTGTGGCCAATGGTCTTACCATTTACAGCAATGTGAACGAAAACGGCGTTACCGTCAATTCTCTGAAGGAACTGCCCAAGATAGTCAGCGACTACATCTTTGCACGCATATTCGTGGTGAACGAAACTGCCGATAATCTGGTGGCCATCAAGCATGCTTTTAGATACGAGAATATGGATGACTTTGCCTATGAGTACGATGAGGCTGCCAATGCCGGTGCTGATGGAAGGATTCCTGTTGCAAGAACAAAGAAAATAGCTTCGTTCGGTATCAAGCGTGTGATGTATCCTGAACTCCGCATCCTGAAGCATATCACTTACACCGTGGGCGAAAGCGTGCTGTATCAGTTCAAGTACAACAACTGGCGCGAGAACCAGGGCTTCGTTAACGAGGAGCGCAACAAGGACTACAGAAAGGAATACCTGAATTCCGACAACCTGTCCAAGTGGATGCTGGACGAGAAGCACCTGACCCAGGAAGTGAAGGTGCTGGAGTCCGATGCCGACTATCCCCTGTTCTCCGACTACTGGCACGACAAGGCTATCGGCTATGCCGAGGATGCCAAGAAGGCCGATTGCCCCTTGAACGAACTGGACAACATCATGGCCGAGTTCTACACAAGCCATTTCCGCGAGGAGGGCGTTGAGTCATTCTATGTAGGCAAGGCAAAGGCCATTCCCGAGATTTCCAAGGAAATACGCCATGGCATTGAGTCAGAACTGTTCGAGAAATGGAAGGTTGGCGACGTGTCCATCGTGGAATTGCAGAAGGTTTCCAAGTTGCTGCTCGAGCGTATGGGCGAAATCCGTACCGAACTGGAAGCACGAATCAAGGAGGCCAAGGAGGAATACGAGGCATGCGACCAGGACCGTCTGGACAACGTTTCCGAATGGAGCCGTCTGGGTATCCTGCAGAGAATGGTAGGTGCCGGCGCACGCCGCTATGCCGACCACCAGGGAATCCTGACCGACTACTACACCGCCAAGACCATGCTCATCGCCCTGGAGTTTGCCAAGCAATTGGCCGCCAAGGTGTTCGTGGAACTGGGCAAGATGGATGCCGACATCCTCTCTTTCAGCCAGAAGATAAACGAGGCCATCGAGGAGACAGAGCGCCTGGTTGCCGCACAGCGCAAGGTGAACAAGGGCCTGGAGGACATGAAGGGCGCCATCATCGAGGTGAGCGAGGACGATGCCATGACAGAGTTCGAGGTTGACCTGAAGATAGACAAGGTGGACATGCCCAACATCTCCCGCCAGCTCCGTGAGTCAATCCTGCCTCAGGAGGAATTTGTTAACTTCGGCCGTCTTGCCAATGAAATCAGCGTGGACGACATCAAGGATGCGTTCGACGTGAAACTCTCTGCCGTTGTAAAGGCAAAGCACGACGAGAAGGCAGATAGCGACAACAAGGTGCTTGGTCTCAACATCCTTACCCAGTTGCAACAGAAACTCCGCACGGACGACGATATCAAGAAGTTTGCTCATGACATCGTATCCCAGAGCGGCGCCTTCCTGAAACTGAACAATGACCAGATTCAGCTGCACCTGCGCAACAACGAGGGCAATCTCAGCCCAACCAACCCTGCGAGCATAAACAAGAAGGTAATCCTTGTCTCTATCCCCTCTCCCGACGAGAATGTAGGACTGAGCAAGTTTGCCGACAAACTGGAGGATGCTATCAAGAACTCCTTCAACCAGAGCACGGCACGTACCGACATTATCATCGACCGCAAGAGCCCACGCAAGGACGAACTCTGCATCATGACCGTGTCCTACAACTTCCCCATGCGTGCCATCGACTGGATGTCTCCATACAAGGAGCGTTACGAGCGATTCCTGAATACAGGCAATCCCAATACTGACGTTACCAATGCAATCCTGCTGCATAGCGAGGGCGACGGCAAGAACCTTCCCTCCGTATTTGCACTGAGCGATGAGGAGATACAGGCAAAACTGGCCGCTAATACACTGTACAATCAGCAATTGGTTCAGCCTCAGCAGCCATTCGGTCAGCCTCAGCAACCGTTCGGTCAGACTCAGCAGCCATTCGGCCAGGCCCAGCAACCATTCGGTCAGGCTCAGCAACCATTCGGTCAGGCTCAGCAGCCATTCGGCCAGCCCCAGGGCATGACGACTCCTCCAGGCGGTCCTACACCTCCTCCTCCAGGCGGTATCACACCTCCTGTCTTCCAGGAGCCACAGGTAAATCTGTTCATAAACGTAGCAGGTCAGAGTTATGGCCCCTACAACTATGCTACATGCAAGCAGTATGCACAGGCCGGCCAACTGACAGCACAGACAATGGTTTGGATGGAAGGTATGCCCGCATGGGCTCCCGCAGGTCAGGTTCCTGCATTGCAGGCCCTGTTCGCTCCCCCAGCAGCAATGCCCGGACAGCCCACGCCTCCCCCAATGGGTGGCCCCACACCTCCTCCAATGGGATAATAATATAGATTCATAACAAGTAAAACAATAAAATAGATATGGCACCAAATAGAAGCGAACGTATTCGCAACAGATATGGCATCTGCCTGAACGACAGTTGCTCAAAGTGTAAGACAAAGGAAGTACAGGAAATCCCTGCCCGCAAGGATTTCGTCTGTGCCGAGTGTGGCAAACCCCTACGTGAATGTCCTCCTCCACGTTCATGGTGGGACAAGAATGGCAAGAAGGTAATAGGTGGCGTTGTCGTTGCCTTGTTGGCAGGTGGCGGTGCTGCTTTTGCCCTGCTTGGCGGTGGAGATGAAAAGACTGCTCCCGAACCAGAAGTGGTGGTGATAGACACCGTTCCCGCCCAAAAGCCCGAGGTTCCCGCCCAGAAGCCCGAGGTTCCCGCCGAGGAAGTTCAGGAAAAGAAGGAGCCTGCTGCTCCTGCCGTTAAGGAGGCTCCCAAGAAGGTTGCAAAGAAGCCTGCCCACATGCCTGGCGAACGCTATAAGGGCACTCTGGATTTGGGTTATGGCAAGTATGCCGGCGACATCGTGGACGGCCAGCCCGACGGTGCAGGTGTGCTGACATACACCAAGCAGCAGAGAGTGGTACCCACCAAGGATGTTGTTGCCGAACCCGGCGAACGTATCGAGGGTGTATTCGAGAACGGCAAGCCTACTTTCGTCACTCTGTACAAGAAGGACGGCAATACCGTTAAGGTACATAGATAAGAAACCATAAAAAGACAATCCTATCCAGAGGTGTACCCTGCTGGATAGGATTCTTTGATAAAGCATTTAGGGTATGAACTTCAAACGTATAATTTCAGCAGTACTCCTTGCTCTGGCATTAGTTGCGAGTGCTCAGGCTGCCGGCTTTGCAACAAAGGGACTTGAGCAACTGGCCTCTTGTGTGGGCATGACAGGTCTTGAAAGCCTTGCACCCGGTACACATTATACATATACGTATAAGGGCAGGAAACTTACGGTCCGTGTGAATGAATGGAAGGAGGTGGAGCACATAGGCCTGCTCCTCTTTTCCGAGGAAATGCGCAGACAGCATCCCCTGCCCATCTATGATTTCCTGGAACGCTATCTGTTGGCCCGCAATGCCTTTCCCGACGATTCCGACGAGCAGTTCAAGATGGCCTGGGATAAGGTGCACTTCGCCCACGGCAATGCCCAGACGGCCCTGAAATTGGACACGACGGTATCATTCTCGGAGAGTCATGTCGGTCTTCGTGTCTACAAGGTCTCATGGACAAACGGAGGCAGGAAACTCCTGGAGATGTCCTTCCAGATGGACTATCAGTTGCTGACGGGATGCAATGCCCTGGAACTGGAGAATATGCTGTTCAGGAAACTTCGTCGTGGATTGGGCAATGGCTTTGTGTTGCCACAGGCAAGTGTCTCTGCCGACGGGACGGAACACACCAGGCATGGAAAGTTCTTCATCAGCCCCATGGTTCGTAGCGACCTGTTCTATACCAGGCCAAGCCAAGATGCCCCATGGACCTTGGTTTCAGACACCGCCCGCATGACAAAGTCCATATCCAACATAATGATTGCCGCCGAGTCGGACCACGGCATGAAGGTGAGAATCAAGTTGGACAAGTACGGTCTGCGAACAGACAGCGCTACCGTGGACTACAAGGTATGGCGCCAGATATGCATAGAAGAGGGCTGCGTGCCCTATTTCGGTTTGAAGAGCAAGCAGGGCGATGTTTACAGATGTTCGGTGTTCATGGTCAATGAAACCGGAGGCTATCTGCACCTGCTTAGCATAGACGTGCCCGAGGATGCCGTAAGGATGCCCGAGAAGAAACTTGCCCTGGCAAGGCTATATTGCTACGTCCCGCTACATAATGTGTCGGACAATGTGCTGAACCCTACAGAATTTGAACCAGTAAAATAATCAGTTATGCAACAGAAGATAAGGATGGCCCTGACACTGGCCGTAGCATTGTTCTCCTGTACTTCTATCTTTGCCCAAAGTACGGTAGACGAGAAGAAGAAGGAGATCAATGCCATCAAGAAGAATTCGGATTACATCTATGCCGAGGCCACAATGGCTGACCAGCAGGCCGCCATAGACCTGGCAAAGGAAATCCTCTATCAGAATGTGAACGAGTGGGTGGCCAAGCAAAAGAAGTTTGCCGGTGCCAGCAACGTCATTACGGTGAACACCAATTACTCTGTAGAGGACATGACCCTGCCCAGAGGCAATTGGTTCAGAGCGTTCATGTATGTCAAGAAGTCGGACATTATCCCCGCGGGCAACGTGGCCGTAATGAAGGTTGTACAGAAAGAGCCCGAGGCCGCCGAGGCCGCTCCTGCCGAACCTGTGGCAAAGCCAGAGTCTCCAGAAGACATCATCAAGAAGCAGTTGCTGGAATGCCAGAACACCGGCCAAATGTCCACTCTGCTTAAAAACCTGAAGGCAGAAGGCAAGATTGCCGACTTCCAGAAACTGAATACTATAACATCCCCCGAGGAATACGTCATTGTCATCTTCAGCAAGGAAGGTGTCATCCGTGCCATACTGAGCGAGGGAGCAGAGCGTACAAACCTGAAGACAGGCCAGCCCGACCAGATTTCCAACTACAAGGGCAACGGGGCAATAGGCATTAAAATAAAGAAATAAGAAGGATATGAAAAGGATAATATTATGTATGTTTGCATTGATAGCAGTGCTCTCTGCCAATGCAATTACCGTGACCATTACGGTGGACGAGGGTTTTGACAATCCTGCCATCCTGCAGAAGATGGAGGCAAACCTCGGACAGGTCCTTACCGAGATAAACGAGGCCTACTACGGCAAGAGGGACATCAACACTTCATCCCTGCAGATGGACGACCATGCCAAGAACATGCTTGTTACCCTGTGGTCCACGGTGCACTTCTATTGCGACGACGAGGAGGTGGTGGACAGATGCTGGCCCTTGCAGAAGTCTTATCTCTTGCGCCAGATTCCGCTGATTCTTGAGCCTCAGGACGCGTCCTTTACAAGCGGCACCTACCAGGAGGCGGTAATAGAGTTCGACAAGACCGGCAAGATTACCGACTTCCGCTTTGCCCTGGACGCCCAGTTGTCCGAGAGCATGGAACGTTGCGGTTCTGTGGTGGAGACCGAACGCCGTATGATAATCCTGGACTACATAGAGCAGTTCCGCACCGCCTACTGTACCAAGGACATCGCCTTCATGGAAAAGATTTTCAGCGACGATGCCGTAATCATCACCGGCAAGGTTATACGCACACGCCCCAACGACTTTGGCCAGTCCAATGCCAAGGTTGTCTACAACAGGCAGACCAAGCAGGAGTATCTCACCAACCTGAAGCGTGCATTCCTGCGCAACAAGTACATTGACGTCAAGTTCAGCGAAATTGGCGGCGGTTCAGACGATGGAGGATGCCCCGGCATCACCCGTTCGCAGAACAATCCCAACTTCTATGGCGTGCGCCTGTTTCAGGAATGGAAGTCCAGCAACTATAGCGACGAGGGTTACGTCTTCCTGCTCTGGAACTTCACCAACGAGAACGAGCCCGTCATAGAGGTAAGAACCTGGCAGCCCTCCTACATTGCAACCGGAGGCGGCAAGAAGCAGCCCCTGCCCGAGGAGGACATCTTCAACATGAGTTCCGTGGAGGACATGATAAATTGATTATGATATGAAGTATCGATTGTTATTCATATTTATATTGGCAGGAGTTTTTCTTTCGGTAAAAGCCCAGACTTCTGTCATGACAGTTTCCCGAGACGCAAGGAAGGGAGGCGTCAAGGATATGAGCCTGAACGGCATGGCCGGAGCAGTGTTCTATTCCGCATCCCCAGACCTTGTTATCAGTACTACTGTAAATAAGGAAAAGGAATGCGACACTCCGGAAAAGGATGGCAATGGCTATAAATACGTAATGCGCCTTGATATCAGTGCAACCAATGACCGAAAGTTCAAGATATCCAAAAAGGGGACTGCCATAGGCGAAAGTACTGGCCAGGTACTGCTGAAGAAGAATGAATACGTATATTTCAATGTTGAGATAGTAGACAACCCCATTACCATTGAGCAGTCAGACGACGGGAGTCATTATATGCAGAGCGGAAACGGTTGGGCATTGATTGAACTCAATAGCGAGATAAAGTTGCAGATTTCCTATAATCCTGAGTTGCAGGCACGCATCAAGAGCGGCCGTTCCAAGGCAGGCATTTATGTGGACTCGCTTATAATCAAGGTAGACGACCTGCACGATATGACAGACAGTTTGCATAAACTTAGTTCGAAAGTAGACTCACTGAAAAGGCTTGAGCAAAAACTTTTGAATAATCTTGACAGCCTCAAGCGCCAGCATGGCAATGTCTCGGATGCAGAGATAGCGGCATTGGACACTACACTTACGGATTTGGAGGACACAGTCGCAACGTTGAAGCCTGCCCTGGAGGATCTTTCTTACAAGTTAAACCAACTTTCCTATGTCAGCATCAAGGGCGAGGGCACCAATGAACGCGTCATTGACCCGGAATCGATTCTGGCTCTCCAGAGCAAAGGAAAACTCAGGTACAACGTGATGCTGCTCTCCAAGACCGTTGAAGTCTTCAAGACAAAGTACGAGGAGATGCTCAACCAGGCCGTCAGTCACAAGAACTCACGCGACTATGCCGCGGCAAAGATGTACTACGAGAATGCAGCACAGGCCGAGGGAGCATCAGAGAGCGACAAGCAGGCAGCCCTGCAGAGCGCCCAGCAGATGGACAAACTGGCCAAGTTCAAGGCCGAGACCGACGCTACCGCCGACAAACTGTATGAACTTTCCGCCAACAACAGGGTTGTCAACAAGGAGGCCTTCATCAAGATGATAGACGACATGGTGGAGCGCTACAATGCTCTGCACATGGAAACCGGCGACAAGTTCTACCAGGACGAGGCGCAACGCCTGCTCAAAGAAAAGGGCAACCTGGGCTTCGTGTTCAAGGGCAAGTGCGTGTTGAGCGAGTACAAGGGCGGCCAGTTGCTGGAGTCTCCTGTTTCAGGTATTGTCTATATCTATGGCTCGCAATTCTCCAATTGCGAGGATATGGACAAAAAGGACTACCTGCACAAGGGTGAACTGATAACCACGGTTACCGACCCCGATGGAAGATACAGCTTTACCTTGAAGCCCGGACAGTACAAGACCATAATATTCGAGATTGATGACAAGAAGATAAAGAAGAACAAGCACGTCAGCGTGGAAGGCCGCACAGACGACAGAAACGTGAAGGTAAGGTTCGCAAAGTAAGAACATCCTGTTAGTATAAAGAAAACAAATTTAATAAAAAGAACAATGAAAA
Organism: Bacteroidaceae bacterium; assembly: GCA_045612965.1. Classification (GTDB taxonomy): domain Bacteria; phylum Bacteroidota; class Bacteroidia; order Bacteroidales; family Bacteroidaceae; genus Physcousia. Next base: position 2,008 of record JAZLAC010000009.1, on the reverse strand, counting down.
AGATTATTTTGCTCTTAGTGAGTGTACTTTCCTTGGGAATGATTGCACCGGTATCAGCCAAGGTCGTAACTGAAAAGAAAGAAAAGAAAGAAAAGAAGGAGAAGAAAAAGAAGGAGAAGAAGCCATACGTATGGGAAATGCCCGCCCTGACCGGCAACAAGGACTTCGACGACTATCTGAAGTTGTGCGACGACCTTAACAACAAGATAGTTGCCTATGCAGAGGACATTACATTCTACGATGTGGCCGAGATTCATGTCATAGACGAAAGCGGTGAAAAGGATATCACGTATCAGGTGGTAGACTCTGCCGGCAATCTCCGCAGTTCAAACTTGGCCTTCCAGCAGAATATGGAATTGGTTCTGTCATATCCCTTGATTGCATTGGATATAACCAACCTTACTCTTGCTTCAACTTCTGCATCCTTGGCATTGCCAGAACTTGGCCTGAACTCATTGGCATACGGCAAGTACATGAAGGCTGGCCCCATCCTGATTGGCCGTGGCGGCAAGGAGATGAAGGAGATATACAAGCGTGCACGCAACCAGGCCAAGCAGATCAAGGCCCTGAAGGAAGGTAATATCGACGAGGTGAAGGCTCTGAATGCCGAGATCAATGCCGGTGACGTAGATGGCGGTACTGCTTCTATCCGTGTCATCGAGATGAAGAAGGCGGACTATGAGGCAGAGTTCGAGAGAATAACCAAGGAGGACGCCGATAATCCAATTGCCAATGACGATATACCCGAAGAAAAGTTTGAGGAAGAATAAGCGTTCCGTCATAAAGAGAATGACAAAATAAAGATTAAGGAAAGGGTGGGTAACCGTCTGCAGAGCAGGCATACCCTCTCCTCCCCATTGGAGGCGCATATAAAAATAAAGATGGCATCACATTGCGTGGTGCCATCTTGTTTTGCATTAGCAAATGGGCATTGTTTGCCCCAAGACCCTCCCCCTTTCCAGTTCGACGCGCGGACGGAGTGGTTACAACCGTAAGCACCGCGCCAGCAAACTGTCCCCCTGAGACAGGCGGGACGAGGAGCGAAGCGACGGAGGGGGTGGATGATACGAACGGACTTGCGGAGCTTGATGAGCGCAGGCGACTGCTTTAGCTTGATGAACCAAAGGTGAATAATAAAGGTGAAACTATCCACCCCCTCCCCCCTGCGGGGTACTCGCCCCTGTCTCAGGGGGAGAGTCAGTTACAACCGACTTGTGCCCACATTAGCAGGACATTATACTCTCTCCCCTTGTGGGAGGGCTGGGGAGGGGTCCGTCACTCCCTCTCATAGGGGGGAGGGTCCGTTGGGGTCCCCCCTTTTACTCCACGTTCGTTCCGTTCCCCGCCCCCGTTCCCCGTTGATATTATATTCCTGTGTGAGATATGTGTCATCTATGTGCAAATCTTCATGCTTATATTTATCATCTCGGTAAAATTTATTACCTTTGCCCCTTGAAATCCATCGCCACACGTGGTGGTGCGGGGAGGGAGTGAAAGAACAGAGAGTGAGATTATTAAGTTAAAACCGATATATTTTATGAATAAACATTTACCCAATTCCTTGCGGGCACTGCTCCTGTCCCTGGCGCTGCTCCTGTCCTTGCCCATGCTGGCTGCACAGGTTGAGATTGATGGGATAAACTACGACCTTGTTGCCAAGGTAAAGCAGGCTACTGTTATAGCGAAGAGCAGTGGCAAGTATTCTGGCAAAGTTATTATTCCGGAGTCTGTTGAGCACGAGGGTGCTACATATAGTGTGACGAGCATAGTGGGAAGGGCTTTCTTTGATTGCTCTGGTTTGACCTCGGTTACTATCCCCAATAGTGTGACGTACATAGGGGAGAGGGCTTTCGCTAATTGCCCCGATCTCCTTGATGTCTATTGCTATGCCGAGAAGGTGCCTTCTACAGAGAGCGACGCATTTGATGGTTCATACCCAGAATATGCCACCCTGCATGTTCCAGATGCTTCCATTGACAGTTATAAGACAACTGCGCCTTGGAGCAGT
>JAZLAC010000008.1:0-63317 GCA_045612965.1 Bacteroidaceae bacterium | reverse complement strand
TCTGCCTTACAAGCAGAGGGTCGGCGGTTCGAATCCGTCATCGCCCACAGAATCAAGAGGATGGCTCCTTAGCTCAACTGAATAGAGCATTTGACTACGGATCAAAAGGTTGCAGGTTTGAATCCTGCAGGAGTCACACAGGCAAGAACGGACAATCAATGCTGGTTGTCCGTTCTTTTTTCGTAATACCCGCCCGGCAGCACTCGTGCTCCTCATGTCTTTTGCAATATGGAGGTTACATTCCCGTTATATTTTTAAAATATCTTCGTACATAAGGAATAACGAAGAGCATATTATTTTAATTTTGTTAGCAGAAAAACATAACCTCTAATACCCACGATTATGAAAAGGAAGCTTTTTCTATCAGTCGCGATGCTTGTGGTTGGCATGGCCACAATGGCACAACCCAAGGACGGCCTGTACAAGCAGACCAAGTTTCAAACTTTGGATGGTCGGGAAATGACTAATCCGCAGGACATGTACCTGATGCTGAAGGATGGAAAGACATACGAGATACAGACATATGAAGTGGAGGGGGTTGAGAGGGTTTACGTTGTAGAGAAAGAGATGAAGGCATTGAAAGCCGAGGGGGATGGACTCACCTATACCTGGATATACGATCCAAGCGGCTATCCCGGCGGGCAGAACACGGTGAAGGTAAAGAACATCTACACTCCCGCTAAGAGGATCTTGTCAGAGAGCATGAGGACCTTCCTCGCCCTGATGGACAAGGTGGATAAGAAGGGAGTGAAGAAAAACAGGCTCCTTGGAGCATGGCATGCACCGGAGATATCCTCTACCTTATATTATAAGTTCTACGACAAGGACGTGCGCATGACACTGCATATTGCCAAGGTGGGCAAGACCCAGTCCATGATTTTCACGATGGAAGATGTGGAGTATACCAAGGACGGAAATACCGTGGAGGGAGGCAATCCCTGCCAGATAGCATGGGATGGCAAGAATGCCCATGCCCTGTCATACGAATACAAGGGTTACACGAACACGGAGAAGTGGATCCGTAAATCCATTCCAGAAAATGTAGTGACGATCTTCAATTGAGCAAAACTATAGTGCCGCAGGGCACAAGGCGCAAAATACAGACGAGGCGGAATTCAGTTTCCGCCTCGTCCGTGTTTTTGTGTTAACAGGTATTTGCCTGTGCTTAAGTGCGAATACACTGTCCTCCCTTGGCATGGATTTGAGAAAAAGGAGGGTGGGGGAGCGGTAGACGGGGTTCGAACCCGCGACCCTGGGCTTGGGAAGCCCATGCTCTACCAACTGAGCTACTACCGCATCTATTCTGTTGCAAAGGTAGGTATTTCTTGTCTATTTTGCAAGATTTAAGTGTCTTTTAGTGTTTTTTTACATAAAAAAGAGTGCAACATAATGGCAAAAGCGATATCTTTGCACTGTAATTATTACAAATACAAATATAAACATCATGTCACACGTATCTGAAAGGGAAGAACTGCTTGGTTATGGAATCTCTCCCTCTCGTCCAAGAGTAGCGATATTGAATTATCTGCGCAAGAACTATACTCATCCTACGGCCGATGAGATATTCAGGAATCTTCGTGATGAGGTACCTACATTGTCCTTGACGACGGTCTACAATACACTGAGGCTTTTTTCCGATAAGGGAATCTGCCTGTCGCTGACAATCAACGAGAAACAGGTGTGCTATGATATCCGGACGGCGCCACATGGCCATTTCCTGTGTTCCCGTTGCGGCAAGGTGTATGATATACCTTGTGAGTTTGAACCCATAAGGCCTGCCTTTGAAACGGTTGCAGGGCACATGATATCGGAGATACATTATTATTACAAGGGTGTTTGTTCCGATTGTCTGAAGAGGGAGCAAGAGAGCAAAAACTAAGTTTGTGATAGCATTGAGACAGAATTAAGCAAAATAGTAATTAACAAATTAAATAGAAAGAATTATGAGCAAGAAGTTTGTTTGTACCGTATGTGGTTATATTCACGAAGGTGACGAGGCACCTGCAAAGTGCCCCCAGTGTGGTGTTCCTGCCACCAAGTTCAACGAGATGGCTGCCGAGCAGGCCTATGTGACAGAGCATGTTATCGGTGTGGCTCAGGGTTGCCCCGAGGAGATTATGGAGGGCTTGAAGGCTCATTTTGCCGGAGAGTGCACAGAGGTAGGTATGTATTTGGCTATGAGCCGTCAGGCAGATCGCGAGGGCTATCCCGAAATTGCTGAGGCTTTCAAGCGCTATGCCTTTGAGGAGGCAGACCATGCCAGTCGTTTTGCCGAGCTGATCGGTGATGTTGTCTGGGATACCAAGACAAACCTGCAGAAGCGTGCTGAGGCCGAATGTGGCGCATGCTCAGGCAAGATGGATATTGCCAAGGCAGCCAAGGCAGCCAATCTGGATGCAATTCACGATACCGTGCATGAGATGGCAAAGGACGAGGCCCGTCATGGCCGTGGCTTTGAGGGTCTGCTGAAGCGCTACTTCCCCAACTAAGCTTTGGCAATCCTTTGATGGAAACATACAGCATAGGCTGCAAATTCGCGGCCTATGCTATTTTTTATTCTTCAGAATCAAGCATGTTCATCATGCGCAGCATCTCGTCGCGAAGTTGGGCGGCCAGGGTGAAGTCCAGTTTCCTGGCAGCCTCCTGCATGCGTTTGCGTGTGGTGTCGATGGCTTTTTTGAGTTGCTGGGGCGTCATGGCATCGATGATGGGGTCTGCCACTTTCATGCTTGGCGCCTCCACTTCCACATAGGCACGCTTGTCGCCAATCTCCTTCTGTATTTCCAGCAGGTTGGTCATGGTGCGCGCCTTCTGTATCTGTGTGGGTGTGATGCCATGCTCCATGTTGTAGCGCATCTGCTTTTCGCGCCGGCGTTCGGTCTCCTCAATGGTCTTTTGCATGGAGCCCGTCATGCTGTCGGCATAGAAGATGGCCAGACCGTTCAGGTTTCGTGCCGCACGGCCTATGGTTTGGGTAAGGCTTCTGTAACTTCGCAGAAATCCGTCCTTGTTGGCATCCAGTATGGCCACGAGTGATACCTCTGGCAAGTCCAGTCCCTCGCGAAGAAGGTTTACGCCCACCAGCACGTCGTACACGCCGTTTCTCAAGGCATCCATTATGCGTATGCGCTCCAGCGTGTCCACATCGGAGTGTATGTAGGTGGTCTTTATGCCGTGTCTCAGCAGGTATTCCGAAAGTTCCTCGGCCATTCGCTTGGAAATGGTGGTAACGAGTACGCGCTCGTTGCGCTCCACGCGAATTTGTATCTCCTCCATGAGGTCGTCTATCTGGTTCTTGGACGGGCGCACTTCTATCCTGGGGTCAAGCAGGCCGGTGGGGCGTATTAGCTGTTCCACCACCACTCCCTCGCTCTTCTCCAGCTCGTAGTCGGCAGGTGTTGCGGAAACGTAAATCGTTTGTGGCGTAAGTTTCTCAAACTCTTCAAATTTCAGGGGCCGGTTGTCTTTTGCCGCCGGCAAGCGGAAACCGTATTCCACCAGGTTTTTCTTCCTGGCCTGGTCGCCTCCGTACATGGCACCGATCTGGGGAATGGATTCGTGGCTTTCGTCCACCACCAGGAGGAAATCGTCTGGAAAGAAGTCCAGCAGGCAATACGGCCGTTGTCCTGGCTCTCGTCCGTCGAAATATCTGGAGTAGTTCTCTATGCCCGAGCAGTGCCCCAGCTCTCTTATCATCTCTATGTCGTAGCGCACTCTTTCTTCCAGGCGCTTGGCTTCAAATGTCTTGCCTGCATCCAGGAAGAACTGGACCTGTTTCTCCAGGTCCTGCTCAATTTGTCTTATGGCCGCTTCCTGCGTGTCCTTGCTTGTCATAAAAAGGTTGGCAGGGTAGATGCGGTAGTCCTGAAACGAAGTGTGTGCTTGCATGCTCTGAGGGTCCAGTTCCTGTATGGACTCTATCTCGTCGTCCCAGTAGGTTACCCTCAGCACCGTGTCGGCATAGGCCAGCCAGATGTCCACCGTATCGCCTATGGCACGCACGTCGCCACGGTTGGGAGTGACGTCGTTGCGTACATACAGTGCCGCTATGAGTTTGCGCAACAGGTTGTTGCGGTCCAGGCGTTGCCCCACACGTATGTCTATGCTGTTCTCGCTCAGAGTCAGCGGGTTGCCCATGCCATAGATGCACGATACGGACCCCACCACAATGACGTCCTTCCTGCCCGAGAGCAAGGCGGAAGTGGCGGCCAGTCGCAACTTGTCTATTTCAGCATTGATGGCAAGGTCCTTCTCTATGTATGTGTCCGTGCTGGGGATGTATGCCTCGGGCTGGTAGTAGTCGTAGTACGAGACGTAGTACTCTACCGCATTCTCGGGGAAGAACTGTTTCATCTCGCCATAGAGCTGGGCTGCCAGAGTCTTGTTGTGCGAGAGTATGAGGGTAGGTTTGCCCACGTTGGCTATCACGTTGGCTATTGTGAAGGTCTTGCCGCTGCCCGTCACTCCCAACAGTACCTGGGCCGGAGTTCCCTCCAGGACGCCCTCCGTCAGTTGGCGAATGGCATCCGGCTGGTCGCCGGTTGGCTGGAATTTGGATGTCAGTTTGTAGTTCATTCTACAAAGATACGTTTTTCTCCCTTTATCGGCAAGAGAAAGTGTAGCGTTACTAAGTAAAAAAGCATAAAACGGCATGAAGAAGGCAAAAATAATCCTTATGCTTGTCCGTCTCTTCGATTATTTTTTATAACTTTGCACGCTGAAAGTCGCGCGTAGTGCGTGTTGTATACCTGTATTTAATGAAAAGACACTCTTTACTGATAGTTATATTGGCCGTGGTGCTTACATCCTGTACCAAGTGGACAGCCTTGCAGAATACGCAGGACTTTGAGTACAAGTACGAGGCAGCCAAGTCCTTCTTTGCTGAGGGCAAGTACGCTCAGGCCAGTGTATATTTTGCGGAGGTCTTGGCCACTATGAAGGGTACGGCAAATGCGGAGGAGAGCCTCTACCTGGCCGGCATGAGCAATTTCATGAACAAGGACTACGATGCGGCATCTATGTATTTCCGCAAGTACTACCAGGTTTATCCCAAGGGCCTGTATGTGGAGTATGCCAGATACTATTGCGGCCTGTCGCTCTACAACATGACCCCCGACCCACGTTTGGACCAGCAGAGCACTTACGAGGCGATCAAGGAGTTTCAGGAATTCCTGGACCTTTATCCCTACACTCCCATCAAGTCCAGCACCATGGACATGATATACAGCCTGCAGGACAAGCTTGTGGAGAAGGAGTACCTCAGTGCCAAGCTGTATTACGACCTTGGCACATACACCATGAACTGTGCCTATGGCGGCAGCAATTACGAGGCATGTGTCGTTACGGCACAAAATGCCCTCCGTGATTTCCCCTTTGCCCGTGCCGACCGTCGCGAGGAACTGTCCATCATGATACTCCGTTCCAGATTCAAGCTGGCAGAGCAGAGTGTAGAGTACAAGAGGGTAGGCCGTTACCGCGACTGTATAGACGAGTACTATTCTTTTGTCAACGATTTCCCCGAGAGCAAGTACATCAAGGAGGCAGAGAAGATGATGGAAAAGAGCATGAGTTTCGTCAAGAAGTTCGCTCCCAAGGACGAATTCGTTGATTAGGGAATCCTCCTCCCCCTTCTTCTTCTGCTCTTTCATCTTACCTATGTTGAACAGCAATAAAGAAACAATACAATAATGGATTACAAGAAGACAAAGGCGCCCACCAACACGGTGACACGCGACATCATGAACCTCTGTGAAGAAACCGGCAACATCTACGAGAGCGTAGCCATCATTGGCAAGCGTGCCAATCAGATTTCTGCCGACATCAAGCAGGAACTGAACCAGAAACTCCAGGAGTTTGCCACAACTACAGACACTCTGGAGGAGGTTTTCGAGAACCGCGAGCAGATTGAAATCAGTCGTTACTACGAGCGATTGCCCAAAGCCACCCTCATGGCCATAGAGGAATTTGAAGAGGGCCGTGTGCACTATCGCAAGCTGCACCAGGAATTGGCTCAGGACAGCGAGTTGTAATCTTGAAGGAAATAGACGGATACCATTATGATTCAGAGAATACAGACGTTATACCTGCTCGTTTGTTTCGTATTGACAGCGGTATGCATGTATTTCGAGTTCACCGCCGATAATCATCCTTGGGCACTGACCGCCATTATGGGTCTGACCGGTGTGTTGGAGTTCATGGGTATTTTCCTGTTCCGTCGTCGTGCCTTGCAAATGCGTGTATGCACGTTTTGCATTATTCTTCTGGTCGGATGGTACATGGCAATGGTAGCCTTTGCCTATATTCAGGGTGAAGGTCTGGTTGGCGAATACCGTCCTCAGGTGTGGTCGGCTATTCCTGCCATAAATGCCATCCTGTTGTATTTGGCATTCCGTGGCATCCTGCACGACGAGGTACTGGTTAGAAGTTTGGACAGGCTCAGATAAGGGAACCCCCTTTCCAGGGAGGCATTTATAAAGGCAGGCAATCGATTGCCTGCCTTCCTTTTTATATTGTGGTATTACTTTATGCTTTTGTCCTTGGTCTTCTTCACATCCCAGAAATAAGAGAGTTTGACGATGATGCTGGCATTTGCCGAGCGACCGAAGGGGTCTTTCTTGCCGTTGTTGAAGATGTCCGAGAGACCGAAGAAATATCGTCCGTCCAGGGTGAAGTGTCCAACCTTGGGGTGGCTGAACTCCACACCTGCACCACCGATGATGCCGTATTCAAATTTCTTCTCTACCCCCAGGTTGTATTGTCTCCAGGAACCTTCGGGCGACGCAGGTACGTTGATATAGGGACCTTCCGGGTCATAGGGATTTTGTGCGTCTATCCATTCGCCAGAGCGCGTGTCGCTCTCTCCGATGCAGAAACCCAATTGCGGTCCAAGTATCAGGTAGCCCATGAACCCCTTTCTTTCCCGGCCGAACCCTAGGCGTGCCATGAATGGAACGTGGATGTAATCCATTGTGCGCTTATAGGTATAATTCCCGTTTTCCGGATTCTCGTCCCACCCCTGGCGTGAGAAGTTTACCTCGGCTTGCAGGGCGCAAATCATGGAGAAATACTTCTCGCTGGTATAGCGTACAGTAAGGCCCACTTCCTGACCCATAAGCATGTTCTGCTGGATCTTGGGATTAAAGGTTACTGTGTTCATCAATATGCCACCGTTCACGCCAATTGCCAGGTCGGAGCGGTATTTGCCTACCTGTGCAGATGCCGCCAGAGGCACGAGGCATAGGAGCAATATATGTAGTATGCTGTTCTTCATGTGTGCAAAGGTACGATTAAGTGAGCGAAATTCCAAAGAAACGATTAAGCGAGAGCAGAAAAAGTTTACTTTTTATGCCGAGTTTGAGTTTCTAAGACCGAAGGTCAAATTTATTTGAGGATTTCCGAGCGTGAATATTTTCGATACGTATTTTCCTCCGTTTTGCCATTCAGCGTGACGCGTGACAAGCGTGACAACAAAATGAAGGGGGGGTGTGAAGGCCGTTCTTCCTCTACTCTGCTTTATATCTTTATATATAATAATAGTATCTTCTTTATATATATAATAGAAGGTATATAAGGATTATATATATACATTACTACTATTATATATATGCATCTATAATAAATAATAGTATATATAGAACTATATAGTAGAATACAAATCAGTTGTTTTGCAGGTGCAGAAGGGTTGTACCCCCCCTTATATTTACTGTCACGCTTGTCACGTGTCACGCTTTTCACACCTCACGATGCTATACCGCACACCTCACGACTCGAAGCCTCTCGTCTCATATTCTCTTTGCCCGCGCCTCACGAGGCAAGAACAAAGACGCCCCCATTGCCATCGTTGCTCTTTTTCTTGTTTCTCACTTTATTCACGAAGATAACACTCCTTCTGTTCTTGTTTGTCATATCTTTTTCTTAACTTTGCGTCATTCCGTTGCCACACTTTGATTTATTATTATGATAATGCTGGACAAAGTGGAAGGAGAGGGATATAGCGTTAATGAATAACAATAAATTCACTCAATTATAAGAAGTTGCGCACGACACGGACCAGTGCTTTCCAGAGAGATGAAGAAACCTTTACTCCAACCCTTTGCACGAGTCGGCCTTATGGTTGTGCTCCTGCTTTCCTGCGTTCTTGGCGCCAGGGCAGAGGAGGGCGTTATCCTGAGCCTGAAGAACGGCACAGAGGTAGCCTTTGCCTTCTCCACCAAGCCACGTCTTGCTATGGGCGAGGAACTCACAATCACCGCCCCCGACGGCACTAACGTTGTTTACGCCTATGCCGATGTCAGGAATGTCCGCTTCGGCGAGTTCGCCATTACAGGCATAGACTCTGCCCCAGGCACAGAGAATACGCCTGACATCACTTTCCGCATCAGCGGCGGTCAGCTGCATGTCTTCGGTCTGCCCCAGGGTGAGAGCGTCAGTGTCTACGACCTTGCCGGCCGCCGTGTGGCAATGCAGAAGCAGACCACCGATGGCAGCACCCTCAGCATCCCCCTGAACGCCACAGACGTACTTGTGGTACGCACCAGTACAGGCATAAGTTACAGAGTAGCAATCCCATAACACAATACAATAACCCGATAAAATAATACAGCGATGAAAAAGATATTTACCCTTATTGCTTTTCTTGCCGTGACTATAGGCACCATGGCACAGAGCCAGTATTTTTATGAATGGAAGAATGGAAAGTATGTCCAGCGCTCCTTGTCCGAGGTGGACTCCATCACATTCACACTTCCCGAGACTCCCGAAAAGGAGTATAAATATGTTGACCTCGGTCTTCCCAGCGGAACCTTGTGGGCAGACCGCAACGTAGGGGCTGACTCTCCCGAGGACTACGGTGATTATTTTGCCTGGGGCGAGACTGCTCCAAAGAGCTATTACGAATGGAGTACCTACAAATGGTGCCGTGGCTCTGATGACATCATGACCAAGTACTGCACAGATAGTAATTACGGCATCGTGGACAACAAGACCGTCCTTGACCTTGAGGACGATGCCGCCTACGTCAATATGGGTCCCGAATGGCGCATGCCCACCGCTGATGAGCAAAGTGAATTACGAAACGAGTGCACATGGATATGGACCACCCAAAACGGCACGAATGGTTGGAAGGTAACCGGTCCTAACGGCAATTCCATCTTCCTTCCCGCGTCCGGGAATCGCGTCGGTAGCGATCTCTACGATGTTGGCTCCGGTAGCAGCTACTGGTCGTCTTCGCTCTGCAGTCCGGGCTTCGCGTGGACTCTCGACTTCGATACGGTCGATCGCTACGAGGGCTACGTCCGCCGCTACGTCGGGTTCACTGTGCGTGCTGTGGTGTCTACGGTGAATATAGAACCTGCTCCTGAAGTGAAAAAAGTCGACCTCGGTCTCCCCAGCGGAACCCTGTGGGCCGACCGCAACGTAGGTGCCGACTCTCCCGAGGCATACGGCGACTATTTTGCCTGGGGCGAGACCTCGACAAAGAGCACTTACAATTGGAGTACATACAAGTGGTACCGAGGTTCGGAGGATACCATGACCAAGTACTGCACTGATAGTTCTTACGGTACCGTAGACAACAAGACCGTTCTTGACCTTGAGGACGATGCCGCCTATGTCAATATGGGTGCAGAATGGCGCATGCCCACCTATGATGAACAGAAAGAACTCAGAAACAAGTGCACCTGGACCTGGACCACTCAAAACGGAACCAATGGTTACAGGGTAACCGGACCTAACGGCAATTCAATCTTCCTCCCCGCTGCCGGCTATCGCAACGATAGTGACCTCAACAATGCAGGCTCCTACGGCCTCTACAGGTCGGCTTCGCTCTACGAGAGCAATCCGTACTACGTGTGGTACTTGTACTTCGATTCTAGCTATTACTACACGCGCTACGACTACCGCTACTACGGCCGCACTGTGCGTGCTGTGGCGCGTTGAGAATTTGTGCATCCAAGTACCCTCAAAAGTACAATAACAATATTCAGTTGTAACTAAAGTTAGTGATTGTTGAAACTCCATGGGAGCGAGTATGTGTCAAAATAGGCACATTTTCGCTCTTGTTGGTTTCGTCTTATCAATCGTTACATCGTGCTCTCGGTTTGGTATTTTCCTAACCTGCACTATCCAAAGGCAATAAGAACGGTAAGTATAAGCTGAAAGAACGCCTGCTATAAAATGTACACAATATTGAGGAGTATTGTACTGAATGTTCAGGAGCAATGTACTCAATATTGCGTACAATTGTCCCCAACGTTTAGTACAATTTTATGAAAACGTTTTTCAACTGTTTGTTTCACGGTCTTAATGCTTTTGGCAACTATTGTTGTCACCTTTATCCCACAACCATGGGGAAACAGGGGTGAGTAGCGGCATTTTCAACATTTCAGGATGGTTTATTGAACGGAAAGGCGAGAAACATCCACCCCCTCCGTCGCTACGCTCTTTACCCAGCGTCGCAATGGGAATTGCGACCCTCAGAGGGTACAGAATGACATCAAGTCATTCTTCTAAAGACCCTCCTCGCCCACCAGTCTCAGGGGGACAATCGGCTGGCGCGGTGATATTCAGTTGTAACTGGCTCTCCCCCTGAGACAGGTGGGAGTACCCCGCAGGGGGGAGGGGGTGGATAAACTCTCTGCGCACTCTTGTCGTAACGAAGTTTGCGACCCCTTCAGCGCCAGCGTGAAACACAAAGGGAAACAAAACTTTGCGCTCTTTGCGTTCTTTGCGTGAAAAAACGCTATTATCTTTATTTCACGCAAAGGTCGCAAAGGACGCAGAATCCAAAAACAAACTATGCTGCCGCTGGAGTAGTCGCTCGCTACGCGCGACAGAGGGCGCAAAGGGACAAAGTAAACGGTAAAGTGAAATTTCAACTTCATCTTCTACCTTTCTGCTTTTATCTTTTATCTTTCATCTTTCTCCTTTCTCCTTTAACTTTAATCCACCCCCTCCGCTTCGCTCGTCCCACCTGTCTCAGGGGGACAATCGGCTGGCGCAGTGATATTCTGTATTAACTGACTCTCCCCCTGAGACAGGGCGAATAAGGCCTTTAGAAAAAATGACTCATGTCATTTTGTGCATTATGAGGGTTAAACTCCCCAGTTTAACGTCGGGCTCGGAGAGAGTCCCCCGCAGGGGGGAGGGGGTGGATAAAACCGAGAACGGAAAACACCCTCCCCATACAGGCAACTTTCCTTGGAACAATGTCACTTTCCTTTAGGAAATGTTGCTTTTTTCATTTCATTACGTTATCTTTGCAAGGAATTATAACCAAAAGCATACCCTAATATATTCTAAAAATACCCTATGCGATATATATCCCTTTTGACATTGATGCTCGTGTCCATGATGGGCATGGCGCAGACGATGCCTTCGCTTCGTCCCGAGGTGACCTACACCAATCCCGAGGGCGAGGTGCTGACGGGCAGTTATCCCGACGACCAGCAACTGACGGAGATACAGAATGCTCCGCTCAACGGGCTTTTCTTTGCCAATCCTCAGGATGCGGACGGGTGGGATGTGACCTACGACTGGGTGGTGCAGGTGGATACCGTGACGGGTTCAAATGGAAACAATTTCTTTGAACTGCTGCACCGTTTTGAGGAGAACCTCGACTACGACTTCATCTATAAGGGCTCTTATAAGGTAATGTTGAAAGCCACCTTCACCAATGGAGAGATGACTTGGCAATACCCTTCGGAGGATATGGACCCCATTGTCTTTACATTGCAGATAAGCGGAAGCAAACTGGAGTTCCCCAACACCTTCACCCCCAATGGCGACGGGCAGAACGATGTGCTTAAGGCCAAGGAGTACCAAAGCATAGTGGAGTTTCATGCCGCCGTGTTCAACCGTTGGGGCCAGCGCCTATTCCAGTGGGATGATGTAGCAGAAGGTTGGGACGGACGCGTGGGGGGCAACTATGTGCGCAACGGGGCCTACTACCTTGTTGTCAATGCCAAAGGAGCCGACGGCACCAAGTACCGATTGAAGAAAACTATAAACGTGTTCACACACAAGAACCAGGACTACGTGGCGGAGTGAGGGGGGATGGACCCCTCCCCAGCCCTCCCCTGTATGGGAGGGAGTGGTTACAACAGAGAGAAAGAACATCCGATGGTAGGGACGTAATCATAAACATTAAACATTAACCTCAAAACATAGATACTAAACCCTAACTTCCTAATACATTATACTCCCCTCCCTTGTGGAGGGGTAAGGGGGAGGGTCTGAGAGGGTCTGAGGGGTCTTTCTTATGTCAAACACCAAGATAATAGTTGAAGGTGCCAGGGAGCACAACCTGAAGAACGTGGACGTGGAGATACCACGCGGTTCGCTCACCGTGATAACCGGTTTGAGCGGTTCGGGCAAGTCCAGCCTGGCCTTTGACACCATATATGCCGAGGGTCAGCGCCGATACATAGAGACCTTCTCGGCATACGCACGCAATTTCCTCGGAGGCATGTCGCGCCCCGATGTGGACAAGGTCAGCGGCCTGTCGCCCGTTATCAGCATAGAGCAGAAGACCACCAACCGCAATCCGCGCTCCACCGTGGGCACCACCACCGAGATATACGACTTCCTCCGTCTGCTCTATGCCCGAGTGGGCGAGGCCTACTCCTATGTGAGCGGCGAGAAGATGGTGCGCTACACCGAGGAGCAGATAGTTGCCCTCATGCTGGAAAGGTATGAAGGGCGCCGTGTCTACATCCTTGCCCCCGTGGTGCAGAACCGCAAGGGCCATTACCGCGAACTTTTGGAGAGCGTGCGCAAGAAGGGCTACCTCTATGCCCGCATTGACGGCGAGATGGAGGAACTCCTGCCCGACATGCAGCTGGACCGCTACAAGAACCACGATATAGAGGTGGTGGTGGACCGTCTGCGTGTTGCCGAAAAGGATGGCGACCGTCTGCGCCAGAGCGTTTCCACCGCCATGCAGCAGGGTGAGGGATTCATAATGGTCCTTGACCTGGAAACGGGCGAACTCAGGCATTATAGCCGTCGCCTCATGTGCCCCACCAGTGGCATAGCATACCGCGACCCTGCACCTCACGACTTCTCCTTCAACTCGCCCCAGGGTGCCTGTCCCCGATGCAAGGGCCTGGGCGTGGTGTCGCTCATCGACGAGGAGAAGGTCTTCCCCGACCCCAAGCTCAGCGTCCGCCAGGGTGGCATAGCCCCTCTGGGCAAGGCACGCCAGGCAATGATATTCTGGCAGATACAGGCAGTGCTGGAACGCTACGATGCCACACTGGACACGCCCATAGGACAATTGCCGCGCGAGGCAATGGACGAGATACTGAACGGCAGTACCGAGCGCCTTCGCATACCTGCCGCCGTGGCACGCACATCGAGCGATTACTTTACCGACTACGACGGTCTTGTAAAGTATATCCGTCAGATGCTCGACTCCGACATGAGCGCTTCGGCACAGAAATGGGCCGACCAGTTCAACCGCAGTGCACAATGCCCCGATTGCCACGGCCAGCGCCTTAGAAAGGAGTCCCTGCACTTCTTCATTGCCGGCAAGAACATTGCCCAGCTGGCAGAGATGGACCTTGGCGAACTCTACGAGTGGCTCATGTCCCTGGACGAACACCTCAACGACCACCAGCGCAAGATAGCACCCGAGATACTGAAGGAGCTCTGCACACGCTTGCGTTTCCTGCTGGACATAGGTCTGGAGTACCTCTCACTCTCACGCACCAGCGTTTCGCTCAGTGGCGGAGAGAGCCAGCGCATACGCCTGGCCACACAGATAGGCTCGCAACTGGTGAACGTGCTCTACATCCTGGACGAGCCCTCCATAGGTCTTCACCAGAAGGACAACAGCCGCCTGATAGCCTCACTGAAGTCCTTGCGCGACATAGGCAACTCGGTCATCGTGGTGGAGCACGACCAGGAGATGATGGAGAATGCCGACTGGATAGTGGACATAGGTCCTCGTGCCGGTCGTGCCGGCGGACATGTGGTGTATCAGGGCACGTATCCCGATATGCTCAAGGCCGACACACTGACCAGCGGCTACCTCTCGGGCAAACTACGCATAGAGGTTCCTGCCATGCGCCACCCTGGCAATGGCAACAGCATTACCATACATGGCGCCAAGGGAAATAACCTTAAGGACGTTACCGCCACCTTCCCCCTTGGCAAACTCATCTGCATAACGGGTGTGAGCGGTTCGGGCAAGAGCACGCTCATCAACGACACCCTGCACCCAATCCTTTCGCAACACTTCTACCGCTCGCTCACCGACCCCTTGTCATACGATTCGGTGGAGGGCCTGGAGAACGTGGACAAGGTGGTGGATGTTGACCAGACTCCCCTCGGTCGCACTCCGCGCAGCAACCCTGCCACATACACTAATGTGTTCAACGACATACGCAACCTCTTCGTGGACCTTCCTGAGGCAAAGATTCGTGGCTACAAGCCTGGCCGCTTCTCCTTCAATGTGAAGGGTGGAAGGTGCGAGACTTGTTCGGGCAATGGATACAAGAGCATAGAGATGAACTTCCTGCCCGACGTGATGGTGCCGTGCGAGGAATGCCGTGGCAAGCGCTACAACCGTGAGACTCTGGAGGTGCGTTTCCGTGGCAAGAGCATAGCCGACATACTGGACATGACCATTAACCAGGCGGTGGAGTTCTTCGAGAACCAGCCTGCCATCTTGCAGAAGATAAAGGTGCTTCAGGACGTTGGTCTTGGTTATATCAAACTCGGCCAGCCCAGTACTACCCTGTCGGGAGGCGAGAGCCAGCGAGTGAAACTGGCAACCGAACTTGCCAAGCGCGATACTGGCCGCACCCTGTACATCCTGGACGAGCCCACCACGGGTTTGCACTTCGAGGACATCCGCGTCCTGCTCGGCGTGCTGAACCGTCTGGTGGACAAGGGCAATACCGTGGTCGTCGTGGAGCACAACCTGGACGTCATCAAGGCTGCCGACCACATTATAGAGATGGGACCCCAGGGCGGACGCAACGGCGGACAGATACTCTTCTCCGGTACCCCCGAGGAAATGGCAGAAGCCGGCATCGGCTACACGGCACCTTACCTTAAGGAAATGCTTAAACAAAACATACAATGAAAAGAATCTTAACCACAATCGTATCTTTGGCGATGCTGCTTCCCATGATGGCGCAAGCAGAGTTTCCCGAGGAGGGAAAGTATTATCGCCTATACAACACTGCACGTCAGCCAGGCCAGCAGTTGTATTGGACCTCAGCGTCCTCGCACGCCTATTCCGCCCAGTTGACGGAAGCCGACAACAGCCAGGTGTGGGAGTTTGTCCTTGCCGATGGTGCATCGGACGAGTTCAGGTACTACATCAAGAGTTATGAGACGGGAAAATACATGGGCAACGTTACCCCTGGCGGACACAATGTGCCCCTGAAAGAAGGCCTCTCCTCAGCAGGCAAGTTTGCCATCACCAAGGTGGAAGGCGAGGACACATACACCTTCCGTACGGGCAATGCCCAAGGCAATTACCTTTTCTGCGACGGACCTGGTTCGGACGGCAACTATCGTCTGGACGGATGGAAGGCAGATGGATGTGAGAACTTCCACTTTGAGGTTGTGGAACCACAGGTGATTGTCTACAAGTACATCCTTTTCTCTGCTGGCATGCCCGACGGAGCCACCATCACCATCGACGGCAAGGACTACAAGGGCGTGAATGCCCAGGGCAATGTGGAGGTAGAGGTATCACGCAAACTCACGGATGCTGACATCACGGTTACCGTGGGCGGTGGCATGGGTTATGAGATGTCGGTGGACAATGTGAACATGCAAATCAACGTGGACTTCCGCCAGATGTTCATCCCCGCCCTTGCCGTAGACGAGGCTGAGGCCAAGGAGTACCTGATGAAGATGCCCAAGGCTTATGTGAAGACCTCCGGCAACAACATGGTGCACACCAAGAAGAAGTCCGAGGCCGACCGTTTCCTCTTCCTTGAAGACACGGAGAACGTAGGTCTGTACTATATCTACGACAAGGCTTCGCAGAGTTATGTCTACTACACCCAGGCCTCCAATGGCGCCGTGGTGAAGCAGACATCGCAGAGCAACGTTAAGTTTACTGCCGACAAGTCAGGCGCCAACACATGGAAGATAGTACTGGGCAACGACGGCGAGAGCGTTACCGTGGTGCCCGGCAGTGTGGCACGTCCCGATGGTAATTCTCCGGCCTGGAACTTCACAGGTGGTATTGAGGACAACTGTGTGCTGAACCTGTGGACGGCAAGCGATGTGAACAGTGTTTGGAACATCGTTGACCCCTCGGTGGGCACCATGGCATGCGCCACCACCATGTTTGCCCTGCCCGGTGCCGAGTACATGCACAAGCTGGTGCCCAATGCAGGCGAGAGTATCGTTAGCGTGGACTTTGGCACCCTCACCACCCTGGCCTTGAAGGAAGACCGCCTTGCCAAGGGCAATGCATATAAATACGTTTACGGACGTGCACCCATGGAGGAGGGCGAGTACACCTATTCTGTGAAGATTCAGGATGTCGAGGGCGATATTACAGAGACAAAGGTAAACCTGACCGTTAGCACCCACTTGCAATCGCCCACACCCATGATGTCTTGGCTCACCTGGAACTGGTTTGACTGTAACATCTCGCACGACAAGCTCATGGGCGTTCTCCGTGGCATGAAGAGCAAGGGCCTGATAGACGCCGGATACAACACCATTGTCATCGACGACGGTTGGGCTACCACACAGATGGACAAGTCCAAGCTGACATATAACCCCGAGAAGTTCCCCGGCGGCATCACAGGTTTCATCCAGGACGTGAAGTCGGTGGACGAGCGCATGATAGTGGGCATCTATTCCGATGCCGGCACCATGACCTGCGCACGCATACAGCCAGGTTCCTATGGCTACGAGCGTCCTCACATGGAGATGTGGGACAGTTGGGGCGTGGATATGCTCAAGTACGACTTCTGCAACAACGAAGATGCCGCCTATGCCAGCTACAAGATGATGGGCAAGGTGATAGCCGATGTCAATGCCCGTCGCCAGGCAGAGGGTCGCCGTCCCTTCGTGTTCAACATCTGCGAGTGGGGAACCAACCAGCCCTGGCTTTGGGGTGCCGAGGCAGGAGGCAGCAGTTGGCGTGCCACCTACGACCAGCGCGAGTGCTGGGTGGGCGAGGGTCTTCTGCCTGGTGTGCTCACTGGTCTCGACCAGGTGCGCGACCTGTGGATGTATGGCGGCGTGAACCGTTTCAACGATATGGATATGATGGTGATAGGTCTGCATGGCCGAGGCAATCCCAGCAACATGACTCCCACACACAATGTCAACGGTGGCGTCATCCCCAGCCTTACCGACGAGCAATACCGTTCGCAGATGAGCCTCTGGTGCATGCTGTCAAGTCCCTTGGCACTGACATGCGACTTCCGCGATACTCCCGTGGCGGATGGCAATACCAGTGCAGGCACTCTGCCCAATCCCCTTATCACAAAGACCGACCTGAGCATAATGACCAACCCCGACATAATTGCCATCAACCAGGATTCGCTCGGCCAGCAGGCAGAGTACATGGAGGCACTTTCCACAGGTACCCGGGACAATGTGGCTTCGGGTTACGACATCTACGTGAAGGACCTCTCTGGCGGACGCATGGCCGTGGCGGTGTTCAACCGTAGTTCTTCTGCCCTGAGTGTTCCTGCCCTCAACCTTGCCGACCTCTATATGGATGCCAATGCTACATACACCGCCAAGAACGTGTGGGAGGGCAGTACAGAGGTTGTTTCCGGTACTCTCAAGGCAGGTTCGCTGAAGGCATACCAGACAAAAGTGTTCGTTCTCACCCCTCAGGGCGATGAAACAGGCATTACTGAAACGGAAAACGGAAAAGTGAAAACGGAAAACTCTCCTGTCTTCGACCTCTCTGGCCGTCGTGTGCAGAACATGCAGACTGGTGTCAGCATCACCGATGGCAAGGTGGTTGTGAAGAAGTAATGCTTGTGCTCCTTACCTTATTTATATATAAGAGGAAGCAAGAGGAAACAAGAGGATAATTTAGAAAAAACATAAAAGAAAAACATGAAACAACTATCAGTCCTTTCCATGGCTGCTATGGCGGCCCTTTCGGCTCAGGCACAGAGCCAGCGCCCAAATATCGTCTATATCATGACGGACGACCACACGGCGCAGGCACTCAGTGCTTATGGCAATAGTCACATTCAGACTCCCAACCTTGACCAGATTGCCAAGGAGGGTGTCCTGTTTCGCAACAGCTTTGTGGCCAACAGTCTTTCTGGTCCCAGCCGTGCTTGCATGCTCACAGGTAAGCATAGCCACATCAACGGCTTTACCAACAACGAGCATGGTATCTTTGACGGCTCCCAGCAGACAATGCCCAAACTCCTGCAGGCATCTGGTTACCAGACAGCCCTCATCGGCAAGTGGCACTTGGTGAGCGAACCTACAGGTTTCGACCATTGGGACATCCTCATTGGTCAGGGCGAGTACTACAACCCCGTCTTCCACCATCAGGATGGTAGCAAGTCAGTGGAGCAGGGCTATTGCACCAACGTAATCACCGACAAGGCTATAAATTGGATGGATCAGCGCGACAAGGACCGCCCCTTCATCCTCTTTGTGCACCACAAGGCATGCCACCGCAACTGGTTGCCTGAAATCAAGTACCTGCGCGAGTACGAAGACCAGACCTTCGAGAAGCCTGCCAACTTCTGGGATACCTACGAGGGTCGTGTGGCTGCCCAGCAACAGGAAATGGCCATTGCCTCCAACCACGATATGGACCTTGCCTACGACACCAAGGCTTATCTGCCTGGCGACCAGACACGCCTGTCGGGTGCTTACGTAAACTATGTGGAGCGCTTGGAACCCGAGCTTAAGAAACAGTACTGGACCTTCTACGACAGCCTCTCTTGCGACTTTAAGCGCCAGAACCTCCAGGGCAAGGACCTTGTGGAGTGGAAGTATCAGCGCTACATGCGCGACTATGCCAAGGTGACACGCACTTTGGACGACAATGTGGGTCGACTGATGGAATACCTACGTGAGAATGGTATGCTGGAGAATACCCTCGTGGTGTACACCTCCGACCAGGGTTTCTATATGGGTGAGCACGGTTGGTTCGACAAGCGCTTCATGTACGAGGAGAGCCTTTCCACACCTCTGCTCATGCGTTTGCCCGACGGCTACAAGCGTCGTGGCGAGATTACCGACATGGTGCAGAATATCGACTATGCTCCTACCTTCCTGGAAATGGCTGGTGTGAAGGTTCCTGCTGACATTCAGGGCAAGAGCCTCGTTCCCCTGCTCAAGGGCGAGAAGACCATCGGCAAGTGGCGCGATGCCATCTATTACCATTTCCACGAGTATCCCGCCGAGCATGCCGTGAAGCGTCATTATGGTGTTCGTACCGAGCGCTACAAGCTGATACACTTCTACAACGACATCGATACATGGGAACTCTACGATCTTCAGGAAGACCCCACCGAGATGAAGAACGTCTACGACGACCCTGCCTATGCCAAGGTGCGCAAGCAGATGCACAAGAAACTTGAGCAGATGCAGAAGATGTATAAGGATCCCATTGAGGAGACTATAGCAAAGAACTAATTTCAATATATAAGTATTGAAAACATGAATTATTGGATTATACCGGGAAGGAATGATGTTTTCAGGGTAGATGACTACTTTGAAACGAATGATGTCGTGGATTGGAAACAATCTCATTATTTATTTGAAGTGGGGGATATAGTATATATTTATGTTTCTGCTCCTATTTCAAGAATAAAATATATGCTACGTGTTGAGAAGACAGACATTCCTTATGAGGATACCATGGTAGACACTGAGTATTGGGCAAGAAATCATCCCAAGGAAAAAGAATTGCAACACATTACTTATGTGAGGTTAAAGCTCCTTGGCAAGTGCGATACTCCTTTACTATCGTTAAAGACGTTGTCAGAATATGGTGTAACTTCACTCCAAGGCGCAAGACGTAATTTACCAAAAGAACTGATTGCACATATTCAACAGTGTTTTGAATGCTCTACAAAAAATGAATGATATAGTATCTACTCCCCTCCCTTGTGGAGGGGCAAGGGGGAGGGTCTGTTGCTTATGAGGGTCCGTAAACGCATCATTGTCCTCACCGGTGCAGGCATGAGTGCCGAGAGCGGTATCAGCACCTTCCGTGATAGCGGAGGCCTTTGGGAACAGTACAAAGTGGAAGATGTTGCCACGCCAGAGGGGTGGGCAAGGGATCCGGAACTTGTCACCGAGTTTTACAACCTGCGCCGCCAGCAGATGCTTGATGCACAACCATGTCTGGGCCATAAGTTACTGGCAGAGTTGGAGCGTTTCCACGATGTGCAGATTATCACGCAGAACGTGGATGACCTTCATGAGCGTGCCGGAAGTACCAATGTGCTCCACCTGCATGGCGAACTGATGAAGGTGACCAGTAGCGAGGCACCCAACGACCCCTCGCAAATCATCACTCTCACCCCCGACAATGCCGATGTGCAGTATGGCGACGAGGCTCCAGACGGAAGTCCTCTGCGCCCCTATATTGTATGGTTTGGCGAGGAAGTGCCCAACATAGAAGTGGCGGCAGAACTCTGTATGCAAGCCGATGTGCTGGTGGTCATTGGAACAAGTCTCAATGTCTATCCTGCCGCAGGACTTACCCGTTGTGTACCGCATGGCACACCTATTTATCTTATCGACCCTAAACCCGTGCAATGGAACTCCTCCAGCACCTTCCGCCACCTGCAGATGGGTGCTTCCAAAGGCGTAGCACAATTTATGAAGGAGTTGTTGGAAAGTGAGTAGAATAAATTTATGGGAATAATAGAAGTTCTTTTAATTGCTGTTGGTGTCAGTATGGATGCCTTTGCCGTGTCCATAGCCAAGGGAATATCTGCTCATAGGGTGGGGTGGAGGCATGCCCTGCTGGCAGGCTTGTGGTTTGGCGGTTTCCAGGCATTGATGCCATGCATAGGGTATTTCCTTGGCCTTGGTTTTTCCACATTCATAGGTCAGTGGGACCATTGGGTGGCATGGTTCCTGCTCACCTTGATAGGTGCCAATATGGTAAAGGAGTCTTTTTCCAAAGAAGAAGACGAAGTGTCTGGCGGTTGGGGATTCTGGCACATGCTCACTCTTGCCGTTGCCACCAGTATAGATGCCCTTGCCGTGGGTGTTTCCTTTGCTTTTCTTGAAATGTCGGTATGGATGCCCATAATTATTATAGGTCTCACCACAATGATGTTTTCATTCGCTGGTGTGCTCTTGGGCAAGAAGGTAGGTGAACGTTTCAAATCCAAAGCAGAACTTGTCGGCGGCCTTGTCCTCATAGCAATCGGCATCAAGATACTTTGGGAACACACGATGTAGTATTCCTCCTTGGCTAGTTTAGATAAAAAAGAAAACGGAGATAACCTGTCTGAAGTTATCTCCGCTGTTGTTTCTGAGCTGCTACCGAGAGTTGAACTCGGGACCTCATCCTTACCAAGGATGCGCTCTACCACTGAGCTATAGCAGCGAAATCGGGTGCAAAGGTATGCTTTTTTAATGAAAACGCCAAGTCTTTGGGGTATTTTTTGCTTCCTTGATATTGCTTTTTTTGCTCAGCTTTGCTTGTGAGGGTATATTTCCATAACTTTACATGAGCATTTGTGCATAATGTGCTCATGCCCGAGAGAAGGCAAAATAATAATCTAAATAAACAAACCTCAAGATGAAGAGAATTTTCCAGAAAAACGGCCTCAAGCACTGTGCCCTGGGTATGGCGTTGATGGCTTCCATGGCGGTTAATGCCGGTGATTTCACCCCCAAGAATCCCATGACCATGTGGTACGATGTACCCTCCACGGCAACGGGCGTGAAGAACGTGTGGATGGAGTACTCGCTCCCCATTGGCAACGGACAGTTGGGCGGAAGCCTGTTCGGTGGCGTCCACAAGGACGAAATCCAGTTCAACGAGAAAACCTTATGGACAGGAAAGACCAGCGACATGCAGGGCTATGGCGGTGGCTATGGCCAGTACAAGAACTTTGGCAGCATCTTCGTGGAAGACATGAGCGGAGTGTTTCTGCCAGGCAAGGATGGCGAGGTGAAGGACTACGTACGAAGCCTGGACTTGCAGGAAGGTGTGGGACGTGTGCAATTTACCAGTTCCGAGGGCATGACCTCGTACGAACGTACCTATATCGTAAGCAACCCCGACAAGGTGATGGCCGTCAGGTATAATGCCTCTGGCAAGAAGAAGCTGCACTTGTTCTTTTCCTTTGCACCAGGTCAGGATATCAATGCAAGTCCTGTGACATACGGCACTGATGCAGCAAGCCTGCCCTATGCCAACTTCCATGGACAACTGGAAACCGTGGCATACCAGGCTGCCATGCGTGTGGTTCCCATAGGTGGCGGACATGTGCTGGCCAGAGAGAATGGCATAGAGGTGTTTGGCGCTACCGAGGTGGTTATGTACATGGCTGCAGGTACTGACTTTGCTCCTAATGCCAAGAACCGTACCTCTGGCATCTCCATGGACGACTTGGGCAAGGAGATGATGAAGCGCGTGGACGCTGCCTGCAAGAAAGGATTTGCAAATATATTGAAGGACCATGTGGCCAATTTCAAGTCCTACACCGGCCGTGTTTCTCTCGACTTGAACGCCAAGAGCAACCGTCCCACCAACGAACTGATTGACTACTACAGCACATTGAAGGATTTGGACAATCCCGAGGCTCGTTTCCTGGAGCAGCTGTACTTCCATTATGGCCGCTACCTGGCAATCTCCAGCAACCGCGAACTCATGGCTCCCAACAACCTTCAGGGTATATGGAACAACCAGAGCAATGCTCCCTGGAACTCCGACATACACACCAACATCAACATACAGATGAACTACTGGCCCACCGAGCCTACCAACCTGAGCGAACTGCACATGCCTCTGCTTGATTATATCATCCAGAATGCTGGCGACGAGAACTGGCAGAAGGCGGCCAAGAAGTATGCTGGTGTGGAGAAGGGTTGGACCGTCTTCACCGAGAGCAGCCTGTTCGGTGGCATGAGCATCTGGGGTACCAACTACTTCGTTGCCAATGCTTGGTACTGCACACACTTGTGGCAGCATTATCGCTACACTTTGGACAAGGCTTTCCTGGCCAAGGCTTTCCCCGCCATGTGGTCTTGTGCCGAGTTCTGGTTTGAGCGCATGAAGGTAGCACAGGACGGAACCTTCGAGGCTCCCGACGAGTATAGCGCCGAGCAGAACTCCCATCCCAAGGAGGACGGTACCGCACATGCCCAGCAGTTGATATACAATCTGCTCCTTTGCGTGGACAAAGCACAGAGCGTGCTTGGAAGCAAGGTAACTGGTTTGAGCAAAGAGGATCTGGCGAAGTTGAAGAACTACCTGGAGAAGACCGACAAGGGCCTGCACACCGAGGTGTACGATGCACGTACCGACAAGCACCGTGCTTGGGTGGATGGTCGCAATGGCATCAACAAGGGCGACATCATTCTGCGTGAGTGGAAGTACAGCCCCTATCATGTAAGCGACGATCCAGACCACCGCCACATGAGCCACCTCATGGCACTCTATCCCTTGACACAGATAGCACCCACAAGTCCCTATTTCCAGCCTGCCGTCAACTCCCTGAAGTTGCGTGGCGATGCCGCTACGGGTTGGTCAATGGGTTGGAAGGTTAACCTCTGGGCACGTGCCCTGGATGGCGACCATGCACACCTTATCCTGAAGAATGCCCTTCGCCATTCTACCGACTATGGTCTCAACCAGTATGCTGGTGGTGTGTACTACAACCTCTACGATGCACATGCTCCCTTCCAGATCGATGGCAACTTCGGTTGCTGTGCCGGTATTGCTGAGATGCTTCTGCAGAGCCACACCGACACCTTGCAGCTCCTTCCCGCTATGCCCTCTACATGGGAGGCAGAGGGACATGTTCATGGTCTCAAGGCAGTGGGCAACTTTACCGTCGACCAGGATTGGAAGAACGGCAAACTTACCAAGGTTAAGGTGCAAAGCCATGCAGGCCAGCCCCTCTATATCAAGTATCCTGGCATCGCAACCAAGACCGTGCGCAACTCTGCCGGCAAGAAGGTCAAGTTCAAGGCAAAGGACGCGAATACCATCGTTGTAAGCAAGACTAAGGTAGGGGAGACCTACACTATAGAGATGTAGAAAAAAAGACGTCGTATTGTCAGGCCCCTTTCATCGTATTGTCTGAGGCGAGACAATACGACGTCCTACCTCAAACAATATAGTGTCTTCCAAAGGAAGGCACAGACAGGAAATGGAATCAAAAAAAATAAAACAAACAGATATCATTATGGAAAAGATTATCGGACTTATCGACGCACCATTTACTCCATTCTATGCTAATGGTGATGTGAACCTCGAACCCATCCCTGCATATGCTGCCATGTTGCAGAAGAACGGTATGAAGGGCGTGTTTATCAACGGAAGCAGCGGTGAGGGCTATATGCTCACCGAGGAAGAGCGCATGCGCCTGGCAGAGGCCTGGGTGGAGGCTGCCAAGGCATTGCCCTGTGAATTCAAGGTGATTGTACACGTGGGTTCTTGTTGTGTTCGCAACTCTCGCATGTTGGCCGAGCACGCCCAGAAGATAGGTGCATGGGGCATCGGTGCCATGGCACCTCCATTCCCCAAGATTGGCCGTATAGAGGAACTCGTAAAGTATTGCGAGGAGATAGCAGCCGGTGCTCCCGAACTGCCCTTCTATTACTATCATATTCCTGCCTTCAACGGTGCTTTCCTGCCCATGGTGAAGTTGCTCGAGGCTGTTGATGGCCGCATTCCCAACTTTGCTGGTATCAAGTACACTTTCGAGAGCATCTACGAATACAACCAGTGCCGACTGTATGCCGGTGGCAAGTTCGACATGCTTCACGGTCAGGACGAGACCATCCTGCCTTCACTGGCCATGGGCGGCGCACAGGGCGGTATCGGCGGTACCACCAACTACAATGGCGTGAACCTCGTGGGCATCATCAATGCCTGGAACGAGGGCAACCTGGAGAAGGCACGCGAGTTGCAGAACTTCTCTCAGGAGGTTATTAACGTAATCTGCCATTTCCGAGGCAACATCGTGGGTGGCAAGCGCATCATGAAACTCATAGGTCTCGACCTCGGTCCCAACCGTACTCCCTTCCAGAACCTCACCCAGGAGGAAGAGGATGCCATGCGTGCAGAACTGGAGGCAATCAACTTCTTCGAGCGTTGCAACAAGTTCTAACCACTGGCCTTTATTAAGATGAAGAAATATTTGTTTCTGTTATTAGTGCTCTGTCCCTTGCTATGCTTGGGACAGAACCGCGTTTCTGTTACCGCCACTCCCCCCATGCGCAATGCCGTGTCCGGGCACTATGCTGGTTGGGTGATGGGCAAGCTTTGGACGTGGGGCGGATGTAATTTCCCCGATGTTCCATGTGCCGATGGCGGAGAGAAGAAGTATTACCCAATGGCCTATGGAGCCAGTGTCCAGGTGCCAGGAGGCGTGGTCGTTTTGGGTGGTGTTGATGCGACTCAGTCCTACGACAAGTGTGTTTTTTATAAATCAAGCGACAGGAATTACATAGAGATGCCTGCCCTGCCTAAGGGTCTGGACAACTTTGCTGCTACCTATCACGACGGTATGTTGTGGGTAGCCGGCGGACAAAGCAACGGTGTGCCAAATAAGGAGGTATATAGTTTGCCTTGGCCTGGAAATGACGAGGCCTGGAAAGTGGCCGCTATTTTGCCCGATGCATGCCGTCTTCAGCCTTGCGTGGCGGTGCAGGGCACAGCCAAGGGCAATTGCCTGTTTGTTTTTGGAGGCTATCAGCCAAGGCTTGATTCCTTAGGTCTGACACCTGTGGTTCATACCGACGGTGTGTACATGTCCGTTGCCGAACTGAAGAAGGGTGGGGCAGACACCTCTCTGTGGAAACGCACTTCGCCTGCCTCTGTGTGGATTGACAATATCCAGGATGGAGGACGCGAACTTTGCCGTCAGGCCGTGGTGGGAAGCACCAGCACTGCCATCGGTTATAGCCACGTGGCTTTCTTCGGAGGTGTTGACTTTGACATTTTCCTCAGCGCCATACAGGGCCGTCAGGACAGCCTCTATCTGCGCCACAATCCCGAATGGTACCGCTTCCGCAAGGATGTGCTTACCTACCACACCATCACCGATGCCTGGGGCCTGCTCCCTGGCGACAGTCTTCTTGCAAGAGCCGGTGCATGCCTCACTCCAGAGGTGGGAGGAACCGGTTGGAGTTATAGCGGTGGCGAACTGATGCCCGGTGTGCGCAGTGCCGATGTTACACATGTGGAGGTTACTAATGAGAAGAACTTCGGTTGGCTCAACTGGACAGTGCTTGCCTTCTACCTCTTGGCCATGCTTGGCATGGGTTTCTACTTCATGCGCAAGGAGAAAGGTGCCGACGACTTCTTCAAGGGAGGTGGCCGCATTCCCTGGTGGGCGGCTGGTATCAGCATCTATGCTACGATGCTTTCCGCTATTACCTACATGACCATCCCTGCCAAGGCATACACCACCGACTGGACGTACTATCCCATGTTGTGGATGATCTTGCTTATCAGTTTCCCGGTGATAAAGTACTATCTTCCCTATTTCCGCAAACTGAATGTAACCAGTGCATACGAGGTTTTGGAGCAGCGCTTCAACCTGGCAACACGCCTTTTGGCATCGTTCCTCTTCTGCGTGTTCATGATAGTGCGCATGGCCATGGTGCTTTATCTGCCCTCCCTGGCTCTTACGGCGGTTACTGGCATTGACATCTATTTGTGCATCGTGCTCATGGGTCTTATCACCATCATCTATTGCACCATGGGCGGTGTAGAAGCCGTTATCTGGGGCGATGTGGTGCAGGGCCTTATCCTGGTGGGTGGTGCCATCTTTGCCGTCGTGTATCTGGCGGTGAACACAGAAGGCGGTGTGATGGGGTGCATAGACATAGCCCTGGAGAACGACAAACTGCGCCTCTTCGACTGGAGCAACTCATGGTCGCAAGCCACATGGTGGGTTATCATCATTGGCGGTTTGGCCAACAACCTCATCTCCTACACCTCCGACCAGACGGTTATCCAGCGCTTCATGACCACTCCCGACGAAAAGTCTGCCGCTCGTGGCATTCTGGTGAACGGTGTTATGAGCGTGTTCGTTTCTGTGGCCTTCTATATGATAGGTACTGGCCTCTATACGTTCTACAAGACACATCCCACCGAGTTGGATGTAACCATGGGCCAGTCGGACGCCATCTTCCCCTTCTTCATGATGAGCCAGATGCCTGCCGGTATTGCCGGCATGCTCATTGCCGCCATCTTTGCCGCCACCATGAGCACCATATCCAGCAATATCAATAGTGTGTCTACGGCCTTCTCCATCGACTTCTGGAAGCGCTTCCGTCCCAGCACCACCGACCATCAGTTGTTGGGCGTGGCACGTTGGAGTTCCATGCTCAGCGGTTTGATAGGCTTGGTTCTGGCGCTCTTCATGGCCACATGGAACGTCCAGTCGTTCCTCGACTTCTTCAATAGCGCCTTGGGACTGCTCACCAGTGGTTTGGGCGGACTCTTCTTCATGGCGGTGTTCATGAAGCGTGTCAAGGGCTATGCCGCACTCATAGGCTTTGTTGCCGGCGAGGCGGTGGTATTCTGGATGAGCGAATGCACCGATGCCAACCTCTTCCTGTTTGGTGCCACTGGTATCGTAGTTAGCGTGGTGGTGGCATGGATCCTCTCATTGGGTTCCTATGTGAAAAGCAGTAAATAAGTAATAACCCATGGTGCCAGGCACCATAAAACTTACAAATATTAGAATATGATAGATTTCAAGCAACTTGCCCAGCAGTACAAGTCTGAACTTCTGGACAGAGTGATGCCCTTCTGGATGGAGAAGAGCATAGATAAGGAGTTTGGCGGATACTTCACCTGCCTGGAACGTGACGGCGAGGTGTTCGATACCGATAAGTTCATTTGGCTTCAGGGCCGCGAGGTGTGGATGCTGTCCACATTATATAATAAGGTAGAGAAGCGCCAGGAGTGGTTGGATGCAGCCATCCAGGGTGCAGAGTTCCTGAAGAAGTATGGTCACGATGGCAACCTCAACTGGTACTTCGCTCTCGACCGCGAGGGTCATCCCCTGGTGGAGCCATACAACATCTTCTCTTACACCTTTGCCGTAATAGCCTTCGGACAGTTGTCCATCGCTACTGGCAATCAGGAGTATGCTGAGATAGCCAAGAAGACTTTTGATATCGTTCTCTCCAAGGTGGACAACCCCAAGGGCCGTTGGTCAAAGGCAGCTCCCGGTGCTCGTTCACTGAAGAGTTTTGCTCTGCCCATGATTCTTTGCAACGTGGCATTGGAGATAGAGTCTCTGCTTGATAAGGACTTCCTTGACAAGACCATTGATACCTGTGTGCACGAGGTTATGGACGTATTCTACCGTCCCGAACTTGGTTTGATTGTAGAGCACCTTGGCACTAATAACGAGATGGTGGATTGCATGGACGGCCGTCTGTTGAATCCCGGTCATGCCATCGAGGCCATGTGGTTCATCATGGACCTTGGCAAGCGTCTGGGCAACCAGGCTCTCATCGAGAAGGCAGTTAAGATAGCCCTTGCTGAGGTAGAGTATGGTTGGGACGAGAAGTACGGCGGTATCTTCTACTTCATGGACCGTCTGGGTCGTCCTCTCCAGCAATTGGAGTGGGACCAGAAGTTGTGGTGGGTACACATCGAGACCCTCATCACCATGATTAAGGGTTACGAACTTACCGGCAGCCAGGAGTGCCTGGCATGGTTCGAACGCATCCACGACTATGTGTGGAGCCACTTCATGGATCCCGAGCATCCCGAATGGTTCGGCTACCTCAACCGCCAGGGCGAAGTGCTTCTTACCCTCAAGGGTGGCAAGTGGAAGGGCTGCTTCCACGTTCCCCGTGGCCTCATGCAGGTTTACCAGTCGCTCGAGCGCATAGCGGAGAAGGGGTAACGATGAACGTTGAAGGTTGAAAGTTTAACGTTGACTTGTGTAGCTTGATGAGCTTGCGAATAACGACTCCGCTCACCCGCTCACCCGTTAATAACGCGTTTAGCGAAATCGTTTTACAAATGTAGGGACGCTGCGCAGCGTCCTTCTAAAATACCTTATGATGAAGATAAATATCTTTTTCGGTGCGGCTCTCGTGACTATGCTCATGGCATGCACCCCTACAGAAAACAAAGAGAATATGACTCCTCAGGAAGATAAGAACCACGTTGTGGAGACCATCATGGCTCGCCGCAGCATTCGCAAGTATAAGGCAGAGCCAGTTGCTCGCGAGGTGATGACACAGATACTGGATTGCGGTATCAATGCTCCTAACGGCCAGAACAAGCAATCGTGGGAAATCCGCGTTGTTGACAATCTCGAACTCCTTGCCGAGATGAGTAAGGCTATGGGCGAGGCGCATCCTCAGATAGGCATGGCCAAGGAATGTTTCCGTGGTGCACCTGTGATGGTGTTCATAGCACGCGATCCTTCCTATGACTTCTCTGCCTACGATTGTGGACTTCTTGCCGAGAATATGATGCTCTCTGCATGGAGTATGGGCGTTGGTTCAGTATGCTTGGGCAGTCCTGTTCGTTTCCTCACAGATAATGACTTGTGCAAGCCTTTCGTGGAGAAACTTGGTTTCTCAGAGGGTTACGAACTCAGTCTCTGCGTAGGTTTTGGTTATGCCGACGAGACTCCTGATGCCAAGCCACGCGACAAGCAGAAATATAAGTATGTAGATTAAGTGAAATCAGTGTAGTCGGAATACTCGTAGAATCAGAGTATTCCGACTATATTTATTTGTAAATATATCATGATCCAAGCAAATCTTCAGGACAGTGCCCGCTACGAGGGCCTGCATCCTCTTTTCAAGCAGGTCTTTGACTACATCAAGGCCAACGACCTCAGCAAGGTTCCTGCCGGACGTATAGAACTGGACGGTTCCAACCTGTTCATCAACGTGGTGGACACCGAACTTATCCCTGTCACCAGTGCCAAGTTGGAAGCCCACCGCAAGTACATCGACATCCACGTTCCCCTCACCCAGGCAGAACTCATCGCTTGCGAACACATATCTGGGGTAGGAGAGAGCGAGGCTCCTTTCGACGAGGAGAACGACTTTGCCCTCTACACCTATTCCCAACCTACATGGTATTTGGTAAAGCCCGGAGAGTTCCTTATCGTTTATCCCGAGGATACTCATGCCCCCCTCGTAGGCAAAGGTCCCCAGCGCAAACTCATCGTTAAAGTGCTCTTGTAGTAACGTTTTGCGGCAGAGCAACGTAAATACAGTAACAGGTAGGGACGCAGCGTGCTGCGTCCGCTTTGTTTTGGTTCCCTGACCCGTTCGCTTGTTTTCGTTATAATCCGCTCATCCGCTCCCTTAATATTCCTTAAAATACATGAAAGCAAATTAAATTAGTTGTAAGACACTGGGAATTGTCGTACATTTGCAATGATTACAAATCGGGGGGCTTCCCGATGAACTGATTAAGGAATATTATTAACAATAAAACAACTACAAGATTATGGAAACAAAGGATAAGGTTTTGACCGTAATGAAGGAAGCAGGTGAACCACTGAATGCAGGTAAGATTGCAGAATTGAGCGGACTTGACCGCAAGGAAGTGGACAAGGCCATGAAGCAGTTGAAGGAAGAGGGCGCCATCGTCTCTCCCGTGCGTTGCAAGTGGGCTCCTGCTCAGTAATGTAACACTAACATACCCATTAAAACATTAGGCCCCGACACAATATCGGGGCCTAATTTTGTATAGTACGGAGAAGTTTAGCGTGCAGGGACTCGCAGTTTTCCGTTTCCTTTTTCCCCCTGAGACAGGTGGCGAAGAGGGTCTAAAGAAGAATGACATCATGTCATTCTGTGCCCTCTGAGGGGAGCAATACCCATTGCGACGCTGGACCCGAAGGGAGGAGCGAAGCGACGGAGGGGGTGGATAGTCTTTCGTTTCTGTTTGCCTTTGCGTCCTCTGTCGCGCATAGCGAGCGACTACTCCAGCGGCAGCGTAGTTTGTTTTTGGATTCTGCGTCCTTTGCGACCTTTGCGTGAGATAAAGATAATAGCGTTTTTTCACGCAAAGAACGCAAAGAGCGCAGAGTTTTTATTCACTTTCGTGTTTAACGCTGGCGCTGAAGGGGTCGCAAACTTTGTTACGACAAGAGTGCGCAGAGAGTTTATCCACCCCCTCCCCCCTGCGGGGTACTCGCCCCTGTCTCAGGGGGAGAGTCTGTTACTACAGAATATCACTGCGCCAGCCGATTGTCCCCCTGAGACAGGTGGGACGAGGAGCGAAGCGACGGAGGGGGTGGATAGTTTCCCACTTTCACCTTTCTGTTTCGCCTTCGCTCACCGCTCACCACTCACCGCTCACCACTCACCGTTAAACTTTCAACTTTCACCGTTATTCCTTCCCTTTATCCGCAGTGGAAGTACTTCTCCACCAGTTTTAGCATCTCCTCCTGGTTGCCGTTTATGTCGGCACGCAGGGTCTTGTCGCCGTACGAGCGCAGACGCTTGATGATGCCGTCTATCATGGCAGGGCTGAACACGTTGTACTGCTCGAACACAGTGCGCTGGCTTTCCAGACAATCGGCACTTGCCTCGCAACTGTCGGGCAACTGTGCCAGGTTCTTCAGCTTGTCTTCGTTCTCCTTCTGGTGGATGTTCACGTTCACGTAGGTCTTCTCGGCAATCTCCAGTGCGTTCTCCAGTTCAAAACCATGACGGCAAGCCACGCAAAGGCCTGCTATCAGCTGGTAGATGTCGGCAGAACCGTCGGGCGAGCGCATCTCCACCGTCTGCTTTTGTGTGGTGTCGTAGTTGCTCTCGCTCTCCAGGGGATTGGCAATCTTGCACATGTCGCTCTTTGCCGCCCATCCCAGGGGAACGCGTACCAGCACGGAGCGGTTGCGGTCGCCCCAGCAGATGTTCGTGGGAGCCTCCTGATGAGGCACCAGACGGAAGTATGATGTGGGGTTAGTATTGCCGAAGGCGGTGATTGAAGGAGCCAGTTCCATCATGCCGGCAATGGCACGGCGAGCCGTTGCGGATAGCACACCGCCATCCAGCATCTGGTTCTGTCCGTCCTTTACAATGCGCATGTGAACGTGCAAGCCCGAACCTGCCTTGCCGGCGGTAATCTTGGGAGCGAAGGTGATGTCGTATCCCAGTTCGTATGCCAGGTTGCGGATTATCCACTTGGCAATCATCAGCTGGTCGGCGGCATCCTCGGCACGCACGGGCAGGAACTCAATCTCGTTCTGCTCATAAATCATGCCGTCTATGGTGAAGTTGCCCACCTCCGAGTGACCATACTTTATCTGTCCGCCTGCCTGTGCAATGTATGCCATGCATTGGGTGCGGAACTCGTTGAACTTGGCATAGGGGGCCGACTCGTGATATCCCTTCTGGTCGGTGGCTGGGAACATCTCCGTGTCGGGAGCGATGACATAGTACTCCAACTCGCCCATGGCCTGGAACTCCATACCTGTTACCTCGTTGAAGGCACGGCATGCCTTGCGCAAGGTGTTCTCAGGCGAACTTTCCAGGGGCTCGCCGTCCTTGTTGAAGTAAGAGCAAAGCATGGACAGGGTGGGAATCTCGGCAAAGGGGTCCAGGAAAGCCGTGCTGAAGCGAGGGAGCACATACAGGTCGCTGCTGCCAGCCTCGATGAAGGGGAACAGGCTGCTTCCGTCCACACGCTCGCCACAGGTCAGTATGGCATCCAGATAGGCCGCATTGTTGATTACGAAGTTCAGTGTCTTCAATCTGCCGTCCCCTGCGGGATACATGAAGTTCACCATGCGGATTTCATTCTCCTCGATAAAGCGGATGATGTCCGCCTTTGTGAATTCCTTACAGGGCTTGCCCAGATAGGCCACCAGTTTGTTGGGATTCATTGCAAGTTCTTTGTTCATAGTTGTAAGTATGTTGTCTTATGTTGTTTTTCTTGTATATGGCGTTATATCATGCCACGCTATGTGTAGCATAATGAAGTGATAAACGCCTCTCTTTTCTGCAAAGTTAGTGTTTTTTTCGTGTTATGGTGTATTTTTTGTAAGTAAAGTTTACTTATGTATTAAAAAATGTTACCTTTGCATGCGGATAATATAAATCATAACACAAATAACACAAAGAGGTTGCGCACGACACGGATCAGTGCTTTACGAGAGATGAATAAAACAGTTTCCCAATCCTTTGCAAGAGCCTGCCTTATGGCAGTGTTGTTGCTTGTCTCGGGCATGCATGCTTGGGCCGAGGAAGGTGTAATCCTCAGTCTTAAGAACGGTTCCGAGATAGGATTTGCCTTTTCCGGCAAACCGCGCCTTACCATGGGGACAGAACTCACGTTTACATCTTCGGATGGCGTAAGTGTTAGCTATGCCTATGCCGAAGTGAAGAATGTACGTTTCGGCGAGTTCTCCGTTACAGGTATTGAAGATGTTGAGGCCGTGGCACAGACTCCTGATGTAAGTTTCCGTATCAGTGCCGGTACGCTTATGGTCAGTGGCCTGCCTGTGGGCGAGAACGTAAGGGTCTATGACCTCAGCGGCCATCTGGTGGCCATGCAGGAGCAAACCGCAGACGGAGCGGTGCTCAGCGTTTCGGTTCCCGCTCGTGGTGTTCTGGTGGTGCGCACAAGTAATGGCATCAGTTACAGAATCCTGAATCCCTAAGAGACTTATAACGTAAATCAAATAAAACAAAATAGATATGAAAAAGATTTTTACTCTATTTGCTCTGTTTGCCATGGTCCTTGGTTCAATGGCACAGACGCAGTACTTTTATGAATGGAAGGGTTCCAAGCTGGTAGTCCGCACAACAGAAGAACTGGACTCCATTACTTTTGACATTCCCGAAGATGCGGTAATCCTGACTACTGGTGATCCCATTTCTGTAACAAAAACCAGCATGACAGCAAGTTATACCCTTACTACCGTATTGGACATCGCTCAGAGTTCCTGCACGCAGGGTGTTTGTTACTCTGCTAATGCAAACCCCACTGCTGATGATTCTTGTGTCTTGCTTGATAGATTTTCTGTTGGTCAATGGAGTGCAACTATTGCCGATCTGAATCCTGGCACAACTTACTATTATTGCTCCTTCCTTAAAGTTGGCGGAGAGGCTTTCTATGGTGAGGTGAAATCCTTTACTACCGCAGGTGGTAATGAATGGAAGAGTTTGGGCAAGGGTAAGTTCTGTGATGCTTTCCTCGGTGATGAAGGCGAATACATGAATGTTGAAATCCAGCAGAGAACCTCACAACCTAACTCTTTCCGTCTTGTTGAACCTTACGCAGGAATCCTTGGCGATATCGCAGTGGACGAGTATCTGGAGTTCGCAATCCTGCCTGCAGGTTCAAAATTTGAGGACTATACCCTGGATGCAGAGTATGTTGTCTTCAATGACTACAACATGGGTCAATGGAACTCTAACTATCCAGAGGATATTTATGCATTGCACCCCTATCGTTTCGGACGTACTCCAGACAAGTGGACATACAATGTCGTATTGGATTATCAGGAGAACGGTCTGCCAGGCGAGATTTCTTTGGCTCCTATTTACTATCTCTTTGAAGAAGAAGGTGGCTGGGACAGGTCTGAGGCAAACACTATCAGCATACTCTTCCCCGGCTATGTGAAGAAGGACTATAGCGCTTCAGTGCAGTTTGTAGAAGCCGTCAAGGTGAATAATTCCACTGCTTGTGCTGTGGCAAATTTGACTCTTGGTGCAGATGCAACCAATGTTAAGGCAGTAGTAATGCCTCAGGAGGTGGATCTTACCGCTGTTGTAGATGCCATTGCAGAAGGTTCACTTGAGGCTACTGCTGTTAGTGCCGGTCGCATTGAGATCCCCTTCAATGCGGAGGAATTGGGCGGTAGCAACTTCCAAATTATAGTAGTAGTGTTGGCTGACGGTGTTGCCAAGACTGTTGCAACCACTTCATTCGAGTACTACTTTAATGGTGATCCCTGGAAGTCTTTGGGTACCGGTTACTATACCGATGATATCCTGTCTTCAATGTGGGGATTGCCTACAGTAACTTATGAGGTAGAAATCCAGGAGAATACCAATAATCCCGGTCTGTATCGTCTGATAAATCCATATAACAATCAGGTTTATCCTGCAAAATACGTAGAAATGTTTGCGTCTCAGTTAGGCAACTCACTCGCTCCCGCAGGTTACAATCTTGAAGTGAATGCAATGGATCCCGAGGGAGTGTATATCTCAAAACAGACATTAGGTATGGACTTTGGTTACGGCGAATGGTTATTTGAGACTGAGGGTTCACGCTATCTTGCTAAGTATGATATGGCTACTGTTAAGGGTGCTGGCTATATGGGAGCAATAGTGGATGGTGTGATTCTGTTCCCCACATTCGAGAGAACCAACGGCATTTATCAGGGTATTCTCTATGAGGGTTCTAGTGCTTACTATGCAGCTACGACCGGTGAACTTCAGATTGTTCTCCCCGGTTCTAACGCTTTTGCCCGTAATATGGCAAAAGCCCAGGCTAAGGTTACTGCACAGAAGTTGAAGAAGATGGACCTTTCAAGCCTCAAGGTAGAAAAAATCCGTAAGGTTATATTCAGTCGTAAGGTAGAGGGTTCTTTCAAACTCTAATGCGAATATTCATTATATAAGCAAGGGGTGAGCGACATGGTTGCTCACCCCTTTTCTGTATAATGAGGCATAGGCTCAGGAAAACGGTGTTTCCTCTTCCCGAGGCCCGACCCGAAAGAACCGGGAACTCTCGCCTTGGTCCTCGGGACGTCAAGGCCTTGTCTTCGGGACGTCAAAAGTGCGTGTGCGTGAAGGGTCTTCGCTTCGTTTACAGAAGCTGCTTTTTCCGTATTGCGGCATTGCCGGCATGGCGTCCATAATACTTCAGGACGTTGCCTGCATAGCATCCTTTCCGTGAATATTTGTTAAAATGGGAGATGTGCTGTCTATCCTTCGGAGAGAAAGTATTACCTTTATACAAAATTTACGTTTAATTTGTATCAATGATTGAACTTTAGAAGCTGTTTCTTATGAGTTACATGTATGTTTTGTTGGCATTGTCGTTTGCCGTGTCTGCCCTGGGATGGCTGTATTTCATCTATTTCTTCAGCATTGGATATGGCTTTGCCATTAGCGTCCTTTCGGTTGCCAGCCTGGTGATATTCCGTGATGTTATGACATGGCCGGCAGCCCTGTTCTGCATGGTTATGTTTGTATATGGAATCCGATTGGGCCTGTTCCTGTGGCTGAGGGAGAGGAAGTCTTCCTCGTACAGGAAGATTCTATATCAGCCAGAGAATACTACGAAGAAGCCTTTCTTTGCGATGCTGATGATTTGGATATCGTGTGCTCTGCTTTACGTAGGGCAGATGAGTCCCGTAACCTTCTATCTGCATAATCTCCGTGCTGGCTTGCAGGTAAGTGAATGCTGGATGTGGGCAGGTGTTGTCGTATCTGCTCTTGGTGTACTGATAGAGATGGTTGCAGATGCCCAGAAGAGCGCTGCCAAGAAGGTTAATGCCCATAGATTTGTAGATACAGGCCTGTACCGAATTGTCCGTTGCCCAAACTACTTTGGAGAGATACTTATGTGGACGGGCAGTTTCCTGATCTGCTTTGGTTCTTGTTGCACCATTGGCCAGTGGGTGATTGCTCTGTTGGGCTATGCATGCATTGTGTACGTTATGTTCAGCGGCGCCCGTCGTTTGGAAATGCGTCAGGTGGAAGCTTACGGAAAGGACCCGGAATTCCAGAGCTATATCAAGAAGACTCCCTTGCTGATTCCCTTTGTGCCTATTTATAGTGTGGCCAAATACTCTTGGCTAAAGGCATAATCCCTCCTACCCATATCTGTGATTTGCGAATAGGATAGGAGGGGGGAGAGAGAACTTCACGTTATGCGTATGGATATGTAGTTACGATGAAGTCCTTTCTACAGGCTGAACCGGTATATTGCGTGCAGCATCACATAACTGAGGAAGGTGTCCGTACGGCTGAAGGAGCGTGATGTGGGAGTGAGGATGCTTCTTTCTGCCGTGCGCGACTTCAGCAGGTCGGTGCCTTCCAGCTGGATGGTCAGTGCCTTGCTCTTGAGGAAGGATTGCGAGATGGAGGCGTTCAGTATCCATTGTGGGTGATTCATCAGAGGATCGGCATATCCGCTTCGGGCATAATAGATGAACTGCGTGTTTATCTTCATACCGAAGGGAAGGTCCACCTGTGGCGAAAGGTTCACCTCATAGGTGTGTCCGTTCTGGTTGTATTGCGGAGTCTCACCGTAACGGGTGAAGTCACCATTATACATCGCGCTGAGCGATACGCTCCAGATGTCCTTTCTGTATCTCACCCCAACATTGGCACTGGCTCCGTACGAGTCAACGGAGGACAATCCAAGGCTATTGCCCATGGCACCCACGTAACCTATGTTGTGAGAATAGTTTGCATACACTCTTGCATTCAGGTTCCAATGGCGTGCGGTGTCCAGAGGCTGGTCGGTATAGGCCTGAAACCACAGGTTGTAGTTGCCGTTCACATTGGTCTTGCCATATCGGGTGTATCCAGTTGTGGGGTCTGTCTCCTGGGTAGTCACCACAGAGTTGGTTCGATTACTGAAACCAGCATTCACGGTATAACTGTCACCACGCTTGGGCTTGAAGAAGCGGGAGTATAGGGATACGGAGTTGCTCCAACCCGCCTTCAAGTTAGGATTGTTCACCGTTTCCGCCATGGGATTGCTTGTATCCCTGATGGGCAGAAGTTCCAAGAGAGACGGACGTGCACTACTACCATTGTAATATAACTGAATGTAGTTCTGCTGGGTGAATTTATATTTCACGAAACCATACATGCCCAAGCCAAAGTGGGTGCGGGATGGATTGTACTGCTCACCATTGCGGTCGTAATGGAGGTAATCCGTAAAGAGGTTGAGAGAAGGAGAAATGGCACTCTCCACCTTGTCCCAAGTGCCCTGAAGGCGTGCAAGCAAACGGTGCTGATTGGTATAGCTGTTCGAGTAATATGAGTTCTGCAAGTCGCTTACATACTGAAGCGAGTCGCCAGGAGTGGGTCGCAGGTTCTCGGGGATGGTGTAGACATCGTATAGTGCATGGTCCTCGTCGGCCTTACTATGTGAGAAATTATAAACGGCACTGAAACGAAGATGCTTGTTGATAGGTTCGGCATACGACATTCCGGCAGAGAGGTTATAGCTCGTCGCGTTTCTCTCATTAGCCTGGCGATTATCCAGTTCTGGTGCCGGTGCATTGGGAGAGAAATAGCGGTAGAACTGCCTTGAGTTGCCACTGCCCTGAAGGTCATTGATACTTCCCCTGGCATCCACGCCCAGCGTTCTGCCCTTCTTCTTGAACAGGTGGGTGTATTCGGCGTAAAAGTTGGCATTGTGCGTGTTGCTCTTGGAATTGCCGTTGGCGTCCAGCGAATTCACGCCCTGCCCCATGAGAGCAAGCGACACATCATCGCCCACAAGGCTCTCTGCAATGTCCTCCATCTCCTCGGGCTTGGTATGGAAGGTGGAAGAAGTTCCTTCCTTGTCGCTCCTGCTGTTCTTATAGGCATATTGTGCATAGAAATACAGACGGTTGATGCTATCTATATTATAGGTAATGTTTGCCCTGGCATTCACACCCGCCTCACGATCGTCGGTAATGTTCTTGGCATAGGTGTATTGCGTGTTGCCACCGCCCAGGAAGTTCTCGCTATTGTTCAGCGTGTTGTAGAACATGTTGTTGTGATACACATCTATGTTGGCATTGCCTCGCAGGTTGCCAGCCTCCTTGTTGGTCTTGCCATTGTCCCATTGCATTATCATGCCAGCCTTGCGATAGTCGAACAAGCCAAGTCTGCCATCGCTCCAATAAGACCAGTTGCCGTTGGCATCCACCTGCTGGTTCTGGCAGATGTTGTTCATCTGTGCATACACGGCGGTACGACGACGGTCGGTGAAGTTCGTGGCAAATACCTTGCCCACATAGCGCTTGTCAGTACCACCGCCAAGGTCCACATTTGCCATCCACTTCGACTTGTACTCCTTCTTGATGGTCAGGTCCACCACCGTAGCCTTGTCCGTATCCAGTTCCCCGCGGTATTCCTTTTCCTCGTCCGTCTTATCGTATATCTTCACGTTCTGTACGGCATCGGTGGGCATATTGGCCAAGGCGGTGTTCACATCGCCAAAGAAAGGCTTGCCGTCCACCAGTATCTGGTTCACCACCTTGCCCTGATAAGTCATGTTGCCGTCCTTGTCTATGCCTATGCCAGGCAACTGGTTCATCAGCGTTGCCAACGAGGCATTAGGCGGCAGGCGCAAGGCTGCACTGCTGAACAGGAGCGTGTCCTTCTTCATTGTCATCATGCGCGACAGGGCAGAAACGTTCAATTCGTCTAACTCCTTGGTGGAGGGCTTCATGCCTATGTTCATTGTTGCCGACGGGCGTTCAGCCGTCAACGTCACATTGCGCACGAAGGGTGAGAAGCCCATCATCTTTGCCACCATGATATACTGCCCTGCCCCCTTGGCCTTTAGCGTGAAGTTTCCCTTCTCGTCCGTAGCAGCAATGGCCACACGCACAGAGTCGATGCCAAGCAACTGTACGTTCACCTGAGGCAAGGGCTCCCGGGTATCGCTTGCCGTAATCCGTCCGTTCACCTGATACGTTTGTGCCCAGGCACTGATGCTACATAGTAGCAATAAGAGCAAGACAACTCTTCTGCAATTCATGGGTATTAGATATATTTTTGATTAGTAATGACCAAGAAGGTTTTCCGTGCACTTTCCAACGGCAACCGTCAATGCAAAGATACGTATTATCAAGCATTAACGCAATGCTCCAATAGATGTTTTTTTTTATTATCAACATTTTAACGTTTATTAGTAGTAATAGAGCGATTCCCTGGTGCAAAGGTAAGGATAATGCCTTGTACATCTGCACAACATGGCGTGACAAACGTGTGACAATATCGTGACAAGGGTATAGTCCTCCTATGGAAGGACTGCAGTCCTCACACGAGAGTACTCCAGTACCGACACGGCGGTACTGGCATGCCGACGCGAGGCTTAGTAGCCCTTGATCGTTATATTACCGTTGGAATTCTGGATATCTATCACCGATGACGGTGCAAAAGAGGTGGTGTTGAGCAGCGTGTGCATAGTGGTTTGGGAATAGTCTTTCGTGCTCTCTACCACATGTTGCTTCACAGAGGCAGGGACGTCAAATTCTATTTTCCCGTATTTGTTCCGTAGCAGGCAACTGACCTGTAACGTCTTGGGGATGGACACGGTGACGTCGCTGAAGCGGGCATCGGGGACCAAGACCCTGGGTTCACGGTTGGACTTACCGACCGTGACGTTGATTTTGGAGTATGAAATATCGGAAAAATCACACCGTCCGCGAAGGTTCGTCATGGAGATTCCCGAATATCTGACATTCTTCATAAGAGCGGTTCCAAGTACGTCTATTGCAAATATCTCACAATACGACGCAGAGACCTTTGCATTATTCAACCGACCTATCCGCATCTTGGAATGCTGACTGTTATTGACATTCAGGTCCTGGACCTCATCTATCATTATCGCTTCTGCATGGTCGCAACTCAAGTTCAGCACGTTGGCAAACCCTATTGTCCCATTGGCATACTTGGTGTTCAAGTTCAGATATCCGACATTACCCATGGAGAAATTGCCATGGTCCACTATTACCATGCACATAGCCTTGGTTTTGGGTACACTGACATCGCCATGTTTCACATTTATCTTAATCTGCTTGTCATATCCCGTGCCGACACTGACATTGCCGTACTCATTCCATACCGACACCGACTTCTGCCTGACAGGAACATATATCGTCCACTTGCTATCGTAACTGAGATTGCGGTCTCCATAGGTTGTTTTCTGTATCTCCAGAAAATACTTCTCGCCGGTATTACGCTGAACAACATTCCTCCTTTGCAGAGCATCCTCGGCATGTTTCTTTGTCGGTGCCTTTAGCGTTTCGACGTACTTGAGCATGATTTCATTCTTGTTCCAGAATACCAGTTCCACATCGCCGTACATGTAGGAGATATGAAGTTCTTTGGCAGTTGATACGTTATCTATGCAGATTTCACCCGACATCTGGGCACTATTCACTTCCCTGTCTGCCATCAGCATAGTGGGCACAAGTGCAAGGAGCATTGCAAGGAGGATGTATCTGATATTGGTTCTCATAGCAGAAGGTGTTATATTGTTGTTCATCTGATAACCGTTGTCTTTAGCATTCACTGTTAGTCCGATGCCATCTTGTTCTCGGCAAGCATCTGATGTATGTACTGGAGGCTACGCAGGTGTGCCATGTACACCGAGGTGATGTAGTATATCTTTCTGTCATCATCAATGTCCTCGCTCAAGATGGTAAGTGCCACGGAATCGGGATTCTCCGTCAGTTGTGTCACCTCGGCCATGAGTTTGGCCTGCATCTCTGGTTTCATGTCCTTGGAGAGTTCCAGGATGTATTCCGTCTCGCTCCACATCTGGGCCTTGTAGTAACCCTTTAGTTCTGCGATACTCGTACTTATGTTCTGCGAGATAACGTTTTCCTTGGTCTCTGCACCGCTTTGGGGACGTATTATCAGCAAAGCCATTACAAGCGATGCCGCTATGCCGATAGCAGAAGCCCATGCAAAAAACCTGTGCCTGCGCTTGGCGTGCTGTGTTTGCGCCAACCTCTGTGCAAACCGTTCCCTGCTTCCGGCAGGCTGTGGCGGTATGGGCCATGCCTGCTCCATCAATTGCTTCAATGCGGTATTGTCTTTCTTATTCATATCTGTATAGCTTTATTAGTCTCTGCTTGGCTCTGGATAGTTGCGAACGTACGCTGGACGGCCGTATGCCAAGGATTTGTGATATTTCCTCCGTTGTAAGTTCCTCTACGATGGATAGCATGAGGATGCCCCGGTCCTTCTCGGACATCATGGCAATAGCCGTGTACAGTTGCGAGACATCCTCCTGGCGTATCATCGTCTGCTCTATGCTCTCCACTGATTGTTCGGTCAGGTTGTCGTTCCACTCCTCCCACACCACCTTGCGCCGTCGCAGATGGTCGATGGACAGGTTTATGGTCATGCGCCTCAGCATCCTCAGCATAGCGTCTGCTTCGCTATTCAACAGGGATGTGTCTGTGAGCACCTTCAGCAGAACCTCCTGAACCACTTCCTCTGCCTCCCAGTCATTATTGAGCAAGCGGAATGCCGATGCATACAAGGCAGGTGCAAACAGGTCGTAGAAGGCAAGTTGCGCCCCATGCCTTTCTTTCCTGCATCCGAGGATGATGTCTCTGTAGTCCGCTTC
Organism: Bacteroidaceae bacterium; assembly: GCA_045612965.1. Taxonomy (GTDB): domain Bacteria; phylum Bacteroidota; class Bacteroidia; order Bacteroidales; family Bacteroidaceae; genus Physcousia. Next base: position 20,875 of record JAZLAC010000008.1, on the reverse strand, counting down.
CATCAAATTTATTGTCTTCTGCCTATATAACGCAGATTTTACCCAAAGTGTTGCAACTTGGGGCCAGTTTTTTAACAACGCCCGCGTAAAGAAGTTAAGAATAGCTTTGTGCCCTCGACGAGACATTGGCAAAAGCAACAAAAAAAGGAGTCCATGCATCCCTTATATCGAGGCATGGACTCCTTGATAAGATATTGTTCGGAGCAGTCGGAATAATCGGAGTACTCAGAATACTCTGATTCCGCTCACCGCTCTTGCATCTTTGCTCGTAGGGACGCTGCGTGCAGCGTCCCTACCGTTGTTGGATTGCGCTAATCGCTCAATGCTCTTGTCCACCCCCTCCCCTGCGGGGTTGTCCGCACGTCGCAATGGGAATTGCGACCCTCAGCGGGCACAGAATGACATTCAGTCATTCTTCTAAAGACCCTCTTCGCCCCCTGTCTCAGGGGGAGAAAGTGGGTGACAGCGTTACTCAGTTGTAACTGACTGTCCCCCTGAGACAGGGGCGACGAGGAGCGTAGCGACGGAGGGGGTGGATAGTTATCCGTTTTCACATTTCCGTTTGAAAGGGGGTGGATAGTTTTCCGCTCATCCGCTCACCCTGTTCCTCCCCCTACAGGGGGATTGAGGGGGTCCTACCGTTCCTTAGTTATTCTCGGGACGGAGCTGGCGTACGGTCTCAGCGGTGCGCCACATCTCGCTCTCGCGCAGGGCAGCAAGTTCCTTCTCCAGACCGATACGGTAGTCGGGCTTAGAGTTGGCATCGATAGAGATCTGTGCCTCGTTACCGCTCTTTACAGAAGCGTACAACTTCTCGACAACAGGCTTGCAAGCATCGTGGAAGGGGCCCATCCAGTCGAGAGCACCACGCTGTGCGGTGGTAGAACAGTTGGCATACATCCAGTCCATACCCTTCTGTGCGAAGAGAGGCATGAGTGACTGGGTCAGTTCCTCTACGGTCTCGTTGAAAGCCTCGGAAGGAGTGTGGCCGTTCTCGCGCAGAACCTCGTACTGAGCAAGCAGAAGACCCTGGATAGCACCCATCAAAGAACCACGCTCGCCGGTGAGGTCAGAGGTAGCCTCGCGCTGGAAGGTGGTCTCGAACATGTAACCAGAACCGATACCGATACCCAGAGCCAGAGTGCGCTCGAGAGCACGACCTGTTACGTCCTGATATATGGCATAAGAGCTGTTCAGGCCACGACCCTCGAGGAACATGGTACGCAGAGAGGTGCCTGAACCCTTGGGAGCAACCATGATAACGTCGATATCCTCCTGAGGAACGCAACCAGTGCGGTCGCTCCAAGTGATAGCAAAGCCATGAGAGAAGTACAGAGCCTTACCGGCGGTGAGGTACTGCTTCAGGGTGGGCCATACGCTCATTACAGCTGCATCAGAGAGCAGACACATAACGATGCTTGCCTTCTCGGCAGCCTCCTCGATAGAGAACAGAGTCTCACCGGGAACCCAACCGTCGGCGATAGCCTTCTCATAAGTCTTGCCCTGACGCTGGCCAACGATAACATTGAAACCGTTGTCGCGGAGGTTGCAAGCCTGACCAGGACCCTGTACGCCATAACCGATAACGGCGATGGTCTCGTCCTTCAGGATTTCACGTGCTTTCTCAAGAGGAAATTCCTCGCGGGTTACCACTTCTTCGATAACGCCGCCAAAATTCATTTTTGCCATTGTTTGTGTATATTTAAAATTGTTATTGTTTGTTTCTTTAGGGGTATTTTATAGGATTTATAGGAAGACCTAGGAGGGCCTATGATAACCTTGGAAAGCCTAGGAGGGCCAATTAGAACCATGTTTTCTGCTCACTGCTCATCATTAACCGCTCATCCGCTCACCTGCGGGGTTGTCCGCACGTCGCAATGGGAATTGCGACCCTCAGCGGGCACAGAATGACATTCAGTCATTCTTCTAAAGACCCTCTTCGCCCCCTACAGGGGGATTGAGGGGGTCCGCCTCAGTTAAACCTCACCTTTGCCTGGCACACTACGTCGCCGGGGGTGTCTTCGGTCATGTTCTTGCGCACTTCTATGTCCACCTCTGTGTCGCTGACGGGCTGGATGTAGAAACTGAGCGTGTCGCCCATGTAGGACTCTGCCTTGTAGGCAATCTCAAAGCGACGGATGCCACGCTCCATCTGCTCGCGAGAGAAGAGGTCCAGAATATGCTCTATGTACTTGATGGAGTTGATATGACCGTTGATGTCTACATCGCTATAGTATGTGCCTATGGTGCGAACCAGCTGGGCATCGCGGAAGCGGAAGCGTCCATGACCCTCGATGGGACAGATGTTCTCCTCCTCCGACACGGCATAGTTCAGTATGTCGCCATCATAGAGAGTCAGCAGGTCGCAGGGACGACGAGTCTCCATGTCTATCATTGCCCACACGCTACGGGCATAACCCATGGGGCGGCCCTCGGCATCCTCGATGGCGAAGTTACGGGTGGTGAACAACTTCATCACGCTCTCCACCCAAGTGCGCACCTGACAATGCTGGTAGTTGCGAGGCATCTCCATCATCTCTATGGACAGACGTGAGAGCACCCATGTGTGGCGTGTCTCGTTCAGAGCACCTATGCCCCAGCCACGCTTTTGCGAATGGTTGCCGGCAGCATTGAGCATGTGGTTGCCCAATACGCCCATAAATACCCTGCCGGTGAAGTCGGCATGGAAAGGCTCTATGTATATGGGATATGTGTCAATCTTGTTCAGCATAGTCATATGTATTTACGTGTGTACGTATGTGCGCGTGTATATTAAATAAGGTGTATTATCGCCCCATCTCTCTCTCCGTGAGATACTGGTCGAGGCGTTCCACACGGCTCTTGGTCACAGCAATGCGGCCCGAGCGCACGAACTGCAGTACGCAACCCATTGCATCCAGTTGCATGAAGAGGTCCATAACGTCCTCCGTGATGCCGGTTTTCTCCACGATGGAGTATGTAGAGTTCACCTCAACGAAGCGAGCATCGTGGCGGCGCACAATGCGCGAAATCTCCTTGTTGGCAAGCACCTTGGGAGTAGAGAGTTTCAGCAGAGAGGTCTCCATCATGAAAATCTCATCGTCCACAAAGCAGTTGGCCTGGAGCACGTCTATGCGCTTCTCTATCTGCTTAACGAGCATCTCCGCCATCTCCTTCTTGCAATAGCAGGTGATGGTGTACTTGTGCACGCCGGGGGTGCTGGAGGCGCACACGTTGAGCGTCTCGATGTTCACCTGTCGGCGAGTGAACACGGCGGTAATCTGGTTGAGTATACCGGCATAGTTCTCGGAGAAGATGATAAGCGTATATAGCGTCAGACCCTGATGTGTGGGGCTGAGCAAGGCACCCTCGTGACCAGGCACTGAGGGACGCGACACGGCATTGCGTGTGAAGGTCTCCACCTGCTGGCCCTGAGCATTGTCGTGCTCGAAGGTGGCACGGCGAAGGCGTGAGAGGTTCTTCTCGTAAGAGTTTCTGTCTATTGCCGCAGCAGCTGCCACGGCATCGTCAAAACCCTTCAGTTCGGGCACAACCTCGTCGTACATGGCATCGCACTTGCCACAAGTATTGCAATCACCGCACTCGGCGGCACCGTATTTCTTTTCCATAATATTAAGACCCTCCCCCGTACCCCTCCCTATATGGAGGGGAGTATGATGTACTGGGTCTTTCCCTTTATTAAAGGATTAATATTCATTGTTTGTTGTTACCACTCCCCTCCCTTGTGGAGGGGTAAGGGGGTGGGTCCGCCTTTTTTACTTTACCTCCAGCAACATATCGTCCACGCTACCACCGGGAGGTGTCATGGGCAGGACATTGTCCTCTTCCTTGACGGCAACCTGCAAGAGATACGGGCCTTCCGTATCCAGCATCTCGCGTATGGCCTCGTCCAGGTCGGCACGCTCCACCACCGTGCGGCATGGTATGCCATAGCCGGCGGAAATCTTCTCGTAGTCGGGATTGAGCATGGGGGTGAACGAATATCGCTTGTTGAAGAACATATATTGCCACTGGCGCACGTTGCCCAGATAGTTGTTGTTCAAGAGAATCATCTTCACGGGGCACTGCTGCTCCATGATGGTGCCCAGTTCCTGAATAGTCATCTGGAAACCGCCATCGCCACAGAACATGCACACAGTACGTTCGGGCGCTCCGAAGGTGGCACCTATGGCGGCAGGTATGCCAAAGCCCATTGTGCCGCAACCACCGCTGGTTACTATGCTACGGGGATGTGTGTACTTGAAGTAGCGGCATCCGAAGAGCTGGTTCTGACCAACGTCGGTCACCATGATGGCCTCGTTGTTGGCTGCCTCGCTGACACGACGCACCACCTCGCCCATGAGCAGGGGACCTTCCTTGGGATTGAGGGCTGCATCTATCACCTTATTATATTCCTTCTCGGCATAGGGTTTGAAACCGTCTATCCATGCCTGGTGCCTGGTTTCCTGAACGAGTTCGGTAACCTGAGCCAAAGTCTGCTTGCAATCGCCCAGCACCGCCACGGTGGGTTTCACTATCTTGCCCACCTCCGAGGGGTCAATCTCGAAGTGTATTACCTTTGCCTGCTTGGCATAGGTGTGCAGGTCGCCCGTAACACGATCGTCGAAGCGCATACCCACGGCAATGAGCAGGTCGCACTGGTTGGTCATCACATTGGGAGCCAGGTTGCCGTGCATGCCCAGCATACCCATGTTGAGGGGATGGCTGGTGGGAGCGGCAGAAAGACCGAGCATTGTCTGTCCGAAGGGAATCTGTGCCTTCTCGGCCAAAGCGAGCAACTCCTCGCGAGCACCGGCAAGTTCCACACCCTGACCAACAAGCATCAGGGGCTTCACGCTCTGGTTGATGAGTTCGGCAGCCCTCTCTATGCTGCCAGGTGCGGTGGCAGGCACGGGGTTGTAGCTGCGGATAAAGTCCACCGTCTGAGGCTGGTACTCAATGAGTGCTGTCTGCGCGTTCTTGGCAAAGTCCAGCACCACAGGTCCGGGACGGCCGCTTCTAGCTATATAGAAGGCACGCGCCACTGCCCAGGGGATGTCCTCGGCACGGCGAATCTGGTAATTCCACTTGCTGATGGGCTGTGTCACACCCACTACGTCCACCTCCTGAAAGGCATCCGTTCCCAGCATGGCAGCACCCACCTGACCGCATATCACCACCATGGGGGTGGAGTCTATCATGGCATCTGCCACACCTGTGATGGTGTTCATGGCACCGGGACCTGATGTCACGATGGCGCAACCCACCTTGCCACTCACTCGGGCATAACCCTGAGCGGCATGTACGGCAGCCTGTTCGTGGCGCACGAGTATGTGGTGCAGGGTATCCTTGTGGTCGTACAAGGCATCGTAGGTGGGCATGATGGCACCACCGGGATATCCGAAGAGCACGTCCACGCCCTCGTGTTCGAGGGAGCGCATAAGGGCTTCAGCACCTGTTATCTTTGTTGTTTCCATGTTTTGTCTTTTATTCTAGGAAGACCTAGGGTTTCCTAGGATGTCCTAGGGCGTCCTAGTTATTCCCGCTCACCGCTAATCCTTAATAATCCTCACCCCGCCCTTGTCGGCGCTGGTTACGCTCTGTGCGTAGGCACGGAGAGCCTTGCTTACCACGCGGTTGCGGCGGAGAGGCTGCTGGGGACGTGCTGCCAGTTCCGCGTCGGAAAGGCGCACGTTGATGGAGCGTGCAGGTATGTCAATGTCTATGATGTCGCCATCCATAATCTTGCCGATGTTGCCACCTGCGGCTGCCTCGGGACTGATGTGTCCGATGCTAAGGCCCGATGTACCGCCACTGAAACGGCCGTCGGTTATGAGGGCGCACTCCTTGCCCATGTGCATGGACTTGATATAGCTGGTGGGGTAGAGCATCTCCTGCATGCCGGGACCGCCCTTAGGACCTTCGTGTGTGATTACCACCACATCGCCCTTCTTCACCTTGCCGCCGAGGATACCCTCGCAAGCGTCCTCCTGAGAGTCAAACACCACGGCAGGACCAGAGAACTTCCATATACTCTCGTCCACACCGGCGGTCTTGACCACACAACCGTCCTGGGCAATATTGCCGAAGAGCACCGCCATGCCGCCATCCCTGGTGTAGGCGTGTTCGATGTCGCGGATGCAACCGTTCTCGCGGTCGGTGTCCAGAGTCTCGTACATGGTGTTCTGTGCACCCATCTTGTTGCAGAACACACCGGCAGGTGCGCTGCTATATATTCTCTTTGCCTCGGGATCGATATTGTCCTTGAGGATAGAGTATTTCTCAATATCCTCGGCCAATGTGGCGCCGTTCACTCGCTTCACCGAGGTGTCTATCAAACCACCCTTGGCCAGTTCGCCAAGCAAGTTGAGCATACCACCGGCACGACCACACTCCTGTACGCTATACTTCTGGCTGTTGGGTGCCAACTTGCACAGGAAGGGAGTCTTGCGAGAGAGTTCGTCCATATCCTTCATGGTGAAGTCCACCTCAGCCTCCTGAGCCACGGCAAGCAGGTGCAGAACGGTGTTGGTGCTGGCACCCATGGCTATGTCCAGAGTCATGGCATTCATGAAAGCCTGACGTGTGGCTATGCTGCGAGGCAGTACGCTCTCGTCGCCGTCCTCGTAGTATGCAAAGGCATTCTTCACTATCTGTCGGGCAGCATCCTTGAAGAGCTGTATGCGATTGGCATGGGTAGCCAGGATGGTACCGTTGCCGGGCAGAGACAAACCAATACCCTCGGTGAGGTTATTCATTGAATTGGCGGTGAACATACCGCTACAGCATCCGCATCCGGGGCATGCACGGTTTTCCACCTCTGCCAGTTCCTCGTCGCTAACGGTCTTGTCGGCACCCTTCACCATGGCGGCTATCAGGTCCAGGTTCTCGCCCTTGTACTTGCCAGCCTCCATAGGACCACCGCTCACGAACACCGCAGGGATGTTCAGGCGCATGGCTGCCATCAGCATGCCAGGGGTTATCTTGTCGCAATTGGATATGCAAATCATGGCATCTGCCTTGTGGGCGTTGCACATGTACTCCACGCTGTCTGCTATGATGTCGCGGCTGGGCAGGGAGTAGAGCATGCCATCGTGCCCCATGGCAATACCGTCGTCTATGGCAATGGTATTGAATTCTGCAGCATAGCATCCCATGCTCTCTATCTCGGCCTTTACTATCTGACCAATCTCGTGCAAATGTGTGTGACCGGGCACAAACTGGGTGAAAGAGTTCACTATGGCGATGATGGGCTTGCCAAACATCTCTCTCTTCATGCCGTTGGCCACCCACAAGGCGCGGGCACCGGCCATTCGGCGTCCCTCGGTACATACGGCACTTCTCAACTGGTGTTTCATATCCTTATGTCTGATTGCTTTTGTACTTGCTTTTTGCTTTTAACGTGGGCAAAGTTATAACAAACTTTCTTTTTTCGCAAGAAAAAGTTACAATATTCTGCTTTTATGCTGTCATTTTGTAACCAAGGCGATAAAGCTCCACGCTGGCGCCGATTACGTACAATGCATGAATACTTCTCAGGTAGACACGGAATGCCATAGGGCTCTGAGGCTCTATATGCTCACGACGAATCTGTGTGAGGCATATGGTGGAGAGTGTGCGCACGAGTTCCTCCACCTCGTCGTACTCGTTCATCTGCTTGCCTTCTGCGGGTTTTGCCTTGGGCGAGAAACCCAGCACCGTTTCGCGTACGTACTCGTCCATTTCGTCAAAGCCACGCTTGTCGCGGATGTACTCGTAGAGGTTCTCTATCTTGCCGTAGACCTCCCAGTCCACGTCCCAGTAGTGTGCCACGGCCATGCCCACGTACATCATCCATCCCAATGCCACGGTGGGATACTTTGCTATCTCCTTTATGGCATCGCCCATGTAGGGCTGCGCTACCTGCTCCCATTTCTCGTCCAGGTCGGGACTGGGCAGCAACTGCCCTGCCAACCTGCCCTGCTGTGTACAAACGCGAAGCAGTTCCTTAGTCAGATTCTGCTCATATTTGTCCAGATATTCCTTCTCTTCCATAGTTTTGTCGTATTACGCGTACATTATATATTATAATTGGGCGACAAAGGTACGAATAAGTGAGTAAAATACCAAACTTGTTTGAGTATTTCCGAACGTGAGTAATTTAGAGGCAAAGCCTCAGAGGTACGAATAAGTGAGTAAAATACCAAACTGTTTGAGTATTTTCGAACCGACGAACCATAGGTCGACGCCCAAAGGGGCGAAAGTCAACGAAACAAGAGCAGAGGATGCTCGCATACTATGCCTTGTAAGGAGGAGGAAGACCAAAGGTCAACGAGAGTGCCTTACGAGGCAGTTACCTCAATGTTACTGTCAATCCAGGACAGAAACACAGCATGAACACGCCTTGATGTGCTTGTTGTTTCGTTTTCGGACCTATCTTTATCGTTTTGGGAATAGATCTTTGTGTATATCTATCTTTCGCCGTACCTTTGCACCGTGAATAAGGACAGTCCTCTTCATTCATTGGAAATAACTTAAACATAGCAAATTCAATCAACTATTGCACACACATGAAGAAATTATCCCTTATCCTCCTTGCCTGCCTGACGGCCGTTATGGCCAAGGCACAGGTGTACGGCAACATGCAACTTCAGTACGACTACGGTCACAACTACGGCACACTGACCACCGAGATAGGTCACTCCCACAAGTCGGGCAACGGCTTCGGCTTCGTGGACTTCGACTTCGGCAAACTGGCCGACAACGGCATGTACTTTGAGTACGGCTACAACTTCCGCCTGAAGAACAACTTCTACGCCCGTGCCGAGTACGACGGCGGCGTGCTCTTCGATAGCGGCATCACCTATGCCCACGGCGTACTGCTGGGTGGCACATACCAGAAGTTCATAAAGAAGACCTTCCTGCAGTTCAACCTGCTCTACCGCATGGACATCGACTACCGCCTTGGCACTGCAGGGCACGGCGTGCAGGGTACTGCCGTGTGCAACACCAAGTTCCTCCGCGACAAGCTCTACTTCGAGGGCTATATCGACCTCAACTACAAGGCCACCGAGGAGCGCTTCCAGTTCAGCACCGAACTGCAACTGCTCTACTGCTTCAACAGCCACTTTGCCGCCGGCACCGAGGTGGAGGTAGAGAACTATTTCACCGACGTGAAGGTTTCACCAAAAATGATGCTAAAGTACAGCTTTTAACGAACAGAGCCCCTCAATCCCCCTGCAGGGGGAAGAGTAAGCGGTGAGCGGTGAGCGGTGAGCGAAAACTATATCAGATTACTCAGACTACTCCGACTACTCCACCCCCTCCGTCGCTACGCTCCTCGTCCACCCTGTCTCAGGGGGACAGTCAGTTACTACTGGGTAACGCTATCACCCACTTTCCTCCCCTGAGACAGGGGAGGTCCCAAAGGGAGAGGGGTGGATAGTTTTCCGTTTGTTGTACGTTTTTTATCCGACTACTCCGACAATCACCCGCTAACCCGCTCACCACTCACCGTTAATCGTTAATCGTTAAACGCCCACCCTCTCCTCCCCCTCGCAGGGGGACCGAGGGAGGCCTCAAACAAACCCATATATGACAGACAAAAGACTTCTTACCATCCAGGACATTTCCTGCGTAGGCCAGTGCTCGCTCACCGTGGCACTGCCCATCATCTCCGCTTGCGGAGTAGAGTGCGGCATACTGCCCAGCTCAGTGCTTTCCAACCACACAGCAGGCTACTCCGCCTGGACCTTCTTCGACCTCACCGACGAGATGCCCAACATCCTGGCTCAGTGGAAGAAGGAGAACGTGACATTCGACGCCTTCTACACCGGCTACGTCTCCAAGGCACAGATTCCCCACATCCTCCGCATCATGCAGGAGGTTGCCAACGAGGGTGCCCTGCGCATCGTTGACCCCGTGATGGGCGACGGCGGCAAACTATATCCCGGTTTCGACGACGACTTTCCACTGGAGATGCGCCGTCTGTGCAACGGTGCCGACGTTATCATGCCCAACCTCACCGAGGCTGCCCTGCTCCTGGGCGAGGAATACCGCACCGAGTACGACCAGGCCTACGTGGAGCAGACCCTCAAGAGCCTCCATGCCCTTGGCGCCAAGAACGTGGTGCTGACAGGTGTCAGCCTTGAGCCAGGCAAACTGGGTGTGGCATGCTACGACGGCAACGAGACACAGTACTACTTCACCGACCGCATGGACGTATCCATGCACGGCACGGGCGACTGCTACGCCTCCTCCTTTGCCGGTGCACTGATGCGCGGCCACAGCATCCTGGAGTCAGCCTCCATCGCCGCCGACTTCGTAGTGGAGACCATCCGTCAGACCCTGCCCGACCCCTCCCACTGGTGGGGCGTGAAGTTCGAAAAGGCCCTCCCTTACCTCATCAGCAGGATGTAAAGGGAGAGCCCCCCTCAATCCCCCTGCGAGGGGGAGGTTTAACGGTGAGCGGATGAGCGATTAGCGTTGAACGATGACAGGGCAGGTAGGGCGAACGAGGTCCTTGGAAGATTGACTGGGATGTCAATCTGTGCCTCGTGAGGGTCGCAATCCCCATTGCGACGTTGGGGGACTGCGCCTTAGCGTCCGCATAGTGGATAGAACTCTCTGCGAACTCTTGTCGTAACGAAGTTTGCGATCACTCCAGCGCAAGCGTGAAACACGAATGAGAATAAATCTCTGCGCTCTTTGCGCTCTCTGCGTGCAAAAACAAAAACGCTTTCATTCTCACGCAAAGGACACAAAGGACGCAGAGGGAAACAGAAACAGAAAAGATGACGAAGACGAACGGAAAACGAATAGGTGGAAACCATCCACCCCCTCCGTCGCTTCGCTCCTCGTCCCACCTGTCTCAGGGGGACAGTTTGCTGGCGCGGTGTCACGAATAATAAGATTTCCGTTTTATTATTCACCTTTAGTTTATCAAGATAAACAGTCGCCTACACTCATCAAACTAAAGCAAGTCCGTTTCCCGTTCATTAAGCACAAAGGCACAGAACCCTGTTTTTCACGCAGGTCCTGTGCCTTTTCTCATTCGCTCACCGCTCACCGCTCACCGTTAATCGTTATTATTCGCTTGCGCTCATCAAGCTAAAGCAGTCGCAAGCTCATCAAGCTTCGCAAGTCAACGTTCAACCTTCAACGTTCAACTTTCAACTTTCAACGTTTCACCATCCTTATCCTCTTCAGCACGACTTCCTTCAGGGGACGTTCCTTGGCGTCGATGGGGACTTTGTTGATGGATTCTACAACGCCCATGCCGTCTACCACTTCGCCGAAGATGGTGTAGTCGCCATCGAGCAAGGGGGCTCCGCCACGGGTGGTGTAGACCTTCTTCTGGTATGCCGAGAGGGAAGGTAACTTGAAACCGGGCTCGCCATTGCGACGACCCTGCCAAAGTTCGGCAAGGGAACCGAGGTCGTACTTCTTGCCCGAAACGATGTAGAAGTGCGTACCGCTGCTCTGCCTGTCGGGGTTGACATCGTCGGGCTGACGGCACATGGCCAAGGCACCGGCCTTGTGGAAATGGCGCGGGAACTTTATCTCGGCTGGCAGGGTGTGGCGGAACTGGGACGCATCCACCGTGGGTGCTGCTCCGCCAGCCTTCTGTGTGGGTTCGCCTGTCTGTATGGTTGCCCCTGGCACTATGCGGTTCCAGATGAGATTGTCGTAGACACCTGCCTCTATCATGCGGATGAAGTTGTCGCGATGCACAGGGGTGTCGTCATACAGGCGTGCTGTGATGTTGCCGCGCGAGGTCTCAATGACGACCTCCGTACGGCCTATGGCATCGCGCTTGTCGTCGGAACAGGAAAGCAGGGACAAACAAACAAGAATGGTGGTAGTGAGAACACGAACTGTTTTCATGGGGTGGAGCAGGGGGGGGATTGTTATTGGTTCGGATGTTGGTTATTCACAATATGTGTGGATTAGAGTAGCATGGAGAATGCCTCATAGCTTTGTTCAACGCGTGCCAACTGATATGGTTTCAGAGAGAGTGAGAAAGTTCCATGCACTTCCTCCAGACCAAATGAAAGTCGCATGATGCTTGCCACACTAAAACTCAGGTCGTCGCCTCGCTTCATCAGGAAGTGGCCAGAGCCTTCAGCAATGTACCCAGATAAGCTTTTCTGTTATGGCGGAACAGAGCGGAGAAGATGGACCAGAAGACATGTTCCGTAGTCTTGGGCAACAGGTTCTCGCCCAAAAACAACCCTGCCTGACGGAATTGTGCATTGCTCAGTCCGTCAAGATAGGCAAGCAGCGCCTCTGGAGTTTCCTGCAGACATGAAAGTTTCTTTATGTCTATGTACACGATTTAGTTCTTTTGTGTTTTATCGTCCTATCAGGAATATTGCAGGCACCTTGCCCAAGTCGGGCATACCGGTTCGTTTCCAGTCGCGGATGGTCTGTGTGCGTATCCATTCGTCCTCGGTGGTTATGCCAGCGGCAATGCACATACGGGTATCGGGGCGTAGGGTAGCACACATGGTGTCAAACATCTTGCGGTTGCGGTATGGAGTCTCTATGAACAGTTGTGTCTGTCCCTCTGCCCATGCACGGCTTTCCAATTGCTTCAGACGTTTGGCACGGTCGCCATCCTGAACTGGCAGGTATCCGTTGAAGGCGAAACTCTGTCCGCCAAGTCCCGATGCCATCACTGCCAGTATCATGCTGCTGGGACCTACAAGGGGCACCACGCGTATGCCACGTTTCTGTGCTATGGAGACAACATCTGCTCCAGGGTCGGCTACGGCAGGGCAGCCTGCTTCGCTTATCACACCCACGGAATGTCCCTTGCTTATGGGTGCAAGGTATTCTGCAAACCGGGAACTGTCGGCATGTTTGCCCATCTCAAAGAATGTGCATTCGTCTATGGGAAACTCCCTGTCCATGCGGCGCAGGAATCGTCGTGCCGTGCGTATCTCCTCTACAACGAAATGGCGTATCTGCCCCACAATCTGTGCGTTGTATGAAGGAAGCACATTCTCGTGCGGTGTATCGCCCAGTGTAACAGGGATTAGGTACAGTGCTGCCTCTGGCTTGCTATTGTTTTCTGTCATATTATATTGTTTTTATGTGGGGTGCTAGAAAAACCTAGGAAGACCTAGGATGTCCTATGAACGCCTAGGGCCTCCTATTCGTTTCCTCTCACCGTTCACCTCTCACCTCTCACCGCTCCTCGTTAATTAGTGGCAGGGGATTTGTCTTGCTTTGCTTGGCACCGAGTTTCTGCAGTTTGGCACATGTCTGCAGGATGCTTTGTCCCGAGGGGAGCAGTTTCTTTTCAGCATCCTCGAAGGACTTCTGTGCATTTCCCAATGCCACTCCCAATGCCTGGTACTTCTTCATGAACTGTCCCACACGGTCCAGCATCTCGTTGGCAAGGGCGTAGACCTTTTCGTGGTTCTCTGTCTGGATTATCTGTGTCCATGTCAGGTTTATTATGCGCAGGGCAGCGAACAGGGTCTGCTCGTCGGCAATGAAGACATTGCTGTCCATGGCCTTGCGCCACATGTCGGGCTGGGCATTCAGTGCTGTCCACAAGGCACCGCTATGCGGCACGAACATTATCACATAGTCCATGCGCACCTTGGGCGGGACTATGTACGAGGAATAGTCCTTGGTACTCAGTGCCTTGACGTGCCTTTGCAAACTATCCACATGCGCCTTAAGCGCCCTCTGGCGTTCCTCCTCGGTTTCGGCATTGACATAATCCATGAATGCTGTCAGCGAAACCTTGGAGTCAACGATTACCTCACGCTGATTGTCCAGGTGCAGGATCACGTCGGGGCGCATCATGCTGCCCTCTTCCGACTTCAGCACATATCCGTTGGCACCACGCATTGTTGTCTGTGTGTCGTACTGTATGCCGCAGGTAAGTCCCTGGCTATTGAGCAGTTCGCAGAGAACCGTCTCGCCCCAGTCACCCTGTACCTTGCGGCCATGCTTGAAGGCACGGGCAAGTTCCTCGGCACTGGTGCGTGCAGCCTCGCTCTGTTTCATGAGCATCTGTATCTGCTCCTTCATGGAGGAGGTCAAGGCCGTGTGATTCAGGTTGGTGTCGTTCATGGCCTTGCGCATGGCATCTATGGTGTCTTTCAGAGGGGTAACTATCTGCCCAAGGTTCTGCGTGCTGCTTTGCGAGAACTCCTGCTGGCGCTGCTTCAGCATTTCCTCTGTTGCCGTTTTCATTTCCGAGGAGACGCGTGCCAGGGTTTCCTTGAAGCGTGCCTCCTGTGCCTCCAATGTCTTGCGGTGGTTTTCCTCTACTATGTCCTGAGCCTCACGGAAACGCTCCTCCTGGGCGGCAAGTGCCTGGCGATGCCCCTCCTCGTTGCGCATAAGGGTGTCTTCGTGATGCTTCTGCTCGGCTAAAATCTGGGCCTCCAGAATCTGTATGCGTGTAGAGAACGCCTGATTCTGTTCCGTATAACTTGCTTTCTGCTTGAAGTAGAGAACCAGCATTGCGGCAACACCGATTACTGTTCCCAGCAGACATGAACCTATAAGCATCAGTTCCATTGTTTTGTTTTTGTTTGGTTTTGATAATTAGACTTTTAGTGATTAGGGTAGGGGCGTCTTTCTCTTTGCTCGGTTACTTGCCCAGCTCTGTGAAGGTTTTTCGTCCCTTTGCATAATATTGCCATAGCAGAGAGAATGTGCTCTGCTCCGGTACTGGCGACAACATTGTCTTTCGCAGGTTTTCCTCTCTGTCCTTTTTGAAGTCGGGCAACATCTTGCGGAACTCCTTGCGGCCCTTCCATACGGCCAGGAACGAACCCCATTGCATTGTGAGCAGGAACTGCACGCTGGCCAGTGCGTCCAGCCAGAAACGTATGCGCATTACCTTGGCTAGCCTATCTTCTGGCAGGTTCTTGTACAGGAGCAGCAGGTTGTTGCGGAAGTTCAGGAAAGTCTTTCTGGGATTGCCCTGGGGCAGTGTGCCACCCCCCAGGTGGTATGCCACGCTCTGTGGTACGCACACCACGCCGCGCCCACGGCTGCGCAACCGCCAGCACAGGTCTATCTCTTCCTGATGGGCAAAGAAGCGTCCGTCCAGTCCGCCTGCCTCCCAATAGTCCTTGCTACGGATCAGCAGGCATGCTCCTGTTGCCCAGAGTACTGGGGCCACATCGTCATACTGCCCTTGGTCCTCTTCCAGGGTTCCCATCACCCTGCCTCGGCAATATGGATAGCCCAGAGCATCGATATAGCCGCCGCATGCACCGGCATACTCAAAATCCTTGGGCGACCACTGGCACATTAGTTTGGGCTGGCATGCTGCCACCTCTGGATGTGCGTCCATGTATTGCATCATTGGCTCCAGCCAACCCTGGCGCACCTCTACATCGCTGTTCAGCAGTATGTAGTATTCAGCCTTCACAGGCTTTAGTCCACGGTTGTAGCCCTCCGCAAAGCCATAGTTCTTGTCCAGCACTATCTGCCTCACGGTGGGGAACTCCTTTGAAAGCATCTCCAGGGAATCGTCAGTACTTCCATTGTCGGCCACCACTATTTCCGCATCCCCACTATTCTGCACCACGGAAGGCAGGAAACGGCGCATCATATCAGCCCCGTTCCAGTTCAGTATCACTATGGCTACTTTGCTCATTATTCCTTTAGTTTCTTTTTATTATTCTTCAGATTACTCCGAATACTCCGATTGCTCCGATTGCTCCGATTGCTCCGATTACTCCGATTGCTCCGATTGCTCTGATTGCTCTGATTGCTCTATTGCTCCGATTACTCCGATTGCTCTGAATACTCTGAATACTCTGAATACTCTGAATATTCCGACTCTCACCCTATCTTTGTTAAACTTTCAACGTTCCTCGTTAATCTTTCGCCGCTCACCGCTCACCGCTCACCGTTCACCGCTCACCGCTCACCGTTCACCGTTCACCGCTCACCGTTCCCCGCTCACCGCTCATCTCTCACCGCTCACCGCTCACCGTTAATCGTTCACCCTCACCTCTCCCCTCAGCGCCGTCCTGTCTTCGTTCCATTCTCCGAGACGAACGTTCACAATGGTATTGTCCACCTTGTCCGAGGACATGCCTTCGGGTAGGTTTATCTCCACACGGATGTAGTTGTCGGTAAAGCCATGCATGGTATGCTTGCTCTTGCTATGCTCCAGGAGCACGGGGCGCACCTTACCTATATATTTATTATAGAAGGCATGCGTGATATTGTCGCTCAGCTCCAGTATCTTCTGGCTGCGCTCCTTCTTTTGCTCGGGGCGCACCTTATGCGGAATCTCCAGGGCCTTGGTGCCGGGGCGTTCGCTGTAGGGGAACACATGGTACTGTGCCACGGGCAGGGACGCCATGTACTCGTATGCCTCCTGGAACAGTTCCTCTGTCTCGCCACGAGTGCCCACTATGGTATCCACCCCAATGAAGGCATCCGGCATCAGTTCCAGCACACGCTCCACCTTGCTTCGGAACAGGGCGGTGTCGTACTTTCGTCGCATCAGGCGCAGCACCTCGTCGCTTCCGCTCTGTAGGGGGATGTGGAAGTGAGGCATGAAGGTCCGGCTTTGCGCACAGAATTGTATCACCTCGTCAGTAAGCAGGTTCGGCTCTATGCTGGATATACGGTAACGCTCTATCCCCTGCACGGCATCCAGGGCTTTCAGCAGGTCCAGGAAACTTTCGCCCGTACTCTTGCCAAAGTCACCTATGTTCACGCCAGTGATGACAATCTCCTTTGCTCCTGCCATGGCAGCCTCTTGTGCCTGTGATACAAGCATCTCTATGCTGCCGTTGCGCGAGCGCCCTCGGGCAAAGGGTATGGTGCAATAGGTACAGTAATAGTCGCACCCGTCCTGCACTTTCAGGAAATACCGTGTCCTGTCGCCACAGGAGCATGAGGGCATGAAGTTGCGTATGTCCGCCGTGCGTACCGTGCGATGCTCGTGGGCAACAAGCTTGCGCTCCTCGGGCATCATCTGCAGGCGTTGGGCAATGGCATCTACTATCTGGCCCTTTTCGTTGCTGCCAAGCACAAGGTCAACACCCTCTAGGGCAGAAACCTGTTCGGGCTTCAGCTGTGCATAGCATCCGGTAACCACAACCACGGCACCGGGATGGTTCCTGACCAGACGGTGTATTGCCTGGCGGCATTTGCTGTCTGCAACCTCGGTAACGCTGCATGTGTTCACCACGCATATATCCGCCACCTCTCCTTTGCGCACTGTACGCACACCATGGGATTTCAGTTCTGCCCCGACGCTGCTGGTTTCTGCAAAGTTCAGTTTGCACCCCAGGGTATAGTAAGCTGCTTTTTTGTCCTCAAATACATTCATGTTGCAAATATAGTGAAAAATATACGATATACAGCGGTATATCGGCAAAAAGAACGATATTGCCCCCATGTGTTGCCGTCCAGGTGGCGGTGTCTTGCTGCCTATAGTCCTTTTTTACTCCACCCAGGTACGCCAATGCTAATTTTTTGTTCTCAGGCGTAAAGTGCCCGCGAATCCTTGTAAATACTACGCTTAGAACAAGTTTCTGTAGCTCTGGGAACAATAAAAAACACAAAAAGTCTAAAAATAAATGAGTAAATGTAATCGTTGAAACGAAAAAAAGTCGTACCTTTGCACCGCAAAAAAGGAATAATAATTGTTTTACAGTATTAAAAAGTAAAAAAAATGAAGAAGTTAGCATTTGTATTCGCAGCTATCGTAGCAGTATCTTTCGCTTCTTGCGGTAACAAGACCACTGGTTCTGAGTGCACTGATAGCACTGCTTGCGACAGCGCAGCTTGTGACAGCGTTTGCTGCGACAGCACAGCTTGTTGCGACACCGTTGCTTGCGACAGCGTTGCTTGCGACAGCGTAGTAGCTGAGTAATTTAGTTACAGACGATAAGCTTAATGGGGGTGAGTCCACAGGACTTGCCCCCATCTTTTATTGTGCATATAGGCTTGTCCCATGTTTCTGTGGCTTAGGCTTGCCAAACGTTGTAGACAAATAAACTAAAGTCGGTCATTAGGCAGTTACGCACTAATGACCGACTTGATTTTATTTGCTGGAGTGTTCCTCTATGCCGCAGATGCGACGTATCTTGTTGGGAATCTCCGTGTTGTCCTGGAATCCCTGGAACAGTTCGCTGCCCACACCTATGGCAAACACCGGTACCAGGTCTGCCGTGTGCGACCCCGTGGTCCATCCTATGCCGGTGATGAGGTCCAGGATCTCGAACGTGCGCTCCACAAATCGGTTCAGGGATGTGTAGAGTGTCTGCTTCTGCTGTGCGTTCTTTTCCACGAAGGTAGTGTGGAAAGCATTCTGCAGGGCCTTGTCCTGGTTGCCGTTGACGGGAATGGCGGTGTACAGGCCTATTTTATCCTGAAGGTACTGCTTCATGAACTCCCATGTTATATCCTTGCCGCTCTTTATCATCTGCTGGCATTCGTATTGCATGGCCTGCATGGAAATGCGCTGATAGTCAAAGTTTTTCAGCCCCAGAGTGTATGAACCGCCGTTAACGCCGGCCGCCATGCCTCCTGTGTTGTGGTCGGCGGTAACCACTATCAGGGTTTCGTCCTTGTGCTTCTGGTAGAAGTCGTATGCCAGGCGCAATGACTCGTCAAAATTCAGCACCTCCTTCACGGCAGCTCCGGCATCGTTGGGGTGCAGGGCATGGTCTATGAGTCCGCCCTCCACCATGATGAAGAAGCGTTTTGGCGACACCTTCTCCATATGCTCTATGCACGCCTTGGTGATGAAGGGTAGGGTAAGGTTGCCCTGTATGCTGTCTATGGTATAGCCGATATGGTCCAGGTGATATGGCGCATTGAGCAGCACCACCTTGTCTCCGTGCTTCTGCTCGTTCCAGTTCTCGGGACCGCAGACAACGCTGTACCCTGCATTTGTCAGGACGGAGCGTACATCGGGCTGTCTCTTGGGAGCACCGCCGCGCAGGCGTCCGCCGGCAAACATTTCATATCCGCTTTGTGCCATGTCCTTTGTGATGTCGTAGAATTGTCCCCTGTGGTTAACATGTGCATAGAAGGCACCCGGTGTGGCATCGTCCGGTGCAACAGACGTTGCTATGGCTATGCCATAACCTTTCTCCTTCAGTTCTGCCGCAATGCTCTGGACAGGCTTGCCGTCAGGTGTAACGCCCAGCATGCCGTTGTTGGTCTTGTGTCCTGTGGCAAGGGCGGTTCCTCCTGCAGCCGAGTCGGTTATCGTATTGCTTGCAGAATAGGTTGTGGACATGGATGCTACGGGGAATTGCAGCATGAGCAGAGGTTGCTCGTTGCCCAGGACGTAGCGGTTGTATGCCTCGGCACAGAGCACGGGACTCATTCCCATGCCGTCTCCTATAAAATAAAAGATGTACTTGGGTTTCCTGGCTCCTGCCGCGGTGAGCACCACGAGCATGAGCAGTAGGGTGTAGAGGAAGCGTTTTTTCATTTCTGGAGTAATTATGTTTGTTTGTCTTCTTATGTGCAAAAGGCAGTCGCGCACTATCATCGTGCTTGCCATTCCGTATGCAAATTTAGAAAAAAAACTATTAACCACCTACACCTGCCTCTGCAAAAAAACTCTACACCCCAGTTTTCTCCCCGCTCATCCTCCCACCTCTCATCCGCTCTCCGCTCACCTCTCACTTTCTCCCCCTGAGACAGGGTGGCGAAGAGGGTCTTTAGATGAAGCACTAATGTGCTTCGGTGCCCTATGAGGGTCGCAGTTTCCAGTGCGACGTGCGGACACCCCCCGGGGGGTGGATAACAAACTCTCCGCTCATTACTCATCGTTCCCCGTTCATCGTTAAACTTTAAACTTTAAACTTTCCATGCTCCCCGCTCATCGTTAAACGTTCCTCTTCCCCTCCTCTCGAGAACCAAGCCTTGCCCTCTCGAGGACCGGACCGAGAGTTCCCGGTTCTTTCGCCTCTGTCCTCCCGAGGGCCAAAATCGGTGTAGTTCCATGGTGCACACAAGGGCCCCAGCGTAGTTTTCCATTGGCAAACGGTAATAAAAACCTGTTTGTCATGAAGTATTCCCGTTGTTTCTTTTGTATGCCAAATCACTACTGTCCAATAAAAGTAAGTTAATCGCTCTTTGAAATAATTGAAATATAGCCTATTAAGTAGGTTTTTAAAATGAAACGGACTTGAATCAGTAACTTTGCAGACAAAATCATTTGACTGCTATGTTTCAGGACCGATACGTTTTTGCACAACTTACTGCTTTCCTAAATAGAACTCAGTTCAACAACTATGTTCGCAAGTATGATGGCAATCGTTATGTGAAGCAATTCACTTGTTGGAATCAGATGCTTGCAATGATGTTTGGCCAGCTGAGTAATCGAGAGAGTTTACGTGACTTGATAGTTGCTTTTGAGGCACATCATGCCAAATTGTATCATCTCGGTTTAGGACGTAATCCGATAGCAAAAGCTACTCTTGCATATGCCAACCAGCATCGTGATTACAGAATCTTTGAAGACTTTGCTTTCTATATGATGAAGGAGGCTTGCGAGAAGAGAGCAACCAACATTCTCGATGTCCCAGGTAGGAAATTTGCGTTTGATTCTACAACGATTCCGTTGTGTCTTGCAACCTTTCCATGGGCAAAATTCCGCAAGAAGAAAGGTGGAGTAAAAGCTCACGTCTTGTATGACATAGAAGCCCAAGTTCCAACCTTCTATACTATTACCACAGCATCAAAGCATGATTCTACAGCAATGCGTTCAATTCACTATGAGCCAAATGCTTATTATATATTCGATAGAGCTTACGACTCCTTCAAGGAACTCTATAAAATACATCTTACAGATTCCTTTTATGTAGTCAGAGCCAAAACAAACCTGAAATATAAGATAGTCAAATGGAAGCGAAGAATGCCAAAGAATGTACTGACAGATGGGGAAGTAAAGCTT
>JAZLAC010000007.1:0-22283 GCA_045612965.1 Bacteroidaceae bacterium | reverse complement strand
TGTCCCATCTGAGCGAAAGTATCAACAACCACAGCATGGAATCAAGGATGCCGTAAACATCAACAGTATGGATAGAGAAAAGGTGTAAATCTTTTCAGCTAATGAAGCAAAAAAGCGTCTACTGAAATCAGGAAAAGACAGCAGCAATAGCAGCATAATTGGTCCTCCCGAGGACCGACCTGAAAGAACCGGGAACTCTCGCCTCGGTCCTCGGGACGTCAAAGGCCGGTCCTCGGGAGGGTCTAATAAATAGGTGCTGCTCATGTTGTATCAGCAAGGTGTGCTTGACGACACAACTATTACAGGAGGGCTACTGATTCTCCTGTGTATAGGTAAGGTTCAGTCTTTGCTCGGTAGAGGAAGGGTTCTCTTGCTCTAAGGTATAGAAACTGCTGCCGTCAAAGCAATGGGTGCAGATGCGTTCCTTGGGCAAGCCAATGGCCTTAACTAAAGTTTCCAGTTTGGCAAATTTTAGTGAGTCAAGATGTAGGCGATTGGCTATTTCCTCAACCATACGGTTGTACTCCGGAGAGTCTGTCTTTGTGTATGCGTTGACGTTTTTGTTCATGTCACCTTCAAAGTCAGCAATTATCCGGCGGGTTATCAGTTCCATCTCGTTTTTGCTTGCACTGAAGTTTACAAAGGGGCAGCCGAATATAAGTGGAGGACAGGCTATTCTCATGTGTGCAGCTTTTGCCCCAAGAGCGTGCAAGGCTTGTGTATGGTCGCGCAATTGAGTACCACGTACGATGGAGTCGTCACAAAACAATACACGCTTGCCATCCAGAATGTCTCGGTTTGCTATCAGTTTCATCTTTGCAACAAGGGCTCGCATGTCCTGCCTGGATGGGGTAAAACTTCTTGGCCATGTCGGTGTGTACTTGGATATAGCTCTGGCATATGGCACCTTGTGTCCTTCCGAATAACCTACAGCCATTCCTAAACCTGAATCTGGTATGCCGCAAACGCAATCAACCTCCACGGGATCTTCCTTGCCCATTTCGCGCCCACATTCCATACGTACGGATTCTGCATTCCTACCCTCGTAGCTACTTGTTGGAAAACCATAATATACCCACAGGAAGGAACAAATCTGCATTCCTTTGTTAGGCTTGCGCAATTGTTGCATACCATCGGCCTGTATGCGTATGATCTCACCGGGACCAAGGTAATGCAGAGTTTCGTATCCAAGATTAGGGAATGCCGTATTTTCCGAGGCTACTGCCATTGCTCCGTCTTTCTTGCCTACTACAATGGGAGTGCGTCCCCATGAATCACGTGCGGCAATAACTCCATCTTCCGTAAGCAGAAGCAGTGAGCAGGAACCCTTCACCTTACGGAAGACATTTTCAATGCCGTCCACGTAAGTTTTGCCACGTACAACGAGTAGGCCGATGAGTTCCGTAGGATTTATTCTTCCACTGGAGAATTCGCTCAAGTGCATGCCTTCGTCCAGCATCTCCTGTGCCAGTTCCTCAATGTTGTTGATGCGAGCAACGGTAACTATAGCAAATCTGCCCAGATGACAATTTATCAGCATAGGCTGAGCATCGGTATCAGATATTATACCTATGCCGCTGTTGCCCACAAAGCGGTCCAGTTCCGACTCGAATCGGGTGCGGAAATATGTATTTTCAAGATTGTGAATGCTTCGGTAAAACCCGTTTTCTGTACAAAATGTGGCCATGCCGCCACGGCGTGTGCCAAGATGAGACTGGTAGTCCGTACCATAGAAAAGGTCTGCAACACATGGTTGCTGCGACACTGTGCCAAAAAAGCCACCCATACCTTATGAAGAATGTATCGTTTGTCGTTTCAGGGTTCAAATTTACGGCAAAGGACGCAAACTACCAAGAAAATCACCGCTCAGTATACAAAAAAACGTGCTTTTTTCGCTGGACTCATTGCTTTAAGAGACCAATGCGCTCGGCCTCCTGCATCATATAGGCAAAGGCAGAGTCGTGGTCCGAGGGTATGCGCGACTCCCAGATAGCATCCTTCACGGCCTGTTTCAGCAGTCCAACTTCCCTGCATGGAGGCAGGTTCAGCACCTGCATTATCTCCTCGCCGGTTATAGGATTGGTCCAGGTCCGGTAATTGTCGCGTGCCTGCAGGTCCACAATCTTCTGGCGCACCAGACGGAAGTTGTCCAGAAAGCGCTGCTTGCGGGCCTGGTTCTTGGATGTTATGTCGGCCTCGCAAAGGGTCATCAGGTCATCTATATCCTCTCCTGCCTCGAAGAGCATCCTTCTTACGGCAGAATCCGTCACCTCCTCGTCGGCAATTACCTGCGGACGCATGTGCATGCCTACGAGTTTTTCCACATAGTGCATGCGCTCGTCCAGGGGCAGTTTCATACGACGGAACAGGGGCACGATCATCTTCTGCCCTACATAGTTATGGTTGTGAAAGGTCCAGCCATGCGGTTCCTCCCATCTCTTCGTGCGCGGCTTGCCAATATCGTGCAAAAGGGCTGCCCATCTGAGGAAAAGGGTTTCCGAGGCGTTTGCCGCCGTTGCACGCGCAATGTTGTCCAGCACCTCCAGCGTGTGGTAGAAGTTGTCCTTGTGGGCACGGCCGTTCCGGCTTTCCGTTCCACGAAGAGCCGCTATTTCCGGAAGTATGAGTTCCAGCAACCCACAGCGCTCCAATTCTATGAAGCCGATACTGGGCACTGGAGAAAGCATTATCTTGTTCAGTTCGTCTATGATACGTTCCTGGGAGATTATCTTTATCCTTTCGGCATTGCGGCACAGGGCCTCCTGTGTCTCGTCCTCGATGCGGAAGTTCAGCTGCGTGGCAAAACGGATACAGCGCATCATGCGCAAGGGATCGTCGCTGAAGGTTATATCGGGATCCAAGGGTGTGGCAATCAGTCCGTCCTCCATATCCCAAAGGCCATCAAAGCGATCCACAAGTTTGCCAAAACTCTGGCTGTTGAGTTGCACGGCCAGGGCATTTATGGTAAAATCGCGTCTGTCAAGGTCGTCTTCCAGGTTACCGTCCTCTACAATAGGCTTGCGGCTATTGCGGGAATAACTCTCGCGCCGTGCCCCCACGAACTCGACCTCCTCGCCACGCCACTTTACCTGCGCCGTTCCAAAATTCTTGAATACGGAGACATTGGCTCCGCGTCCGAGCCTGCGCCCCAATGCCTTGGCCAGACGTATACCCGGACCAACACTATTTGCGGCAACGTCCCCACCCTCGGCCAAAGCGGGATCTACCACAACACAATCTATGTCCTTTGAAGGACGTTCCAGAAACAGATCGCGAACATATCCGCCAACCACATAGCATTCCAGGCCAAGTTCGTCGGCCGTCTCGGAAATGCGTCGGAACATCGGCGTGTCCAGCAACTGGTACAAGTCCTCGTCATTAAGGTGGCGCATGGGCTATTGCTTTGCTAACTTTCTGATATCTTCCTGCAGTTTTCGCTCAAAGAACTGAACCTTTACAGAAAGACGCTTCCATTCTTCTCCTGTGGCACTTCCCATGCTGTCCTGTGCCGCTATCATCTCTATGCTGTCAAGCAGCAGGATGCCCTCGGCACGGCTTTGCAGAGCCGTAGGGAACTGACGCCGCATGCTGAAGATGCTGTCTCGGGCGGCATCGTAACGTCTGTCAAGAAGATGTTGCCTTGACTTCTGCAACATGGCCGAGGCCTGAACTTCGGGAGATTCCGTTGTACAGGAGGCGCAAAGAATCAGCATCAAGGCATATAGCAGTGTATATCTCGTTTTCATAAACATGGTCCTATTGATGATGGGTGGTGGGGGGCTATCTCCTTCGGCCAAACAAATCCTTCATGCCATCCAGGTCGAAGCCAAGAGAAACACGCATGGTCTGGTCCAGGGGATTGCCTTGGGCTGTGGCAACACAGTATGCTGCATCGATTGTGAATACACTCATGTGAAAACCTGCACCTACGGTGAAATACTGGCGATTACCCTTGTGAGGGTTTTCGTAATGGTAACCAGCACGAACCATAAAACGGTCATTATAGGTGTATTCCGCTCCGAAACTCCAACGCAATTCCTGCATTTCCTCGGCAAAGCCACCGGGAGCATCGGCAAAACTCGTGAATATACCGCCTATGGAACTTACGGAATAGTAATCCTCCTCCAAGCGTCTTTCGTAATCCTCTGGCGCCTCTTCTTCACCCTGCACAGGCTTGGTGGGTATGCAAAGTTTATACACCTCTGCGCCAAAAGCAATCCTGTTATACTCGTTGATAGGCACGGTCATATTCACTCCGAGACGCAAGGTAGTGGGCAGAAACTCGGAATGACTGCTGTTGCCCATATTTATCTTCGTACCTACATTATTGAGGGAAATACCCCACGACATACTGCACTCGCGGTTGCCAAGCATGAAGTATCCCTGCCTGTACATTGATATGTCTGCCGCAAATGCCAAGCCGTTTGAAGCCTCTTGCAAGGGGTCGTAGTTCATGCTGGACATAATGAAGCGAAGTGCCACGCCCATGGAGAATGTGCGTGTCAGCATTCGGCTGTAGGCCGCATCCAAGGCCATTTCGTATGGACTGAACGTATAATCACCTGCCGTTGTCGACACCTCACCCATGCCGAAGTACCTGAATGAAGCACTTACGGCAGAATAATCACCTATACGATAGAATCCGGATACATTGGCAAGATTAATGCCCGTTACAATCTTGCGCAACCAAGGAGTGTACGAAGCGCTTATTCCGGCACGGGCTATGTTCCAGGGATATTTGGCACAATTCCAATATTGGCTGTTGGCATCGGCATCTGTAGCCACACCCATATCGCCCATAGAACCTGCCCTTGCATCTGGCGCAATAGCCAAAGATGTCACGCCATATATCTCGGGTCTAAAAGAATCAGACAATCCGGATTCGGAATCTTGTGCCATGGCCGTCGTTGCCAGCAGCACACCTATTATATATATAACAATTCTTTTCATACGTGATATAATAACTGAAGGTTACGACTATTTATTGCCCCTAAAGATGAATTTCTTTTCCTTGTGGCTCTTTTTGCCTCCATCGTACGAGGCGGTAACGCGGCAAATGTAGATGCCGTTTTTCAGCGATGCTCCACCTCCGTTCCTGCCACTCCATGGAACAGTAACCACGCCGCTGTCCGACGAAGTATAGATTTCCTGCCTCCACTGGACGGCACCGGTAACGGAGAATATCTCCAGAGTAAAGGTGCATTCCAAACCCGGCATATCGTACCCGATATGGAAATTAGTATGCCCGGAAACGACATCCTCTTCAAGCATCAACGAGAGTATCTCTGGTTCCAGGTCCTCTCCTACAACGAACCTGAGAGTCTGCACAGAAGTATTGTTCATCATGTCCCATGCCCTGAAACTGAGCCAATGCGCTCCGCGTGCCAGTTCCGGCATCCCGGTAAAGAAGATGCTGCCCCTGGAATAGTCGGCATATGCCTGAGTGAAGCAGGAATCCAGGTTGTAAATCTGCTTTGTGTCGCCGTCTACACAGAGTTGCAGGTTATGCCCAATACCATTGCCACTGCTTTGTATACCCGATTCGTCGTATAGTTCGGCAACGAAGACCGGTTTGGCGCTTACGGCATCTCCTTCCACAAAGTCCCTATTGTCAAGATACATGAATATCTCCGGTCCAAGTGTGTCGTTATCCAGTTCCGTACTGTATCCGCCCACAAGGAAGTTCTCGCTACTGCCATTGGCTTCAGTCCTGTCTGCATCCCCTACTGCATAGAACACCATACGGCCGTTCTCGTCGCTATAGTTGATGTCTTTGGGGATTATCATGGTGATGGAGAACTTGCCGTTGCTTACCGTAGTTACGCCACGGTTTATCTCCTTGCTCCAGTCCTCGTAGGTATAGGGCGAGTTGCCCGAATTGCCCCTTGTGGTTATGCTGGACCTGCTGTCGTAAAGGCGAATGTTCAGGGTGCCGTTGAACGAGGCATCCACCTGGCCCTTCTCCCTTTCCACGTGTCCGCTGAAGCGTACCCGGCTTCCGCCCTTGAGCTGCTGGCTGCCCGTAAGCAGTTCGCCGTTGATACTGTCCAGAACAACCTTGGCCGACGGATGGCCAAACAACAGGGCAGGGTCTCCCAACAAGGCATATTGCAGCTTGTTCTGCGGCTGGGACCCGTCAACGTTGTTGCTTACCATACTTTGCTTGGCCTTTCTCAGGGCTTCGCCCACGCTGTTGCTCTGCCCTTTGTCATTGCTCCCAAACAGGTATTGCGAGAAGAAGTTGTTAAGGCGGAAGTTCTGAGAACTGTACACGGTATGCACCGTGCCTATAAAGGCGACGGCAACGCCATCCCTGTTGAGAACGGCTGCCTCTCCGAGGTTGCTTTCCTGGCTGTCGAAAGGCGTGATGTCGCAGGCAGCCACAAACCACAGGGGCATGCGATTGGACTTCCATGTGCTAATGTCGTCCAGGGTAATGACACGCTCGTGGCTCATCAGGTATGTGGCGCCATGACCGGTATAGTTGATCATCATTGCGCCCTCCTCCACATGCTTGGACACTATGGCACGCACCTCGGGATAGGAGAAATACAGTCCTTCGTTCCTTCTCTGGTAGTTATCCCACATGACCTTATGCACGTCCACGTCCGGTGCTGTTGCCGCAATGCTCTCTGCCACCGAATTGGCATCCTTCATGTGCGTGTTGTTGTCTCCGTCGTCGCCCAGGACCACAACCTTGTTCCTCCATTCGCCGGCATTCTGGCGTTGCAGGTGCGCTATGGTCTTGTCCACCATGATAGCAGCCTGTTCCTCGGTAGTTACCGGGAAACGTCCTATGCCCAAATCCGAGACATCCTTGGTGGGACGTCCTCCCTCGCCGTCGTCCAACAGTCCGAAATAGTCCTCCCAGCAGTAAGACTCCGTATCGCTATAACTTATTTCGCTTTGGTTGCAAAGCAGGTAGTCGTCCTGCGAATATGACCTCCAGGCATCCGACTTCATCCTGTTATCCCAGGCACAGTCGCCCATAAGAAGGAGGTATCGGGGCAGACAGCCCGTTGCCATGCCACGGTCGTACAGCATTTTCATGAAACGGCGGTATGCCGTTGCATCCGGTGTGCCGGAAGAGAATTCGTTGTAAATCTGGTCGGCGCGCACCACGATACAGTTCAGGCCGCTATACTGCCTGTGCGCATCGGCCAGACGCTGTGCCTGTGCCGTCAGTTTACCGCTTGCGGGTACTATAATGACCATATCCACCCCGTTGGCGGCATGAAGGTCCTGGTTCCATATTGATTGCCCTGCCACAGGTTCGGGGAAGGCATGGCCGGGATTGAAAGCCACGAACTGCTCTGTTCCGTCGGCAGTAGAAAAGGCAAGCCCCCCCTCGGCATATTCTGTGGGCATCAGGCTACAGGGTCTGCCTCTACGTCCCAGACGCATCACCTTTATGTCATGCCCTGCGTTTCCGCCTATGGCGCTGAATCTCGTTGCTCCACTGAATGTCTTTGCAACATTTGGCGAATTTCCTGTTCCGGTGCCTGTGCCCGAATATCCGCCACCGAAACGCACAAAGCCATTCTGCAAGTGCAAGGGGGCGGTAAAGTTCATGGCTATGTAGTCCAGGCGTCCCTGCACACGGTCGCTTGTCTCAAAGGCTCCTTTCGTGGCCAGGGTAATGCTCCATGTGCCAGAACCTGGATTCATCCTGGAGACGTCCAGATTGGGATACTTCCCCTCGGAATAGTACATATAGCTGCCCGGAGCAGGTATGGTCTTTTTGGTCACCTCAAGTCCATTGGCCCATACGGTCAATGGCGTAGTGACCTCGTTGCCGGTAAAGACGACGGTAAGTTTTTCGTTTCCTATGCTGTTTACTCCGTCCAATGTGTATGTCCTTGTCTGTGCTCCTGAGAACAGTGCTCCATCCACAAGGTTGCGTCCGGCCCTGAACCATGAGAAATTGTCCACCTCGTACAATGCATGGCCCATGGTGGTCGTTACGGTCTGGACGGTCGCTCCCTTGTATGGCGCCTCGGTGGCCATTTCCGCCCGCCTTGACCCCTCGGTCAGGAAATACGTTGCCTTGGTGGCATAGGCATTGAAGACACGTTCAGTACCGTCCCAATGCACCAGTCCGTTGCCCCAGAAGAGCAGGTTGCCGCTTGCGGTGCGGTAAAGGGGGACTTCCTCCAGATCGTCAAAGTCATTGTCGGCATCCAGGAGCGCCGATTGCTGATGGCCTCCGTAGCCATAGAGGTGCACGTTGTCTGGATTGCTGAAACCCATATTGGCAAGAAAAGACGGCGAAAGGCTGTATATGCCGTCCTGTGTGATGTGTATGGTCTTCCACGTTCCTGTGGCAAGGACGGAATGCTGTGCATACCTGTTGCCATTGCCTGCTGCCTTTCTGGCAAGGGCAGGTCTGGGAATGGGGGATATCAGCACCTTGGCACTGACCAGTTTACGGAACTCCTTTCCCTTCCTGATGATTGGCGTGAAATGATAGTTCAGCAATCCTTGCCCCCGACTTATGCTGACGTAATGCTCTATCGTTATGGAGTCGCCAATGCTGGCAGCATGCCGCCTTGCCAATGCCAGTTCCTTGGGGGAGAGCTTGTCCCATGTGGGATATTCCAATATTATGCGATAGTCGTTGTTCCGGTAATCGGTTTCCAAAGGCACGGCTTCGCTGTACACCGGACACAGGGTATCCGAGGCAATAGCATCCCAGTCAAGGAACGTCAGCCTCTCCTGTGCCTGTGCCGTAAACACTGACAAGGCAGATAAAAGGCAAAGCAGCAAAAGTCGTATTCTGTTTTTCATCAGTATAAGCATTTTCTTACGTGGCGTGCCCTGCTGGCATTACTTGACGTTGAATTCAAGCACCTTCTCTCCGTTCATCCAGCCCACAATATGGTCATCTATATGCACCGGTCCCACACCTGCCGGAGTGCCGGTGAAGATCAGGTCTCCTGTCTTCAGCGTGAAGAAACGGCTAATATAGCTGACCAGATGGTCCACCGAGTGTATCATGTCCGTGCTGATTCCGCTTTGCACGGTGTTGCCGTTTATGTCCAAGCGGAACTCTATGCCCTGGCTGAGCATCTGCGCCACCTTGTAGCTTTCGTACCTGCCGGTGGAACCGCTCAGGTTCGCATCCGTGCCATTGCCGAAGTCCTGGAAATTGCCTATCACGGCACTGCCGTCAAAGCCCTTTGCCAGGTCCCAGGGCAATCCCTCGGCCCTAAGTTTCCTTTGCAGGTCGCGTGCAGTAAAGTCGACCCCCACGGTTACGGCATCATAATAGCGATGCGCAAAGCGTTCGCTTATGCTACGGCCCATGCGGCAGATTCTCACCACCAGTTCTGCCTCGTATTCACATTCCTGGGTATAGTCGGGGATGAAGAATGGTTTGCCCCTTGTTACCAGGGCACTGTCGCATTTTGTGAACACAACCGGTTCGTCGTATTCACCAGTCCCTATGCCGGGCGCCTTTTTCTCCATCTCCTCCG
Source organism: Bacteroidaceae bacterium (assembly GCA_045612965.1). Classification (GTDB taxonomy): domain Bacteria; phylum Bacteroidota; class Bacteroidia; order Bacteroidales; family Bacteroidaceae; genus Physcousia. The sequence goes on along the minus strand of JAZLAC010000007.1, from coordinate 12,807 downwards.
CATGATTGCGGTAGTTCATTCCTATGCCGAATATCTTCATATGTTGCGCAAAGGTACAAAAACAAACTCGTAAATCCTACAATTACACAATATTTAATACACGTCCCGGCATCCTTGAGCATGCATCAGGTCCTCTCGAGGCCCGAGGCTTGACGTCCCGAGGACAAGGGCTTGACGTCCCGAGGGCCAAAATGCGGCCTTCAGGAGCGTTTTTTTCTGTTGAGGATATACCCGATGGCTTCACGCATGATTTTTGCTCCGCTAATCCACATTATGCCGGCATAAAGTGCTACGGCCAATACTATGCGTGTAAGCATCAGGGGCCAAAGCGAGGTTATGGACCTTGTCATCCACCAGGTAACGGACAGGACCAGTATCGTGAACAGCAGGAAGGGCATTGTGTCCATGGCCACCCAGTGCCATTTCAGCCCAATGAGACGCTTCGCCCACCATTGCCAGATTCCAAGCCAGAGGACGTTCAGCACGATGAAGAATATTACCATGGGCACCATGCCGTACCCGTTGACATACAGCAGGATAAGGCCTGCCCATACGGCAAGGCACTGGCCTATGGTGCATGCCATGTTCACTCCGCTATGACCGCGGCTTATGGTCAGGTTGCTGTACAGGGTGGTCAGTGGGAAAAAGGCTCCGTGGACACAGAGCATGGAAAGAATCCTGCCGCTCTCGGCCCATTTCTCGCCTCCGGCAATCAGGATGAACTCTTGGGCTATCATGCCAAGCCCCAGCAGAGCCGGGAAGGAGACAAAAGAGATGAATCTGAGCATCTTGCGGAAGACCATCACATAGCGCCCCTTGTCGTCAATTACCTGTGTCAGAGTGGGCTGTGCCACACCCACGAGCATACCGTTGATGGTACTGGCGGCCATGTCGTCCCACTTGCGTGCCGTACCGTAGACACCTGCCTGGCGGTCGCCAAAATATTTGCCAAGGAGCACGCTGAAGGCATGATTATTGAGAATATTGAATATATTGGTAACCAGCAATTTACTGCTGAACTTAAACATCTGCCATGCGGGACGGAGGTCTATGTGCAGGGATGGGCGCCAGGAGGAGTAGTACCAGTTCATCAGCTGTACCACGAAGACAAAGGTGACGCTCTGCGCCACGATGCCCCAATGGGCAAAACCCACCCATGCCATTGTCACGCCCACTACTCCGGAAACCAGCATGGCCACAATGCCGCAGATACTTGTCTCGCGCACCATCAGATGCCCGAAAAGGTAAGCCCTCTGCACCGTGCCAAGGCCGGAAAGCAGAAAGCCGAGAAACAGGAAACGTGCCAGATAGATAAGGTCCGGATCGTTGTAGAATGCGGCAATGTATGGGGCCAGGAACCACAGGATAATGTAAAGCGCTCCGCTGACCATCATGTTGAACCAAAAGACGGCATTGTACTCCTTGTCCGTAGGCTCCTTCTTGTTGCACAGGGCGGCAATGAAACCGCTCTCCTGCAAAGTACTGGCCAAAACAGCAAAGATGTTGAGCATGTACACCTTGCCCCAATCTGCCGGTGTGAGCAAGCGCATCAGTGCCAAGCCAAACAAGGCACCGAGCAACTGCATTATGCCGTTGCTCATGCCACCCCACAAAAGACCGCGTGCGGTACGTTCTTTCAAACTGTTTTCTGCCATAATTATGCCAAAGGTATGAAATATCAACGATATTTTCCATGAAAAGGAGGCAATATTGCAATAAAATGACCAAGTGAAGACAAAATCTCACGCATGCACGTGCATTTGTTCATTTCTTTTTGTTACCTTTGCGAGGATTTTAGCCCTGTTTCGGGGCATTTCGAGGCTGAAATAATATTAAACAAAACCTAAGATAATGGAAAAGATTCAGGAACTCACAGAGAAAATCTATCGTGAGGGCGTAGAGAAGGGTCAGGCCGAGGCCGACCGCATTGTTCAGGAGGCCAAGGAGCAGGCTGCGCAGATTATTGCCGAGGCTAAGAAGAAGGCTGCCGACATTGAGGCTGCCGGCAAGAAGGCTGTAGTGGAGATGGAGGCAAACACCAAGAACGAACTGAAGCTGTTCACCGCTCAGTCGCTGAGTGCGCTGAAGAGCGAGATAGCAAACGTGCTCACCGCTTCTACCGTGGGCCAGGCCGTGGACAAGCTCGTTTCCGACAAGGACTTCCTGTGCAAGTTCACCGTGGCTCTGGCAAGCAAGTGGGCAGAGAACGAGCCCATCGTGATAGAGTCTGCCGATGCAGACACCTTGAAGGCCTATTTTGCCAAGGAGGCAAAGGCAGTTCTGGACAAGGGCGTTACCATTGAGAAGGTAAACGGCCGCAATGCCCTGTTCACCATCCAGCCCGAAGACGGCAGCTACAAGGTGAGCTTCGGCAAGGAGGAGTTTGAGGATTACTTTAAGTCGTTCCTGCGCCCACAATTGGTGCAGATGCTGTTCTAAAGCGAGAAGATGGCAAACTACTATTGTCTTATGGCCGGTTTGCCCGAGATAAACTTCTCGGACACCAAGCCGGGATGCGACATGGACGAATTCCTGGAGCAGTTGCAGGATGCACTGACCCATTGGGATGCCAAGCTGATGGCGAACTACTACTTCCTGTTGCACGATTGCCGCAATCTGGTGGCAATGCTGAAGGATGCAGAGGCAGAACTGAAATACCCTGGCAGATTTACCCGGGAGCAGTACATCGACCTCATCACCAGTGCCCGTGAACTGAACTTCAACGTGCACCGCTACCCCGTGTTCATGAGCGAATTTGCCCGTGCATGGAACTTCAACAAGGACAAGAAGGGCTACTTCGCCGAGGACGAAATGCTGTTCCTGTTCTACGACTATGCCATACGCACCTGCTCCAACGCATTTGTGCGCAGCTGGTACCAGTTGAACATGGACATCAACAACATCCTCACCGCCATGCTTGCCAACAAGCAGGGATGGAAGGCAACGGACTTCATCAAGGGCGAGGGCGAGGTTCAGACTATGATACGCGAGAACAACGCCAAGGACTTCATCAAGCACGTGGGTATGGACAATGTCCAGGAACTGAAGAAGATCGTGGAGGAGACCGACCCCGTGAAGAAGGAGAAGATGATAGACACCTTCAAGTGGCTCTGGCTGGACGAGCAGACCTTCTTCGAGCCCTTCAGCATAGATGCCGTCTTTGCCTACATGTGCAAACTGGAGATGCAGTACCGTTGGGCCAATCTGGATGTGGAGCACGGCAAGGCACGCTTCCAGCAGATTATCGACGACCTGCGAGGTTCGGCACGCGTCCCCGAGGAGTACAAGCGCAAGGCTTGATCCATACAAAGCATTCCCCAAACGTTTTTCAAGGAAATAATATAACAAGATATGACAAAAGGTATAGTTAGTGGCGTAGTCTCCAACATGGTGACACTCCGTGTGGACGGACCTGTCCTGCAGGGCGAGATATGCTACATTACAACTGGCGGCGACCGCCTGATGGCCGAGGTCATCAAGGTCGTAGGCAGCGATGTGTACGTTCAGGTGTTCGAGAGTACACGTGGCTTGAAGGTAGGCTCCGAGGCCGAATTCACCGGACACCAGCTGGAGATCCAGTTGGGCCCTGGTATGTTGAGTAAGAACTACGATGGTCTGCAGAACGACCTGGACAAGATGGACGGCGTATTCCTGCGCCGTGGCCAGTACACCGCTCCCTTGGACGAGGACCGTCTGTGGGACTTCGAACCCATAGTGAAGGCTGGCGACCGTGTAGAGGGCAGTGCATGGCTGGGCAAGGTGGAAGAGAACCACCAGCCCCTGAAGATTATGGCTCCCTTCCAGATGGAGGGTGTTGCCGTGGTTAAGAGCATTGTGCCCGCAGGCCAGTACAAGGTGAACGACACCATTGCCGTGCTCACCACCGAGGCTGGCGAGGACATCAACGTTACCATGGTTCAGCGCTGGCCCGTGAAGTTTGCCATGACCAACTACAAGGAGAAGCCCCGTCCATTCAAGTTGTTAGAGACAGGTGTGCGCACCATCGACACCTTCAACCCCATCGTTGAGGGCGGTACCGGCTTCATCCCCGGTCCCTTCGGTACCGGCAAGACCGTGCTTCAGCATGCTATCTCAAAGCAGGCCGAGGCCGACATCGTTATCATTGCCGCCTGTGGTGAGCGTGCCAACGAGGTTGTGGAAATCTTCACCGAGTTCCCCGAACTGGTCGACCCCCACACTGGCCGCAAACTGATGGAGCGTACCATCATCATAGCCAACACCTCCAACATGCCCGTTGCTGCCCGTGAGGCATCTGTGTACACCGCCATGACCATGGCCGAGTACTACCGCTCAATGGGCTTGCGCGTGTTGCTGATGGCCGACTCTACCTCTCGTTGGGCACAGGCTCTGCGCGAGATGAGTAACCGTATGGAGGAGTTGCCTGGTCCCGATGCCTTCCCCATGGACTTGGGCGCACTGGTGGCCAACTTCTATGGCCGTGCCGGTTATGTGTACCTGAACAATGGAGAGGTGGGCAGCGTTACCTTCCTCGGTACCGTATCTCCTGCCGGCGGTAACCTGAAGGAGCCTGTAACGGAGAACACCAAGAAGGTGGCACGTTGCTTCTATGCTCTGGAACAGGACCGTGCCGACAAGAAGCGCTACCCTGCCGTAAACCCCATTGATTCTTACTCCAAGTATCTGGAATATCCCGAGTTTGCCGAGTACATCAAGGGCCATATCAACGAGGAGTGGATTCCCAAGGTACTTGCCCTGAAGACCCGCATGCAGCGCGGTAAGGAGATTGCCGAGCAGATCAACATTCTGGGCGACGACGGTGTACCCGTGGAGTACCACGTTACGTTCTGGAAGTCGGAGATTATCGACTTTGTCATCCTCCAGCAGGATGCCTTCGACGAGATTGATGCCGTTACACCTCTGGAGCGTCAGGAGGAGATCCTAAACCTCGTGACCGCCATCTGCGACAAGGACGACTACACCTTTGCCGACTTCGAGGAGGTGACCAAGTATTTCAAGAAGATGATCAACCTGTGCAAGCAGATGAACTACTCTGCCTACAAGAGCGAGCAGTACTACGACTTCAAGAAGCAGGTGGAAGAAATGATAGGGTAGGTTCTGAAAATTAGCTTTGAGCTATTTTGTGGTTATTGCGCCGTTGCTTTTTGATTTGATAGAACGAACATAGTGGACTATGTGAGTAAGTGAAAATAAAAAAGAAACAAGCAAGAAACATTAAAGAGCCAAAGCAGTGTAGACACTACCAGCAAACGAGTAAAACTAATTTTTAGAACCTACCATAATAATAATAAGGTATGGCAACAGCATTTCAGAAAGTATATACAAAGATAAGCCAGATTACCAAGGCTACCTGCTCACTGAAGGCAAAGGGCGTTGGCTATGACGAACTGGCAACCATCAACGGCCGTCTGGCTCAGGTGGTAAAGATTATGGGCGACGACGTTACCCTGCAGGTGTTTGAGGGTACGGGCGGTATCCCCACCAATGCCGAGGTTACCTTCCTTGGCAAGGCTCCCTCGCTGAAGGTGAGCGACGACCTGGCAGGCCGTTTCTTCAATGCCTACGGACATCCCATCGACGGCGGTCCGGAGATTGAGGGCCGAGAGGTGGAAATCGGCGGTCCCTCGGTGAACCCCGTGCGCCGCAAGCAGCCCAGCGAACTCATCGCCACCGGTATTGCAGGTATCGACCTGAACAACACCTTGGTGTCTGGCCAGAAGATTCCCTTCTTTGCCGACCCCGACCAGCCTTTCAACGAGGTGATGGCCATGGTGGCCATGCGTGCAAAGGCCGACAAGATCATCCTGGGCGGTATGGGTATGACCAACGATGACTACTATTTCTTCCGCAACACCTTCTCCAATGCAGGTGCGCTGGACAGAATCATCTCCTTCATCAACACCACCGAGGACCCTGCCGTGGAGCGCCTGCTCATTCCCGATATGGCTCTGACCGCGGCCGAGTACTTTGCCGTGGAGAAGCATGAGACCGTACTGGTTCTGCTTACCGACATGACCTCCTATGCCGACTCTCTCTCTATCGTGAGCAACCGTATGGACCAGATTCCTTCCAAGGACTCTATGCCCGGTTCTCTTTATTCCGACCTGGCAAAGATCTACGAGAAGGCCGTTCAGTTCCCCGAGAGCGTAGGTGGCGGTTCTATCACCATCATTGCCGTAACCACCCTGAGCGGTGGCGACATCACCCACGCCGTGCCCGACAACACGGGTTACATCACCGAGGGTCAGTTGTATCTGCGCCGCGATAGCGATGTGGGCAAGGTGGTTGTCGACCCCTTCCGCTCTCTGTCACGTCTGAAGCAGTTGGTTGCTGGCAAGAAGACCCGTAAGGACCATGCCCAGGTGATGAATGCCGCTATCCGCCTTTATGCCGATGCTGCCAATGCAAAGACAAAGCTGGAGAACGGTTTCGACCTGACCGACTACGACAACCGTTGCTTGGACTATGCCAAGGACTATGCCGAGAAACTTCTGGCCATCGACGTGAACCTGAACACCGAGGAGATGCTGGACGTGACATGGTCTCTGTTCAACAAGCACTTCGAGTTGGAGGAGCTGAATATCAAGAAAGAGTTTACCGACCAGTATTGGACTAAGAAATAGTAGGTTCTGTAATACCAATAAAAATACTAATTTGTAGTACCTACCAATAGTCATGGCAATAAAATATCAGTTTAACAAAACGTCACTGCAGGCTCTGGAGAAGAACCTGAAGATGCGCCAGCGTACCTTGCCCATCATCAAGAGCAAGGAGACGGCTTTGCGTCTTGAGGTGAAGAAGTGCAAGGACGAGGCCGAGGTGCTGGAGGAGAAACTCCAGCAGCAGATAGCAGGCTACGAGTCCATGTATGCTCTGTGGGGTGAGTTTGATGCCTCGCTGGTGTCGCTCAAGGACGTGGAACTCGGCGAGAAGAAGATTGCCGGTGTGCGCGTGCCCTTGCTGCTGAACATCAGCCTGGAGGTTCAGCCCTTCGGACTTTTCTCCGCCCCGAAATGGTACTTCGACGGAATACTGCTTCTGCAGGGATTGGCCAAGACCGCCGTGGAGCGCGAATTTGTGCTGGCAAAGCTGGACCTTTTGGATCATGCCCGCCGCAAGACCACGCAGAAGGTCAACCTCTTCGAGAAGGTGCAGATTCCCGGCTATCAGGAGGCCATACGCAAGATCAAGCGCTTCATGGAGGACGAGGAGAACCTGTCCAAGTCCAGCCAGAAGATTCTGAAGAGTCTTCAGGCAAAGCGCGCACAGGCAGTGGAACCCGAATCATTGGCAGAAGGAGAGGAGGTAGAGGCTTATGATTGAAAAGATGAAGAAGTTCACCTTTCTGGTGACCGACCGCGAATATGAAGGCTTCATAGAGTCCATCCGCGAACTGGGCGTGGTGCACGTCAGCCAGTTGCAGCAGGGTGCCACCAGCACCGAGTTGCAGGAGGCCATCTACCTGGAGCAGCGCTATGCCCGTGCCCTGGACTTCCTGAAGATCTATGGTACGAAGTATGCCCTGAAGTCAGACACCCTTGCCCCCGAGTACGGTTCTCCCCTGAACCTCTTGGAAAAGGTGGAGGAACTGCAGGTGCAGGAGAATGTTCTTTTGCACGAAGAGGACGAACTGCAGAAGGAGTTTGACATGCTCGACCCTTGGGGCGACTTCTCTCCCGAGAAGGTGCAGCGCCTGTCCGAGACCATAGGCATGGAGATGCATTTCTTCCGTTGTACGAGCAAGAGGTTCAAGGCAGAATGGCTTGACCAGTTCTATGCCGTTCCCGTGACCGAGGTGAAGAAGAAAACCTACTTCGTTACCTTCTCCGAGTCCCGTCCCGAGATAGCAGCAGAACACCTCGCCCTGCCTCAGAAGTCGCTCTCGCAGGTAAAGGCGGAGATCGAGGATGTGAAGAAACGCAAGTATGTGGTGCGCCAGCAGATGTCGGCCGTGGCAAACGCTCTGCTCCCCGTGTTGGAGGAGGGCATGCTGGAGGTGCGCAACGATATCTCCCTGAACAAGGTGCATCTCAGTTCCGAGAAGACCTGTGGCGATGTCCTGCACCTGATGCTTGGCTGGGTGCGTGCCGATTCTACCGCTCCTTTGACCGAATATCTGGACAAGTCGCACATCTACTATGACATGCAGGATCCTGCCTACGAGGACGACGTTCCCGTGCAGATTACCAACGGACGCTTCTCGCGCCTGTTCGAACCCATTCTGAAGATGTACTCTCTGCCCAACTATACCGACCTGGACCCCACCGAGTTCTTTGCCCCCTTCTTCATGCTGTTCTTCGGCCTGTGCATGGGCGATGCCGGCTATGGCCTGCTCATCTTCCTGGTGGGCCTGTTCCTTGCTCTGAAGGGAGCGCAGGACATGAGGCCCTACGGACGTCTGGCCATGTGGCTGGGCGGAACCACCGTGGTGTGCGGCTTGGTGTGCGGCACCCTGTTCGGCATTGACCTCACCCAGCAGAGTTGGGCGTTCCTGGAACCCGTCAAGCCCTACTTCCTCAATGATAATGGCGTGGGCCCCATCTTCGGCTACAGCCCCATGATGGTTATCTCCGTTATCATCGGCATGGTGCAGGTGCTCCTGGGCATGATACTGAAGGGATGCAAGGCCATCAAGAACTACGGCTGGCCCTATGCCGTGGGCACCTTCTCGTGGGTTGCAGCACTGCTTGGCGCCATCGTGCTCTATGGTCTGCCCGCATGCGGTGTGGAACTGGCCATGTGGGTGCAGTACCTGCTGATGGGCATCATAGGCATCAGTGCTGTGGGCATATTCCTGTACAACAATCCTGCCAGTTACAAGAAGCCCGTCCTGGGCGTGCTCAGCAACATCGGCGGAGGCGTGTGGGAAACCTATGGCATGGCAACGGGCCTCTTGGGCGACCTGCTCAGTTACATCCGTCTCTTTGCCCTCGGTCTTACCGGTGGTGTGCTGGGTGGCGTGTTCAACTCTTTGGCGCTGGACATGACGGCCACTTTGCCCCTGTGGCTGCGTATCATCGCAATGGTCATCATCCTGCTCCTTGGTCATGGCATCACCTTTGCCCTGAGCATGATCAGTGCCTTCGTGCACCCCATGCGTCTTACCTTTGTGGAGTTCTTCAAGAACGCCGACTTTGCAGGTGGCGGCAAGGAGTATGACCCCTTCCGTAAATTGAAATAACAAACAAAACAATAATCAATTAAAAACAAAAGAAAATTATGGAAATCTTTTTGGTTTATCTGGGCATTGCCCTCTGTGTAGCCCTGTCTGGCATAGGCAGCGCTTATGGTGTAACTATCTGCGGTAATGCCGCTATCGGTGCTTTCAAGAAGAACCCCAATGCTGGCGGTTCCTACATGGGTCTCTCTGCACTTCCCTCTTCTCAGGGCCTGTACGGCTTCGTAGGTTTCTTCATGCTGCAGGGTCTTGCAACTCCCAATGTTGACATGATCACCGCTTGCGCCGTATTCGGTGTAGGTCTGGCATGCGGTCTGGTATGTCTGTTCTCTGCCATCCGTCAGGCTAAGGTTTGTGCCAACGGTATCAGCGCCATCGGTGCCGGCCACAACGCCTTCGGTACTACCATGGTATTGGCCGTGTTCCCCGAGCTGTACGCCATTCTCGGCCTGCTCGTGCTCATCCTGACTGCTGGTGCACTGTAATGACAATCTAAATAAAACTTTATGTCAGCGGGGGGCAACTTGACGGTTGCTCCCCTTTTTTGCCTTGCGTTAGAAACGGACTGAGGACTGAGGAATGAGGAACGCCTAATCGGCGCATATAAAAAAAGATGGCATCACATTGCGTGGTGCCATCTTGTTTGCATTAGCAAACGGGTCCGCTCACCGCTCACCTCAAGACCCTCCCCTTGCCCCTCCCACAAGGGAGGGGAGTGGTTACAACCGCTAGCACCGCGCCAGCAAAACTGTCCCCCTGAGACAGGGTGGCGAAGAGGGTCTAAAGAAGAATGACTGGATGTCATTCTGTGCCCTCTGAGGGGAGCAATACCCATTGCGACGCTGGACCCGAAGGGAGGAGCGAAGCGACGGAGGGGGTGGATGATACAAACGGAAACTATCCACCCCCTCCCCCCTGCGGGGTACTCGTCCCTGTCTCAGGGGGAGAGTCAGTTACTACCGACTAAGTGGCCACATCGGAAGTACATTATACTCCCCGCCCTACAGGGAGGGGCAAGGGGGAGGGTCCTTGGGGTGTTCCTCAGTTCCTCAGTCCTCAGTCCGTTTCTACCGCAAGGCAAAAAAGGGGGAGCAACCGTCAAGTTGCTCCCGCTGACATAAAGTTTTATTTAGATGATCATTACAGTGACTGTATGTCTTTTGCCGGAAAGGCACGTAGGGACTTTTTACCCCCCCTGCTGGTCATTACTATGCTTCTATTTCATTACCGGACGGATAGGATGGCCGGTATTGCGTCCCTGAGTGGCGTTTTTAATCATATCTTTGGACATAAACAAAGCGTATGCATCATAGTTCCCTGAAGACTTGCTGTTCATGGGGATGGAAGTCCAGTAACTCGCCATTGTATCGTTGTCGCCGAACGGGAAGAAGATGTAGTTTCCGTTTATCTTGCTGATGGCCTTGCATCCTGTGACTCTGCCCAGAGTGGTGTATTCCCATGTGCAGTTGTCCATCAGTTCCTGAATGTCGACTTTTGTAGGCATCCTCCAAGCGCCTCCCCACATGGATGCCGCGGCATCATACTGGGCACTTCCGCCAATGCCGCTCATCCATTTGCCGTACGATTCTGCACGATGGGAAACATCGGGGATTTCAGGAGCAATGCATGCCCATTTGAAAGTGTGGCCAAGTTCTTCGGACGATTTGGCGCCCACGTTGCAGGCAGCCCATTTGATGCCAGAGGGCAAACCCAGGTCCACCCACTTGTGACCGTCGGCCTGGCCTTGCGAGGGAACGGTTATCATGGCATCGTTGTCAATGACAGCGCGGACAGCAAAGCCCGATGAGCGCTCGCCTACTCCCATCTCGCCCATCGCCGCGCCGTAATGGTACTCGTGGGCACCGTTCTTATAAGAATCCTTATGTGGTGTAGAGGTCCAGTAGTTGCCGCATACGGTGGCATTTTCATGCTTGGAACCGTATTCCTTGTGGCCGGTGGCCGGCAGGAAAAGTGTTCTCTTGTTCTTGGTGTTGGTAAATTCCTGTCCCAGACGCCCGTTCTTTTTCACATACTGCGGGAAGGAGCAGTATCTCACCAACTCATCAAACTCCTCCTTGGTGGGCATTCGCCATCCCTTTCCCCACTTGGCGGTGGCCACGTCGTAGGTGGCATTTCCGGAGATGTCGTCCATGTCCTTTCCGTGGGTCTTGCTGTTATCAGGCATGTAGGAGGTCTTGGTTACCGTTTCGCCCCATGCATATAGACCGCCAGGAGCCGATGGGGTGGTAGCGCCGATGTTGCAGGTGGCCCAACGTGTTCCTGAGGGCAGACCCAGGTCTATCCATTCGTGACCATTGGTCTTGCCCGTGACTGGAGCCTGGTCCTTGGGCGGATTTTCTACCACCACAGGACGGATGATCTCTCCCTTTTCTTCCAATATTCTCAGATGACGTTCGTTTTGTTCTTCAAAAGACTGATTGCTGCTGGCAGCCTCCTGAGTCTGGGGCTTTTTCTGTTGCTGTTTGCTGGTGCCAGATGTGTTTTTAGTACCCTTGTTCACATGCTTGTTGACCTCACGGCTCACATCGTTTACGGTTTTTCCCAGTTTCTTTAAGAAACTCTGTGCCGAAGCATCGGTCACTCCCACTGACAGGAACAGTGCCAGTGCCATTCCAATAAATCTTTTCATATGCAGTTGAGTTAAGGTTTGTGTCTGTAATAGTTAGTTTTAGATATCGCAAAGTTAGCAAAAAAAGCGAACCATTGTCCGATTACATCAAAAATATCGTCACAACAGGCACAAAAGTAGGCCAACTTGCCACAAGAACCCTGTTTTTTGAGCAGGGAACCCTGCCGATACCTAAGGAAAACCCCGACCATGAAGGCTGCTTATGCGATTTTCTCCCCCCAGTTTTGCCGTCTAAAATTATTGTAGTACCTTTGTAGCGCAATAATTTACACACACAACACGACATGGAAAAGATTTTCAAGAGAACAACTGTAACCTCGGCCCTGCCCTATGCCAACGGTCCTGTGCACATCGGACACCTGGCTGGCGTGTATGTGCCGGCAGATATATATGTGCGCTACCTGCGTCTGAAGGGTCGCGACGTACTCTTCATCGGCGGCAGCGACGAGCATGGTGTTCCCGTAACAATCCGTGCCCGCAAGGAGGGCATCAGCGTGCAGGAGGTGGTAGACCGCTACCACGGCATCATCAAGGACTCGTTCGAGAAGTTCGGCATCTCCTTTGATGTCTACTCACGCACCAGCGGACCTGTGCACCATCAGTTTGCCAGCGATTTCTTCAAGAAACTCTATGAAGAGGGCAAGTTCGTGGAAAAGGTAACGGAGCAGTTCTTTGACGAGGCTACTGGACGTTTCCTCTCTGATCGCAACATCAAGGGTGAGTGCCCTCGTTGTCATGCTGCTGATGCTTATGGCGACCAGTGCGAAAAGTGCGGTGCAACTCTCTCTCCAGAGGAGTTGATAAATCCCTACAATGCAGAAACCGGTAACCCACTGGTGCAGAAGGAAACCAAGCACTGGTATCTGCCTCTGGACAAGGATCAGGAGTGGTTGGAAAAGTGGATATTGGAGGAGCATAAAGAGTGGCGTCCCAATGTGTACGGACAGTGCAAGAGTTGGTTGGACGGTGGCTTGCATCC
>JAZLAC010000006.1:0-16395 GCA_045612965.1 Bacteroidaceae bacterium | reverse complement strand
CATCGTGAGTGTGACGGTCCATGTCTATCTCATATACCTTGTTATATGGACGTGAGGGATCGTTCATGAGCATGATGTAGTCCTTCTGCAGGTCTCCTGCCTCGGCGCAGTATTCCTTGTAGAACTCCATGGGAGTGTACTTCTTAAGTTCGGACAGCAGCTTGCCGTCCTTGCCGCGAGGAGCCCAAAGGAACTCTTGCACGGGTTCGCCATAGGCAAGGGCCAGCATCTGGTAGATGGTCTTCATCTGCTCCACCTTGTATGCCTGCAGTTCTGCCTCGGTCTTGCCACCCTGAGCAAGTTCGCGCAGGTTGATGGCTATCTCGCGCAGTTTGCGCTTCAGGTGTCCGTCTATCTCGCTGGTGTTGTTGCTTGCCCAGGTCTCGGCCTGCACCTCGGCAGGAACAAGGCCGTACTTGCTTACCAGATCAGCTACACCTGTGTAGGTGCCGCCATCGGAAAGAGGGTTCTGCATCAGCCACTGTACCTTCTGGTGGTCGATATCCTCATTGCGAGTGTCTATGATACCCTGCAGGAAGAGGTTGGACTTCTCCAGCTGGTCATAGAAGAACAGATAGATGTGGCTGAACTGGAAGCCAGTGATGCCCATCTTCTTCATGGCCTTGTTGCGGAGCACGTTCAGGCCGGTAAACATCCAGCAACGGCCACTGCTCTGTTGGTCTGTGATGCCGGTGTTGCGTATGTCTACCGAGAAGTATGTGTTCTCGCCAGTGGTGTTCACCTCTGGGCGCATGGCCAGTTTACGGAAGCTACCGTTGCTCACCACGCTCTGGCGTGCACGGTCGGCAGCATTGCCCTCGTAACTCTGCTTCAGGGCGGAAAGCACCTCGGGAGTGATGGTCTCCTGAGCCGATGCTGCCAGTGCAATTGCACCGGCAGCAAGGATTGATAGTATTTTCTTCATTTATGGGATTTACAGGATATTCATTCTATAGCATCTATAGCATCTATAGCGTCTATAGTGTCTATCGCATCTATTTCTATTACTTCACCTTTTCGATTTCAAACACGAATGCACCAGCACCCTTATTGCTCAGGCGGTTGCCCTCGCGCTGCCAGTAGCCTCTGCCACCGCTACCGGCGTTCTGGATGCTCCACTTGCCCTCCTGCTTAACGAGGAGATAGGTATGCCATGCAGCATCGAAGGGGTTGCGGTCCTTGTTGAACCAGAAAGCACCTGTCTCGTTGATGTAACGGCCGTCCTGCTTGTTGTAGATCTTGTAACGTCCGGTCTTGCTGTTCTGCTCGATTACCCACTGCTGGCGCTGGGGGTTGATAACGTCGCGCTCGGCCTGGAACACAGGGAAGTCGCCCACGCGGTCGGCACCTGCCTGGGGATTGGTCAGATACTCGCCGTCAACCTTGATGAAGTATTCGCCGTCCTCGATAGCCTGCACGGGGAAATACTCCAGACCGTAGGTGTACTGCTTCTTATATGCCTTGACGGCATCGGCAAGCTTTTCGTTCAGCCAGGGAGTAACTACATCGCCACTGACAACGGGCTTGGCCTTGACGATAGAACCCTCGTAGTCACGGCTGGTGATGGCCTTCTGCTTCTGCTCCAATTGCAGCTGTGCACGATAATGGCCGATGAAGGCTACGCTGTCCTTCTTGGCCATTGCACCCATCATGTTGAGGTATTGCTGGCCGCGCAAGCCAAGGTAGCGCATGCTTTCAACCCAGGGCTTGATTTCATTGAGCATCTCGGGGTTGTTGATCTCGTCTGCCAACAGGTTGTCGGCAGCCCACACGAGCTGCTGGAAATACATTGCCGTACCCATCATGTTCTCTGAAGCCTTGGCAAAGCGGGGGCTTTCGCCTTCGCGGCGCAGACCGTGGCCGGTGGGACCGAGGTCGATATTGTTCTCGCAGAAGAAGCGGAATGCCAGCTTGCTTGTAGGCATCAGGGCTTCCAGGGCACGCTCCCAAGACTTCACGTCGTCATAGGCAGGCATGTTCCAGGTGTAGTCGGCAATGCTGTAGAGGCTAACCTTTGAAGCCTCGGCATACTCCATGGGGTTAGAGCAGAAACCGCTCACCATGTCGTTGATGTTCAGGCCATTGCCATAGGTCTTGCCCATGAGCATGCGGCTCTGGCAGTAGTCGTTTACAGGATAGTTGAGCCAGATGTAGGCCTTGCGCTTGATCTGGTCGTTGATCCACTGCATATCGTTCTCCTCGATCATGTCCACAACAGAGTTACCTGTCCACATGATGCGAACCTCGGGGTACATCTTGGTGCCCAGGGTGTTGAGATAGTCGCCGCTGGTCCAGCCCTTGTTGTACTGAGAGGGACACATGATGAGGGGTTCTACGTCCTTGTGCTTGCGCACGAAGTTGTCGGTCAGGTAGTTGAGCAGTCCTGCCTGCTTGTCGCCACGTGCACCCTCGCCCCAAACATCGTCGAAGAACACGGCGAAGGAGCGGATACCAAGGTCGTACATGAGGTCCAGTTTCTTTGCCACGTTGACAGAGTCCTCCAGACACCACTTGATGTCGCCGGCGGGGTGGATGGCCCATACGAACTTGACCTTGTTCTTATGGGCAGCGTCTACCAGTTCCTTCAGCTTGGCAGCCTCGTCAGCGGGATAAGGCTCGCGCCAGCGTGCACGGTGGTATGGATCGTCCTTGGGACCGAACACATAGGTATTCATCTTGTACTGGCCATAGAAATCAAACTGGCGCAGGCGGTCCTTGTGGCTCCAGGGGTTGCCATAGAAACCCTCGATAACACCACGGTCTGTTACGCTGGGATAGTCAGTAATCTCGCATGCCATAACCTCGGGCTTTGACATAATCTGCAAAAGGCTCTGAACGGCATAGAAAGTGCCGCTGTTGTCGCGACCGGCAAGAACCACCTCGTTGGCAGAGACCTTGAGATAATAGCCCTCGGCCTTGGCAGGAATGGACTTCTTGTACTTCTTCACGGCCTTGTCGCCAGCCTCGCCGATAATAACGGGAGTGGCGCCGGCAAATTTCTTTGCATCAACCTTCTCGCTGGTTCCTATAACGTTCACTTTGGAAGAGAGGAACTTTACTGCGTCGGCATCTGCCTTGTCTGCACCGACAAGATAGAACTTCTCTGCATTGGTGAATGCCTTCTCGCCCCAGGCAATCTGCTGCGGCAGGGGAGAAACGGTTACCGTCTGGCTGGTGGCGGAAAGAATGGCCATGGATGCCAGGAGTGTTGTGAATAGTTTCTTCATAAGATGTTATTATTAGGTTTTGTCTATTGTTTTAACGACTATTGCGTACAAAGATATAAAATTATGCAACATCTTGCCCAGATTAAGGAAATTTTGTTGCATACAGGCACTAAATAGTACAAAAGGGAAGGGGTGCAGGACGTACTAACGCGCTCTTCGTGTTGCCATAAAGACACTGATGCCGCCAATGGACAGTACCGTGAGCAATATGAGCAGCAAATCCGTATACTGCAGGATCACGGGGTAGGCATCGGTGATGAAACTGCCCTCCTGCTGCCCCAGACGGATAAAGCCGAACGTCTGCTGTGCCATACATAGTGCAACCGCCACCAGCATGCCGGCAAGGGCGCCTCCTGCTATTATCATCATGCCCTCTGAGACGAATATGCGGCGGATCTGCTTCCGGGTAGCGCCAAGGGCGGAAAGTGTCACGAGGTCGTCCTGCTTCTCTATCATCAGCATACTGAGGCTGCCTATGATGTTCAGGCATGCCACGAGCAGGATGAAGCACAGGAAGGCAAAAGAGATGAGCTTCTCTATCTTCATGATGCGGAAGATGTCCTCCTGCTGCTCGCTTCTGTCCTGGACAATGAAAGGCGGGCCGAGCAGGGCCTCGATGCTCTCTCTGCTGCCCGTGGGGCTGAGCTTTATTTCCAGAGCGGTAGCCTTGCCCTCCTTGCCGAAGAGCCTCTGTGCAAAGCCTATGGAGCATAGGATGTACTCGCCGTCGTACTTGGCCTGACGCACATTGAAGACGAGACCGGTGGACAGGAGTTCGTCCTGTCTGAAACTGGACTTGGGGTTGGCCATATTGACACGCTCCCCTTGCTTGGGTGCGTATATATGCAGGGACAGGAAATTGAGGGGGAGTTCCAGCTGGCTGCACAACTGTATGCCTGGAATGCAATACTCCAGCACGTCTACGTTCAGGGTGGGGTCGCCTTCACCGTAAAAGGCATCGGCAATCCCTGATTGTGCCAGGTAGTTGTCTGCCACTCCCTTTATCACTACGGCCTTCTGCGTACGGCCTGCCACGGCAAGGGCCTGTCCCTCCACAACCGGGGTAAGCACGGCGATGTCCTTGGAAACGGATAGTTTCTGCACGACGTCGGACCCCAGGTCTATGGTGCTTCCCGACCTGGGCATCACGCGCAACTCGGGATCAAAAGCGGTAAAGGTCTCGGCCACCAGTCCCTGGAAACCGTTGAATACGCTCATGACGATTACCATAGCCGCAGTTGCCACGGCAACACCGACAACGGCTATCAACGAAACGATATTGATGGCGTTGTGGCTCTTCTTGGAAAAAAGATAGCGGCGGGATATGAGGTATTCGAATTTCATCGCGGACAAACTATTTTCCCTGTTCCTGAACAGCGGGGACGATGGTTTCAAGCACAGGAGCAATATCCTTGGACCAGTCCTTGCCAGAGGCTATGATGCGGCATAGCGTGTCCGTCAATACAAAGTAGGGGATATCACGTATGCCCAAACGTGAAGCCAACGGCGACTGGAAGACCTTCTGGTCGGCATAGCTGTGCCAGGTTATAGAGTCGTTCTTCTCGATGTAGTCCAGGACATTGGCATTGACATCCATATTATATGAAATGCACTCTACAGCCTTGCCCATCTGATGACGCAGACGGCGGACCCTGCCATTGACGGCGCCAGCATCACCCTTCCAATTTGCCCAGAAGGTTATCAGAGTGTGCTTGCCGCTTAGGGAATCCATGGTCAAGGTGTCGCCCTTGCGGGTTACCAGCATAAATTCCGGCAGGGCAGTGCCGTTCCTCAGGGCAGCAGGCTTCTGTGTTGCCAGCCTGTCCAGCTGCAGGTATCTGCTGACGTGGGACTCGGGGTGCGATGCGATGAATGCCTGGGTGATACTGTCCCTGGATTCGGGCCTGGCGTTGCCCAACTGCTCACGCAATGCGGTGTAGGCTTCGTTATCGGGAGTGCCATGAACCTTGGTACTATTGAGCTGCTTGGCATCGCCCTCTATCTTTATGACCTCTCCGCTACCGCCAAATATGGTCAGTGTGGAGTATGTGGGATAAACTATGGTTATGGTTCCGCTTTCCTTGTCGCAGGGGCACGACCAGTCTATCTTGCCCTGACGGACATGCAGGGTGTCTATACCCACGAAGATTCCGTCGCGGCTGTATATGGTAAGGTCGGCACTGTTCAGGCCCTTGATCTCGCCCTGTATACGCAGTTCACCCTTTTTGCCTCCACATGACATGAGGGCAAAAAGGGTGATAACTGCAATTATGTAATGTCTGATGCTTAGTGCATGCTGCATGACCCGGCAGTGTTACTTTACAATGTCGGCAATTGTTTCCTGGTACTTGGCAAACTCCAGATCATTGGCGGCACGAGCCTTCAGAGAAGAGTCGCCGGTAACGGCTGCCTTGAGGTTGCTCTTCAGGGCACCGGCATCGCTTGTGCGTGCTGCCAGGATAGCCTTGAGGTAACTGGTGGTAGCATCGGGAGCAGTGATGCCAGCCAGAGTCTTCTGGGCACTTGCATAGTCCTTGTTCAGGATCTGTGCCAAAGCTGCGCTGTTGGTCTTGGTATCGGCAAAGTTCTGCTGTGCCTGGGTATAGTTGCCCTTGGCGATGTTCAGGTTGCCCAGAACTTCGTTGAAGGTATCGCTGCCGCTGGCCTGACCCATGTAGGTCTCTGCCTTTGCAGCATCGCCGCCCTTAAGTGCAAGGATTGCCAGGTTTGCATGGGTCTCGGGAGCCTTGGCGTCTACACTCTTGGCCTTGTTCAGCCAGCTCTGTGCTGCTGTGGCATTACCCTCCATGATAGCAACCTGTGCCAGGTTGTTGTATGCACGGTAGTCGTTGGGATACAGTTTCACGGTAGTCTCATACCACTGCTTGCGCACGTTGGCATCCTCTACAAGCATGTTGCCGCCGTACAGGAGCTCCTCTACGCTGAGCTTGCTGGCATCCTCCTGGAACTGGGCGATGATCTGCTCGTCACTGCGTCCGATTACCTCGTAGTTCACGATAAGGCGTGCACGACGCAACTCGGGCAGAATGCCGTCTGCAATTTCAGTGAAAACGCTGCTCATGTTACGGATCTGCTGCTCACGCTCCTCGGGATCCTGGTACATGGAGAGGACACGCAGGATAACGTCCTTGTCCTGCAGGTTGCTCTTGCTGATGAGTTCCTGGAAACCGTCCCAGTCCTCGGCAGTGAACTTGGTATCAACGTCAGCATCCATGCTGATCTTCTTCAACTGCTTATCCAGATACTTGGAAGAAACGTCCTGTCTCTTCTCGGCAAGCTTCTCGTTCAGGTCGTAACTGCCGTCGGGGCTGGCGTATGCGCTTACCTCGATGCTCTGGAGAGCACGCTCCTCCTGCATGTCGTTGATTTCCTTGAGGATATTAACCAGATCCTGGATGCTTACGCTTGACAGCTCGCTGGCACGCAGATTTGCCTGGCCGATCAGGAACTTGATGTTAGCCTCCTGCTTCTGCTCAATCACGCGCTGGAAAGCATCGGGAGCAGTGCTGGCGGTAACGTTGCAACGGTCCAGCAGTTCGCTTGTTGCCAGAACGCCATAGCCAATCTTGACTTCGGGGATAGATACGGTCTTCTTGCCAAGTTTAGCCTCGAAGCGGGCATAGAGGTCGCTGTTGATCATAGCAGGCACGAACTTGAAGTTTGCCTTCATAGTGTAAGTGCCACCAACCTTGTAGCTGATCTCCGTGTCGTTGCCCTCTACCTTCTCGCCCTGGAATGTTGCGCTTTGGCCAACAGCCTCGCCGCCTTCATACTTGAGCACGGGAGTTACGGTAACCACGGCCTTCTTCTTCAGGTACTTCTCGGGGAAGATGCCGTTGATTGTGGCAGGCACCTCGCCACCGACAGCCTCCAGGGGAGTGGGAGTTACTTTGAAGTTGTCAGCGCTCAGTTCGCCGAGCTTGCCGCAAGAACTGAACATGGCAGTGCTGATTGCAGCCATCAGGAATAGAATGTTTTTCTTCATAGTGTATGGTATAATGTTTTGTGTATTTGCCAGTATCAGGCAACGCATAGTTGCTTACGGGCACAAAGATACGTTTTTTTTTGTTAATTCCACGCTATCGCCCCACTCTCCTGTTCCAAACGGGCAGTTTTTATTATTTATTAAGACTTTGACCTGGTTTTCCTGATGCCTCTGGGGTGGCAAGTAAGGATTTCCTCACGCAAATGGGTGGTATCCACGTGCATGTATATTTCGGTGGTACCGAGATCCTCATGCCCAAGCATGTCCTGCACGGCACGCAGATTGGCACCGCCCTGCAGCAGATGAGTGGCAAAACTGTGCCGGAAGGTATGTGGAGAGATCTCCCTGTAAATACCAGCCTTTTGGGCATATTCCCGGATGAAGACGAACAGGGATATGCGGGAAAGTTTCTTGCCTCTGGTGCGGGAGACGAAGACATAGTCTTCATGGCCGCTCTGGACATCTATATGTTTCCGCACTCCGAGCCATATCCGAAGTTCCTTTACTGCCTTGGGCGAAATGGGGACAAGGCGTTCCTTGTCGCCCTTGCCGCGGATGCGGATGAACCCTTCGTCCAGGAACAGGTTGGAGATTTGCAGGTTGGTAAGTTCGCTGATGCGCAAGCCGCAGCTGTACAGGACCTCGATGATGCAATGGTCCCTGATGCCCTCGGGCTTGCTGAGGTCTATTGCGCCCAGTATGTCGTCTATTTCATCTACGCTCAGCACCTGGGGCAACTTGTTCTCCACCTTGGGCGACTCCAGCAGTTCCGTGGGGTCCTGCACAATCTCCTTCTCCAGAACCAGGAAGCGGTAGAAGGAGCGGACTCCGCTCAATATGCGTGCGAGACTTCGGGGAGAGATTCCCCTTTCACGGAGAGAACCGGAGAAGAGATCCAGTTCTTTCAGTGTTACGCTACGGAAGTCTATGGCATTGTCCGAATAATAATTGAACAGTTTCTGCAGGTCCTTGCAATATGCGTCCAGCGTATTGTCGCTGTACGAGCGCTCGAGGCGGAGATACTGGATGTAGTGCCTGACAATGTCTTGCGGAACATTGCCGGTGTTGGATATAACCGACGCGGGCTTATGATTGTTGTTTCTGGGCATGTTTGACGGCAAAATGAGGTTTTTAGGGCTTCGGGAGCGCAAATGCTTGGCAATAGTTTTATTTTTTCGTATCTTTGAGCACGCAAAAATACGGAATTATTATGAGAATCCAAATCATCAACGGACCTAATCTGAACCTGCTCGGCAAGAGGGAACCTGAAATATATGGAAAAGAGGGCTTTGAGGAGTGTCTGGAGGGGTTGCGCAAGGCTTACCCGGACCTGCAGATCGACTATTACCAAAGCAATGTCGAGGGTGAGTTGATAAACAAGATTCATGAAGTGGGGTTCGGGTATGACGGCATCGTGCTGAATGCTGGCGCCTACACGCACTACAGCATTGCACTGAGGGATGCCATCAAGGGGGTAAGCACACCGGTAGTGGAGGTGCACATCAGCAATGTACACCAGAGGGAGGAGTTTCGCCACCATAGTGTCATAGCACCCGTCTGCAAAGGAGTCATCTGCGGCTTCGGGCTGGACAGTTACCGTCTGGCTCTGGAGGCCCTGATCCACGCAACACAATAACCAAGGAGGCAAGCACGGATGGACCTTGGTTCATACATACTCTCCCACATAGACCCAGAGGGGGAATACCTGCACCGTCTCTGGAGAGATACCCAGTTGAAACTCTCCTACGGACAAATGGCCAGCGGACACCTGCAGGGCCGTCTGCTGAAGATGCTCGTAGAAATGATACGTCCAAAGCGTGTACTGGAACTGGGCATGTTCAGCGGATACTCGGCACTGAGTATGGCGGAAGGACTGGAAGAGGGCGCAGAGCTGCACACCTTTGAAGTGTTCGACGAAATGGAGGACTTTGCCCGTCCATGGATAGAAGGCAGTCCCTACGGGCATTTCGTGCACATCCACATTGGCGATGCCAAGGAACTGGTCCCACAGATGGACGTGGAGTGGGACATGGCCTTCATAGATGCCGACAAAAGGGAGTACGTGGAGTACTACGAGATGATTCTGCCACGCTTGCGCCAGGGCGGCTACATCCTTGCCGACAACACCCTTTGGTACGGGCGCATCACGGAGGAGGCCAGGGAGAGCGACCTGCAGACAGTGGGACTGCAAAGGTTCAACGACCTTGTGGCCAAGGACTGCCGTGTGGAGAAGGTCATCCTGCCACTGAGGGACGGCCTCACCATCATCAGGAAGAAATAAGCAAGACATAATCCAAAGAAACACATATTATTTTATTATATGGAAACGACAAGACAACAGAAGATATCAAGACTGATACAGAAGGAACTGAGCGACATGTTCCAAAAGCAGACTGCTGGCATGCGTGGCGTGCTGGTGAGCGTGAGCGCCTGCCGCATCAGCCCCGACATGAGCGTGTGCCGTGCATACCTGAGCGTTTTCCCCAGCGACAAGGCCGAGGAAATCGTGGGCAACATCAATGCCAACGTGAAGTCCGTGCGCTACGAACTGGGTAACCGGGTGCGAATGCAACTGCGCATCATCCCCGAACTGAAGTTCTTCGTGGACGACAGCCTTGACTATGACGAGCGCATAGGCGAACTGCTCAAGTAACCTCTTTCCTAACTCGGAAATCATGCTTGCCAAAGTCTATAGTGCATCGGTTCAGGGATTGGATGCCCAGCAGGTAACAATCGAAGTGAACAGTTCCAGAGGCATACGGTTCGTGCTCGTAGGCCTGCCGGACAATGCCGTCAAGGAGAGTCACGAGCGCATAACGGCAGCCATGGAGAACAGCGGTTTTCCGTTCCCATGCAAGCAGATAACCGTGAACCTCGCACCTGCCAACGTACGCAAGGTGG
Source organism: Bacteroidaceae bacterium (assembly GCA_045612965.1). Taxonomy (GTDB): domain Bacteria; phylum Bacteroidota; class Bacteroidia; order Bacteroidales; family Bacteroidaceae; genus Physcousia. Next base: position 6,261 of record JAZLAC010000006.1, on the reverse strand, counting down.
GAAGCGGCTTCGACCTGCCCATAGCCATAGGCATACTCGCCACTTGCGAGAAGGTGGATGCCAGCCGCCTGGACAAGGTTATGATGGTGGGAGAACTCAGTCTGGACGGTTCCCTGCAGCCCATCTGTGGTGCACTGCCCATTGCCATCAAGGCACGTGCCCTTGGCTACGAATCACTGTTCGTACCCATGCAGAACATCCAGGAAGCCGCCGTGGTGGACAAACTCCGTGTCTATGGTGTCAACAACCTATCCGAAGTGGTGGGATTCCTTAACGGCACACACCATCTTGAGCCTGTACAGATTGATACCCGCAAGGATTTCTACGAGCGTCAGTCACATTTCGACCTTGACTTTGCCGACGTGAAAGGACAGGAAAGCGTGAAGCGTGCCATAGAGGTAGCGGCAGCAGGCGGTCACAACCTCATCATGATAGGCCCTCCGGGCAGCGGCAAGAGCATGATGGCAAAGCGTTTGCCCAGCATCCTGCCTCCACTTACCCTGCAGGAGAGTCTGGAAACCACACAGATACATAGCGTAGCAGGCAAACTTCAGGTTCCGCCTGTCGGTGCCGATGGTGTGCGCCATTGCTCGCTCATTGCCACACGCCCCTTCCGCAGTCCTCACCATACCATCAGCCAGACGGCACTCGTTGGTGGCGGAACCAATCCGCAACCCGGCGAGATTTCTCTGGCCCACAATGGTGTGCTTTTTGCCGACGAGTTGCCGGAATTCCAACGTCAGGCCCTGGAGGTTTTGCGCCAGCCTTTGGAAGACCGCCACATCACCGTCAGCCGCATACAGGGCACAGTGGACTATCCCTGCAATTTCATGTTCGTAGCATCCATGAACCCCTGCCCTTGCGGTTACTACAATCACCCCACCAAGGCATGTATATGTACCCCTGGGCAGATCTCACGCTACCTGAACAAGATCAGCGGTCCCCTACTCGACCGCATAGACATACAGTGCGAGATTTTGCCTCTCTCCTTCCAGGAAATATCCACGGCAGCACCGGGAGAACCCAGTTCCGTCATACGCGAACGTGTCCTGCGTGCCAGAAACATCCAAGCCCAGCGCTTTGCCTCTATCCCAGGTGTGCACTGCAATGCCCAGATGTCGGAAAAGCACCTGAAAGAATATTGTGCCTTGGACACGGAGAGCACCGAACTCCTGCGCCTTGCCATGGAACGTCTGCAGCTTTCCGCCCGTGCCTACAGCCGTATCCTGAAGGTTGCCCGAACCATTGCCGACCTTGAGGGGGCAGAATCCATACAGAGCCACCATGTTGCCGAGGCCATAGGATACAGAAACCTTGACCGAAGCGACTGGGCAGAGAGAAGAGGATAGAACAAATAAATATAAATACAGCAAATTATGAAACATGCTTTATCTTCAGTTATTTTATTATGTCTGTCTGCAATAGCATACGCCAACCCCATAGATGAGGAAGGTGCAAGGCAGGTTGCCGAAAAATTCTATAGACAGGCTATGAATCATTCATACGGTTCCCAACTGTTGGGTAGAGCAAATACACGTCTCGATTTGCAATTGGCCTATAAACCGCAGTCGGGAACTATATCCGAGTCCTCCGCACCAGAATATTACGTATATACCACAGCAGACTCTGTCGGTTTTGTCATTGTTGCAGGAGACGATACGGTAGAGCCCGTCATAGGATATTCACTTGACGGAACATTTTCAACGCACCAGTTGCCGCCTGCTCTCAACTTTTATTTAGACTCCTATAGGCGATACATCAGGGATGTCAGAACGAAAGATATTGTACCTGAAATAAAGACAAGCCGAAGTATTAGTCCAGTAGAACCGTTTATACATACCCAGTGGAATCAAAACTATCCTTATAACACCTATACTCCGACTTTATTTGGGCAGAGGACCCTTGTAGGTTGTGTGGCCATTGCTACTGCTCAAATAATGAGGTATTACAAATGGCCCGTTGCTGGTCACGGCACGTGCTATGCCACCCTTGATGACGGTTATGAAAGTGTTGTTTCCCGAACTCTCGGTGAGGTATATGAATGGGACAAAATCGGATATTATTATTCCGAAGCCGTGGGGAAACTGCTTAGGGATGTAGGCTACGCATGCAGTGTATGTTATGGAACAAGCGAGACTTGGGCATATAACATCAATGCTTTAAAAGCCCTGTTGCGTAATTTCGATTATTCTCCACAAATGCAGCTGGTAGACCGCAGATACTATTCAAGTTCTGGCTGGCATGAAATTTTGAGTACCGAAATGCAGGAAGGCAGACCAGTTTATATTTGTGGTCAGGATACAGACATTACTACTGGCGGACAGGGTGGCCATGCCTTTGTTTGCTGTGGATTAGACTCAAACGGTTATTTCTATATCAACTGGGGCTGGGGCGGAAGTTGCGACGGATATTTCAATATTGACGTGCTGGCTCCATATGACTATTACAATTATAGTTCCGAACAGGAGGCAATTATTAACATAAAACCGATAGAAGAAGGCGAAGACCCTAACAACCACACACAGATTCCGCATGTCGGAGGCATAGAACTCGAGGCTGATTTCTCGGATGCGCCAGTACCAACGTTGGATTATCGAATCTATGTGACCAACACATCAGACCAGACCATTGCCGGCACAGTGGGTTATAGCGTCTATCAGAATAACAAGGAACTAAGTGCCGGTGTCCGTGAAATGAGTTATTACGATGAGATTCAGCCAGGCTGGTATTGGTGGTGGGACCAGTATATTACATTGGACGATATTGGTGAAATAACAGACGGCATCAGGGAAATACGTTTCATGTGGAAGCCAGATGGTAGCAATGAGTGGCACACCCCTCTTGGCGAGAACAATATTATATACGTGGAAACGATAGAAGGCGAACACTATTTTGATACAGTTAAGCCAGACTATATACCTGATAACATTGATGACATTGCCTCTGATGATTTAGATGTCAGAACGCGTGACAACGGGATATGTCTTACTGCTTCGGCAGATATGGCGGTCAATATATATTCTATCAACGGCATTTTGATGAGAACCGTTTCCCTACAAGCAAATGCAAGACAGATTATACTTTTGCCACAAGGTATATATGTGGTAAATGGAAAACGTGTAGTCGTGCAGTAAATGGGGCTAACTTCACCACTACTTCAAAGACTATCCAACACCATATTATATGCTACATAGTACATATCATCATAAGGATACGAACGAGGATACCAAAACATCTGCCGTTTTCGAGAATTTTATGCTATTACCCGATAATGTGTTTTGGAATTTACTGAGGCGGGCATGCTTCGACAATGATACTATGCCTAGAAATTCCGGGGTACTGCTATCATACGAATTTTGGCCCCATTGGGATAGTACGGGAACTAATAATGCAAGTTATGTGGAACCCGACTTATTCCTTAGGTTCCAGGAATTTGATGTCATCATTGAAGCGAAGTACGGTGATTTCGGAGGGCAATATGAACATCAATGGAGGCAAGAGATTACGGCATACCGCAATGAATACGATTATGACAAACCATTCGTATTTATTGCCGTAGGAGGCAACCCGTCTGTCCTTGTCAATACTATTTCCGTGCAAAAGAAAGAGGTAGGGATATTCAAGTGCAGTTGGCTTTCAATATTAATAGCAATCAACAAGTACCAATCGGAACTTGAAACAATTTCTGTCCCGGACATGAATGTTTCAGCAACGCGGAGGCTGCTGGAGAACATCATATTGGCATTTAATATAAATGGCGTATACAACATTGATTGGTTTAATACCATGGCACGACCTCACCCTATTCTTTCTGAATCCTCTTTAGAAAATATAAGCAAACTATATAAGTGGTAGATTATGAGTAAAGAAATAGATAATATATTTATTGACGTAAGAAATGCTTTCAGGCTTTTGAACAGGTATCAGAAACGCATCCTCCATATAGTCTCTTACATTAGAGAACAAACACACTATACAGATATGTGGGGCTATAAATGGTTTTCCAACGGAATAAGCAAACGTCGAAAAAATTCATGCAATGATTACGAAAATCTTTCTGTAGATAAAGATATGTGGGGTTGGGATTTCTTGTACGGATATCTTTTCGAATACTATTTTGGGGAGGAAAGTATCAACAGAAAGAATGTACAAATGTCTGTATTCCAAATTTCTGATGATGGTTTCTACATATCCAGTCAAGACAACAAGCGAGAAACGAACATCGCATCTTTTGAACCATCTCAGTCCTCACACAGTTATCTGATTTTCAATGTCTCTGTCTTTAAAAAAGAATGTACTCTTTGGCTTTCTGACCCAGACTATCCTGAAGATGATTATGACCATTTCCTTACAAAATTCCTTCAATCTAGTTCTGACATAAAAATAACCAAGAACAATAAAGGCGAGGTGTCTATATTGAAAAAATATGAAATGCAACGTTTTTCTTCACAGAAAGAAACAGATGAAGCAATTAGGGACTTCGGTAGGGTAGTGAAAGAACAGGCGGGCATCAAGTTGTTCAAGGAAAGTTTCTACGATTAACTAATAATGTTTTCTATGGCACACATTCACATTAAACTAACCGTCTCCGAATGGAGCATGAGCGGAAAGGACGACACGAAGTCCTACGTTTTGGACAGTGAGGTTACAAAGGTGGGCGAGGAACTTGTCGTGAACAAGACTTTCCCAAAACGCTATACATTCATCGTCAAGGAAATCTCCGAAACGGAGATATGCCTGAGTTGCGAATGTCCCCCTCAGTACATACACCTGAAGAAGGGAGAACCCCATTATGCCGAATACAACATTGAGGGTTATGAAGACCACGAAGGCTGTGTCTGGAACGGGGAGGATGAGTACCTGACCATAGAGTGGCAGTAGACAATGCTGCTTCACATCAGTGCTAAGAGCAAAAAAGACAGAAACTCCTTTGCCGTAAACCAAAAAAAGCGTAAATTTGCTAACGGAAAGAATATATAACCAATCCAATAAGACATAACACAATGAAAGCATTAGTAAAGAAACTGCCCGAGAAAGGCATTTGGATGGAAGAAGTACCCATGCCCGAGGTTGGCGTGAACGACGTACTTATCAAGATCAAGAAGACCGCCATCTGTGGTACAGACCTGCATATCTACAAGTGGGACGAGTGGAGCCAGAAGACCATCAAGACCCCAATGACCATCGGTCATGAGTATGTTGGTGTTGTAGAGCAGGTTGGTCCTGGTGTACGCAACATCAAGGTGGGCGACCGTGTTACCGGTGAGGGCCACATCGCTTGCGGACATTGCCGTAACTGCCGCCGTGGCTTGCAGCACATCTGCGAGAACAGCATCGGCGTGGGTGTTAACCGCGATGGTGCCTTTGCAGAATACCTGTCTATCCCCGAGAGCAACGTGGTGAAGCTGGACGAGCGCATCAGCGACGACATGGCCGCCATCATGGACCCCTTCGGCAACGCTACCCACACTGCCCTGTCATTCCCCCTGCTGGGCGAGGACGTCCTCATCACAGGTGCAGGCCTCATCGGTACCATGGCTACAGCAATTGCCAAGTTTGCAGGTGCCAAGAACATTGTTGTTACCGACCTGAGCGACTATCGTCTGGATATTGCCAAGAAGATGGGTGCCACATGCACCGTTAATGCTTCCAAGGGCGAGACCGTGGCACAGGCTATGGAGAAGCTCGGCATCCGTGGCTTCGACGTAGGTCTGGAAATGTCTGGTTCTCCCATCGCTTTCCGCGACATGGTTGCCAACATGTACAACGGCTCCAAGATTGCCCAGCTGGGCATCCTGCCCCCCTCAACTACCGTTGACTGGAGCGAGATTATCTTCAAGGCTCTTACCATCAAGGGTATCTACGGCCGCGAGATGTGGGAGACATGGTACAAGATGGAGCAGATGCTCATCTCCGGTCTCGACCTGAGCCCCGTTATCACACACCGTTTCCCCATTGCTGACTTCCAGAAGGGCTTTGACATCATGGAGTCTGGCCAGTGTGGCAAGGTTGTCCTGGAGTGGGATTGATCATAACGATATACACAATACAAATTCAAGAGGGCGTGTCTTTTCGGACACGCCCTCTTATGTTGTTTATGCCATAGTACCGTTTTCGCTACTGTCTTATACTGATATAGGTAGACACATTTGATAACAATTAATAAAATGTGTAATCAGTATGAGAAAGAAATGCGAACGTTACAGTGAAGAAGAACGCTTATTAATTCTTCGTGACTATTATTCCTCAGGAATGTCCAAA
>JAZLAC010000005.1:0-135536 GCA_045612965.1 Bacteroidaceae bacterium | reverse complement strand
AAGGAACTCTATAAAATACATCTTACAGATTCCTTTTATGTAGTCAGAGCCAAAACAAACCTGAAATATAAGATAGTCAAATGGAAGCGAAGAATGCCAAAGAATGTACTGACAGATGGGGAAGTAAAGCTTACTGGTTATCTCTCCGAAAAGAAGTATCCCGAATCATTTAGACTCATTCGTTACTACGATGAAGAAGATGATCGAGAGTTTGTCTTTTTAACGAACGCAAAGCATCTTTCCGCATTGGATATCGCAAATCTCTATAAGAAAAGATGGTTGGTAGAGTTGTTTTTCAAATGGCTCAAACAACATCTTAAGATAAAGAGGTTTTGGGGTACGACAGAAAACGCAGTCCGCATACAAATCAGTGTGGCCATTATCACTTATTGCCTTGTAGCTATCGTCCAACATGATATGCAACAGAAACGCTCAACTCATGAAGTCTTGCAGATTCTCGGCATCTCATTGACGGATAAAACTCGCTTGCGAGACCTATTTGATAAGACTAATTTCAACGATGTCAAAGAACTCGATTATCCTTATTTTGAAGGACTATTTGATTAATTATTAACTCGTCCAATTTTTATTGGACACTAATGATGCCAAATAAAAAAGCATTCTTGTGCTGCTGCTTCTATGCGGCTGGCACACAGGGAATTAGGGTATTCCTTTTTTTTTGTTATAAGCGAAAGGATAGTAAGGGAAAAGGAAATATGGATTTATCTTGCTTCTCAGTACGTTGTGGACATTGATAAAACGAAATGTAACTCTTCTTGGAGAAGATAGAAACACAAATTGATGCTTTAAAATCAGCAGATTAGAAATGTACCAGAAAAAAGAACCAAAAAGAATGGACCATCCAGTAGCTTATTGCATGGAAAAGTTTGGAATTTATAACATTTTTTTTGTATCTTTGCGAGGAAAATCTATCTTCTCCAAGAAGATTGACACGCATTTATTGCATGATTTCATTGCAGAAATCACCGATGTGTACTGAACAGAGTAACATCCCGCAGACACATAAACGCCTGAAAAAGAGTGATGTAACACAAATTTCGGGGAGCCAAGAGAATATGCCTATACATAAGCAACAGAATTCTGCGGCTGATTCAAATTCGGTGAATAAAGATGGTGCCGAAATGCGATGGTATGCCATGAGTGCCACTTTTGGCAGGGAATTGAAGGCCAAGGAGTTTCTTGAGAAGAACAATGTACGGTGTTTCGTTCCCCTTCGCTATCAGTTGGTGAAGGGCAGAAGCAAGGACAAGGTCCGTAAACTGGTGCCGGCCATCAGCAACCTTGTTTTTGTAAATGCCACAAAGGATAATATCAAGATATTGAAGACCAAACTTCCATACTTGCAATATCACACCCGCCCCGATGGCGGCAAGAACATCCCTATCACCGTTCCGTGCGCACAAATGGAGCAGTTCATCGCTGTCTGCAACACCTACAATGAGAAGATGTCCTTTGTTCGTCCGGACGAAATCAAACTCACGGAAGGAACAAGAATAAGGATTGTTGGTGGAGCCTTCGATGGAATAGAGGGGACCTTCGTCCGTATCGACAAAGGCAAACAGAAGCATGTCGTCATTAATGTCGACAGGATTGTTGCCATAGTTCTGGCAAAAGTAAATGATGGATACATACAAGTGTTGGAAAATTAATATGGAGGAAAAGAAATGAATCGTTGGTATATTCTTCATTCTTCTGATAATAGGGCGCTGGATGCCGGTATTCGTTTGTCCAGCCTTGGCATGAGGACCTTCTGCCCTACGGAGTATCGTGCCACCACAATCGGGGAGGATAAGGTTTGGGAACAGTACCCATCCCGTCCGGACCTTCTCTTTGTTTATGGGACATACGATGATATCCGTTCGCTCATCACTCTGCACGGCATGAAGTCCTTGGAGTTCCTTTCTACGCCCTCTTCTGGGAGCATTACCACTCCCGTCACGGTTAGCGATTACGATATGGAGAATCTCATGCGCCTTGTCAATGTGGGAATGCCCCAGTCATATTCTGTTACCGAAAAGGAGATACATTACCGTCCTGGCGGTCCTGTCCGTGTTACGGACGGTCCCTTCAAGGACATTGTGGGCAGGGTGGCACGTATACACACCCAAACCCGTGTTGTGGTTTCAATACCTGGAGTTATTTCCTATGCCACAACATATATCCCAAAGCATCAAATGGAACAAGTAATTTAATATATAAAGTCACCCTTGCTTATAAAGCTCCGCAAGTCATCTTTAATTGCTCCCCCGCTCATCGCCCACTTTCTCCCCCTGAGACAGGTGGGTGAAGAGGGTCTTTAGATGAAGCACTAAATGTGCTTCAGTGCCCTATGAGGGTCGCAGTTTCCAGTGCGACGTGCGGACACCCCCCAAAGGGGGGGGAGGGAGTGGATAACAAACTCTCCGCTCATCGTTAATCGTTAAACTTTATTCGCCTACGCTCATCAAGCTCCGCAAGTCAACGTTAAACCTTAATCGCTCACCACTCATAGCTCATAGCTCATAGCTCATTCCTCGTTAAACATTAAACCATAAACCTTCAAACATGAAACTTCTCTCCAAACTCAGTGACTGGTACTTCGCTCGCAAGACCCTTCCCCATTGGGGCGTCCTCATGTTGGATTGCTTCATCGTCTTGTTTGCAAGTTTCGTAGGCAAGTATTACGAACTGGATGATATAGGTTTCACCCACTCCTTCCGCTCCATCGTGATTGGAGCGCTCCTCACCACCCTGCTATATGCCATATCGTTCGCCCTCTTTCATACCTACAGAGGCATTATCCGCTACTCCTCTTTCATAGACTTGCAGCGCATAGCCTTTGCCACCATGGTTGGAGCACTGCTCACAGCCTTGCTCTCGTTTGTGGACGAATACATACCCCATTGCTCCGTAGCATCCCCCCATGGTGTCGTTGTCACCTTCCTCATTGCCACCATGCTCATGTGGATGGAGCGCGTCATCGTCAAGAGGATGTATGACAACTTCCATACCGACAACTCCGTTCCCGTAGCCATATACGGCACCAAGGCAGGAGGCATCTCCCTTGCCAAGAGCATCTCCTCCGTCAAGGACAAGAAGTACACCCTCTTAGCCTTTATCTCCGACGGACAGGAAATGAAGGGCATAACCCTCTTTGGCAAGAAGATATACATTAACCATAGTGGCATCGCCACAAAGATGAAGCACCTTGGCGTCAAGACACTCCTCGTATCACCGCTCAAGACAGAGATGTTCCGCCAGAACAACGATATGGTTGACGAGTTCCTTGCCGCAGGAATACACATCATGATGATGCCTGCCGCCGAGGAGTGGGACGGCACCTCCGAACTCACACACCGCAACCTCCGCGAAGTGGACATTGAGGACCTCCTGCCACGCGACAAGATAGAAGTGGACATGGATGCCATTGGACAACTGCTTCAGGACAAGGTCATCCTCATCACCGGTGCTGCCGGTTCCATAGGTTCCGAGATGGTACGTCAGGTTGCCCTCTACCGCCCCTCTGCCATGATACTCATCGACCAGGCAGAGACCCCCATGCACGACATCCGCCTGATGATGGCACGCCAGTTCCCCTATATACCCAGTCACACCATCGTCAGCAGCATTGCCAACAAGGACCACATGGAGCAGATCTTCTCCCAGTTCCGTCCCGACTACGTCTTCCATGCCGCAGCCTACAAGCACGTGCCCATGATGGAGGACAACCCCGGCATAGCAGTACAGAATAATATATATGGTACGCGCGTGATAGCCGACCTTGCCGTGAAGTATGAAACTAAGAAGTTTGTCATGATCTCCACCGACAAGGCCGTCAACCCCACCAACGTCATGGGATGCTCCAAGCGCATCTGCGAAATCTACTGCCAGTCCCTGAACAAGGCCATCCAGGAAGGCAAGGTGCAGGGCATCACCCAGTTTGTCACCACCCGCTTTGGCAATGTCCTGGGCAGCAACGGCTCTGTCATCCCCATCTTCAAGGAACAGATACGCAAGGGCGGTCCCATCACCGTCACCCATCCCGACATCATCCGCTTCTTCATGCTCATCCCCGAGGCATGCAAGCTCGTCCTCGAAGCCGGCACCATGGGCAAGGGAGGCGAAATCTTTGTCTTCGACATGGGCGCTCCAGTCCGTATTGTCGACCTTGCCCACCGCATGATACAACTCTCCGGAGCAGAAGGCATAGACATACAGTTCACCGGTCTCCGTGAAGGCGAGAAACTCTACGAGGAAGTCCTCAGCGACAAGGAGCAGACCAAGCCCACCCACAACCCCAAGATAATGATAGCCACCGTCCGCGAGTACGACTACGAAGTAGCCTGCCAGAACGAAGAACGCCTCCTCTCCGCCTCCCACTCCCACGACGACATGGCTATAGTAAAGATAATGAAAGAAATAGTCCCCGAATACAAATCCAAATGCTCCAAGTACGAAGCCTTGGACAAGTAATGTTAACCTACCCCCTCAAACTGTCCCCCTGAGACAGGTGGGCGAAGAGGGTCTTTAGATGAAGCACTAAATGTGCTTCAGTGCCCTATGAGGGTCGCAGTTTCCAGTGCGACGTGCGGACACCCCCAAAGGGGGGAGGGGGTGGAAGAGTAGCCTTCGCCCTTTGAACCCTAACTTAAACCTTAAACAGTATTTCAAGCAAGAGATCCCAGCAACACTGTCGCTAAGACATTTCTCGTTCATCGTTAATCGCTCACTTTCTCCCCCTGAGACAGGGTGGAGTACCCCAAAGGGGGGAGGGGGTGGATAACAACTCACCCCTCACAACTCACTGCTCATTCATCTAACTCCAATCTTTAACGAAGTACTACTTCCCCCTCCATCTAAGTACTACTTCATTTGCCATTGAGGTACTACTTCCCAGGTCATTGAAGTATATCTTCGTTTTAAACATAGATAAACATGTCCAATCAATCTGCAAATAATAAAAGGATAGCTAAGAACACGTTGATGCTATACTTTCGCATGCTATTAATGATGGTCGTGAATTTATATACTTCACGTGTTGTTCTCCAAGTATTAGGTGTAGAGGATTATGGTATTTACAATGTTGTAGGAGGTGTTATAGGTCTATTTGGCATTATAAGTGGTTCTTTATCTACTGCTACACAGCGATTTATTACGTTTGGTTTAGGACGAAATGATATGAAATATTTAAATCGTGTGTTTTCTACAAGCATAAATATCCATATCGTCATGTGTGTATTAATCGTTGTATTGGCTGAGACTATTGGATTATGGTTTTTGAATAACGAAATGCAAATTCCCAATGAAAGGGTTAATGCTGCATTTTGGGTATATCAATGTGCTGTAATTTCAGCAGTAATAATGATAATGAGTGTGCCATATAATGCCACTATTATAGCACATGAAAAGATGGGGGCATTTGCTCTTATTTCATTACTTGATGCTTTCCTAAAACTTGGAATTGTCTATTTGTTATATATTTTCCAAGTTGACAAATTAATTCTTTATTCTGTATTATTAGTTCTAATCCAGTTATGTATAAGAAGTTGCTATACGATATATTGTAAAAGACATTTTGTTGAAACTAAAATAAGATGGGTATATGATATTGTTTTGATAAAGGAGATGGGGACTTTTTCTGTTTGGAGTTTATGGGGAAATGCTGCATGTGTTTCGTATACCCAAGGCTTAAATATTTTATTAAACATATTTTTTACTCCCACAGTTAATGCAGCAAGAGGAATTGCGGTACAAGTTCAATCTGCAATTAATCAATTTGTTTCAAATTTTCAAACAGCATTGAACCCACAAATAACTAAATCCTATGCATCTGGTGATATTTCATACATGCACAACTTGATTTTTAGAAGTGCACGTTTTTCATTCTTTATGTTATTGGTTTTATCGATGCCTATTCTTATAGAAACAGAAGTAATTTTACAACTTTGGTTGACTGTTGTTCCACCAAATACTGTTGTCTTTTTACGTTTAATATTATTAACCACGTGGATAAACTCTATTGCAAATCCTTTAATCATATCAGTTAAAGCTACCGGAAGAATAAGACAATATGAAACTACAGTAGGATTTTTAATGTTACTTATTTTACCAGTTTCATATATATGTCTAAGGTTAGGTTATCCTCCATATAGTGTTTTCATTGTTCATTTATGTATGGAATGCGTTGCACAGATGGCTAGAATTCTAATTACTAAAAATATGATTGGATTTTCGTTAATTTCTTTTCTACGAAACGTGCTCTATCGTATCTTATTAGTCACAATAGTTTCGTTAATATTTCCCATATGTATCTATTTTTTGATAGATAAATCCATTACATCATTCTTATTCGTATGTTTTTCAGCAGTGTTATCATCTTGTATCTCAATTTATTTATTCGGATTAACAAAGTATGAACGTATGCTGATAGTTAACAAAATTACATCTCTTTTGTATCAAATCAAGCAAAGATAATGAAAAATATTACAAATATAAAAGACTGTTTTGGGTGTGGTGTTTGTGCAACTACATGTGCAAAAAGAATCATAAATATTAGTCTTAATAAAGATGGATTCTATGAACCCCAAATTACAGATATAGACAAATGTACAAACTGCGGTCTATGTATTGATGTATGTGCTTTTGCACACAAAGAACTTGCTTTAAGTATTGAGGAACAGAAAATTAAAAGTTGGGCTTCTTGGAGTAACGACGAGCGTGTACAACGCAAATGTTCGTCTGGCGGTATTGGTTATGAAATAGCGAAACAATTGATAGACCAAGGTTATAAGCTATGTGGTTGTAGGTATAATGCAGAAGCAGAACGTGCAGAACATTATATTGCTACAACACCAGAAGAGGCGATACAATCTATTGGAAGTAAATATATCCAGAGCTATACTGTGGATGGTTTCAAGGCTATTAATCGTAAAGAGAAGTATTTGGTCACAGGAACTCCGTGCCAAATAGATTCATTCCGTCGTTATATGAAGAAATTCAAAGTAGAAGATAATTTTGTTCTGTTAGATTTCTTCTGTCATTGTGTTCCGTCCATGTGGGCATGGAAGAAGTATACAAAGATGGTAGAGAAGCAGACTGGTAAGATTACTTATGCTTCATGGCGCAATAAATTTACTGGTTGGCACGACTCATGGACAATGGCACTTGACGGCGAGAACTCTAAGAAACAGGATGTGAGTAATGACTACGACACGTTAATTAGGGAAAGAGATACACAATACAAGTCCTGGCTGACAAGAGGTGACATTTTCTATTATTTGTTTTTAGGTGATTTCTGTTGTAATCCAGCTTGTGCCAAAGATTGCAAGTATAAATATGACCGTTCCTCTGCTGACATACGCATTGGCGACCTCTGGGGTAATACTTATAAAAGTAATGACAAGGGGGTTAGTGCAGTAGTGACCTTTACAGAAAAAGGTAAACGGATTGTCGAATCTTTAAAAGGTGTAACCTTAATAGAACATCCTTTTGAGGTAGTTGCTGAAGGGCAGATGATAAGAAATGTACATAAAAAGCCAACATACGGACTAGTTATGTCTTTTCTGAAATTACCATTCAGTCTTGATACCTTCATGTGGAAGATAGTATATTTTATAAACAAGGTTATCACAAAAGTAATAAGGTTAGTTAAAAGGTAATTTCTAGTAGAAAAGAATATACACGATTAATTGTTAATTATAAAATTACAATAATGAAAAAAGTTGGAATAATTACCATGCACAGAATCATCAATTTTGGTTCTGCTCTTCAGGCATATGCAACTATTAAAACTATATCCAGCCTTGGATATGATGCAGAATTAATAGACTATATATTTCCTAATCAAAAGGTACGACAGAGTTTTTTAATTCGTATAAAGAAAATAGTAGCAAGAATTATGATTCTTCTTTTTTATGGAGATAAGAGGAAGAGATTTGAAAAATTTTATTCTCGATATTATAAGTGTTCACAACAGTATAAGAGTCCATCTGAGTTAAATAGTGCAAATTTTACTTATGATATTCTATTAACAGGCAGTGATCAGGTATGGAATCCAATTCATACAGGTGACGATTTCTCTTTTCTACTTTCTTTTGCGAATGATGAAATACCTAGAATTTCATATGCTTCAAGTTTTTCTACATCTATCTTGCCAGATAGATATAAGACAATCTATGCAGATTTTTTGAGAAAATATAAATTCATTTCCGTTCGTGAATTATCAGGTGTAAATATTGTCTATGATTTAATAGGTAAAACATCATATTGCTCATGTGATCCAACTTTATTATTATCAAAAGCTGAATGGTCTAACCTTGCAAATGAAGGAAAACGACTTGTAAAAGGTCGTTATATTTTGTTATATATTTTGACTTATGCCTATAATCCATATCCAGAAATTCTAAATTCAATTAACTATGTGAAGGATAAATTGAATCTTCCCATAGTATCTTTAAATGGCTCTTTATTTACCAATAGAATATATGATGCAAAAATTATAAAAAATGCCGGCCCCTTGGAATTTTTAAGATTAGTAAGAGATGCATCATTTGTAATTACAACTTCTTTTCATGGTACTGCATTTTCTTTAAATTTTGAGAAGCCTTTCTTTTCTATAATAAATAACTCAGAGAAGGACACGCGAATGACAGATCTTTTAAAGAGTGTCGGGGCTGAAGATAGAGCCCTAATGTATAATTCAGGTACATTCAATACTTCACTTGAGATGGATTATAGCAATATTACGCCAAGGTTAGTAGAAATTCGAAATAATTCTTTTGAATATTTAAAGGAAGCTCTTAAAAATAGCAACCAAGTATGCTCAAAAAGTTAATTATATTTATGACAAAATTCATCGACAATTAATTGTAAATATCATTATTGAATATTTCAAAATAAAATCTTTGTCTTAATTAGGTAGTATGTTGCAAACATTTTTAGTATACTTAACCTTATATATAGGATTACTGATTTTTGCTAAATATATCATCAAGAATACCAATAAGGTTAATGTACCTTTATATTTATCTATATTATTCTTCTCGACTATTGTAGGTATGAGATGGATGGTTGGAGTTGATTACCCAGGTTATTATGCTTTTGTGGTTGGATATATGGATGATATAGGCATTGAAAGGATGGAGTTCTTTCCTAGAATTTTTGCAGAATATATTAGAAATAATAATATCCCATTTTATTTCTGGTTTATCATTATGC
The DNA here is from genome assembly GCA_045612965.1 of Bacteroidaceae bacterium. Taxonomy (GTDB): domain Bacteria; phylum Bacteroidota; class Bacteroidia; order Bacteroidales; family Bacteroidaceae; genus Physcousia. The sequence goes on along the minus strand of JAZLAC010000005.1, from coordinate 126,320 downwards.
CACTAATTCAGTTCTTTTTCTTGACAAAAACTTTTTTAGATGACAAAAAGTTTTTATTAGGTTGGGCTTTCTATCTATTTCTGGCATTATTCTTGGGTTTTTCTCTAAATGGTATAAGACAAGCAGTTGCAATTTTTGTCATATTCTATTCTTATAGTTATATCTGTACTAAAAATATATTTAAATTCATTCTCTGTGTTTTTATTGCCTCACTATTTCATCGTTCAGCATTATTATGTTTACCATTGTATTTTTTTGCAAGGTTTGAAAAGATATTAGATGTTAAAATACAATTACTTATATTTTTCACATTACTTATATTTGGGGAAAGTTTATATTCCTTCGTAGTATCGCTATTTGCTGGCTTCGCTGTAGATTTACAATACGAAAGCCAATTTGAAAAAATGCAGGATGGAGTTGCTAGAAGTCAAGAAGGTAGCGGTTTAGGTATTATTTATAATTGTTTTAGATATTTTATTCTTATAGTATATTCAAAAGTTTTATCAGCAAAATATTCAAAGATTAATTTTCATATATATTACAATTTCCTCTTTATAGGAATATGTATGTATTTGATATGTAAACACGATATCTATTTTGGAAGATTAGCATTATATTTTAGTGTTTGTGAATTAGTTATACTATCACTGTATTACTATAATTCGTTCTACAAGATATCTAACATTACACTACACACAGTTATTGCTTCTATAATAATATTTATACAAGTTATAATAATACTTTACTCAATTATAACCGGAGAAAATTGGACCTTTATTTGGGAAGTGGGTAAACTCTAAATAACATAATATCATGAAACTTTCTATTATAATCCCTGTTTATAACGTTGAAAAATATATAGAGAAGTGTCTTCTATCTTGTCTTAATCAGGATATATCTTTCGACATGTATGAAATTATTGTGGTAAATGATGGGAGTCCTGATAATAGTTTGATGGTCGCTGAACGCATTGCAACAGAATCAAAAAATATACGAATTATTAGTCAAGAGAACCAAGGATTAAGTGCTGCTCGCAATACAGGTCTTTCTAATGCTAAGGGAGAATACATTTGGTTTGTGGATAGTGACGACTTTATTGATGAAAATTGTTTGGCTCGTATTACTGCTCAGTTGAAGGATAATTTAGATATCCTACAACTGCAGTATAGATTGGTATTTGAAGCTGAAAATTTTGTAAAAGATATTGATTATTGTGTTATAGATGGAGTTAAATCAGGATTAGATATTATAGTTGAAGGTGGATTACCTACTCCAGCTCCATTTTCTATTTTTAGATCTCAATTTTTACGAGACCATAAATTAGAGTTTGTCAAAGGCATTTATCATGAAGATACAGAGTTTAAGCCTCGAGTTGTGTACTTAGCCAATAAAATTACATCTGATACAGAAATATCTTATAATTATCTTCAGCGAGTATCGGGGAGTATCACTGCACATTACAAATTAAAAAATGGATTAGATATGTTGAAAGTTTCAAATTCATTATTGAGTTTTGTTAAAGAGCAACATATTCAGAAAAAATATGCTCTATATTTTTATAGGCAAATTTCCGTATGTATAAATACAGCTTTTTATTGGATTTATTTATTTTCAAAGAAAGATAAAGTTATTTTTATTGAGAATTTGAAGAAGAATAACCAGTTGTTTAGTTGTATGATTAAGAGTGCTGTTTTAAAATATCAAATCGAAGGTGTTTTACTCAAAATATCTCCACGAATAACAACTTTATTAATTGAAAAAATTTACAATAGAACTAGAAGATAGCATCCGATTTAATCAATTATGAAAAAAAATATCAAAATAGCATTCGTGGATTTTGCCTCGGATTTTGATGTAAATAACAATGATTTTACATCAATGTTGTCTGAACGATATAATGTAATCATCGACCAAAAGAATCCTGATTATTTGTTTTATGCAAATTTTGGTAATGAATACCTAAAATACGATTGTATCCGTATTTTCTATACAGGTGAATGCATTGCTCCTGATTTTAATCTTTGTGATTATGCTATGGCGTTTGAACGTATGTCGTTTGGTGACCGCTATTTGAGAATGCCATTGTATCGTTTGTTTCAGTATCGTAAGCAATACGACAAATTGTTTGACCGAGATGAAGTAAAGGCAGTAGATACGAGTAAACAGTTTTGTAGTTTCGTAGTTTCAAATTGCTTTGCTGAAGATATTCGTGCAAAGATGTTTAAGGCGCTGTCGCAGTACAAACAGGTTTCGTCTGGTGGTAGATACATGAATAATGTAGGCGGACCGATAAAGGATAAATTTGAATTTCAGACAAAGCATAAGTTTGCTATCGCTTTTGAAAACCAACAACACGATGGCTATGCTACAGAAAAATTGGTAGATGCGCTTGCTGCACGTACAGTCCCCATCTATGTTGGTGACCCTAATATTCATCTTGATTTGAATGAGGAATCATTTATCAATGGTAATCGTTATAATAGTTTTGAAGAATTGGTGGAACGAGTGAAGGAGTTAGATCAAAACGATGAGCTGTACCTACAGATTCTCAATGCTAATCCAATCTTAGAAGATAAGCGAAATAACAATGACCTTCGTGCATTCTTGTTTAATATCTTTGACCAAGAGTATTCTAAAGCTAAACGTAGGAGTCAAATGCATTTCTCTAAAGAACATGAAGGTTTCCTAAAACGCTATTCTAAGATTGATAAATATACATATAAGAAGTATAAACGAATTCAGAACATTTTGTATCGAATAACGCATAAAGCGATTTAATTATGTTAAAAATATCAGTCATTATCCCAACCTACAAACCACAAGGTTATCTTTGGGAATGTTTGGACTCGTTGGTAGCACAGACTTTCCCTAAGGATGATTTTGAGGTGATTTTGGTGTTGAATGGGTGTACAGAACCCTATAAATCAGCGATTGAGAGATATATTGCAGAGAAGATGCAGGGGATGAAGGTCAACTTCATTCATACTGAAGTGGGTGGTGTTTCAAATGCACGTAATTTGGCACTAGACCAAGTGAAAGGTGAGTTTGTTACATTCATTGATGATGATGACTTTGTGTCTCCTAGGTTTTTGGAGTTGTTGTACGAAAAGGCTGATACGGAGACTATTTCTTTGTGCTATCCCTATGCGTTTAATGATGGAGATATGACTCAAATAAACTATCCAATTACTAAGATATATGATAATCAAAGTATTTCTGGACATCAATTCTATCCAAGGTCCCGAAATTATTTTTCGGGACCTTGTATGAAGCTCATTGGGATGAGCTTCATACAAGGTCGTCGTTTTGATGTTCGCTTTAGTAATGGTGAAGATTCATTATTTGTGTTTCTTATCTCGGATAAATTCAAGTATGTAAATTATACATCCAAGGATGCAATCTATTATAGAAGGTACAGAACGGGTAGTGCTGTGACATCAAAAAGAAAGAAAAAGGACATTATTCAAAATGGAATTAGACTTTTTGTAGCAACAACTAGAATATGGATTAAATCTCCTTTCAAATATAATTTTATATTTTATTTAACGAGATGTTTGGGGTATATCAATGGCATTATGATGTATTGCTTGGGTAAAGTTTAATTAAAGAATATTTGACAATATGACACAACCTTTTTCGGTATGCATGTCGGTATACAAGAATGATAAGCCGGCAGATTTCTTAGTTGCAGTACGTAGTATATACCAACAGACAGTGAAGCCAAGCGATGTAGTGCTAGTGGTGGATGGTCCTGTGGGTGAGGAATTGAAGCAGGCAATTGCTGTATTGCAAGAGGAAATAAAGGTATTGAATGTGATATGGCTGCCTGTGAATCAAGGTCATGCTACTGCTAGACAGACAGGGCTGTTGGCAGCTAAATGTGAATTGGTAGCGGTGATGGATGCTGATGATATCTCTGTACCCAACAGATTTGAAAAGCAGTTGGAGGTTTTTGCTCAACAGCCTGATGTTACCGTGGTGGGTGGACTGATTCACGAATTTATAGGCGAGACACACAACGTTGTTGGTAAAAGAATAGTGCCCGAGCAAGATGCAGATATCAAGGCATATTTGAAATCTCGCTGCCCGATGAACCTTGTTACTGTGATGATGCGTAAGTCACACTTGGAACAGGTGGGTGGTTATATTGATTGGTATTGTGAGGAGGATTATTACCTATGGATTCGCCTGGCATTGGCTGGATATAAATTCTATAATATTCAGGAGAACCTAGTTGATGTGCGTGTTGGCGAGGAGATGTATCAACGTCGTGGTGGATGGCGTTACTTCAAGAGCGAGGCATCGCTACAACACTATATGTGGAAGCATGGCGTGATAGGTTTTGGACGCTATCTGTATAATGTAGCTATCCGCTTTGCTGTTCAGGTGGCAATGCCTAACAGTGTGCGAGGATGGGTGTTTAGAACGTTTGCGAGAAGTTAATTATTCATAATATTAAATACAAAAAACTTATGAGTGAAAAGAAGTATAAGGTTGGATATACAACCGGTGTTTATGACATGTTTCATGTTGGTCATTTGAGAATTATCAAGCGTGCTAAAGAAATGTGTGAACACTTGATAGTTGGTGTTAGTACAGACGAGTTAGTGCAAGCATACAAAAACAAAACTCCGATTATTCCCTTTGAAAATAGAATGGAAATAGTTGCTGCATGCAGATATGTTGATGAGGTAGTGCCACAGACAACGATGGATAAGTTAGAGGCATGGAAGAACTTGAAGTTCGATGTCATGTTCCATGGTGACGAATGGAAGGGTACACCTCTGTATAATAAATATGAGGAGGAATTTGCAAAAGTGGGTGCTAAAATAGTTTTCTTCTCGCACACTGAAGGAGTAAGTTCTACACTCTTAGCGAAGAAAGTAAATGACCGAAAATAAGACTATTGCATTTCTGCAAAAAGAACAATGCACGGGTTGCATGCTTTGTGGCGATTGTTGCCCAAAGGCTGCGATTTCTTTTTATGAAGATTCAGAGGGGTTCAAATACCCTAAGGTAGATGAGGCGACGTGTATTTCATGTGGTATTTGCGTGAAGAATTGTCCTGCATTATCTCCATTAAAGAATGATTCCGCAGAAAACTCTTTTGCCGTGTTTGCTACTGATGACTCAAAACGTGAAGCGGGTTCTTCGGGTGGTGTTTTTGGGCTTCTTGCAGAAGAGGTGTTGAATAAAAGTGGTCGTGTGTGGGGTGCTGCTTTTGACAATCAAATTCATTTGGTACATACAAGGGCAGACAATGCAGACGAATTAAAACCACTATTGAAGTCAAAGTACATTCAGAGTGATCTGCGAGGAGTGTATCGTCAAATAAAGCAAGATCTCAGAGAAGGGAGATATACCTTGTTTTGTGGAACTCCATGTCAAGTGAATGCTCTGAAGAATTTTGTGGGCAATAAACGTGATCACCTCATACTTGTGGACTTTGTTTGCCATGGTGTGCCTAGTCAAAGTTTGTTTGACAAAACCATAAAGTGGTATGAAAAGAAAAATGGTAAAAAGGTTGAGTGGTTTCAGTTTAGATATAAGTCGGCTGATGTAAAGCATCCTCAGTCTTATGCCATAAAGCACACTGATGGTAATAAGATTCGTTTAGGACTACATTATCAGTTCCCTTATTATTTTGGTTTTCAGAAGTACATTACACTCAGACCATCATGCTATCAATGTAAATGGGCATGTCCTGAACGTGCTGGAGATATTACATTGGGAGACTATTGGGGCATTGAAAAATATGCGTCAGAATTGAATGCTAAAGAGGGGGTGTCAATGATATTGTGTAATACGGATGTTGGAAAATCTTTATTTCAACAAATTGTGAATTCAGGCAAGGTTTCTGCTGTTACACTCCCAATACAATGCGCAATCAATGAAAATGGATGTCTAAAAAATCCTTCTAAAGAAAAGGCTGAACGTAAAATATTCTTCCAGCATTTGCAAGAATGGGATTTTGATAAAGTTGTACAAGTACATCTTACACCAAAGAAAAAGTGGATTTTTGACCTGTACTATGGAATGCCTAAGGCATTAAGAAATGTTGTTAGAAAACTGATGGATAAAAGAATGAAATATGAATAATCTGATGCGAAGCGAGACTGCGGATACTTATGGATTTAAGGAACTGCAGAATGTAATTCTTAATATCACACAATATGTGCACGCTTTTTGTGAAGAGCATCACATACAGTATTGCTTAATGGGAGGAAGTGCGTTAGGAGCAAAACGACATGGTGGTTTTATTCCATGGGATGATGATCTGGACATCTTTATGACCCCAGATAACTTTGAAAAGTTTCGTGAAAAATTTAATCTTCTTGGGGACAAAAAGAAGTTCTATCTTCAAGAGTTGGGAGGTGCCAATGGTAGAGTAATTACCGCAAAGGTTAGACTGAACAATTCGTATTACGAAGAAGAGATTCTAAAAGGTTGGAACATCCATCATGGAATTTACATAGACATCTTCATCCTGCATACTTGCCCCAACAATATGTTGAAAAGAAGGTGGCAATATTTCTGGGCAAAATATCTTATAGTGAAGGGTTTGGCCAATAAGGAATATCATCGTCGTGGTAATGCTGTTTTTTGGGCACTAAAACTGATGAAACTTTTGCCTAAGCGCTTTTTGCTATCGTATGGTCTGAAACAAGTGTATCGATTTAGAAATGAGTCGTCTGATTATTATTGCAATTTCTTGGGTAAGGCTTTATTTAAGAATGGAACTTATCTAAGAAAAGACTTTGAACACGTGAAACTGGCTAACTTTGAAACTATCCAATTGTATGTAGCAGCAGGTTTAGAAAATTTCTTAAAGAATCGTTTCGGAGATTATATGAAAATACCATCTCCAGAGCGTATTAAGTATGAACAACATTCTTCAACTTGGAACTTAGAGGAGCGAGTGTATTCAGATTTGTCTGATGAGAAGTATTTATTTTAAACAGTGTCTATGCAATCCCCAAACTTTATTTGCATTCTCAAAGCTGGTTTGAACCTATCTCCTATCACCACATCGGAAGCTGAGGCATTAAAATCTTGTGGAGGAGAAGAATGGAAGGTGCTTACAGATTTAGCTCTAATGCAGGGTGTGGGTGGCGTATTCTTTGATGGAATTCAGAATCTATATCATACGCATGGGGATTTGCTCCCTAAAGAGGATTGGGCGCGCGAGATAAAAGGACGTCTTTGGGGTATTACATCGCAACTGGAACACCGTAACAGAAAGCAGATTGCTGTGATGAACAAGGTTGGAACTTTTCTGAAAGAACACGATTGCCAGATGATGGTGATGAAGGGACAGGCTTGCGCTATGATGTATCCCAATCCATTGCATCGGAGCATTGGAGATGTCGATTGCTATCTATTCAATGACTATGAGAAAGGGAATGAGTTGATTAGACAAACGGGAGTTCATGTAGATGATAGCTGGTACAAGCACTCTGAATTCAGCATTAATGGTGAGAGTTTTGAAAACCACCAATATTTTGTAGCAACACGTGGCGGAAGGCACTATAAGCAGCTGAATGAAAAACTATGTGAGATATTGGCTACTGAAGATTTGGAATGTTTTCCTAACTCAAGTGTACTGATGCCCCCTGTAATGTTTAATGCACTGTTTCTGACATATCATGCCTTTATACATTTTATCTCTGAGGGTCTAAGACTTAAGCAGGTATTGGATTGGGTGATGTTTGTAAAGAAACACCAATCAGATATTGATTGGAAAGAGTTACATAGACTTTGTGTGGAGTACAAGATTGACAGATTCCTGGTGGCTATGAATGCTATAGCGGTGGATTTTTTCGGGATCAAGAAAACAGAGTCTGCAATGATGTGCGAGAGTCCATACGTTCAGAAAATGATGACCTCTGTCCTGTATGATGACAGCTATATTTTCAATACAGTTGAAGGAGATTGGAAACAGAGGTTTCATATTGTCTATAACATGATCAAATATCGTTGGAAATATCGCGATATTGCTCAGCAGAGTGTGATAAAGCAATTATGGACCAGTCTATTGGGATTTATCTTAAAGACAGAGTAGTCTGTTATGTTCTTTTGTCAAAAATCAATATACCTATGATACTAAAATTCTTATTTGACCGTGTGGTGGCCTTTATCGGTCTTTGTTTCTTGTGGCCAGTTCTTTTAGTTGTTGCCATCTTGGTGAAGGTGAGGATGCCTGGTGGTCCTGCTTTCTTTGTGCAGAAGCGTGTGGGAAAGGGTGGCAAACTGTTCAATTGTCATAAGTTCCGCACGATGACGGTGAACCATAACGGTTCTACTGTATCTGTGGCTGGGGATAGCCGTATCACTCCGTTTGGTGCAACGTTGCGACATTACAAACTGGATGAATTGCCAGGATTGTGGGATGTGATGATAGGTAACATGAGTTTTGTGGGTCCTCGCCCCGATGTGCCTGGATATGCTGACAAACTGGAGGGGGATGACAGGGATGTGCTCAAGTTGCGTCCTGGCATTACAGGTCCTGCTACGCTGAAATATCGTTTGGAGGATGAGATGATTTCGGAATATGTGGCAAGGAAGCAGGCGGATGGTGATACCCGTCCTATGCAGGAAATTGCTACGGAATACAATGATAACGTCATCTACCCAGATAAGGTAAGACTGAACTGCTACTATTACCGCAACTATAGTTTCATTAAAGATATAGAGATGATCTTTGCTACTGTCCTTGGCTTCAAGGTAAAGTTCGCCGGGGAAGAGGTGTGAGATGAGAGGGGAAAGAGAGTAGAGAAGGTAAAGAAAGTAGAGAAAAGTAATACTCCATACACTCTATACTCTCCATACACAATATGAAAACAAACTAAAAATACAATACCATTATGTCAGAAGAAAGAAAAATGATTTACCTGTGTCTTGCACACATGAGCGAGGACGGTGCGGAACAGAAATATGTGAAGGAGGCGTTCGATACGAACTGGGTGGTGCCGATGGGGCCTAATGTGAATGCTTTTGAGCAGGACTTGGCCAATATGGCCAATAGCAAGACGGACGGTAGCGAACCTCTGGACCGTAAGGTGGTATGTCTCTCGGCTGGTACTGCTGCTGTGCACTTGGCTCTCATTGCTTGCGGAGTGAAGGCCGGTGATGAGGTTTTGGTACAGAGCTTCACCTTCTGTGCTTCATCGCATCCGATTACATATCTCGGTGCTAAGCCGGTATTCGTGGGTAGTGAGCGTGAGACATGGAACATGGATCCGGAGCTGTTGGAGCAGGCTATCCTGGACCGTAAGGCTCAGACTGGCAAGTATCCGAAGGCTATTGTTCCTGTGGCTTTGTATGGTATGCCGTACGATTGCGAACGTATCATGGCAATTGCTGATAAGTATGGTATTCCTGTGATAGAGGATGCAGCAGAGGGTATGGGCTCTCGCTTCAAGGGTCAGGTGCTGGGTACATTCGGACGCTTCGGCGTGCTTTCCTTCAATGGCAACAAGATGATTACAACTTCTGGTGGCGGTGCATTGATTTGCCAGGATAAGGAGGATGCGAATGAGGTGATGTGGTATGCTACCCAAGCGCGTGACGCATATCCTTATTATGAACATACTGCCATTGGCTACAATTACCGTATGAGTAATGTGTGTGCTGGTATCGGTCGTGGCCAGATGACGGTGCTTGATGCACATATCGCTCACCATAAGCATGTGCAGGAACTGTACAAGGAGTTGCTGAAGGATGTGAGGGGAGTGACCCTACATGAACAGCCAGCAGACCCTCGCTACGATTCCAACTTCTGGCTTTGTGCCGCTACCTTGGATGCAGATGTGAAGGTGGTAGGTCAGGAGAATGCGTACAAGGAGGTGATAAAGAGTGCCGTGGGTGGTGCTGCGGGTGTGATAAAGCAGGTGGAGAGTGCCACCACGGATTGTCAGCCGAACGATAATGTAGAGGCTCTGCGTGTGTTCATGTTAGATAAGAAGGTGGAATGCCGTCCGCTGTGGAAGCCGATGCATAAACAACCAGTGTATGCTACCAATGCTGTTTATACAAATGGGGTGGAAGAGGAGCTCTTCAAGGTTGGCTTCTGCCTTCCTGCCGGTCCGTATGTTACGGACGATGATGTGCACTACATCGTGGATTGCATAAAGGAAGCAGTTGAATGTTGAACGATTAACGATTAACGATTAACGAATGAAAAAGTTCCGTGGCGTCCCAAACCACGGAACTTTTTTGTAGCGATTAAACAATCTTCAACCTTACCCATAGCCAGGAGGGTATCAGGCGCCAGAAGAAGACGAGGATGCTTATAGTGTTTTTGTCTGCTCAAATGAAATAAACGTCAAGTTTCTTGCGTAGAAAACTTGATATTTGTAAATTTGCAACGAGAAAACATTATGCGTTATGGTTGTTGCAAGTGAGATTCGTAATAAGATAGATTCCTTTCAGACGGGGTATGTTTTTACTATGTCTGATTAACGTAGACTGCTTTAGCTTGATGAACCAAAGGTGAATAATAACGTTTAACGTTTAATGTTTAACGTTGAACGAATGAAAAAGTTCCGTGGCGTCCCAAACCACGGAACTTTTTTGTAGCGATTAAACAATCTTCAACCTTACCCACAGACAGGAGGGTATCAGGCGCCAGAAGAAGACGAGGATGCGGAAACGCCAGTCGATGGTAACGATGCGCTTGCCTGAGAGGATTCCCTTGACGATGGAGCGTGCTACTGGCTGGGGTTTCATCATCATGGGGTAATGGAAATCCTTGGACAGGAGTTCGGTATCAACGAAACCGGGGCGTATGTCGGTGAATGTGATGTCCAGTCCCCTGATGTGTGCCAATTGCGAGAGAGCTTCGAGGTATGTGTTGCAATAGCGCTTGGTTGCAGAGTAGGAGGGGGCTGCTCCCATACCCTTGGTACCGGCAATGGAGGTAACGGCGGCTATGTGTCCGTGTCCCTCCTGGGCAAAATAGTGCCAGACGTAGTCTATCAGGCGAGTGAAACCCAAGGTGTTTGTCTCTACCGTGGAGAGTTCTATGGCGGTGTCGAGCTGGCGGTTCTGCTTGCCTATGCCACTGACGTGCAGATATATGTCCATGCCACCAAGACTTTCTATGAGTTTTTGCAGGTGTTGCGGTGCCTGAGTGTCGGTGACATCTATCTGGGCATAGGGACAATTTCCCAACTCTGTGGAAATACGCTTCAGGTTTTCCAGGCGTCGGCCTGCAATGGCAACGCTGTGGCACTGCTTATGAAACAGGCGTGCCACTTCCAGACCTATGCCAGAGGTGGCACCCATGATGATGATGTTCTTCTTCATTCGGGGTTCTTTGAGTCCATTACTATGGTTACGGGACCGTCGTTGGTAAGACTCACCTGCATGTCGGCGCCGAAACGGCCTGTGGGAACTGGGCGACCGAGAGTCTGCTGGAGTTGTGCCACAACGTATTCATACAGGGGGATGGCTACGGCAGGAGGGGCGGCATGTATGTAGGAGGGACGGTTGCCTTTCTTGTATGAGGCCATGAGGGTGAACTGACTTACCACGAGGACTTCGCCTTCAATATCCTGCAGACTGAGATTCATCACTCCGTTGGCATCGTCGAAGATGCGCAATCTGCTAACCTTTCCCACCAGCCAATCGGCATCCTGTTGGGTGTCCTCTGGTGTTATGCCCAGAAGGAGCATAACACCCTTGCCGATTTCTCCCACCACCTCGCCACCGATGCTGACGCTGGCAGAGGTGACTCGTTGTATTACTGTACGCATGTGCTGTCCGTTTGTTCTGTTTCAGTTTCCAAGGGCTTGGCAGGAAAGGTCTTGCCCTCGCGTATAATCTCCAGAGAGCGCAGCACGGCAGGGTCGTCCTGATTGAGGAAGCGAAGGTAGTCGTTCATGTCGCTGCTGTTGTAGATGATGCCCGAATAGATGGAGCGGCGGAAGAGTTTCTGACTGCGCTGGAGCATGAGGTTGCGACGTGCCAGGCCGTGCTTCTGACCGTAGCGTGCAAAGCTTTCCAGCATGTTCTGCTTGTCCATCCACTTAACCTTCTCCTCCAGCGTTTCCATTTCGTTCAGAATTTCACGGTTCTGGTCCACTACCTCAAAACAGAACTGGGCGATGAGGCCGCTGAAGGCTGCCGACTTGTAGTATGAGGTTACCCCTGTACTATCGTCGGGAATGAAGATGTCAGGGCGTATGCCACCGCCACCATATACGGTACGTCCGATGGAGGTTAGGTACTGGGGACCGTCCTGGCGAATGGAGTCTTCCACGTAGAATTCGCCTCGCTGGTAGCGCATGAGCAGTTCGTTTTCATAATCCTCGCCATGGCCTTTCTCATAGGGTTTCTGTATGCAACGGCCAGAGGGGGTGTGGTATCGGGCTACGGTAAGGCGTACCACGCTGCCGTCATTGAACTCCATGGGCTGCTGTACCAGTCCCTTGCCGAAGGAACGGCGGCCGATGATAGTGCCACGGTCGTTGTCCTGTATGGCTCCGGCAAAGATTTCGCTGGACGAAGCACTCATCTCGTCCACCAGTACCACCAAGGGCAGGTGCTTGAAGGAACCAAGTCCGTTTGCCCTGTAGTCCTCGCGCTTCACCTTGCTGCCCTCGGTGTAGACGATGAGCTGGTCCTTTTCCAGAAACTCGTTGGCCATCTGTATGGACGGATGCATGTAGCCGCCACGATTGCCACGCAGGTCTATGATGAGCGACTTCATTCCGTTGAAGTGCAGGTGAGCCAGGGATGTGAGCATCTCGGGGAAAGTGTTCTCGCCGAAGTTCTTGATACGTACATATCCTATTTCGCCATCGATGAGGAAGCTGGCATCCACGCTCTCCACTGGTATGTCGCCACGAATGACGGTGAAGGTGAGCGGTTCCTTGTCCTTGCGGCGGATGACCTCGAGTTTAACCTCAGAACCCTTTTCGCCCTTCAGGTGCTTCATTACCTCGGTGGACTCCATCTTGCACAGGTCCACACCGTTGGCACTGATTATGCGGTCGCCTGCCAGCAGGCCAACCTTCTCGGCAGGACCTCCGTGTATTACGCTCATCACGGTTACGGAGTCGTGCTCCATGCGGAAACTGATGCCTATGCCCGAGAAGGAACCTTTCAGGTCCTCGTTGGAAGCCTCCACGTCTTTCACTGGGATATAGACAGAGTGAGGGTCGAGTTCGGAGATAATCTTGGGCATGGCCACCTCCACCAGCGAGTCCACATCCACGGTATCCACGTAGTTGTAGTCAACAAGTTGTAGCAGGTAGTTGATCTTGCTGCTACCAGTGTTTATGATGCTGAGGTTGCTTTTGCCAAAGCGTGTGGCTGTGAAGGTGCCCAGGGCTATGCCTATGACCATGCTGATGGCCAGCAGCAATGGCGTGCGTGAGTTGTTCTTCATATATATAATATATATAAGGTATATTAGAGATTGTCCAGGGGCATGTGCTCCACGGTGATGCCGGCACGGCGAAGGAGGTCGGCACCATCGGTCAGACGATATTCGCGACTATACACCACACGCTTGATGCCAGCCTGGATGATGAGCTTGGCACATTCTATGCAGGGCGAGTCGGTAACGTACAATGTGGCACCGTCCGAGTTGTTGCCCGAGCGTGCTATCTTGGTGATGGCATTGGCCTCGGCATGCAATACGTAAGGGTGGGTGACGTTGTTGTCGTCCTCGCATACGTTGGGGAAACCGCTGGGCGTGCCATTATAGCCATCGGAGATAATCATCTTGTCCTTTACGATGAGTGCTCCCACCTGACGGCGCTGGCAATAGCTGTTCTCACTCCATATAATGGCCATACGCAGATAGCGTCGGTCAAGCATTGTGTTCTTTGTGTGTGTCATATTAGGGGGTATGAGTGTTTTCCGAGTATTCCGAGTATTCTGAAAACTTCGAGTTAGTTTTCACTTGCCAATTCCGTTACGGCGGAGCAGGGCATCGATGCCAGGCTCTTCGCCACGGAAGTTCTTGTAGAGGGTCATGGGATGTTCCGAACAGCCACGAGAGAGGATTTCCTTGCGGAAGCGTGCTGCCGTGTCGGTGTTGAAGATACCTTCCTGCTGGAACACGCTGAAGGCATCGGCATCCAAGACCTCTGCCCACTTGTAACTGTAGTACCCAGCGGAATATCCTCCCGACATGATGTGACCGAAACGCACGCTCATGCAACTATCGTCCAGGGTCTTCAGCACCATGGCTTTTTCCCATGCCTGACTTTCAAAGGTGCGGATGTCCTGAGTGAGGGGAGTGCTGAGGGTGTAGTATGCCATGTCCAGCAGGCAGAAACTTACCTGACGGCAACATGCATATCCGCACTGGAAGTTGCGGCTCTCGCGAATGCGCTGGATAAGTTCCTGGGGCATGGGTTCGCCTGTCTGGTAGTGACGTGCAAAGGTGTTCAGGAACTCAGCCTCGGTGGCATAGTTCTCCATGAACTGGGAGGGGAGTTCTACGAAGTCCCAGTAAACGTTGGTGCACGATAGAGCTTCGTATCTCACCTGCGAGAAGATGGCATGCAGGGCATGTCCAAACTCGTGCAGGAAGGTTTCCACCTCGCCCAGGGTGAGCAGAGCAGGGCGCTCCTTGGTGGGTTTGGTGAAGTTCATCACTATGGATACGATAGGTCGCACGTTCTCGCCAGTCTTGTCCTCAACCCACTGTTCGCGGTATGTGGTCATCCATGCACCAGATTGTTTGTTGGCACGGGGATGGAAGTCGGCCAAAAGGACGGCCAGGAACGAACCGTCGGCATCCTTCACGCGGTATGCCACCACATCGGGGTGGTACACCGGAATGTCCGTAGCACGTTCGAAGGAAATGCCATACAGACGTGTTGCCAGACCGAAGACACCATCCTGTACCTTCTCCAGCTGGAGATAGGGGCGGAGCATCTCGCTGTCTATGTTGTAGCGCTGCATCTTCAGCAAATAGCCATAGTGCGAGAAGTCCCAGGGCTGAAGCACGAAGTCCTCGCCCTCCTTCTCCCTGGCCAGTTGCTCTATCTCTGCCACTTCCTTTTCTGCCACAGGGCGGTATGCTTCAAGGAGTTTGTCCATAAGGTCGGTGACGTGTGCCACGTCCTTTGCCATACGGCGTTCCAGAACGAAGTCGGCATAGGTCTGGTGTCCCATTATCTGCGCCAGCTGCTGGCGCAGGTTCACCAGCTGGCGCACGTTCTCGAAGTTGTTGTTCTCGTTGTCGTGCGTACAGATGGAGTTCATGGCACGGTACACCTTCTCTCTGAGGTCGCGGCGCTGGCTGTATTGCATGAACGGACCGTAGGAAGGAGCCTGCAAGGTGATGACCCACCCCTCCAGACCACGTGTCTCTGCCTCCTGGCGGGCCGCGGCAACGGCACTTTCAGGTAAGCCGGCAAGGTCCTCCTCTGCGGTCAGGTGCATGGTCCAGGCATTGGTGTCGTGAAGTTCATTTTGCGAGAATTGCAGGGACAGTTGTGACAACTTCGTGCGCAATTCCGATAGTTCCTCCTTCTTCTCCTTTGGAAGGTTGGCACCTGTGCGCAGAAAACCATCGTAGATTTTCTCCATCAGTATCTGCTGCTCGGTGTCCAGTTCGTGGCGTTTCTCCCATACATGCTTTATGCGCTGGAAGAGACGCTCGTTCATGGTGATGCGGTTGGAGTGCTCGCTGAGCAATGGAGCCATCTTTTGTGAAAGTTCCTCCATCTCGGGACTGTTGCAGGCCGAGAGCAGATTGAAGAACACGCTGGTAACGTTCTCCAGCATTTCTCCCGTCTTGGGCATGATGGTATTCTCGAAGGTTGGTTCTTCGGGATTGTTGCACAGGGCCTCTATGGCCTCCGACTCCAGTCGCATGCCCTCCATCATGACTGGTTCGTAGTGCTCGAACTTTACCTTGTCAAAGGGAGGCACCTCGTGTGGTGTATCGTATCGTTTATTGAAAAATGGATTTTCCATCTGTTATGTCTATCTGTTGTCTTAAGTATGTAATCTCACCGCTCGCCGCTCACCTCTCTCTAAACGTAATCTGCTCGCGTGACAGGGTCAGTAGCGAGTCCTCTTGCATCTGGTGCAGTGCGATGGAGACCTTGAGGCGTGTTTCGCCAATGATGGTGGCAAGGGTGTTCATCTTGATGAAGAGTCGTTTGGGAAGTGTGTTGGTATGGGACTTTTCACGGATGAAGTGCATTATTTTCTCCTGCACGCTATGTGGCGCTGGCTTCAGAGTGGCAATGTGATGGTGTTCAAGACGTGCTGCCATTCTGGTGAGCAGGTTTATGCGGAAGATGTCGTTGTGCATCATCGTTTGCATGACATGGCGCCGATCGATGACAAGCAGGTGACCGTTGGTCAGCGGACGATAGGTGTGTCCGTATTTCTGCGATAGGCTCCAGAGTGCTTCTTCCTCGATAATGGCAGGTGCGTGTATTTCCTCCAAGAGTGTCCAGCCTTCGCCCTTGGTGGTGCATGCCAGGGCTCCTGCCATGAGCATGGTGAGGGTGTTGCAGTGCTGTCCTTCCAGGATGATGTCGCCCTCTTCGGGTTCCATGCTTACGAGGCGCAATGCTCCGCGTTCCTGCATTTGAAGGATGTGTTCTGCACTGATACCCTGAAGCAGGGGGAGTGAGGTGGCCAGGTTGTAGAAGTCGGAGTGTGTCACTTTATAGATTCGGTAAGTTGTCTATTCCTCAGCTTTGATATTGCTCCAGGTCTGGTAGGTGCCTGTACTGTCTGTATAAATGAAGTATGCCTGCAGTTCGGGGTGCTTGGCCAAGATTTCCTTTGCCTTGTCAAGTCCCATTACCATGAAACTGGTGGCGAATGCATCGGCCATGGTGCAGGTTGGTGCCAGGACGGTGCTGGACAGGAGGCTATGGCGTACGGGACGTCCGCTGGCAGGGTCTATGGTGTGTGATACCTTGAGACCGTCCTTGGTGGTATAGAAGTTGCGGTAATTGCCACTTGTTGCCATGGCTCGGTTGTGCACATTGATGATCTCCTGCACCTCGTTGTTTGTACCTGTGCTATCTTCCACGGGCCTGTTGATGCCGATGTGCCATGCCTCACCCTTGGGATTGCTGCCTCGGCAGACGATTTCACCTCCGATCTCTACCATATAATCCTGGATGCCGTACTGGGTCAGCAGGTCTGCCACCTGGTCGGTGCCGAAACCTTTGGCTATGGCGCTGAGGTCGATGACGATGTCGGGGATTGCCTTCACGATACGTCCTTCTTGAAGGCAGATGTTCCTGTAGTCCACAAGGGCACGAAGACTGTCTACCTGTGCGTCGGTAGGCAATTGGCCTTGCTTGAATCCGAATCCCCATGCGTTTACCAGGGGGGCAACGGTAATGTCGAAAGCACCATTGGTGACTTCGGAAATGCTTTGTGCTATGGGTAAGATGGTTAGCAGGTTTGTGTCCAGCGTGTCGCTTTCTCCTCGGTTGATACGGGATATTGTGCTTTGTGGGTTGAACATGGACAGGGAGGCATCCACCTTGCGCAAGCATGCCATGATGGTGTCGTGCAGGTCTTGGCTATAGGTATATGTTACGTTCATCGTGGTGCCGAAGATGCGTTCGGAGAACCTGTGCACTTGTGGGGCGGCAGGCTTGTCGTTGGTCATGGCAACGTAAATTGTTCCCACGATGAGGAAAATGAGGAGTGCTATCTGTCGTTTCTTCAGTTTCATGTTTTTTGTGTGTTGTTTTCAGTTATAATCCGACTTATGTCATCTTGACTTTGCTCATGCTCGGCATAGCTCAAACAAGTTTGGTCCTCCTCTCGCTTAAACGCAAAGTTCCGCTTTAATCCCGCTTTGCGGTCTTGACTTTGTCTTAGTTGCTCTCGTTCGACATAATAAATGAATTTATTCTGTTCTCACTTAACCGCAACTTTGAACCTGCTCCATATTGACATTCGTCTTCCTCCTTCTCATAAAGCATAGTATGCAAGCATCCTCTGCTCTTATTTCGTGCGTCGGTTCGGCAATTGAAGTAAACTCCATTGCTCTCGCTTACTCGCAGTTTTCCGTTTTTATCCCTTACCTTCCTTTCTTCATCGTTCTTCCAAAGTCAAAGATAAGGTTTACCGTACCGCCCCAGCAGTTTGCCACGTTAGGACCATATCCGGGTATGTACCATGGTTCACCGAATTCGTAATGGTTCTGTGTAAAGCGGAACTTGTATCTTGCATTCCATCCCATGCGGATGAAACTCCACAACTTGGCCTCGAAACCAATACAGATTTCGCCCCACATGGCACTGGCAGGGATGTCCTGCATGTTTATGGGGATAGTTTCTCCCCACACGGGGTCTTGGATGGAGGGACCGCTGAAGTCATATTCAAAGGAGCTGTATCCAAAACGTAGGCCGGCCATAAGACGGTTGGAACCTCGCTTCTTGTTGGCATTGACATCGAAGCCTACGCGGAAGTAGGGGGCTGAGGTGTGGAAGAAGTTGTCCTTGGAATTGCCTATACGGTTGCCTTCCGCCAAGCCGAGTTCCACGATGGGGAACACCTTTTCCAAGATGTTCAAACGACCGGCAATCTCTATTTGCGAAAAGTTGCTGCCTGCAACCTTCATTACCAGACCCACGATGTCGGCACTCACGGCGAAACCTGCCAGGAAGTATTTCTTTTCCTTCTTGGGACCTACCCATTGCTTGGCTCCAGGGCGTCCTGCAGTTTTCGTCTCGGTAGCAGTACTGTCGGTCAAGACGCTTGCTCCGCCCCTCACTTCTACAGTGTCCGTCACCTCATGTGCATAGGCATTGCAAAAAGTCAGGACAAACAGGGCAAACAGTAATATTCTTGTTCTCTTCATTTCTCTCAGGTTATTGCTTGATGAAGAGTCTTATGTGGGTCTTCTCTTCGAAATTGACCTTCTGGTCCTCCAAACTGACAGATGCAATGAATTCGGCAGTGGGACATTCGGCAGATTGCAATGTGTGCATCATGACCGTGGGGCAGTCTGGCGACTCGAAATACACGTTGTTCGTCTTGCTGACAAAAAGGGAGTCTTCCTGTGCATAGTTCTTGCCGTAATGCAGAAGAATGAAGGTGTCCACAGGTGCATGGTAGCTCAGGGGCAACAGGATTTCCTTTGTGTTCGTACTCCTGTTCAGCAATATCATCTCCGTACCGCAGGCCCTAACAGTCAGGGTGTCCGACAAGGTGGTCGGGTTGCCATTAATGTCGCACAATTCTATTCTCAGGGCACTGACGTCTGTTTCCGTGCAATTCAGCAGGTCGCACGAGGTTATAAGCATCAGTGTCGAAACCAGGATAAGCAAAATACTCTTCTTCATTATATCGTGGTGCGGATTTGATACTTGTTGCGCTCGCAGGAGTTGCGGCTGATAAGTTCGCCGAGGAAACCCGCTACAAACAGTTGGGTGCCCAGAATCATGGTGGTGAGTGCAATGTAGAAATATGGCATGTCGGTGATTCTGGCATGAGGAATGCTCATGGACAGACAGTACAACTTGGTACCACCAACAATAAGCACGGCAATGAAACCTAGGAAAAACATCAACGAACCAATGAAACCGAAGATGTGCATGGGTTTCAATCCGAAACTGTTCAGGAACCAGAGGCTCAGCAGATCCAGATAACCGTTTACAAAGCGGTTCCAGCCCATAAACTTAGACTTGCCATACTGACGTGCCTGGTGGCGCACTGGTTTTTCGCCGATGTTGGCAAAGCCTGCGTTCTTTGCCAGGTAGGGGATGTAGCGGTGCATTTCGCCGTACACCTCTATGTTCTTTACCACCTCCTGTCTGTAGGCCTTCAGTCCGCAGTTGAAGTCATGCAGGTTGTGTATGCCGCTCACGGCACGTGCAGTGGCATTGAACAGTTTTGTGGGAATGGTCTTGGACAGAGGGTCGCCCTTCCTGCGGTTCATCTTGAAACCTGAAACCAGGTCGTATCCGTCCTCGGTAATCATCCTGTAAAGTTCAGGTATCTCGTCAGGCGAATCCTGCAGGTCGGCATCCATCGTTATCACCACCTTGCCCTGGGCAGCCTCGAAACCACAGAATAGGGCAGGACTCTTGCCATAGTTGCGGCGGAAGCAGATACCGTGTACCGTATCGGGGTTCTCTTCGTGCAGCTGCTCTATCACTTTCCAGGACGCATCCGTACTGCCATCGTTCACAAAAATTATTTCATATTCAAACTTGTACTCCTTCATCACCCTCTGTATCCACTCATGCAAGGGGCGCAGGCTCTCGTCCTCGTTCCATAGGGGCACTATTACTGAAATATCTTTCTGCTTTTCCATGTGTCTATTTTCGTTTCTATTCACGAGTTACAAAGTTACAAAAACCTATAATAATAAATAATGTGTAAAGAGAAAACGAATGTTTTTTTGAAAAAAAGTACCTGAAAGTTTTGTATATTAAAAATAAAGCCATACCTTTGCACTCGCAAACACGGGTAAGTCCTGTACGGCATGCTCCCTCGGAACTCCCCCAGGGCTTGACCGCAGCAAGGGTACTTGGTTGTAGCGGCGCGATATAGTTCGCTTACCCACCCGCCTCTTTAGCTCAGTTGGCCAGAGCACGTGATTTGTAATCTCGGGGTCGTTGGTTCGAATCCGACAAGAGGCTCAAAAAAGGCATTTAGAGAGATCAGTAATGGTCTCTCTTTTTGTTTGTTCTAAACTGTTGAAATACAAACGCAACTATGGGTTAGCGGATATTTCCGGTTGGTGTAGCCATATTCAAGAATAAAGAGCTATCTTTGCCTTATGAAATCAGATCAACTACTTCGCGCCATCCTTCCGGATGTGCTTATAGAGGGTCAGCGGATATTGTGCCTCTACAAATATGTACTATTTTCACTAAAAATGTTATCTCAAATTAGGGAACGAAGGTATGCCATAGCCCTCAGTTTCGCTCGTACAAAAGGGTATACAGAATAGTTAAGACCTGAAGAACTCGGAGGGATTTCCTGAACACACGCAGAATGCCGTGATGGACAAGAGAGGTCAGTAATGATTTTTGACAAAGGTTTTCTTGCGGGTAAAGCACCATCTGAGTTCATCCCATAGGTCCATTATGCTGTACACAAGGGAACCGCGGTGTATGGTGCCAATGCAGTGGAGGATGTAGGCAAAATGACGTCTGACCCTTTTGCCAAGATGTCGACGTGTCTCAACGTCAAACAGTCTTTTCTGTGCCCAAAAACGTGAGTTACCGTTGGTATCAATGGTAGGGAACAGAGTTGGTTCGGTGAGGACGATGGTGTTGCGCCTGTTGGCGTTATGTGAAACAAAAATGTCCATTGTGCCGGTTTTCAGCGCCAGTTGGCGTGCAGTGGGGGTATGCTTTAGGAACAGGTTCCTGCTCACTCCGATTGCCATGGTCCCGGCACGAAACATCCTGCCCTGAAGTGCTTGCCGGTAGTGCATGGTGTTGCGCCATGCTTCGTGTCCGGCGTAGAAAAAATCTGCCAGCCCCTTTTTCCTGGCCCGTATTGTAGGGATCAGCATTATATCGCAATCGGGTCGCCAACGGTTTTCTATTGCCGCAAGCCAGTTTTCGTCGGGCACTTGGGTTGAAACATCCAGGAGAATGACATTTGTGGCAGATGCCGAACGCATGCCAAGATGCAAGGCGAGGCGTTCGCGGCTGATGTCTCTGGCACTGGCAGGCATGGAAAAATAGTGCAGATGCTTATGTTTCTCCTTGAGGGACTTCAGCAGGTCTGTGGTATCGTCCTCGCTGTTCATGTCCACGACAACCACTTCAAACTCCGTACCTTGCTGAGAGAGCAGGGTAGGGAGGTGAAGGGCGAGCTTGTCGTGCTCTTCGTGCGCTATAATCAGCAAACTTGTCATATCAGGTTGTCGCTGCCGGTAAAAAGGGCTTTTCAAATCCGATGGGCTATGCCTTCAGGTCTTCCGTGGTGTAACCTTGTGGCAGGGTGCGGCAATTGTAGCCTGATGCCATTATTTCGCCGTATGCACCGGCCGAGCGGAAGGCTATCAGGTCGCCGCGTCTGGTACGTTGCATACCATAGTTCTTGATGAAGACATCGCTGCTTTCGCAGATTGGACCTACTACGTCGTAGGTAACATATTCCTTGGATGATTCAGCCGTAAGGTTTTCGATGTGGTGGTAGGCGTTGTACAGGGCAGGACGTATGAGGTCGGTCATGCCGGCGTCCACGATACAGAAATTCTTTATCGGGTTACTCTTTATATATAATACACTCGCGATGAGTGTGCCGCATTGACCTACAATAGCACGTCCCAACTCGAAATGCAGTTGCTGGCCAGGGCGCAGGCAAAGGTTTCTGCGATAGGTCTCGAAATATGCCCGGAAGTCAGGTATGGGATTGTGGTCCGGTTGCTGATAATCGATGCCAAGGCCGCCGCCCACGTTGATATTCTCTATGGTGGGAATACCGGCGATATCCAAACGCTCCTGCAACTCGTTGATACGGCCTGCGAGGGCTGCAAAGTCGTCCATTTCCAGTATCTGGCTGCCGATGTGGAAGTGCAGGCCTATGAAGTGGACACCTTTCATATCCCTGGCAAGGGCGATGATGTACTCCATGTCCTGCATGTCTATGCCAAATTTGTTTTCTGCAAGTCCAGTGGTGATGTTGGCGTGTGTGTGAGCGCCCACATTGGGATTTATGCGCAGGGCTATGCGTGCCTTCTTGCCATTGAGCATGGCAAGTTCGTTGATGATTTCCAGTTCGGGTATGCTTTCCACGTTGAAGGCAAAGATACCGGCTTCAAGGCCCAGCTCTATTTCCCAGTCGCTTTTGCCCACACCGGCGTAGACAATTTTGTCGGCAGGGAAACCCGCTTGCAGGGCGGCCCTTATCTCGCCTCCGCTGACGCAATCGGCCCCGAACCCCTCTTGGGCAATGATGCTCAGGACTTTGGGGTTGGCGCATGCCTTTACGGCATAGTGGACGTGCATGTGTGCATCGGTGTTTTCCCTGATTTCCTGGAGCGTCTGGCGCAGTAGGTCGGTGTCGTAGTAGTAGAAGGGTGTTTGTAGTTTCTTGAATTCTTCTGTTGGAAACATGTGTGGGTATTTCTGTGTGTTGCCCAAGAACAGCGGTCCTGTCGCCCTTTTGGGGGAAGGATGCCGTCTGTCCTTGGGGTGTATGTCAATACGTTCTTAGAACAGGGTCTTCTGGAGAGCCTGCAGGGTGCGCTGCTTGTCCTCGGCCTTTACAAGGAAGGAGATGTTGTGGTTGCTGCCACCGTATGAAATCATGCGTACGGGAATATTGCGCAAGGCATCGCATGCAATGCTCTCGAAACCGCAGTTTTCGGGACGCAGGTCGCCCACCACGCAGATGATACACATGTTTTCTTCGCATGATACGGTGCCGTATTTCTTCAGTTCGGAAACGATGTCGGCCAGATGCGCCGTGTTGTCGATGGTGAGGCTTACACCCACCTCGCTGGTGCATATCATGTCTATGCTTGTGCGGTAGGTCTCGAAGATTTCGAATACCTTGCGCAGGAACCCATATGCCAGGAGCATGCGTGATGAGTTGATTCGAATGCAGGTGTTGCCATCGCGAGCTGCTACAGCCTTGATTTTGCCCTCGTAGAAGTCATTGTTGATGATGGTTCCGGGAGCTTCGGGATCCATGGTGTTGAGCAGTCGCACAGGGACACCGGAGAACTTGGCAGGCTGGATGCAGGTAGGGTGCAGAATCTTGGCACCGAAGTAGGCCAGTTCGGCAGCCTCGGCAAAATGCAGTTGACGCACGGGAGTTGTACCCTCCACAAAGCGTGGGTCGTTGTTGTGCATACCGTCGATGTCTGTCCATATCTGAATCTCCTCGGCCTGTAGGGCAGCACCTATCAGACAAGCGGTATAGTCAGAACCGCCACGCAGGAGATTGTCCACCTCGCCGTATGCATTGCGGCAGATGAAACCCTGTGTGATGTATACCTGATAACCGGGATTCTCCTCCATGTAGTGGGTGCACTTCTCGGTGATGTAGTGGAAGTCCGGCTCCGCATTCTTGTCGGTGCGTATCATCTCCAGTGCAGGGAGCAGGATAGCGTTGATGCCGCACTCAAGCAGGTAGTTTGTTACCATGTTTGTGGATAAAATCTCGCCCTCGGCCAGGATTACCTTCTCCTCAAAGGAGGTGAAGTGAGTCTTGGTGAAACTGCGCAGATAGCGGAACTGCTCCTTCAGGAAGTCGCGTGTCTTTTCCTTCCACTCCTCTGTTTGGTAGAGTTCTTCCACGTGTCCCATGTACTTGCGCTCAAGTTGGTTGATGATGGTGCTGGCTCCCTCGGGATTTTTCTTGTAGAGGTAGTCAGAGATTTCTACCAGGGAGTTTGTGGTGCCGCTCATGGCAGAGAGTACAACGAGTTTCTGCTCCCCGTTCTTTGTGAAGAGGCTGCAGACATCTTTCATGCGCTCTGGTGAACCTACGCTGGTTCCTCCGAATTTCAAAACTTTCATGTCTTTTCTGTGTATTTATTGATTATTTGTTTTCTTTGTAAGTGTCGCGTTTTCGCACACGTAAACCGTGCCTGGGAAAAGTTCTGGCCATTGCGGGTTGTGGGTGGATACTACCACGGAGCACCCAGTCTGTCGGCGCACTTCGTCGAGCAGGGCCATTACACGTTCTCCGCTTTCCATGTCAAGCTGTCCTGTAGGTTCATCGGCAATGATGAGTTCGGGATGGTTCAGTATGGCGCGTGCTATGCAGATGCATTGCTTCTGTCCGCCAGACAATTCGTGAGGATAGCACTTGCTGGCATCGGGTAGTTTTACCCAATTGAGAACCTCCTCTATGCGCTCCTGCCTAAGGTCCCTTTTGTCCCAATCGGTGGCACGGAGCACGAAGTCAAGGTTCTCGAATATGGTGCGGTCGGAGAGCAGGCGCAGTTCCTGATGCACTATGCCTATCTGTCGGCGCAGGTATTGTATCTTGTCGCGTCCGATCTTGCGCATGTCGTGGTTTAGCACCATGGCACGGCCGTTATATACCGGTGTGTCGCCGTACATGCTGGAGAGCAGGGTACTCTTTCCGCTTCCCACCAGTCCGGTCAGGTAAATCATCTCTCCCGGCAGAACCTGAAGGTTGACGCCAGAAAGGATGGTCCTTTCCTCGTGGCGCAGGTGGACGTTGGTGTAGTTTATGGTCATAGACGTGCAGTTAGTGTTTCTTCCAATTGGGATTGTGACGGAGCATCAGTTCTTCGGCCATCTGCTCTATGCGCAGGCCCTTGCTTGTCATGAGCACGAGGAGGTGGTAGAGCATGTCCGAACCTTCGTATATCATGCGCTCGTCGGTGCCGTTTACTGCCTCGATGACAAGTTCCAGGGCCTCTTCGCCCACTTTCTGCGCCATGCGGTTCAGACCGTCGCGGAAGAGCGAAGTTGTGTATGACCCTTCGGGCATCTGGCGGTGGCGCTCCTCAATGAAGTCCTGCAATTCGCTGAGGAAGAGCAGAGGGTTGCCGTTCTCCGTCGAGGCGGTGGTGTTGTGCATGGGTTCGTTCTTCTCGCCCCAGCATGTATCTGTACCGGTATGGCAGACGGGACCTACGGGATTCACTCGGATAAGCAGAGTGTCGTTGTCGCAATCGTTCTTAATGTCAACGACGTGGAGATAATTGCCGCTTGTCTCTCCCTTTGTCCATGTCGTCTTGCGCGTACGGCTCCAGAAGGTAACCTTGCCGGTCATTACCGTGAGGTCATATGCCTGACGGTCCATGTAGCCGAGCATGAGCACCTGTCGTGTTTCGGCATCCTGTATTATGGCAGGAACGAGGCCCTGCATCTTGTCGAAATCAATTTCCATGATAATTCTGTTCTATTGGTTCTGTATGGTGCGTTGTCCTTAAAGTCTAATTACTATATTCTCCTTGTTGAGGTAGGCCTTCAGGTCGGGTATGCTTATTTCTCCGAAGTGGAAGACGCTGGCTGCAAGTGCCGCATCGGCATGGCCGAGGGTGAAGGCATCGCGGAAGTGTTCCATTTTGCCGGCTCCTCCGCTGGCTATGACGGGAATGGAGAGGTTGTCGGCCAGGCGTGCGAGTGCTTCGTTGGCAAACCCCTGTTTCACCCCGTCGTGATCCATGGAGGTGAAGAGTATTTCGCCGGCGCCACGCTCCTGTACCTCGTGCGCCCAGTCAAACAGTCCCAGTTCCTGGCGCTGGCGTCCGCCCTTTGTGTAGCAATGCCATCCGTCGGGATCCTGACGGGCATCTATGGCACAAACTATTACCTGCGACCCGAAGTGCCTTGCTATCTCGTCTATGAGCGAGGGCGTGTATATGGCTGCCGAGTTTATGCTCACCTTGTCGGCACCGGCGTTGAGTAGGCGCTCCACGTCTTTGATTTCCTGTATTCCGCCGCCCACGGTGAACGGAATGTTTATCTCTGCCGCCACACGTGAAACCATTTCGGTAAAGGTCTTGCGTCCCTCGAAACTGGCCGTTATGTCCAGGAAACAGAGTTCGTCTGCACCGTTCTCGCTGTAAGCCTTGCCCAGTTCCACGGGATCGCCGGCAGCACGCAGGTTCACGAAGTTGGTGCCTTTTACGGTCATTCCGTCCTTGACGTCCAGGCAGGGTATGATTCTCTTTGCTAACATAGTTCCTTGATGTCTATCTTTCCTTCGTAGTATGCCTTGCCGAAAACCACGGCGGGTATGCCGTTCTCTTCCAGTGCCCGTATGTCAGCATTGCACGAAACGCCCCCCGAGGCAATCAGGTGCAGTCCGGGATATTTGGCCATTACCTTGCAGTAGAGTTCGGTGGCAGGGCCGGACAGGGTCCCGTCCTTGCTTATTTCCGTGCATAGGACGTTGCGCACACCGGCATTGACATATTTTTCCAGGAAGGGCAGGAGTTCCTCGGCAGAGTCTTCCTTCCATCCATTTATGCTTACCATGCCGCCTCGTACGTCGGCACCGAGGATTATCCTCTCGCTCCCGTATTTCCTGAGCCAGCCGAGGAACATGTCCGGTTCGGTTACCGCCACACTGCCTACGGTTACCATGTGTGCACCGGCATTGAAGGCCTTTTCTATGTCTTCCTCCGTTTTGATGCCTCCACCGAAATCCACGGTCAGGTCGGTACTCTGGGTAATGGCTTTCAGTACGGCATCGTTCACGATGTGCTTGCTCTTGGCTCCGTCCAGGTCCACGATGTGCAGGCGCTTGAATCCCAGTCGCTGGAACTCCAGGGCCTGGCTCACGGGGTCCTCGTTGTACACGGTCTTCCGGTCATAGTCGCCCTTGAAAAGGCGCACACACTTGCCGTCTATCAAATCAATGGCAGGTATCAGTTCTATCATAGTTCCAGAAAGTTTCTAAGTATTCTTTCGCCCACTTTGCCACTCTTCTCGGGATGAAACTGAGTGGCATAGAAATTATCCTTGTTCAGGGCGGCGGAGTAGGGTAGTATGTAGTCGCATGTGGCTATGGTGAAGTCCTTGTCCTGAGGCACGTAGAAACTGTGTACGTTGTAGATGAACTCTCCGTCCGCCATGCCATGGAACAGAGGAGACTTCAGGTCGTGTATGCTGTTCCATCCCATCTGGGGCACCTTGTCGGTATGCTTCTCCGGTTGGAAACGCTTTACATCCAGAGGGAAGATGCCCAGGCAGTCCGTGTCGCCCTCTTCGCTATGGCGGCACATGAGCTGCTGGCCTATGCAGATGCCCAGTACGGGTTGGCGCAGGTCTCGTATCACTTTGTCCAGGCCGTGCTCCCGCAGGTATGCCATTGCCGTGCTTGCCTCGCCCTGTCCGGGGAAGAGCACGCGGTCGGCCTTGGCCAGGAGTTCCGCATTGTCCGTCAGCGTGGGTGTGATGCCCAGTCGCTTCAGTGCGTGGATTACCGAATATATGTTTCCGGCATTGTATTTTACGATGGCTACTTCCATTGTCTTGTATTCAGTGTGGTGGCGTTAGTTCTTCTTGTCGTCTTTTGCTTCTGCCAGAGCCTCCACCCAGTTTGTGTTCAGACTGAAGGGGGTGTATCCTCCCTTGTCGGAGATGAATGCCTCGGCCTCTTCCTTATCCACTTTCTTGAACATGGCATGGTTTTCGCTTGCCCTACAGTATTTCAATACGATCTTCATGCGTGTCTTCTCTGTGGCGTGCGAGTTTTTGGCAAGTTCTATCAGGTAGTTTGTGACGAACTCGTTCAGTGCCAGTGCCTGCTCGTCCAGCCAGATGCTGCTGATGCTTCCTTCCTGCTGGATGATGTGCTTGCGGAAATATCTCATGGCCGTAACCTTGAACTGTGCTATCTTGAGGTCGAAATCCTTGCTTTGAGGGTTGTCGATAATCTGTTCCGACTTGTCCAGGAGATAGTCGTAGACTTCCTGTGCCTGCATTGTGCATGTGCCCATCATCAGGAGGGTCATTATGATAAGTTTCTTCATAGGTTTTTCTTTAATGTCAGGTTATGTGTGATACAATCGGGTAGTTCTTCCTTGTAGTGGGTTACCATTATCAATGTCTTGTGAGGGCGTTGGCAGAAGAGTCTTATTATCTCACGCACTCTTTGTCTGTTTTTCAGGTCAAGGCCGTGCAGGGGTTCGTCCAGGATCAGCAGTTCCGGGTCCTTGACAAATGCCCGTGCCAGGAGACAGAGCCGTTGCTCGCCGCTGGAGAGCCGTAGGAAGGTCTTGTCCTGGATGTCTCCGATGCCGAACACCTCCATCCATTGTCTGCAAATCTCCCTTTGCTCGGGTCGGGGGCGGCAATATAGTCCCACGCTGTCCGAAAGTCCGCTTGCCACAATGTCTATGGCCGGGAGGTCGCGCAGGTATGCCCGGTGCATTTCGGGCGATACGTATCCGATGTGGCGCTTTATCTGCCAGATGCTTTCGCCGCTACCGCGCTTGTGCCCGAACAGGCTTATGTCGCAGGAATAGCCCTGTGGATTGTCGGCACACACAAGGGAGAGCAAGGTGCTCTTTCCTGCCCCGTTCTCGCCCTGCAGGGCCCAGCGTTCGCCTTCGCACACTCTCCAGGAGAGTTCCTTCAGTATGGTACGGTTGCCGTAGCGTATGCTTACGTTCTTCAGGTTCAGTATCTCTCCTCCCTCCTGGGGGTAGAAGGGTATGGAGGTAATGTCCTTCTGGGGCAGGGTAGAAATCCAGTCCGCCAGATGTTGGGGCAGGGCGTCGGCTGTGGTGGCTAGGTTTTGCATGAACTCCTCCCTTGTCTGCTTGGGCAGTACGCTGAGTCCCTCTACGGGAATCACGTGTGTTATGAACTCGGGCACGTCGTCGTACTTTGAAAGCACCAGCACTACGGTCAGCCCCGTCATCTGTGTCATTTGCTCCAGAAGGTCCTTTAGCAGATCGCGTGTGGTGGCGTCCAGACCTATGAAGGGGTTGTCCAGTATCAGGACTTTGGGTGCAGAAAGCAGGATGCGTGTCAGCTGGAACTTGCGCAACTCGCCGCTTGAGAGCGATATGATGTACTTGTCCAGCACCGGTTCCAGGGCAAACATGCGGTAGAGTTTCTCTCTCAGCCCCGGCCAGAACTCGGGAACCTTTTCCAGAAGTTCGCCTGCCGTGGGCGTGTTTTCGTCTATGTCGTGCTGGTTCCAGCGTTGCTGATAATAGTAGGTGCCGTCCTGGTCGCCATAGGAATCGCGGAAAGAGATGAAGCGCATCTGTTCGCTGACGAGTCGCTTCTGTGTGGGAGTGCCGGCCTCGGCTCCGGTATTGTCAAATCCGTAGCGCACCTCGTTGCGAAGGAGCGGGTAGTGCCCGGTGATGATTTCCACCAGCCGGCTCTTGCCCGAGGCGTTGTCTCCGCATATTGCCACCTGTTCGCCTGGCAGTATTTCCAGGTTTACGGGTTCTGCCATGCGCCAGTCGGGGTGGCGTGTTATGCCGTCGGTGATGCTTATTGTCGCTTTCATTTTGTCTGTGTGCCTGCTATGTTGGCAGATTGCCTTTCCTTGTTTTTGTTCACAAAGTCCTTCCACGAGGAGTATTTCCTGTCCGTCTCTGGCCTGCCCATTTGCAGGAAGTGGCAATATGCCGCCGCCAGTGCGTCGGTGGCATCAAGGAACTTGCCCATTTCTTCCTTGTCCAGGTGCATCATCCTTCGCATCATGTCTGCCACCTGTTCCTTTGATGCCGTACCCACGCCGGTTATGGCCATCTTTATCTTCATGGGGGCATACTCGGTTATCGGTACCTGGCGCTGTATTGCCGCCGCCATGGCCACTCCCTGTGCCCTGCCCAGTTTCAGCATGGATTGCACGTTCTTGCCGAAGAAGGGCGCCTCAATGGCCATTTCATCAGGCAGGTAAGAGTCGATGATGCCTGTGATGCGTTCAAAAATGTGGCCCAGTTTCAGATAGTGGTCGCCATACTTGCGCAGGTCTATGACTCCCAAGGCTATCATTTCGGCCTTCTTGCCAGAGACACGGATTACGCCGTATCCCATTACATTGGTGCCGGGGTCGATGCCCAGGATTATCTTCTCTGCCTTGCTGGTAGTGCTCTGTGCCACGTTGCCTTCGGAAACTGATTGTATGTTGTAAGCCAGTGTGCTTATTCTGTCATTTCTCCCTCCACGATCAGGCGTACAATCCTGTTCTTGGCGTTGGAGCGCACGGTTATGGTCTTGGAGAACCGGCCGGGCAGCAGGCCCTTGCCGTTATAGGTTACGTCTATGCTTCCCTTTTCGCCAGGCTTAATCGGTTCCTTGGTGAAGGCGGGTACGGTGCATCCGCATGAGGCAAAGGCCTGGTTGATGATGAGGGGGGCGGTACCTACGTTGGTAAAGGCGAAACTGTACTGGCGCACAGGGTCGGATTCGGGGAATATGCCCAGATTGCATCTCAGGGTGTCAAACTGTATCTCGGCATAGTTTTCTGCCCTGGTGCTTCCATTGGGTGTAATCTCGCTTCTTACCGATTTCTGGGATTGGGCATCCATGCCCAGGCATATTCCAAGGGCAAGGATGAGGAGTAGGAATGTCTTTTTCATATTGTTCTTTTGCGTGTGTAGTGTCTTTGTTTTACGAAAATCACGCGCAAAGTTACGAAAAAATCCCATACGTTAGACCTGTTACTTATTAAAATGTGCGTGCGCGTGTGTTAATCTTTGTTATGCCATGTTGTACAGAGAGTGCCGGATTGCCACCACAATGGCAATCCGGCACTCTTCCTTAGTTCTTTGCTATGTGCGCTTCTAAAGGTTCTCGCACTCCTTCATCCAGCTTGCCGAAGAGGCGTCGCTGGGCATCTGCCAATCGCCTCGGGGCGACAGGCCGCAGGTGCCTACCTTGGGGCCGTCGGGCAGACAAGAACGTTTGAACTGCTGGTTGAAGAAACGACGGCAGAAGGTTGAAAGCCACTTCTTTATCGTATCATCGTCGTACTGCCCGTTGTCAAAGGCATGGCGTGCAAGCATGTATATCTTGCCAGGGCGGAAACCATTGCGCAAGACGTGGTACAGGAAGAAGTCGTGCAGCTCGTATGGACCCACCAGGTCTTCGGTTTTCTGCTTTATTTCGCCGTTCTCGTGGGCGGGTATAAGTTCGGGTGATATGGGGGTGTCTATAACGTCCTTCAGTATCTCCCTTGTGGCAGTGCTTTTTTGTACCTCGGCATACCAGGCCACGATATGACGCACCAGAGTTTTGGGTACTGATCCATTCACGCTGTACATGGACATGTGGTCGCCGTTGTATGTGGCCCATCCCAGGGCCAGTTCCGACAAGTCGCCCGTGCCCACGACCATGCCGTTCACTTGGTTGGCTATGTCCATCAGTATCTGGGTGCGCTCGCGAGCCTGTGAGTTCTCATAGGTAACGTCGTGTTTCGTCTGGTCGTGGCCGATGTCCTTGAAGTGCTGTATGCAGGCATCCTTTATGCTCACCTCACGCATGGTGATGCCCAGTTGCTTCATCATGGAGAGTGCGTTGGTATAGGTCCTGTCTGTGGTGCCGAAGCCGGGCATGGTAACTCCCACGATGCCCTTTCTGTTCAGTCCCAGACGGTCGTATGTACCTACGGCAACGAGCAGTGCCAAGGTGCTGTCCAGACCTCCGCTGATGCCAATCACAACGGTCTTGCAACCAGTGTGTTTCAGTCTCTTGGCTAAACCAAGGGTTTGGATGTTGTATATCTCTTCAGCACGCTTGTCCAGGGCATCCTTTGAACCGGGTATGAAGGGGTGTGCCGAGTATGTGCGGCTCAGTTCCAGGTTGTGGCTTACCATCATGTCTGTGTCAATGTGCAGACATTTGACGGGAGACAATGTTTTGGCAGTGTCGGCAAAGAGTTTGTTTGTCCTGCGCTCGCTTCTGATGTGCTCCACGTCTATTTCGCTCATTACCAGTTGCGGTTCCATGCTGAAGGGCAGGTTCTCGGCCAGCATTTCGCCGTTCTCGCACACAAGGGCCAGACCTCCGAACACCATGTCAGTGCTGCTCTCGCCAAAGCCCGCTCCGGCATAGACATAGCCTCCGGAGCATCTTGCGCTCTGGGTGCATACCATATTTCTCAGATACTTGTCTTTGCCCGCCAGGGATGTGTCGGCGGCCAGGTTCAGGATAATCTCTGCGCCCATTAGCGACAATTGGGTGCTGGGTGGGCAGGGAGCCCATAGGTCCTGTCCTATCTCTATGGCAAAGGAGCATGCCGGGGTGTTGAAAATCTGGTGCTGCCTGATCTCTACCAGTTCTCCGCAGAGCCATACCTTCACTTCCGACATCTCTCCGATGGAATTGAACCAGCGTTTCTCGCAGCAGTCCTTGTGACTGGACAGGAAAGTCTTTGCAACCACACCTTGTATCTTGCCCTTCTGCAATACCACGGCGCAGTCAAGCAGTCCTCCGGGGCATGTTACCGGCATGCCAACCACTATTATCATGTCCATGGAGCGTGTGAAGTCCATGAGTTTCATCAGTGCCACTTCGCTTTCCTCCATCAGTGTCTGCTGGAAGAACAGGTCCTGGCAGGTGTATCCCGTCATGGCCAGTTCCGGGGTTACGAGTATCTCCACTCCCTGGGCCTGGGCCTTGATTACCAGTTTTTCTATTTCCTCCACGTTGAACTGAGGATCGGCTACCCTTACCTCGGGCACACCTGCTCCTACTCTTACGAATCCGTACTTCATTTTCGTATTATTGTGTTGTTTTCTTCTTTCTTGCTTGGTTTTCTTATTCCCCTTTGGGGTTTTGTCCATGCAAAGATAAATCTTTTTTTTCTAATCTCTGCTTTGGTAGAAGTAAAAAAGGCGTGGCGGCGGATCTTGCCCATTTTTGGCAAGGAAATGCTTTTGCGTGCTGCTTAGGGTTGATATTTCATTACATTTTGTCTTGTGCGAATGGAAAACGGGCGCCGTCCTCCCGAGCGTCGGCCTTGCTCCTCGGGTTGTCTTGCCTCGGTCCTCGGGTTCTTTTGCCTCGGTCCTCGGGTTGTTTCGCCTTGGTCTTCGGGTTGTCTCGCCCCGGTCTTCGGGAGGGCTGTTTGGGTATATCTGGAGTTGGGCGGTTTGGGCATTTGGATAAAGGTGTTAATAGACTGTGTCCCAAAGTGATATCGATAGTATTATCTCTAAAAGAAAGAGCAGGGAACCTATTTTGCTCTTTCTGCTGGTGGTCTCCTTGTACTATGGCGGTTATATGTTTTTACTTCGTATGAAAAAATATGACATATCGCTTGTGTTTTGCAATCTTTCGGAAGACGTGATGCGGCAACACGTAGATTGTGAATCTGGCATGCGCCCAGTTGTTTCCTGCTATTTATTTGGCGCTTGGCGTTGGATTGTGCGTTATTTTTTGTAACTTTGCAAAAGACAAAACATGAAAAACATCGCTATAGCAACGATATGAAACTGCAATTCAAACTTGAATACCGCACGGCATGGGGAGAGGATGTGCGTGTGGAGATTGTTCTGAAACGAGGCCGAGGAGCCGACGTGACACATGTGCACCAGCTGAACACCCAGGACGGAGTGAACTGGAGTGGGGAAGTGGTGTTGCACGAAAAGGATGTGCGTAACTTTTCCTATAGTTATTTTATAGCCTCGGAAGACAAAGTGGTGCGCAAGGAATGGTGCGGAGTGCCCAGAACCTTCCCCTATGCCCAGGATAAGACCTTTCTGTTGCAGGACTACTGGAAGGAGATTCCGCAACTTAGTCATCTGTATTCCTCGGCATACAGCCATTGTGTGGCACAGACTCTGGCTCAGGATCCCGAGATAACATACTACGACCGCACGCTGCTTTTCCGTGTGCAGGCACCTCAGTTGGTCAAGGGGCAGCAGCTGGCCCTGCTTGGCTCCCTGCCCCAGTTGGGCGAATGGATGCCCGAGCGTGCCATGAGGATGAGCCGTGGCGGCACGCACGAATGGTGCCTGACACTGAGCGCCACGGGATTGCAGTTCCCGTTTGAATACAAATACGTGGTCGTGGACGAGGCCACGGGCGAACTGATTTGCTGGGAAGGCGGAGAGAACAGATTTTCGCCACAAGACCCCTCCCCGTCCATTCCGCAAGGAGGGCATTCCACCCCGCTTCTGGCACAGAATACCGTGCAGGTCATCTGGGACCGCCGCTTGCGCATGGCCGACGAGCATTGGAAGACGGCCGGTGTGGTCATTCCCGTATTCTCCCTGCGCAGCCAGCACAGTCAGGGCGCAGGCGACTTTGGCGA
Source organism: Bacteroidaceae bacterium (assembly GCA_045612965.1). Lineage (GTDB taxonomy): Bacteria > Bacteroidota > Bacteroidia > Bacteroidales > Bacteroidaceae > Physcousia. The sequence goes on along the minus strand of JAZLAC010000005.1, from coordinate 91,685 downwards.
CCTGCATATGCTTGTGGATTGGGCCAACAGGACCGGAATGAGGGTGATACAGTTGTTGCCCATATACGACACCACGCAGACCTCCACCTGGAGGGATTGCTACCCCTATAATGCCATCAGCATCTATGCCCTGCATCCCTTGTATCTGGACCTGAGCCAGTTGCCCTCCATTGCCGACGAGGCCTTCATGCAGGAATACGAGAACAGCCGCGAGCAGCTGAATGCCTTGCCTCAGGTGGATTACGAAGGCACCCTGCATCTGAAGATGCGTTATCTGCATCGCCTCTACGAGCAGGAAGGAACCTCCGTGCTTGCTTCCAAGGCTTACAAGGAGTTTATGCGCAAAAACGAGGAATGGCTCGTTTCGTATAGCGTCTTCTGCCATCGCCGCGACCAGGAAGGAACAAGCTGGTTCCCAGCCTGGAGCGCGCTTTCCGTCTATGACGAGAAGGATGTCCGCGCCTATGCCATGGAGAAGACCTGGGAAGTAGGTTTCTACATGTATGTCCAGTATCTGCTCTCCACCCAGCTCTCCGAGGTTACGGCCTATGCGCGCAACAATGGAGTGCTGCTCAAGGGCGACATACCTATTGGTATCTCACGTACCAGCGTAGAGGCATGGACAGAGCCGGAATACTTCAATATGCAGGGTTCTGCCGGTGCTCCGCCAGACGATTTCAGCGCCGACGGACAGAACTGGGGCTTCCCGACCTACAATTGGAAGAGCATGCAACAGGACGGCAACCGATGGTGGATACGCCGTTTCCGCAAAATGGCAGAATATTTCGATGCTTACCGTATAGACCATGTCTTGGGCTTCTTCCGCATTTGGGAGATCCCCACTTCGGCAAGAAGCGGCCTGATGGGGCACTTCGAACCCTGTCTGCCCCTGAGTGTAGAGGAGATAGAGGGCTTTGGCCTGGAGTGGAGGGAGAAGTTCTTTACCACACCTTATATAACGGACCTTTTCCTTCGCACTCTGTTAAAGGATCAGGCTGCCGTGGAGGAACTCCGTTCCACCTTCCTCGAGGCAATGGGACCCGATTGGTACCGTCTGCGTGAGGAGTTTATCACCGAAAGCCAGATACACGAGCATTTTGGCAATGTGGACGACAATCCAAAGGCCATGCGCGATGCCCTGTGCAAGTTGGTGCAGAATGTCCTGTTCTTGCCTTTGGGCGATGGTTTCGTGCCACGTATTTCGGCACAGAAGACCTACATCTATGAAACACTGTCTTCTGCCGAGCGAGAGGCCTTCAATCGTCTGTACGAGAATTTCTACTACTACAGGCACAACGACTTCTGGGGTGCAGAGGCCCTGAAGAAACTCCCGGCGCTGGTAGAGGCAACACAGATGCTGTGCTGTGCCGAGGATTTGGGAATGGTGCCTGCATGCGTGGCTCCGGTAATGAGCCAGCTGAGGATACTCTCCCTGGAGATACAGGCCATGCCCAAGGAGTATGGCGTACGCTTCGGGCGTCTGGAGAACAATCCCTATATGTCCGTGGTTACTATATTCACGCACGATATGCCCACCTTGCGACTGTGGTGGCAGGAGGATGCCGAGCGTCGCCAGCATTACTTCAACGAAATGCTTCAGAAGGATGGCCGTGCCCCCGAGGTGATGCCCGGATGGCTGTGTGAGGAGGTGGTTGCGCGTCACCTGTTCTCTCCCTCCATGTTGTGCCTGATCTCACTTCAGGATTGGCTCTCCATGGACGAAGCCCTGCGCTCGGACAGTATTGAACAGGAGCGTATCAACGACCCTGCCAATGCCAATCATTATTGGCGCTACCGTATGCACCTGACAATAGAGCAGCTTATGGAAGCCGTGGAGTTCAACGGCAAGATAAAGATGCTGATAGACAGAAGCGGCAGAGCCTGATGACTCTCTGCCGCATCTGGCATGTAAAAAAAAGGAAACAGCCTTGGCACCGTAGTGCTGAGGCTGTTTCTTGTCTAAGCAAGTTTGTTTTGGGTTGCACGGGAAGAGAGGCTCGAACTCCCGACACCTGGTTTTGGAGACCAGTGCTCTACCAACTGAGCTATTCCCGTTTGTTTTCGGACGCAAAGATAAGCATTTATTCTGGATTGAGAGTCTTTTTGCTTATAAACTTTGCCCGAAAGTCGTATTTTATGCCCGTTTCTGCTATTTCTTCTGGTTTTGCCACTCTTTTTGCGAGAGATTAAATCCCTGTTTCAGAGAACCTGGCGTACGGATTCTATGCCGGGAATGGTGCTAATGTGCGCTATAGTGCTGACCATTTCCTTTACGCTATGCACCATGATGACGACCTTGCAGGTTACGATGTGGTCAACGGTGCTTATGCAGAGGGAGTCAATGTTGAGGTGCAGCCGGTCGGCAATTTCGGAAGTAAGGTCCATGAGCAGGCGGTGCCTGTCCACGCCTGTAATTTCCAGCGTGATGGGGTAGGCAAAGCCAATGCGGTTGATAGTGATGGAGGTGCGGCTGTGCACTTCCACGGATGGCGCAGAGGCATCATCGGCATAGTTTATGCTAATCACGTCGTCTCCGTACTTGCTGGCCATGCGTATGGCCTCGGGGCATGAACGGCGGTGCAGGGTGATGTCCCCGTATTCGTCGGTACCGGCCTTATGCCCGTGTACCCTGATGCCTATTACCTCGCCTCCTGGCAGAGGGTTGCATATCGGGCAACGGCACACGCCTCCACGTATCTTGCGCCTTTCTTTAAGGAAAAGCCTCAGGTAACGCTTGGCGGCATAGGTCTGGCAATGGTTGATCCAGTCCTTGCGAGGTCCAACCTCGGGCGAGGTAAACAGCTTGATGCAATCTCCGCCGTGCAGGACTGTCTTCACGCTGCTCAGGATGCCGTTCACGTAGGCATAGTGGGCATGTGCGCCAATCTCGTCGCCCTGCTTGAAGGCGTAGTCAATGACGGTGCTGTCCTTGGGCAGAATGAAACTCTTGCCGTCGGGCGAGAAGACCGTGATGTCGTCGTAATAGAGGCTGGATGAAATGTGCTCAAGGAAAAAGGCCTCGTTGCCCTGCGATACGATGTCCTCGAGGACCTTGCGGAAGCGTTTCACCCAATTGCCTATGTTGTTTCCTATCTCGTTGATGCAGCCCACCTGGCTGGCGCGCACCATGGTTTCGGAGCATATCTGCACGTCCTCCCAGATGCCCTGGTCGGAGAGCAGCATCAGGCGGAGGCACTGATAGGAGTTTTCCTTCGGCTGTTCTATCTGGTTGATGAAACTGCCTGGGCGCTCACGGAAATCACGTGTCAGCAGGTTATATATCTTCAGGCAGGTGTCCTTGTCGGTAAGCGCATCGTCCAGGATGTCTTCCCAGAAGGTGATGCGGATGTAGTATCTGTTGGGCAGGTGCCAGAAGTCAAGCTTGGACTGTTTCATCCTTCGCCACAAGGAGTAGGGGCGTCGCCAGTATGGCTTGACCTCGCACTGGATGCCATGGTCGCGGAGCGTGCCGCGGATATCCTTGCAGAACCTTTCCACACGTTCGCGGTTTTGTTCCTCGTCCTGTATCATCCATTGCTCTATGTCGCCGTATTCCAGTTCGCAACGGTACTTGAAGGACAGGTTTTCCAGGTCGGATTTCACTTCGAAGAGTCCCAGCCTGTTGGCAAGCGGAGCATAGAAGCAGTCCGTCTCTCCGGCTATCTTCATCTGCTTGTCTGGCCGCATGGACTGTAGGGTGCGCATGTTGTGCAGGCGGTCGCTTATCTTTACCATTACGGCACGAATGTCGTAGTGCAGCGATGCAAGTATCTGCTGGTAATTGTCCACCTGCTTCGTTGTATGGTAGCACTCCTTTTTCTGCTTGGTGACCACGTTCACAAGCCCTGCCACATCGTTGCCGAAGCGTTCGCGTATGTCCTCTACGGTATAGGGCGTGTCCTCCACGACGTCATGCAGGAAGGCCGTGATTACTGTGTTGGCATCCAGTTGCAATTCCTTGGCCGCAATCAGGGCAACGGAAATGGGGTGCAATATATATGGCTCGCCGGATTTGCGTTTCTGCGGGGCATGCGCCTCCTTGGCAAGGAGGAATGCCTGGCGTACTCGCTCCAGGTCCTCGGGGGTAACGCGCGGACTTACTGCATCGAAAACTTCTTGTGCCAGGTTGTTTACAATCTTCTCGTAATCCATAGGTCGGAGAGTTTGTGGGTGGTTGCTTCTTTATGTTTTGTTCAACAAAGTTAAGGATTTTTATGATATATCGGGAATATTTACGGTATATTTTTGTGTCCTTTTTCTTTTTTTATTATCTTTGTACGCAATAGAATAAGTAAAGGCTGCCTTTTATGACGCCTTTTGTATATAAAACAATAATTAAACACACATAGAACAGATGAAAGCATTTGTATTTCCCGGTCAGGGAGCACAGTTTACAGGTATGGGCAAGGACCTGTACGAGAGCAGCGAAGTTGCAAAGGAGATGATGGAGAAGGCCAACGAGATACTTGGTTTCCGTTTGACCGATATCATGTTTGAAGGCGATGCCGAGGCATTGAAGCAGACAAAGGTTACCCAGCCAGCTGTATTCCTGCATAGTGTGGTTATGGCAAAGTGCATGGGCGAGGCTTTTCAGCCAGATATGGTAGGTGGTCATTCTTTGGGCGAGTTCAGTGCTCTGGTCGCTGCAGGTGCTTTGGACTTTGAGGATGGCTTGAAACTGGTTTACGCCCGTGCCCAGGCCATGCAGAAGGCATGCGAGGCCGCTCCTGGCGGAATGGCTGCCGTGATGCGTCTGGCCGACGATCAGATAGAGCAGATCTGTGCCGATGTGACGGCTCAGGCAGGCAAGGGTGTGGTGGTAGCCGCAAACTACAACTGTCCCGGTCAGCTGGTTATCAGCGGTAACAAGGAAGCCGTAGAGGTGGCTTGTGAAAAGTTGTTGGAAGCCGGTGCACGTCGTGCCCTTGTTCTGCCCGTAGGTGGTGCCTTCCATAGCCCATTGATGCAGCCTGCCAAGGACGAACTGGAAGCAGCCATAGCCGCAACCGAATTCCATGTACCCACATGCCCCATCTATCAGAACGTGGATGGCAAGGCACACACCAACCCCGAGGAAATCAAGCAGAACCTGATTGCCCAATTGACCGCCAGTGTGCGTTGGACACAGGAGGTGGAGGCAATGGTCGAGGCCGGTGCCACCGAGTTCGTGGAGTGCGGCCCTGGTCAGGCTTTGACTGGTATGATAACCAAGATAGCAAAGGGTGCTAACGTCCTGCATGCTTAATTGTTTGTACATCAGGTTATGAATATATATCAAGTTTTTACCCGCTTGTTCGGTGCCAATGTGGAACATCCCGTTCCGTATGGCAGCAAGAGTCAGAACGGATGCGGCACCATGTCGGCCTTTACATCAAAGGCCCTTGCCGACATCAAGGCCATGGGCGTTACACATATCTGGTACACAGGCATCATTGAACATGCCACACAAACCGACTATAGCCGATATGGCATCCGCAAGGATCATCCCGAGGTGGTGAAAGGCCGTGCCGGCAGTCCGTATGCTATCAAGGATTACTATGATGTGGATCCTGACCTGGCCACCAAGGTGCCCGAGCGCATAAAGGAATGGGAGGCTCTCATCGAGCGCACTCACAAGGCAGGCATGAAGGTCATTCAGGACTTTGTTCCTAACCACGTTGCACGTGAATACCACTCTGATGCATGTCCCGAGGGATGCCTGGACCTGGGCGAGGGTGATGATACTTCGCTCAACTACTCTCCGGAGAACAATTTCTACTACATGGGCGAACCCTTGCACCTGGACAATATCTTGAGTCAGGAGGAGCGTGCAAAGTCCAATCTCTATGAAGAGAACCCGGCAAAGGCAACCGGTAATGATGTCTTCTCGGCATGGCCGGGCAGGAACGACTGGTACGAGACGGTGAAACTGAACTATGGTCCCAACACCTACCGCAAGATGCTCCAGATTCTGCTCTATTGGGCAGAGAAGGGTGTGGACGGATTCCGTTGTGACATGGCAGAAATGGTGCCCGTGGAGTTCTGGGAGTGGGTCATTCCTCAGGTTAAGGAAAAGTTCCCCGACATCATCTTCATAGCAGAGGTCTACAATCCCCAATTGTACCGCGACTACATTTTCCGCGGACATTTCGATTACCTTTATGACAAGGTTGGCCTCTACGACAAACTCAAGGCTGTTTGCGCCGGATGGTGCTCTGCCAAGGAACTGACCTCCTGCTGGCAAAGCGTGGAGGACATACAGGGCCACATGCTCAACTTCCTGGAGAACCACGACGAGCAGCGCATAGCCAGCGACTTCTTTGCCGGCGATGCCAAGAAGGGGCGCCCCATGATGCTCGTGAGCACACTGATGAACACAAACCCCATGATGATATACTTCGGCCAGGAACTGGGCGAAAAGGGTATGGACAGCGAGGGATTTTCTGGCGAGGACGGCCGTACCACCATCTTTGATTACTGGACGGTGGACACTATACGCCGTTGGCGCAATGGCGGAAAGTTTGACGGCGCCCTGCTTACCGACGAGGAGAAGAAACTGAAGGACTTCTATACTCAGACTTTGCGTCTTGCCGAGGAGGAACCGGCCTTCAGCGAGGGTCTCTTCTGGGACTTGATGTATGTGAACGGACATTTGGACAGGCAATACGTGTTCCTGCGTAGCGACAAGAAGAAAACCTACATGGTGGTGGCCAATTTCTCTGACGAGAACATAACCACTGATATACGCATCCCTGCCGAGGCCGTTCGTGCACTTACTCCCGAGTCGGAGAAAGTGAAGAACAACCTTGCTCACGACATCACCGTGACTGTCAAGGTGAAGGCCTGGGATGGTGTCGTGAAGAAGATCAAGCTTTAGAGAAAAGGCTAATACATAGCAGCACGGAAATCGCCTCACGATGCAAGACCGTCCCCTCCCGAAGACCGGGACTAAACAACCCGAGGCAACGCCGCTGAAAAAGAATAATCGTTTAGACAGATTGCTTATGAGCAATGTAAATACAGCAAACCACACTCACCTTGTGATTATGGCAGGTGGCATCGGAAGCCGTTTCTGGCCGATGAGCACACCCGAGTGCCCAAAACAATTCGTTGACGTCTTAGGCACAGGACGTACCTTCATCCAGATGACAGTAGACCGCTTCAAAGGCCTTATCCCTGCGGAAAACGTTTGGGTGGTGACAAGTCAGTTCTACAAGGAAAAGGTAATGGAGCAGTTGCCTGAGGTGCCCGAAGGCAATGTGCTCCTTGAACCCTGCCGCAGAAACACGGCTCCCTGCATAGCATATGCCTCGTGGCGCATCAAGAGTGCCGACCCCAAAGCCACTATTGTGGTAAGTCCATCCGACCATCTGGTGTTGGACGTGGCAGAGTTTCAGCGTGTGGTGAAGAGCTCCCTTGATTTTGCCTCTGGTTCGGATGCCATCATCACCCTGGGCATGAAACCCACACGCCCGGAAACCGGTTACGGATACATACAGACGGACATGAGTTGTCCCTCCGTGCGCAACAAGGAGATTTACCGAGTGGACGCCTTCCGCGAGAAACCGGACCTCGCTACGGCCGAGAAGTATATCCTCAGGCCCAACATGCTATGGAATTCGGGCATCTTTATCTGGAGCGTGAACACTATTGTGAACTGCCTCAGGGTATATGCACCGGAAATCAATGCGATATTTGAGAATATCCTTCCCGTCTATGGAAGCGAGAAGGAACAGGAGGTCATAAACGAGGTGTTCCCCCGGTGTGAAAGCATTTCCGTTGACTATGCGATACTGGAAAAGTCGGAAGAGATATATTGCTTCCCCGCCAGTTTCGGCTGGAGTGACCTGGGCACATGGGGTTCTTTGCGCGAGAACGTAAGCCGGGACAAGAACGGCAATGCCGTGATAGGCAATAATGTCCAGGTCTACGAAACCCGTGATTGCGTGATACATTGTAGCGACGAGCGCCGTGTGGTGGTGCAGGGCCTTGATGGCTACATCGTGGCCGAGAAGGACGATACCCTGCTCATCTGCAAACTGTCCGAGGAGCAGAGGATAAAGCAGTTCTCGGAGTGAGTGGCGTGTGAGTCAGGTAAGATAGAAAAAGTATAAAAGCATTATAGAAATATGGAGAATAGGAAAGTTGCCCTGATTACTGGTGTTACGGGTCAGGACGGAAGTTACTTGAGTGAGTTCCTCATTGAGAAGGGTTACGAAGTGCATGGCGTTATCCGCCGAAGCAGCGTGGATTACCGTGAACGCATTGCCCATCTCGAGGGTCATCCCCAGTTCCATCTGCACTATGGCGACATGGGAGATTCCATGTCCCTCGTCAAGGTGATTGGTGCCGTTCGTCCGACGGAGATATATAACCTGGCAGCACAGAGCCATGTTCAGGTAAGTTTTGATGCCCCCGAGTTTACGGCAGATGTTGATGCCACCGGTGTCCTCCGTGTGCTGGAGGCAGTCCGTGCCAATCATCTGGAGAAGGAGTGCCGCATCTACCAGGCATCTACCTCCGAACTCTATGGCAAGGTGGAGGAGGTTCCACAGAACGAGAATACCCCCTTCCATCCCTACAGCCCCTATGCTGTGGCAAAACTGTACGGTTTCTGGATTATCAAGGAATACCGCGAGGCATACAACATGTATTGCTGCTCGGGCATCCTTTTCAATCACGAAAGCGAGCGCCGTGGCGAAACCTTCGTAACCCGCAAGATAACCCTTGCTGCTGCACGTATAGCTCAAGGAAAGCAGGAGAAACTTCTCTTGGGTAACCTCTCCTCTCTTCGCGACTGGGGTTATGCCAAGGATTATGTAGAGTGCATGTGGCTCATTCTCCAGCAACCCGAACCAGAGGACTTCGTTATAGCCACCGGTGTACAGCATTCTGTGCGCGACTTCACCTATGCCGCCTTCAAGGCTGCCGGCATAGAGCTGAGGTTCGAAGGCGAGGATATGGACGAGAGGGGTATCTGTGTGAGCGGTCCTGCCGAACTTGTGGGCAAGACACTTGTGGAGGTTAGTCCCGACTTTTACCGTCCCACCGATGTTGTCAACCTTTGGGGCGACCCCACCAAGGCAAAGACAAAACTTGGATGGAATCCCTCCAAGACAACCTTTGAGCAACTGGTTGCTATCATGGTAAAGCACGATATGGAGAAGGTTGCCGCCGAGCATGTGGCCAACGTGATGCGTACCAACCTGGCAGAGTATCTGGAGAAGGGATTGGTCAAGTAAGACTCTCCACCTCCTTCCTCCAATACCTTATATAATAATATATATATACAGGAACAGTATGGAATTGAATTCTAAGATATATGTTGCCGGCCATCGCGGCATGGTGGGAAGCGCCATCGTGCGCGAACTGGAAAGGCAGGGGTATAGGAATATCATAACCCGTACCCATGCGGAACTTGACCTTACAAACCAGGAGGCCGTAAACCGTTTCTTCGAGCAGGAGCGTCCCGAGTATGTTTTCCTCGCGGCGGCCAAGGTTGGTGGCATCATAGCAAACCAGACGGCTCTGGCAGACTTCATGTACGAGAACATGATGCTGGAGATGAACGTGATACATGCGGCATGGAAGAGCGGGTGCAGGAAACTGGAGTTCCTTGGCTCCTCGTGCATATATCCCCGCTTGGCTCCCCAGCCAATGCCCGAGTCCTGTCTGCTGACCAGTGAACTGGAGAAGACTAACGAGGCCTATGCCCTGGCAAAGATCAGCGGACTGAAGTATTGCGAGTACCTGAACCGCCAGTACGGCACGGATTATATCTCCCTCATGCCAACAAACCTCTATGGTCCCAACGACAACTATCACCCCACACACTCCCATGTCCTGCCGGCTCTGATACGCCGTTTCCACGAGGCCAAGGAGCAGGGCCTGGACGAGGTTACATGCTGGGGCGACGGTTCTCCGTTGCGCGAATTCCTGTATGTGGACGACCTTGCCAACCTGTGCGTGTTCCTGATGAACAACTATAGTGGGAACGAGACGGTTAATGCGGGTACAGGCAAGGAACTCAGCATCAAGGAACTTACCGAGATGGTGGCTCGTGTGGTTGGCTTCGAGGGCAGGATTCTCTGGGATACAAGCAAGCCCAACGGTACACCCCGTAAACTTCTTGATGTCAGCAAGGCCAGGTCCCTGGGGTGGACATACCGCACCGAGCTGGAAGACGGCATACGCCTCAGTTACCAGGATTTCCTGACAAACCCTATGCGTGCAGAGAGGTAATGTGGCTTCCCCTGGCCATATAATAGACGTTGCATAATAATATAGATATAAGTTCAGTATATGAAAAAACTATTGTCGCTCCCTCCCAACCTCGTGGAATGTTTCCACGATGTGGCAGGTGTAAGTCGTGAAGAATATTTCTGTACCTCTGATCCTGTAGGTGCAAGATTGGGCAGTGGTGGTGGAACCAATTGGTTGATGGAGGCATGTCATCGTGACGAGGCTCCGGAAAAGAGTTTTGAGGAATGGCTGTCTTCGGAGAAGCGTATCCTGTTGCATGCCGGCGGCCAGAGCCGACGCCTGCCTGCCTATGCCCCCAGTGGCAAGGTTCTTACACCGATACCGGTTTTCCGTTGGGAACGTGGCCAGCGCATAGGACAGAACCTGTTGCAATTGCAGTTGCCCCTGTATCAACGTATAATGAATGCCGCACCTGACGGCCTGCGCACATTGATAGCATCCGGCGATGTATATATACGCGCCGGCAAGTTGCAGCAGATACCCGATGCCGATGTTGTATGCTACGGATTATGGGTAGATCCCTCGCTGGCCAAGAATCATGGCGTATTCCTCTCCAGGAGGGAAACTCCGGAAGTGTTGGATTTCGTGCTCCAGAAGCCCACGGTGGACAAACTGGGCGAACTGATGCACACCCACCTCTTCCTTATGGATATAGGTATATGGCTGCTTTCGGACAAGGCCGTAAACATGCTTATGCGCAAGAGTACGGGCAAGGATGGCGAAATCCTGAACTATGACCTGTATAGCGACTTCGGTCAGGCTTTGGGCGAGAATCCTACCCTTGTCGACGAGGAACTGAATGCCCTGAAAGTGGCTGTGCTGCCCTTGCAGGACGGCGAATTCTATCATTACGGTACGTCCCGCGAAATGATAAGTTCCACCATGGCAATCCAGAACCTGGTTTATGACCAGCGTGCCATAATGCACCTTGGCGTGAAGGCACATCCAAGCATCTTCACCCAGAACTGTTGCCATGAGATAAAGTTCGAACCTTCCAACCCGAACATCTGGATAGAGAACTCCTACGTTCCCTCCACCTGGACGCTAACGCACGAGAATATCATTACCGGTGTGCCCCGTAATGAATGGACAGTTGCCCTGGCTCCTGGCATTTGTGTGGACGTTGTGCCCCTGGAGGAGGACAAGTGGGTGCTCCGCCCCTACGGTTTCAACGATGCCATGCGTGGCGACCTGCGCGACGTTGCCACGGAATTTCTGGGGAGTCCGGTAGGCGGATGGCTGGCAAAGCGTGGTATCGCCGTGGATGAGATAGAAGGTAACACCGACTTGCAGAACAGCCGCATTTTCCCCGTATGCAATGATACGGAGGTGATGGGACGTCTGCTCCAGTGGATGATCGCGGAGACACCTTCGGAGGATTTGTCGGCAATGTGGAAGGGCATGCAGCGCCTTTCTGCCAACGAGATAAGCGACCGGGCCAATCTGCGACGCCTTCAGGCCCAGCGTCTGGAACTTCGTAAGGCCAACCTGACCACTTTGGCCAGCAATCATCGCAGCAGCATCTTCTACCAGACGAACCTGGACGACTTGGCTCAAGAGTTCCATAACCTTCAGGTTCCTGTCCCCGAGGCATTGTCCGAAAGCGAGTCTCTGCTCAAGAGAATCAACGACCACATGTTCCGTTCACGTTTGATAGAACTGAACGGAGGGGATGGCTCCGCCCAGGAGAAGCAAGCCTTTTCGCTTCTTGGAGAAGGACTGACCGAGGAGGTGCTGGCAAGAAAGCAGATGCCCCGACTGGACGTCTACAGCGACCAGATAGTCTGGGGACGAAGCCCCGTGCGTATTGACCTGGCCGGCGGATGGACAGACACGCCGCCGTACTGCCTTACTTCCGGAGGCAGTGTGGTAAACCTTGCCATAGAACTGAACGGTCAGCCACCCTTGCAGGCCTATGTGAAACCCTCCAAGGAGTTCAGAATGGTGCTTCGCAGTATCGACCTCGGTGCCATGGAGACGGTATCTACCTGGGAAGAACTTGCCGACTTTGCCAAGGTGGGTTCCCCATTCTCTATTCCCAAGGCTGCTTTGGCCCTGGCCGGTTTCCTCCCAAGATTCTGCCAAAGGAAATACAAGTCCCTGGAGGAGCAACTGAAGGATTTCGGTTGTGGCATAGAAGTAACCCTGCTCAGTGCCATTCCGGCCGGTTCCGGTTTGGGTACCAGCTCCATACTTGCTGCTACGGTGCTCGGCGCTATCAGCAACTTCTGCGGTTTGGGATGGAGCAAGGACGAAATATGCAACCGCACCCTGGTCCTTGAACAACTGCTCACCACGGGCGGAGGATGGCAGGACCAATATGGCGGTGTCCTTCATGGCGTAAAGTTACTCTCCACAAAGGGAGGCTTCCAACAGACACCGGAAATCAGCTGGCTCAGCGACAACCTTTTCACCGACCCACAATACCAGGCATGCCACCTGCTCTACTATACAGGTCTTACACGCACTGCCAAGAAGATATTGGCGGAAATCGTGCGAGGAATGTTCCTCTACGATACGGAACGCCTGGCCCTGCTCGGTGACATGAAGGAGCATGCCAACGATGTTGCAAATGTGATCATGAGAGGGGATTTCTCTCAACTTGGAACCCTGGTTGGCAAGACCTGGAACCAGAACCAGCTTCTCGATAGTGGAACAAATCCCGCTCAGGTACAAGCCATTATAGAGAAGGTGCAGGACCTGTGCCTCGGTTTGAAGTTGCCTGGAGCCGGAGGCGGAGGCTTCCTCTATATGATAGCCAAGGATCCGTCTGCCGCTCTTCGCATCAGGGAGATCCTTGCTGCCGAACGTCCCAACGAACGTGCCCGTTTCGTGGAAATGAGCCTCTCCCATACAGGTTTGCAGTTGTCGCGCAGTTGAAAAAGAGCCCTTGAAATCTCGAAGGAATAGGCTTCTTGCCATTTGATTTTGACAAATAGAGTTGTTAATTACGCATGTTTGCCAAATTTTCTTAGGGTATTGCGGGGCTAAATTGAAAAGAATTTTGTAAATTTGCGCAAAGAACGAGAATAAAAGTGCGTAAAAAGACGATTATAGCAGTCATGTGGATTCTTGCTATGCTCTTGATGGTAGCCTGCAAGAGTGCGGAATATTGTAATTGCGGATGAGGCAGTCTTGCATTGCTTCCGTGGGTTAGGCGCACGTCTTCTCGTAGAATAGAATATAGAAATAGAGTTAATAAACCATAGTTTTTCATTTTAAACATTAAATTTAAAAGAAATGGCAACAAAAGTAGGTATTAATGGTTTCGGCCGTATCGGTCGTTTCGTTTTCCGTGCTGCTCAGACTCGTGATGACATCGAGATCGTAGGTATCAATGACCTTTGCCCCGTTGACTACTTGGCATACATGCTGAAGTACGACACCATGCACGGTCAGTTCCAGGGTACTATCGAGGCTGACGTTGAGAACAGCAAGCTGATCGTTAACGGTAAGGAGATCCGTGTAACTGCTGAGCGCAACCCCGCTGACCTGAAGTGGAACGAGATCGAGGCTGAGTATGTTGTTGAGTCAACAGGTTTGTTCTTGTCAAAGGACAAGGCTCAGGCTCACATTGAGGCTGGTGCTAAGTACGTTGTAATGTCTGCTCCTTCTAAGGACGACACTCCAATGTTCGTATGCGGTGTTAACTTCGACAAGTATGAGAAGGGTACTCAGTTCGTATCTAACGCTTCTTGCACCACCAACTGTTTGGCTCCCATCGCTAAGGTGCTGAACGACAAGTGGGGTATTGTTGACGGTTTGATGACAACTGTTCACTCTACTACTGCTACTCAGAAGACCGTTGACGGTCCCTCTCTGAAGGACTGGCGTGGTGGCCGTGCTGCTGCTGGCAACATCATCCCCTCTTCTACAGGTGCTGCTAAGGCTGTAGGTAAGGTTATCCCCGAGTTGAACAAGAAGTTGACTGGTATGGCTTTCCGTGTTCCCACACTGGACGTATCTGTAGTTGACCTGACTGTAAACTTGGCTAAGCCCGCTACATACGAGGAGATCTGCGCAGCAATGAAGGAGGCTTCTGAGAACGAGCTGAAGGGTGTTCTGGGTTATGTTGACGAGGACGTAGTTTCTGCTGACTTCCTTGGCGACGCTCGCACTTCTATCTTCGACGCTAAGGCTGGTATCGCTCTGACTGACACCTTCGTTAAGGTTGTTAGCTGGTACGACAACGAGATCGGTTACTCTAACAAGGTTCTCGAGCTGATCGCACACATGAAGAAGGTTAACGGTTAATCAACACAACTCCGTTATATCATGCGCCCGAGGGAGAAATCCTTCGGGCTTTTTTTTGTTTGCAGACATGCTCCATAAATGTGCATGGTAGTTCTTGTTGTATTTAGTTGTGTTTTAATTTAAGCCGTAGGCTGTAGTTATATACCGCTATATTGGATGATGTATATGTCTAAACGCTATTTATTGTATAAAAAACTGACATATTGCTTGTGGTTTCCTCAAAAAACAGTAATTTTGTGCACTATACGTGCGTCTAAAGGCATAGATAAGGATATAACAACGTAAACAACAATACACAAATGAAAAGTTTTATCAAGTACACAATGGCAACCGTGGTGGGTATATTCCTGACCATGACGTTGTTCACAATCATCGGCATCATCTCTCTGGCTGGAATGCTGGCGACGGAGGGCATGAGCGCCCCCATCAAGGAGAAGAGCATCCTGCGCCTGAACCTTAACGGCGAACTGGCAGAGCGAGGCGAGTCAAATCCCTTTGCCTCACTGATGGGAGAGGCTTCTGCAAGCTTGTCTCTGGAGGATGCCCTGCTGGCATTGGACAAGGCTGCCAAGAGCGACAAGATTCTGGGTGTTTATCTCGAAGGTGGTGCAATAGCAGCCAACCCCGGTATGGCTCAGGAACTGCGCCAGGCTCTGGTGGAGTTCAAGAAGAGCGGCAAGTGGGTGGTTGCCTATGGCGACTCCTATGGCAAGACAGCATACTATCTGTCCTCTGTGGCTGACTCCGTCCTGCTCAACCCCGAGGGCGTGGTGGACTTCAGCGGTATGGCAACGCAGATCATGTTCTTCAAGGACGTGATGGAGAAGGTGGGCGTGAAGATGCAGGTGTTCAAGGTGGGCACATACAAGAGCGCCGTGGAGCCCTTCATCTGCTCCGAGATGTCTCCTGCCAACCGCGAGCAGGTCACTTCCTACCTGTTCAGCATCTGGACAAACATGCTGAAGGATGTGGCCGAGAGCCGCAACATGGAGGTTGGCAAACTGAACTCACTGGCCGATTCTCTCACGATGATTTCCGATGCCTCTATGGCCGTGAATGGCGGTTTGGTGGACAAACTCTGCTACATGGACGAGGTGAAGACCATCTTGCGCGAGAAGTGCGGCTATGAGGATGATGACGACGACCTGGTGTTCACCACCGTGGCAGACGTTGCCAAGAGCGAGACCCTGGACGAGAAGGTAGACGAGCAGGTTGCCGTTTACTATGCCTACGGCGAGATTGTGCAGAGCCAGAGCGGTGGCCTGTCTATGGACCAGGAGCACCAGATTGTGGGCGAGAAGATGATCAAGGACCTTCAGGACCTGCGCGAGGACGATGACGTGAAGGCCGTGGTAATCCGTGTGAACAGCCCTGGCGGCAGTGCCTTTGCCAGTGAGCAGATCTGGCGCGAGGTGTGCCTGCTGAAGGAGAAGAAGCCCGTGGTGGTGAGCATGGGCGGCATGGCAGCCAGCGGCGGATACTACATCAGTTGTGCCGCCAACCGCATCTTTGCCGAGCCTACCACACTGACCGGTTCCATAGGCATCTTCGGCATGATTCCCGATTTTAGCGAACTCTTGACCGAGAAGATTGGCTTGAAGTTCGACGTGGTGAAGACCAACGAGATGTCCGACATAGGCGGCATGGGACGCCCCTTCAATGCTGCCGAGAGCGCACAGTTGCAGAAGATGATAAACCGTGGCTACGAAACCTTCACCAAGCGTGTGGCAGACGGTCGTGGCATGGCTCAGGACAGCGTGAAGATGATTGCCGAAGGCCGTGTGTGGACAGGCGAGCAGGGCTTGAAGATAGGTCTCGTGGATGAACTGGGCAATCTGGACGATGCCGTGGCACACGCCGCAGAACTGGCCAAGGTGGAGAAGTACCGTGCCGTAGGTTATCCCGGTCCCGACAATCCATTCGAGCAGTTGCTGAACGAGAAGAAGTCTGGCTATCTGGATGCCGAACTGCAGGAACTCCTGGGCGAGGGCTATGCCGTGTACTCTCTCATGCGCAACGTGAAGAATGCTGACCGCATCCAGGCACGCATGCCTTTCGAGATGGTTGTAAAGTAATAATTATACACTCTGATGTCCCTAATGTCCTTAAACTGTTTTGAGGTCCTTAGGGACATTTTCTTTTGATATGAACAAATACCGCCTTTACCGTCTGCTTGTAGAGCAGCAGGAACTGAAGGACAAGCGCCACCCCATGCTGGAGAAGAACCGCTTCATGAAGATACTGATGTGGTTCATGTTTCTCTACTATGCCGCCATCCTGCTTCTTATGGGAGCGATGCTGCCCATGGGCTTCAGCGGAATGTATCCCGGTGTGGCTGCTTTCCATGTGTTTGATGGAGTCTTGCCGTGGCTGCTTTTGGTAGACTTTTGGATACGCTTCGTCCTGCAGGAGACTCCTTCCCAGCAGGTGCGCCAGTACAGCCTCCTGCCCGTGCGTAGAACGTTCCTGATGAATATGTATCTGCTTCGCACCGCCTTCAGCCCCGGCAACCTCTTTTGGGGATTTATGCTCGTACCCTTCGGCGCCATCTGTGTGCTGCCTTTGATGGGGTGGGGCGGGTTCCTTTCGTGGCTCCTTGGTTGGTGGCTGCTTTGTGTGGCCAATGGCTTGTGCTATCTGCTATGTCGTGCCTTGTGCATGAAGAGTTTTCTGTGGGTACTTCTTCCCCTGGCAGTACATGGCGGAATGGTGGCGCTGATACTCCTGCCCGATAAGAATCCTCTGGACATGCCCTGCACCATGCTCATGTACGAGTTTGCCAAGGGCAATCTTATATATATAATAGGTGCGGCCGTTCTCATTGCCCTGTTCTACTGGGCCAACTATGCCCTGCAGATGCGCATGGTGTACAACGAGGTGGCAAAGAAGGAGGAGGTGGAACTTAAGAGCACCACACAGATGAACTACCTGAACCGTTGGGGCGCCCTGGGCGAGTACCTGAAGATGGAGGTGAAGTTGAGGATGCGCAACAGCCAGGTGCGAACGCAGTTCCTGGTGGGCATAGGCTTGATAGTCTTCTTCTCCGTAGTGCAGTACTTCAGCGATGTGTATAGCGGTGCCTTCATGGCATCGTTCGTGTGCATGTACGACTACATCATCCTGGGCATGACGACGCTCATCACCATCATGTGCTACGAGGGCAACTACATAGACGGCCTCATGGCACGCAGGGAGAGCATCTATGCCCTGTTGCGTGCCAAGTACTACTTCAACACCGCCCTGCTCATATTCCCCTTCCTCATCGTTATGCCGCTGATCGTTACCGGCAGAAGTTCCCTGTGGATGAACCTCGGCTACATGTTCATGACGGCAGGTGTCATGTCCCCCATGATATTCCAGATGGCGGTTTACAACAACAATACCTTGCCCCTGAACCAGAAACTCACCGGCAAGCAGGGCAACATGATGCAGCAGATAATCAGCGTAGTTGCCCTGTTCCTGCCAATAGCCCTGGAGAAGTTACTGGTGCTCGTGCTGGGCGATGTGTGGGGATATGTGGCATTGATAGTTATCGGTTGCATAGGCATCGGTACGCACCAGTTGTGGCTCCGCAACATATACGAGAGATTCATGGCACGCCGCTATGCCAACATGGACGGCTTCCGTGCAAGCAGAAATTCCTGATTAAAGCATGATATTACTATGAAGATACAGATAGAGAACCTGAAGAAATCCTTTGGCGAGAAGGTTGCCGTGGATATAGAAAGTTATGAGATCAAGGACGGCGAGATGCTGGGCCTGGTGGGCAACAACGGTGCCGGCAAGAGCACGCTCTTCCGCCTGATGCTGGACCTTGTCAAGGCCGACGGTGGCCGTGTGCTGATGCACCCATCGGAGGAGGAGCAGAGCCAGGGCATTGCCAAGGGCAGTGTGGATGTGGCACAGACGGAGGATTGGAAGGACTGGACAGGTGCCTTCGTGGACGAGTCCTTCCTGATTGACTATCTCACCCCCGACGAGTATTTCCAGTTCATCGGTCGCATCTCCGGCCGCAAGCAGGAGGAGGTGGACACCTTCCTGCAGGACTTTGAGCAGTTCATGGCGGGCGAGGTGGCAGGACAGAAGAAACTCATCCGCAACCTCTCTGCCGGCAACAAGCAGAAGGTGGGCATCGTTGGTGCTATGCTCCTGCAGCCCAAGGTGCTCATCCTGGACGAACCCTTCAACTTCCTCGACCCCTCCAGCCAGAGTGCCATAAAGCGCCTCTTGCAGGAGTACAACAGGAAGACTGGAGCCACCATCCTCGTCTCCAGCCATAACCTCCAGCACACCGTGGACATCTGTCCACGCATAGCCCTCCTGGAGCATGGCGTGATAATACGCGACATAGAGAACACCGACGGCCAGGCGGCCAAGGAACTGGAAAGTTACTTCGAGGTATAGTTCCTTGTGCCCGGCGTGTCAGTACGCCTAACAGGTGCTTAATAGGCGTACTGTAGTCCTCTCGTGGAAGTACTGGAGTACGTATACCGGAGTACTGGAGTCCTCCCATTGAAGTACTGCCATAGGAATACGGTGCGTTGCCCACGTCTTCCCGTATTTCATTCCATATTCACACGTTGAACTACTGCTTATGCCTGAATTCAATCCATACGAGGCCATTCTTTCCGAAGCCGGAATACGCATCACGGCCGTTCGCCTGCTGGTGCTCAAGACCATCAGCGAGCGTATGCACGGAGGTGCCTTCTCGCTTCAGGATGTGATGCAGGAGATGCTTACGGCCGACAACTCCTCGGTATTCCGTACCCTCACGCTCTTTGCCGAGCGCCGCATTCTGCGTACCGTAAACGATGGTTCCGGCATGCAGAAGTATTGCCTTGCCGCACATGCCGACCATGCCCATGATCATGACACCGGCCATGTGCATTTCACCTGCACCGTATGCCAGCGCACCGTATGCCTCACGGACATTCCTATCCCCCACGTCTCCCTGCCCGAAGGCTACGAAGCCGCCGACACCGAATTCATCGTCAAAGGCATCTGCCCCCGGTGCAAAAGGTAGGGTGATTCCCCCAAAAACTTGCATGTGATAACATATTCTTTGATTTATGAATGAAATCATACAACTCATAACAAGCATGTCGCCCTACCTGCTATTGGGTTTCCTGATAGCCGGTATCATGCACACCTTTATACCAGGGAAGTACTTCCATAAGTACCTTTCCAAGAAATCCTTCCGTAGCGTCATCAATGCCGCACTCATAGGCATACCCTTGCCCTTGTGCTCCTGTGGAGTGATACCAACGGCCATGTCCATGCGCAGGGATGGCGCCTCCAAGGGGGCTGTAACCTCCTTCCTTATCGCCACGCCGCAGACGGGAGTTGACTCCATTATGGCCACATTCTCCCTGATGGGTCTTCCCTTTGCCGTCATACGCCCTATTGCCGCGTTGTTTACCGCCGTGGCAGGTGGTTTCCTGGTAAACAAGGGAGACAAATGTTGCCATGAACAAGGCAACGTGGAGGCTTCTTCATGTTGTTGCCATTCGCATTCTCACGCAGAGGAGCACACCTGCCAATGCCATTCGCATTCTCACGCGGAAGAGCATTCTTGCCAATGCCATTCGCATGCCGAGGGACATAGCCATGGGTGCTTCTTCTCCAAGGTGAAGGATGCCCTGACGTATGCCTATGTTGACATGGTTGAGGACATCGGCAAGTGGCTGGTGGTAGGTTTGGTAATAGCAGGTATCATCACCACGGTAATTCCCACGGAATACTTTGCCTTCTTCAAGGACAACACCCTTGCCAGCATGCTTCTCGTTCTCTTGATCTCCATGCCCATGTATCTGTGTGCAACGGGCAGCATACCCATTGCCGTGGCACTGATGATGAAGGGACTCACCCCAGGTGCCGCCCTTGTCTTGCTCGTGGCAGGTCCTGCATGCAACTTTGCTTCCATACTTATTTTGCGTAAGTTCCTGGGCACTCGCACCCTGTTGCTATATCTCGGTTCCATTGTCTTCGGCTCCATCATATTCGGTTGTCTTGTGGATTGGCTCCAGTTTGCCGGTCATGTGGATTTCCTCCGCCAGTTGCACGTCAGTCATGCATGTTGCGACCACGGCCCCTCGTTCTTCAACTGGGCATGCACCATCCTTCTGGCACTGATGCTCATCTACGCCCTTGTATTCCCAAAGTTGGGATTGAGAAAGAAGAAGTGCTGTTGCCATTGATGTTCATTCTGGGTTATCAAATCAAGTAAAATACAAATTAAGGTAATAGATAGAATATAGTAGACATGAATCATCGTGTTGCTTCTCTGTTTTTGTGTATCCTCTTTAGTCTGGCTGCTCTTGCCCAGTCGTCCATGATAAGCGTATCTCGTGACACCAGGTTGAACAGAACTGCCCAGCTCGGTGGAAAGGCCGGTGTCCTGTTTCATTCCAAGTCACCGGACCTTGTTATATCCACTACGGTAAATAGCGATCCTAAAGTCACCATGCCAAAGGCTTTGGGCAATAATGTGTACGAGTATGAAATGCTGCTTGATGTCAGTGGTGCTGCCGACCGTGTCTTCAAGGTTTCCAAGAAAGGAACGGTGATAAGCACCAAGACTGGTCAAGTCTTGCTTAAGGCGAATGCGTATGTGGGCTTCAACGTGGACATCGTGGAGAAACCTATCTACATGGAGTTGTCCGACGAGGGAGGGCATTACATCCTGCACGGCAATGGCTGGGCGCTGATAGAGATAAACAGTGAAATAAAGATTACACCCAATTACAATTCAAAACTGAAACTGGAACATCGTTTTTCTCGCTCGGTGGCAGGTGTGTATGTGGATTCCTTGATTATCAATGTGGAACATTTGCAGAATCTACATGCCCGTTTGGAAACCGTGAGGACAGAATTGGACAAACTGAATGCAGAATACGATGCCCTTTTGGCACGGAATACATCCGAAGGAGCCTTGAATCGTTTGGAAAAGAAAATCCGGGAAGTGGAGACCACCGTCTCATCTTTGTCCAAGGAACTGGACGAACTGTCATATATCAGCGTAAAAGGCGAAGGTACCAATGAAAGGGTGATAGATGCTGAGGAAATACTTGCATTGAAGAGCAAGGAAAAGAGAAAATATAATGTCATTCTTCAATCCAAACCTCAGGACGGTGGGGCAACTGCTCGTCCATCAGTGACATCTCAGTATGTGCTTTTCAAGGTTACTCCCAACAATGCTATGGTGGAACTGGACGGTCAGATGCTTGAAGTGGTAGATGGCACAACTACCAAGCGTATGCCCTTTGGCACATATTCGTATAGGGTGCAAGCCCCACGTCATGCAGTAAAGAGTGGAACAATCGTGGTAAACGATCCAAAGAACAAGCACATAGTAAACATATCCCTTGAACCTCAGTATGTCAATGCCAAGTTCTCCGTTGCCAATAATGCAGAGATATGGATAGACGAACAGAAGCGAGGTACTGGCTCTTGTACTTTGGAGTTGGGATTTGGCATATATATGGTAGAATGCCGCCTCCCTGGTCACAAACCATCTCAGCAGGAGATACAGATAGACAGAAATAGTGCCACAGGTACAATAACGCTTACTCCTCCCACTCCCGTATATGGTTCAATAGACATCAATAGCACTCCTGCCGATGCCGAGATATGGATAGATGGCAAGCAGGTGGGCACTACGCCTATGTTCTTGTCCGAATGCCTTGTTGGCAAGCATGAAATTCTTCTTAAGAAATCTGGCTACAAGGACAAGAAACATATCCTCCTTGTTAGTGAATCCCAGACGTCTGCCGTATCGGAGTCTTTGGAGAAGGGAATGTCACTTGGCGCCGTCGACCTCGGTCTTCCCAGCGGAACCTTGTGGGCTGACCGCAACGTCGGTGCTGACTCTCCCGAGTCCTACGGCGACTACTTTGCGTGGGGCGAGACAGAACCAAAAAGCACTTACAATAAGAGCACCTACAAGTGGTGCCGAGGGTCGTCTAACACCATGACTAAGTACTGCACCAAATATTCTTACGGTACCGTAGATAACAATACTGTCCTTGACCTTGAGGACGATGCTGCCTATGTCAATATGGGGGCAGATTGGCGTATGCCCACCTCTGATGAACAGAAAGAACTCAAGAGCAAGTGCACCTGGACTTGGACCAAGCAAAAAGGTACAAAGGGTTACAAGGTAACCGGTCCTAACGGCAATTCAATCTTTCTCCCCGCTGCCGGCTATCGCGACGGTAGTTACTTCAGCAATGCAGGCTCCAGAGGCTACTACTGGTCGGCTTCGCTCCACGAGAGCTATCCGTACAGCGCGTGGGTCGTGAGCTTCAATTCCAGCGGTTACGACACGTACAGCTGCTACCGCTGGTTCGGCGTCACTGTGCGTGCTGTGGCGCGTTGAGAATTTGTGCATCCCCAAAAAGAGAACAAAAGAACCTAAAAATACAAAACAAAACACCAAATTACAATAGTAACTAATTCCGAGGTGCATCTCCCGTTGTGAGAGCGCTCTGTCCTTTAGGGCAGAGCAGCACAGCTCTCACAGAGGGAGATGCACCGAGGACAAAATTACTCAAATGAACAAATTATATACAACAATAATATTAGTCTTGTTGGCGGCATTGTATTTTGCCTTCGGACAAGGGCAAGAGAATGAAGTGCCACCCTTGCAAGAAAGGGAGACTTCTCTGTCTGTAGATACAGAAAACGTCCGCTATGAAATACCTGTCTCCACCAAAGAGCGTGCGGAAATCCTATTGGAGCAATACAGCTACACCGTGTCCTACAACCCCGACCTGTGCATCCCCAACTGGGTGGCATGGGAACTGAACGCTGAGAAACTGGTAGAGAGGGAGAGCCGCAACAGCAAGTTCATGCCCAATCCCAAACTCTCCGAGGACATGGCCGTTACCACAAAGGAATATACCGGAAGCGGATGGGATAGGGGACACATGTGCCCTGCCGGCGACAACAAGTACCATTGGCGTGCTATGAACGAGAGTTTCTACATGACCAACATCTGTCCGCAGAACCACAACCTGAACCGTGGCGACTGGAAGGAACTGGAGGAGGCATGCCGCCGCTGGGCAGAGGTGGAACCCGTCTACATAGTGTGCGGACCCATCAACTACCGCACGCCCAAGTATGGCTACATAGGCAAGACGTTCAAGATACGCATCCCCGATGCCTTCTTCAAGGTGGTTCTTACCGGCATGCAGAGTGGAAAGCCTCGTGCTATAGGCTTCATCTACAAGAACGAAGCCGGCAACAACAAGCGAGATAAGTATGTAAACTCCGTGGACGAGGTGGAACGTATCACCTCCATGGACTTCTTCTCTGCCTTGCCAGATGATACAGAGGCCATGGTGGAAGCAGATTTTGATCTAAGTAAATGGCCGTAGGGAAGAGACTCTGAATCCTTATACCCAATACGAAATACTATCAAACAAACAATATAATGAAAAGATTTATATCCCTATCTTTGACTCTGTTCTTATGCACCTTGCTTACAATGGCTCAGGTGGACTCTGTTGCTGTATTTATGGGAAACAGGGCGCCAATAACTGTACCTGTTGATATAAAGATTAGCAATAAGCAGTTCAATATGAACCGACTGCACCATTCGCTGAGTCTTGCTATACCCGTTGCAACAGTTGGTCTTGCCATGATGCCGGCTGACCGTGCCATACGAGACCGTGTGGTAAATGGAATGCCAGGATTTCATACAAGCGTGGATGACTACATACAATATGCTCCCTTGGCGACCCAATTGACCCTCGGGATGTGTGGAGTAGAGGGAAGAAGCAAGAACCGTTGGCAGATTCTGGTTACTGACGCCATGGCAGCAGCGATGATGGCGGCCGTGGTAAACGGAATGAAGTACAGTATAAACCGTACCCGCCCCAATGGTGCTGATGCCAGTTTTCCGTCAGGGCATACTGCTACGGCCTTTATGGGAGCAGCACTTCTGGCTCACGAGTACGGGCATAAGAGCGTGTGGATACCCATTGCCGGATATACCGTAGCCACGGCAACAGGTATCATGCGTATCCTGAATAACAGGCACTACGCAAGCGATGTGCTTGTAGGTGCAGCCATTGGTATTGCAACGGCAGAGCTTGCATATTGGGCCAGCGATGCTATCTTCAACGACCGCAAGTTGTTCAAGTCCCGTAAGGCACGCATACACTATGAGGTGCTGAAGAATTACTAACCCGTTTTCCTCTTTCATCCCCAAACCTGCCAGAATCCCTCTGGAACAATAGTACAGACTACAAGGGTTCAGTAGCTAAAAGGATTTCCCACACCTTTTAACTACTGAACCCACACTTTTTGTCCATCCCCTGCCCACTTTTTGCTTATCCACACTAAAAAGATACTGACCCATAAAAACACCCGTATGAGTGCGTAGGGATGGATTTTGTCCGCCCTGTCTGGCTTTCGGTGCATTTTTGGTGCATCTTTTTGGACATAGAAAAAGCCTACAAGATTGAAATTCAATATCTTGTAGGCTTATTTCAGCGGAGAGAGAGGGATTCGAACCCCCGGCACCTCTCAGTGCGGCAGTTTTCAAGACTGCTGTAATCGACCACTCTACCATCTCTCCAGACGTCCTTTGTGGGCGGCTTTCCTTTCAAAAGCGATGCAAAGGTACGGACTTTTGTTGAAAGTGCCAAATGTTTGGCCAACTTTTTTTTGAAAAATGCCAAACTATCGTCGTTATCGTTATTCCGACGATACGAGAAGATGCTATTTCAGCATTCTGTTCAGTATCTTCTGTAGTTCTTTGGCAAAGTTTGTGCTTTTGTAGTACATCCAATAGTTGTCGCCTTTGGCTGTATCTACGGCAAAGCATGCCAGTTCTGTGCTATGATCTATGAGGTGTTCAAGATCGGTTTTGCTGAAAACGAAACGAGGGTAGCAGAAATAGTCGTTGTTTTCGTCAGATTGGTTGTTGATGTTGGAAAAGACGTAGGGGTCGTAGCTCTCTGGCATTCCCTCCTCGGGGATTGCTTGCTCGAGGCAGGTGCCAATTGCTATGATGCGACCGTTGTAATCCTGTACCACAACCTTGCGACCTTGGGGGTACTCCTCCACACCATTGCTTACGCGTACGGGAATCACGAGGCAGAATGTGCTGTCGTTAATATGCTCAACCCATGTGAGTTGCGGTATGATACGTCCTTGGCTATGTCCGGCAAGCAGTTTTGTTGTTTCGTGACGTGAGCGAACTTTGTCGTTTCCCGTATCCTCCTCTTCTTCAAGACTTATTTCCCATGCGGTGCGGTTGCCTATCTTGTGGGTGAACTTCTTCATGCCGTTTGCCGTAACCCTTACAGAAGTCTTGCCTCCGCTGACGGTCAAAGTGAAGTAGCCGTTGTTGTCCGTGTGCGTTTGGTTTATTACACGGTGGTTGATATCTATCTCCTTAACATTGGCCTTGGGCAGAGGTTTGCCCCTGTGCATTACCTTGCCATGTATGTTGTTGGTCTGGCAATGTGCCAATAGGGCGAGCATGAATAATAGCAGGGATGTGAATAGTTTGCTTTTCATCTCTTATGTCGTATATGTTCTTCTATGTTTTTTCGCTTTCAGGAGCAAAGGTAGGGATTATAACTCAAACCATAGAGCAGTAAAGCATATAATTATTGTTAATAAGGAATAAAAGCGGATAAAACCTTGCGTAATTCGCTCTAAACCCTTATCTTTGGAAATGGAAAATAAATAAACTGAGCATGAAGAGAATTATTGTACTGCCTCTCTTGTTTTTTGCCCTTGGTTCTTTTGCCCGCATGGGCGTAGTTCCTTTCTATAAGTCTTTTGTTTATTGGATACAGGGCACGGATACTGTATATCACGAGAATAGCACGCTTCTTCAGGAGTCTGTTTCTCCGGACGGTACCGTCATTGTCCGTGTGCGTCACGAGGATTGGCGGGACAGCGTCACGCCTAAGAGCATCAGGCGCATGGCGCCATGGCACGCGGCGGTGTCGCAGAGGCATGGCATCAGGGCCATCATTAGTCAGGGCCGTGCAAATACTGATGCCATGATGCCCATGAAACTGACTCCAGGTACGATGCCTGTAGCCTTGGGAGTGTCCAATCTGGCAAGGATGACAGACAGGTTGGAGATGAATTTTGCAACGGAATACATGATAGAGAATGCCGGTAATCAGGAAATAGTTATAAATGACCTGAACCGCGGTCTGGTATGGTATTTGCCACCCAAGAGTTATCTTCTGCTTAATATGGGCAAGTTGCCTCAGGCCTGTCTGTTGCGCATTGCTAATACAGATCCTTTGCATCCTGCCGTGAAGTATGTTACCGTAGGCAGTGCCTGCTATACGGTAAAGTTTACGATGGCCTATGAGGATGAGGACTGCTGGATTTTCCTCCTGAATGAGGAGGCTGCCAAGGATGAAAGACGACTGGATTTCAGTAACGCCCTGAATCCCAGCAGCTATGTACTGCATACATGCTATGTGAAGCGTGACAAGGATACTTTCCTGGACACCCCAATGGTGGAGGATGAGGTGTTTGCTATCATCAAGAAAGCAAGGGCAGAGAGGGGTAGGAAGTGACGTGCTGCCGTAGTGCGAAATCTGATAAATACATAAATATATCAAAAGCGATGAAGAAGTTTTTAATATGTGCACTTTCTTTGGTGATGTTTTCTGCGATTTCCTATGCCCAAAAGGTAGGGTTGTCTCCGGACTTCAAGGATGCCCGTCTTGTAACGCTGAAAGGAGACAGTGTCAGCCTGTCGGACTATGTGGGCAGTGGTATGAGCGAATACGTGCTGGTGGATTTCTGGGCCAGCTGGTGTGGTCCTTGCATGCGCGAGATGCCCAATGTAAAGGCTGCGTATGCCAAGTATAAGGAACGCGGTCTGGAAATCGTAGGTATTAGTCTGGATCGCGATAAGGCTGCATGGCAGGGTGCAGTGAAGCGTGTTGGTATTACTTGGCCTCAGTTGACCGACTATAATGCCCAGGGCAGTCAGGTTGCCAGGCTTTATGCTGTGCAATATATACCATACATAGTTATTTTCGACAAGAAGGGAAAGATTGTGGCCAAGAACCTTCATGGAGAGGATTTGTTGAATAAGCTGGAAGAACTTATGCCAGCCAAATGACAGGCATGTAGGTATTTGGCGCTATTGCCGGTCGATATACATTATATAATATAAGAAACGGGGAACAAATGCCAAGTGGCTTTGTTTCCCGTTTTCTTTTTTGTTAAGGGAGTTTTGTAGATGGAGTGCCTGCCCCTAAAACATGCTCTCCGTTTATGCCGTGGCAATATATTCTGCAAAGATGCGTGCAGCATCTTCTACCTTGCGTGCGCAGGGACGTGTGCTATAGTAATGTGCATTGCGCTCGTCGGGAATGTGGGTGTCTGTGGATGGTGTACATCCGTTATTGGCAAGAAGGTCGGCACAGATTACGCTGCCGTTCTTTTGTTTGAACCTGTCGAGCAGTTCCTGTACCACCTTGTAGCAATGGGCCTTGCCCTCGGAGTCATCTCCGTCGGTGCTTCCACAATGCAGGCCTACCAGGGTAACGATACCTGATACAGCACCGCAAATCATCCTGAGGCGGCCAACGCCGCCACCAAACCCTGCCCCGATGCGCAGGGCTGTCTTTTCGTCCATGCCGTAAAGGTCGGCAAAGGCGGCAACTACGCTCTGGCAGCAGCCGAAACCTTCCATAAAGTAATCTACGGATTTGCGCACTCGCGCTTCAAGTTCGGGAGGTAGGTTGTTCATCTTCTGTCTTGTGTGTTTTATGGACTGTTGGTAGTTTATGGCCACCCGGCCTGTTTTTATCTTCTTTTGTTAGTTGTATATTTCCAGTCCCAGAAGTTCTGCAAGTCGCTGGAGATTCTTGTTGCGTTCCACCATTTTCTTATATAGGGCTGGTTTGCTGGTGATGTGCTGTATTTCGTAAGCCTTTGCTATGCGTACGCTCATTTTTATTTTTGTGTTGCACAGGGCCTTGCTCATTGACTCCAGGATGCTGTCTTGCAGGTTCAGAAGGTATTGCCCAATTTGCGTGTTGTTGGCAACAATTTCGAATGTGTTGACATCAATGAGTTTGGGTCTCATGCCTTTCATTCTCATTTTCATGGCTTGTCGCTCTACGGGCATACGTTCCACGTAGGAATTCCATTGGAAGAGTATGTCATCCTCGGTAAATGGTTTGTCCTCCGCTACAGGGATGTTCTCTGCTTTCTTGGCTTGCTCGTTTTTTACGTTGTCAGTGCTTTTGATGCTTGGACCCAGTTGGCTGATTTTCAGTGTAGACAGACGTGGTGTGCCTGATGGCGCCTTGTTGGGCGTTGGCACGGGTTTGGGGCTTGTAGTCGGAGTGGATGCCTGTACGGCTGATACGTTCTTGGTGCTTTGCTTTGTGGGCAACGTGACTTGGGACACAGGCTGAGCCAATGCCCCAAGGTTGAATGTGGGTTTAAGAATCTTGCCGGGGCAACGCCCCGAACCAGGCATGTCGTCTCCGGAGGTGAGTTGTGCGCATTGTATGAGGCAGATTTCTACCTGCAGGCGTTTGTTGTGGCTCTGTCGGTAGGCCTGGTCGCAATCGTTGCAAAGTTTTATGGCATGGTAGATGAACTTGGTATCGCACTTGGCGGCCTGTTGCTTGTAGCGTTCCCTTGTTCTTTCGGAGGTTTCCAGCAAGGGTAGGGTGGTGGCATCCTTGGCAACAAGCAGCTGGCGCATGTGATTGGCCAATCCTGCAATGAAGTTGCCGCCGTCGAAGCCTTTGTTTAGAATCTCGTTGAAGAGGAGCATGCATTGTGGCACTTCCTGTACAAGGAAATGGTCCACCAGACGGAAGTAATACTCCGTGGAGAGGACGTTAAGGCTGGCGCATACCTTGTCGTAGGTAAGATCTCCTCCGGTGAAGGATACCATCTGGTCGAAGATGCTCAGCGCATCGCGCATGCCTCCGTCGGCCTTCTCGGCTATGAGTTGCAGAGCCTCGTCCTCGGTGGCATAACCTTCCTTTTGCGCCACTCCCCTAAGGTGTGCCACGGTATTTTCTATCGTCATGCGTGAAAAATCGTAGACTTGGCAACGGGACAGGATGGTAGGCAGTATCTTGTGCTTCTCCGTAGTGGCAAGGATGAAGATTACGTATGCTGGCGGTTCCTCCAAAGTTTTCAAGAAGGCATTGAAGGCCTGTGAGGAGAGCATGTGTACCTCGTCGATGATAAACACCTTGTACTTGCCTATCTGTGGAGGAATCTGCACTTGCTTGATGAGTTCGCGTATATCCTCCACGCTGTTGTTGGAGGCGGCATCCAATTCATGTATGTTCATGGAGCGTCCCTCGTCGAAAGCCTTGCAACTTTCACATTCGCCACAACTTTCTCCGTCTTCTCGCGGATTTAGGCAGTTGATGGTCTTGGCAAAGATGCGTGCACATGTGGTCTTGCCCACGCCTCTTGGGCCACAGAAAAGATAGGCGTGTGCCAGTTTGTCTCCGGCAATGGCATTCTTCAGCGTTGTGGTCAGCGAGGATTGTCCCACCACGGTGTCGAAGGTCATGGGTCGGTATTTGCGTGCCGAAACTATGTATTCCTGCATGTCTCTTTTGGTTTATGTTTGCAATATTTCATGCAAATTTAGAAAAATATTCCCAATAAACCTTATGCATATGCCCCTAATTTTATATCTTTGCCATCAAAACAACGGGAAACGGTATGGGCAAATTGCAAAGCATAGCGGCAAGAATCAAGGAAAGCAAGTACACGAAGTACATCGTGACCTTGTGTGTCATCATCCTTGTGGTGGGATTTTTGGATGACAATAGCATTATGAACCGTCAGGAGCGCATTGCAGAGATTCAGAAACTCCAGCATGAAATATCTGTGTTAAAGGCACGTTACGAAGAGGATACCCGTAAACTCCAGAGTTTGGAGGAATATGACAATGTAGTGCGATTGGCTCGTGAGAAATATCTGATGAAGCGACCCAACGAGGATGTTTTTGTCATCAGAAGCCAACGTTAGTTATCCCATTTCCTTGTCCAAAACACCTTCGTACTTTGCCTGAGACTTTCTCCCGTATTTGTTAAATACGTATCTGCTATTATTTTATTTATTCTTTGCTCTGAATCATTGGGCAGTTTTGTGTCTTTCTCCCCTAAGAAAGGTTACCTGGACATGTTCTCCCGTTTGCATAGGGTATAGGTCATTGTGCTGAAATGCTATTTTCTAACACAAAAAAAGACCCCTGCAAGATTTGCAAGGGTCAAATAATTGATAGTTACATGCAACGCATGTTTATGTCGTTTTAGAATCTCCAACCGATGCGGATAGCAGGCTCAACGAAGAAGTTGAATGTTGTCTGGGTGTCTGCACTTGTTTCAATATTGCCATAGGTCTGCTCGGAAACAGTAGTGTTACCGTTATAAGTGGTAGTATTTGTGATGCAAGTGCTACCATTGTAGTCTTCTGTCAAAGAGTAAATCATCTTGTTGTTCTTGTCGAACGCCTTGGCAGAAGAGGTGCTGTTGAAGTAGCCATGGGCAGAAGAAGTGCCAGTCTTGAAACTGAAACCGCACTCGGCGCCAAGGTAAAGGTTTTTCCATACATAAACGTCTACACCGGCAAACAGATTGGCTGCAAAGAAGTCCATGCTACGATTACCATCTGCATCTTGATTGAAGTATTCTTTGCTTTCTTCTACTGTAGTAGTGCTTGATAAGTCGCCATCATTGTCATAAGTCTTGCCTGTTCCATTCATGGAGTAAGAAGCGCTACGGCTATTCATGAGATAACCCAATTCCAAGCCGGCATATACATCAAAGCGGCCTTTGGTGAACAAATGACGCTCGTAACCAAGCATGATGGAGAAGTCAGTTGCGTTATTTGTTGTTGTTTCAGAACCGTCGATGCAGGTTACATTTTCTTTTTCCAATGGATCATAGTATTTTGTATTTGTTGTAGTTTTGCTATCAATGCCAAGTCCGAGTTTCAGACGCAGAGCATCCTTGCCGGAAAGGAAATAGCGAACCTTGACCATACCCTCATTGAGTTGGAAAGAACTTCCGTTGGTGGTGTTGAATGGAGTAAAACCAAGTTCTGCGGCAAAATCACCCTTTTCTGGAGAGTACTGTGCGTTTGCTGTAGATGCCACACCAAGGCCCAATGCCAGAATAAACAATGCCTTTTTCATAATTGGTAAAATGTTGTGCCTCTTATCTCCCAAATTTGGCTATGGATAATAAACTATTTGTTGATAGAGAGGAATGGGAGTTTTCCTTTTTGCATGTAGCATGCATATGGGAATTCCTATCTTTTTCACAACAAAGATATTAAAAAGCATTAATACAGCAATGCAATGTTTTAAAAAATATTACAAACCGTGTTGTAGAACATATGTACATGGGTATAATCCGCCCAGCCAGATAATGCCGTGCTTCAATCCATGCGATTGAGATAGTCTTCGTAACGGAACTCTCTCAGAAGTTCGTGAGTGCCATCCTGGCGGAGTATGCTGAGCGATGGGTGTTGTATGCCGTTGAACATGCAGGTCTTTACGGTGGTATAGTGTATCATGTCTTCGAAGATGATGTGCTCTCCGATCTGCAGAGGGTGGTCGAAACGCCAACTGCTCATGAAGTCGCCGCTGAGGCATGAATTGGCGCCAAGGCGGTAGACATAGCCTTCATTGTCCTGGGCCGAAGTGATGCGGCATTCAGGGTCCTCTATGGTTTCCGCTCCTCTGACGGCAGGCCAGTATGGCATTTCCAGACAATCGGGCATGTGGCAGGTGAAGGAAACATCAAGTATGGCGGTGCGTATGCCGTGATTCTCTACAATATCCACGACGGATGCAACCAAAGGTCCTGTTTGCCATGCAAAGGCAGACCCGGGTTCAAGTATTATGCGCAAATTAGGATAACGCTGGCGGAGTCCACGTATCGTCTCTATCAGCAAGTGGACGTTATATCCCTGGCGCGTCATGAGGTGCCCGCCGCCAAGATTAAGCCATTTAAGTTGGGAAAACCATTTGCCAAACCTCTTCTCTATATAAATAAGGTTGTCTACCAGGTCCTCGGCACTGCTCTCGCAATGGCAATGGCAATGGAATCCCTCTATGCCCTCTGGCAACTGCTCCGGCATGAGGTCGGAGATGACTCCAAAACGAGACCCTGGGGCCGTAGGGTTGTAGAGTTCGGTTTCGATATGTGAATGTTCGGGATTGATGCGTAATCCGCAACTAATCTTGCGCTCCGTGCCATGCTCCTGGTTCCACTGTTCCACATAAGGGAAAAAGCGAAAATACTGTCCAAGGCTGTTGAAAGTGATATGAGAAGAGCAACGCAGTATCTCGTGGAAGGTGTCCTCGGTGTATGCGGGGCTGTAGGTGTGTGCCGGACTTCCGAATTCTTCCAGTGCCAGGCGTGCCTCGTATGGACTGCTGGCAGTAGTGTGCGTTATATAGTCGCGGAATATCGGAAAGGTTTTCCACAAGGCAAAGGCCTTGAAGGCCAAAATTATCTCTGCGCCGCTTTTTTCTGCGACATCCTTAATCAGCGAAAGGTTGCGTCTGAGCAACCTTTCCTCAATCATATAATACGGTGTCTTCACTATATGCTAAAGTTATCCCTTATTCCTATTTCGCATGCAAAGTTACAAAAAAAGAGTCTATTATTTGGTCAAATACTTATAAAATGGTATTTTTGTGGATAATTTGAATACAATCTATCGCTATGGAGCACACAAATGACAATATGGCCGAGCATATCAAGGCGGATATGAGACTCTTGAGTTTGTTGGCACAATCCTTTCCCAACGTGGAGTCTGCATGTACAGAGATAATAAACCTTGAAGCCATACTTAACCTTCCTAAGGGTACGGAGCATTTCATGGCCGACATACATGGCGAGCACGAGGCTTTCGAGCACATATTGAGAAATGCTTCAGGAAACATCAAGCGCAAGGTGCGGGAAATCTACGAGGATACCCTCAGCGAGGAGGAAATTCGCGAACTCTGTACACTGATATATTATCCCGAGGAGAAACTGGAACTGCTTGAAGCCCAGGAGGAGCAACCGTCCACGGAATTCTTTAGCAATACCCTGGTACGCCTTATCCGTGTGTGCCAGAGTGTGTGCAGCAAGTACACGCGAAGCAAGGTGCGCAAGGCTCTGCCGAAACAGTTTGCCTATATCATTGAGGAACTCATGCACGAGGATGCCGAGGACACCAACAAGGAGGCGTATTTCCGTTGCATCATAGATAGTATAATTCAGACGGGACAAGCCACCAACTTCATCACGGCAATCTGTCAGGTCATACAGCGTCTTGCCATAGACCAGATGCATATTCTTGGCGATGTTTGGGACCGTGGCCCCGGTGCACACATAATAATGGATGCACTGATGCATTACCATAATTTTGATTTCACATGGGGTAATCACGACGCCCTCTGGATGGGTGCGGCGGCAGGCAATAACTGCTGTATCTGTACTGTGCTCCGTTTCTGTCTGCGCTTTGGCAATATGGACACGCTGGAGGACGGCTACGGCATCAATCTCCTGCCTCTTGCCACCTTGGCTCTGGAGGCATACAAGGACGACCCCTGCACCATATTCCTGCCAAGCAACAGATATGGCAAACTGAGCGAGCGCCAGCGTGAACTCATCGGCAAGATGCACAAGGCCATTACCATTATACAATTCAAGGTAGAGCAGCAGATGATAGATGCGCACCCCGAATGGGAGATCTCCCGTGAGGGCACCTTGGAGCATGTCAATCCCGAGCGTGGCACATTTACCGTGAACGGTACGGAATATCCCCTCCGGGATACTATGTTCCCCACCGTAGATTGGAACGACCCTTACAAACTGACAGCCGAGGAGAAGGAGATGCTGCAGAAACTGAATCACTCTTTCCGTGTTTCTGACAAGTTGCAGAAGCACGTCAAGTGCATCCTCTCCCATGGTGGTATGTATAACATATGCAACGGCAACTTGTTGTTCCATGCTTCCGTGCCCTTGAACGAGGACGGCACACTGAAGGAGGTTGAGCTGATGGGCAAGAAGAGTTCTGGTCGTGAACTGATGGACCGCATAGGCATGGTGGTACGTACAGCCTTCAATCGCGAGACGCCACACAAGGAAAGGGCCGCCGCCAGAGACTATCTCATGTACCTGTGGTGTGGTCCCGAATCTCCATTGTTTGACAAGAAGAGGATGATTACCTTCGAACGCTACTTCCTGTCCGACAAATCTTTGATACACGAAGAAAAGGGCGCATATTTCCGCCTGCGCAACGATCCCAAGGTCTGCGACTATATTTTGGATAGTTTTGGCGTCAAGGGAGAACACCGCCATATCATCAACGGACATGTTCCGGTGCATGTGGCAGAAGGCGAAAGCCCTATCAAGGCAGAAGGAAAACTGATGGTCATAGATGGAGGATTCTCTCAACACTACCACTCCACAACTGGCATAGCAGGTTACACGTTGGTTTACCATAGCCGTGGTTTCGAACTGATACAGCACGAACCTTTTACAAGCAGGAAGGATGCCATACAAAACGGTACGGACACCCATTCAAGCATACAGCTGGTAGAAATGACCGGGCACCGTCTCAGAGTGCGCGATACCGACCGAGGTGCCAAGATACAGGTGCAGATAGCCGACCTGCGCGAACTGGTCTATGCCTACCGCCATGGCTATCTGAAGGAAAGAAAGTAAATCGGATTCGGAACCTAATGCCCCTTGTCGCTAAAGAGTAGTGATATCCGCTACACTCCATCTAAATCCTTATTATAATATATATGCGAAACTTATCTGGTGCGGCCTATGCCGCAAGCAAATACATAGAAATACCAGTCAGGGAGGAAAGCAACCTCATGGATTTCCTCCTAAAGCAAATGGGCATCACACGCAACAGGGCCAAGGACCTGCTTACGGGCAGAGCCGTAAGTGTGGACAGAAAGCAGGTAACACACTACGATACCCAATTGTTGCCCGGGCAAGTGGTGCGTGTATCACGTCATCGTCAGGGAACCATGCTCCTGAACAAGTATGTCAAGATTGTTTACGAGGACAAGGACATCGTGGTTATTGAAAAGAGTGAAGGTATTCTTTCCATGGCATCCACCCCCAAGCAATACTGCATCAAGAACGTGTTGGACGAATATTTCGAGAAGCGGCATTTCAAGTGCACGGCCCACGTGGTGCATCGTTTGGACAGGGAGACAAGTGGCTTGATGATTTATGCCAAGAACCTGGAAGTGGCCAAGATACTGGAGGATAATTGGCACAATATGGTATATGACCGCCGCTACGTTGCCTTGCTTTGTGGCAATATGGAGCAGGAAGGCGGCACCGTGCAGTCCTGGCTCAAGGAAAGCAAGTCATTTGTTACCTATTCCTCCCCAACCGACAACGGGGGCAAACTGGCCATAACGCATTATCATCGTCTCAAGGCCAACGATAACTTCTCTCTTGTGGAAATGAAACTGGAAACCGGGCGCAAGAACCAGATACGTGTTCACATGGCCGACCTCGGCCTGCCTGTTGCCGGTGACCGTAAGTATGGCAACGGACGCGATCCATTGCACCGCCTTGCCCTACACGCTTATCGCCTGAATTTCTATCATCCCGTTACCCACGAAGAGATGCAGTTCGAGACTCCGATACCCAAGGAGTTTATGAAGTTTTTCGACAACGGCGAACAGGCATCAGGCAAATAAGTTCCGGACATGCTATGAAAAAAGTTATGTTATGCCTTTTATCCCATTGCCGCGTTGAAAAGTCGCTTGCCAGTCATGTTCAGCAAACATCCCAAAAGTCGGCATTTCCCGTAAGAAAATAAAGAAAACCAGGGCAGGAAGTCAACATTTTCAGTATGGAAAATTCATTGTGCTGCCCGCCAGCGACCAGTGGATTGACGAGTCCTCATATTAAGAGTACTGCAATCCTCCTACTATAAGGACTGGAGTCCTCCTACTATGAGGACTGGTCATTTGTCCCAGTCCATGCTCTCGATGTACGAGTCGAACTTGTATTTCTCTTCAATGCCCACCATGTGCAATGCCTCAATTATTACGCTTTGGTCTTCTGGCGTTAACAATGTCTTTCCATTCCGGCGATCAAAATAGGGATTGCGCCCAAAGCGTTTTTGCAACAGAGAGAGGAAATTGTTGTACTGCTCCTGTGTCATCTTCTTCTGCATGTTTTTAAATCCCTTTGCATATACCACAGGAGTGTTGTCGCGGAAATACCGGCACTTTTCTCCTTGTTTGCAATTGTTGGGATTGATAATGCACATATACTCTTCGCTACTGACCAGCGTGGTGAACGCATTTCGCCTTAGGCAGCGCTGCGCCAAGGGACAGTTTTCATGCAAACAAACGGGATAGTGTGGTGGGATGGAGGTGTGAATTTTCTTTGGCATGGTATTTGCTGAGATAAGTTAAAGCAGTTGCAAATATATGTTATTGTTGCGGATAAAGCAAGTAAATACCATGCTATTTTATTTCTTGCTTTCATTCTTCTGACTATATTGACATAAAGTTTTGTCTCGCCGACAAACATTTATTTGCGATATTAATGTTAATTGGTTTAATTTTCTTATTTTTGCAAAGTCTCATGCCGATTGCGCCCTTTATGGACGCGGGTGGGTTGGTGTGGGACAAGACATAATAAAAGGCGTTTACTACTCTTTGGTTCTGACATCCTGAAATCCTAGGAAAATTTCATTGCAGGTCAAAAACAAAGCAACATACATCCATATCGGAGTGGATCTTCAGCGTTGCTCGCTTCGATTACGAAGGGCACGTGGAAAGGTCTCAGAACGTGAAACGAGCGACAGGCCTTCACGCTTTTTAATATACCCCCCCAATATGGGAGTTGGAAGATTGAGTAGAAACAATTGTTAAATACATATTACTATGAAACACCTATTTAGTTTTTTTGTTGTTGCTACATTACTGCTTATCGTAGGTTGTAGTAAAGAGTATGATGACTCGGCATTGGTGGGGCGCGTAGATGATTTGGAGAATCGTGTGCAAAGGCTCGAACAACTATGTCAGCAGATGAATACCAATATTTCATCGTTGCAGACGATTGTAACTGCTTTGCAGAAAAACGATTATGTTACAGGTGTTATGCCTATTACCGAGAATGGCAAAACAATCGGCTATACGATTACTTTTGCCAAAGCACAATCGATTACAATCTATCATGGCAAAGACGGTCGTAATGGAGCTGATGGTAAAGATGGGGCAGACGGTAAGGACAGCGATTATGTTCCTACTATCGGTGTAAGGCAAGATACCGACGGCATCTATTATTGGACATTGGACGGCGAATGGTTACTTGATGATGCAGGTAATAAAATCAAGGCTCAAGGTGTTGATGGTAAAGACGGAATAGATGGCGAAGATGGAACTGATGGCAAGGATGGTATCACCCCTCAATTAAAGATTGAAAATGACTATTGGTTTGTTTCGTATGACAATGGAACATCATGGACTCAACTCGGCAAGGCTACAGGTGAAAATGGCAAGGATGGAACTGACGGAGCAGATGGAAAATCTTTCTTCCAAGATGTTACACAAGACGAGAACAATGTGTATTTCACGCTCGCCGATGGTACGGTAATCACCGTTCCAAAGGGATTGGCCTTGGGTATTGAATTTGCCGAGAGCGATTTGTTTGTTATGTCGCCTAATTCTACTCGTGAGATTGCCTATACTGTAACAAGTGCAACCGATAGTGTAAAGGTTGAGGTAATCTCGTCGGCAGACATCAAAGCAAAAGTTGTGGCTGATGATGCGAACGGGTTGGCAGGAAAAATTCACATTACAACAGGTGCTACAATTGATGAGTATAGCAAAGTAATTGTATTTGTATCGAATGGCCACAAGGTTATTATGCGTAGCATCACATTTGAGGAGGCAGGTTTGGTTGTGGAGGAGAATGCCATAAAGCAAGCAAGCGCCGAGGGTGGAGAGGTCGTGTTGGAGTTTTTGTCGAATGTAGATTGCAAGGTGGTTATCCCCGAAGATGCACAGAGTTGGATTTTGGTAGTTCCTGCTACTCGTGCCCTTACCAAGCAGACCATTACACTGAAATTGGAGCCGAACGATGGTGCGACCCGCTCGGCTGAGGTTATAGTAAAATCCGTTGATGGTAATTTGTCGCTGACTTACACAATCACCCAAGAGCCTGATATGGATTACCAACTCGCTTTGGAGCGTGAGGCATTGATTGCCATTTACAACGCCCTTGATGGTGATAATTGGGCAAACAATGAAAATTGGTGTTCTGATAAGCCTGTAAGTGAGTGGTGGGGAGTCTTAACAAATGGTAAAAACGTTACAGGATTGGCAATCGAAGGCAGAGTAACAGCCAATAGCCCCAAAGGCATATTCCCAATAGAAGC
Source organism: Bacteroidaceae bacterium (assembly GCA_045612965.1). GTDB lineage: Bacteria > Bacteroidota > Bacteroidia > Bacteroidales > Bacteroidaceae > Physcousia. Next base: position 52,781 of record JAZLAC010000005.1, on the reverse strand, counting down.
GCAGAACTTACAGCATTTAACTTATTTGAACATTGTTAGTACTAATTTAGACTCATTTGCTGATGGTCTATCGTTTAACAATATCGAAGAAGTTTATTTTAGGGATAACGTATTTTTGCATTTAACGGAACTTGCGCCTATTTATAAAGGTGGTTATTTAAAATCGTTTATAGTTGGTTTTAATGATCACGATTTATATAGCATTTCGGATGCGTATTTAACACCCACACCTATACCTGATGAACTATTAGACAATATAGAATTACAAACTCTAGATTTATGGGCGTGTAATCTAGCGGGAGAGATTCCCGAAAAACTATGGGAATTGAATAATCTGGAACTTTTACAACTCTACAATATATGGGAAACCAATTTATATGGTGCCATTTCTCCTTCTATTTCAAATCTTCATAATTTAAAAACATTACGTTTCTTTAATTTGAATTTAAGTGGAGGCATCCCCGAAGAATTATATACTCTGACTCAACTCGAAGAATTGTCAATAGATTGTTGTTATATCGGTGGACAGTTATCATCTAATATACAAAACCTGAAAAAACTCAAGGACTTAAATCTGAGAAGCTGCAACTTGGAAGGAAATTTACCAGAAGAGTTGGCTGTTTTGATGGATGGTGATTTGGAAGATTGTGTGTTAATATGCAATAAACTTACAGGTGATATTCCTGATAAAATTAAGAATCATTCTAAATGGGCTAATATATGGACATCGGTTGTGTTTGACAATCAATTTAATCTTACAATAGATGATATTCCTGCACCTATATTTGATACATATGATGTGTATGGTAATAGAATCATTTCTGATGATATATACAAAAAGAATAGTTACACCATTATTTATGGTTTTGACATTGCCATGTTTTCATATGTATCTAATGCTGTGTATTCTTGTCATGAGATGCACCAATTATACAATACATATAAACAATATGGGGTCGATGTGATAATGTTTGATGGCAATGGTTACAGTGGGCCTGGCACTAAAACAGATGCGATGAAAGAGTTCTTAACGGACAACAATCTACCTTGGTCAGCAATAATGCGCGACCCATTTGGTATGCCTGCTATCCCATACATAGTAATTGTCAACTCAATGGGTAAGGTGGTATATACTACTATTTTAGCTAACCCACTATTTGATGATGTTAGGGCATTTTTTGAGGAAAAATTTCCAAATGCATATTACACCTCCACCGACTACTCTACCGATGGTAATGTAACCACTCTCCAAACTGCAACCGTTGGTGACGGAATAGATATTGTGTTGATGGGAGATGCTTATAGCGATAGGCAGATTGCCGACGGTACATACGAGGCGGATATGGAGAATCTGTATAACAATCTATTTATATAAGAGCCATACAAATCATTCAAAGACCTCTTTAATGTATATTATGTAAATGTGGTATCGGCAACAGAGGGCTACGAATATGGCAATACAGCTCTTGATGGTTACTTTGGTGATGGCACATTAGTTGGTGGAAATGATAATGCGGTATTCGATTATGCTCTCAACGCAATTTCAGAGGGTGATATGGACGAGGCTTTGCTAATCGTAGCAATGAACTCCGACAACTACGCTGGTACTTGTTATATGTATTATCCCGAAACCAATACTGATTACGGCAAGGGCGTATCAGTATCATATTTCCCCAAGGGTGGCGAAGCCGAGACATTTGCTCAACTTCTCCACCACGAGGCGTGCGGTCATGGCTTTGCGAAGCTTGCCGATGAGTAAGCTTACGAGGATATGGGAGCAGTGCCAAGCGATTATGTTTCGCAGATTCAGTCTCAGCAGAATAGTTGGGGCTGGTGGAAGAATGTAGATTTCACAAGCGACCCAACAGCAACACGCTGGAGCCATTTTATAAACGATTCGCGATACACAAACGAAAGAGTGGGCGCATACTAAGGTTGTTTGACATATCAGAGTGGTGTGTGGCGACCAACGGAAAACAGCATCATGCGTTACAATACCGGAGGGTTCAACGCTCCCTGCCGTGAGGCTATCTACTATCGCATACATAAATTGGCCTACGGCGATAGTTGGGAGTATGACTATGAAGAGTTTGTAGAGTGGGATGCGCGTAACCGCACGCCAGAGGCTATGGCAGCACGTGCCAAATCACACAAGCCGTCAAATTACAAGCCAACGCATCCGCCCGTAATCGTAAACAAATCGTGGAGAAAAGCGAACTGAATGCAGGCACTGTAAGATAGTATAACATGCAACCGATACTCTGTGAAAGCCGCAAAACATGCAACTTTAGCAGAGTATCGGTTGCCCCTCTGTATATATTATATATAAGGTGTAGCTCTGCTACCCAATCTTCAGCCTTACCCACAGGCATGAGGGTAGCAGGCGCCAGAAGAAGACGAGGATGCGAAAGCGCTAGTCGATGGTGACGATGCGTTTGCCTGAGAGAATTCCTCGGACGATGGAGTGTGCCACAGGTTGGGGCTTCATCATCATGGGATAATGGAAATCCTTGGACAGGAGGTCGGTGTCGACGAAACCTGGTCGTATGTCGGTGAATGTGATGTCCAGCCCCCTAATGTGTGCCAATTGTGAAAGGGCTTCGAGGTATGTGTTGCAATAGCGCTTGGTGGCGGAGTAGGAGGGGGCTGCTCCCATGCCGACTCCATCCCATCACCAACATGGCAATGAGTTCTGCAAGTTGATTTTTGTCATTTACAACAAATTCATAGTCCTTGCATAAAGTGGCTAGCGATTTGCATCCAATGGTTATCATATCCTCTTTTTATTTAGAATGGCAAGTCGTTATTATCAAATACAGAAGTTGGTGTGTGTAACTGTGATACTATTATAGGAAATCCATATTTCTGGAAGACTTTATTTGCCATGGCTAAATTTTGACGATCCATCAGTAGCGCATTGTCTGAATAGTGATTCCTAAGATTATCTATATGACGTCTGTCGATACGTTCGTACATCTCAAGAATTGGTAACAGAGTTTTGCACTCTGCATCATTCTTGACATTGAGCAACAGATTGATCAATTTCTCCGAGTACAAGTCTTTTGTGCAATCATTATTAGAGATTGCCTTCCATACTTCTGCAGCCATATCCGCAGATGTACTTTTGGACTTCAATGCTTGGAACTTACCAAAGAAGCCGTATGGGTTCTCACCTTTGTTAATCGATATTACCAATTTGTGCTGACCAAGCGCAATACCTACCTCTTGGTCACACCACTGACTTCCATTAAACTCAGGAACAACAATAGCACATAGTGCATCCATTGTGAACAGAGCATTTTCTATCTCCACCTCCCATTCTTTTGAAGGTGTAATATCTTCATGTGCCACAAAGCAATCTATACCATAAGTGGCAAGACTGTTTTTAAGGTTTGAAGCAGATTCTTTGTACTTACTCACATGACTTATAAACAGTCGAAAGTAGCCAGGCTTCCACATCGTATCGTTATTGTTGGTGCCAAAATCTATTTGACTGTTATCGCTCGGAGAGATAGCAACTTGACTCAGGCGAATAGAATCATCACCCTTCATCATATCCTCATAAAAGCCCCGAACATTACTTTCTGCCTCCTCGATGCGATTTGAATCCTTCAACTTATAGTAAACATCAAGAGGCAGATTCAATTTGATGAGATAGGTATCAATGCCACCATTCCAATTGTCATGGTCTTGCCAAATTTCCTCTATATTATTATCTACGAAGGCAGAAGCCAAATCCTTATCATATCGGAGAAGCAACTTCTGTACAGTTCGGGTATATGATTTGAATACGTCTGTCATAAATATAAAAATGGAAGTTAGTTCTGACTGAGATTACCATCCTAGTAAATACCAAATTGTCAGATGAAATTGTTATTAATTGGTAACACCTATTATCATTCCAACTCTTTCAGTTCCTTCATTAACCGCCCAAGTTCAGAGTAAGTATAATCACGGTTACTTTTCAACTTCTCATCCATTGACCGATTGGCATTGGCCACAGCCTTTTCGAGACTTCCGCCATTCCGTTCGAAATAGTTATGCAGTCCCTTGCTCTTGATAAAGAAATCAGTAGTCTTCTGATATGCTATAGATTTGTTCAAGTCTTTAAGCAACGACTCTTGATTCTCGTATGCACGGGAGGTATAGCGGAAGTAGTAGAGGAAGAACAACTCGGTGCAGCGGTGAGTCTCAAAGAACTCAACGTTGCAGTATATGCCTTTCTTCGGTTTGGCGATGGGCTTGGCATACTTAGCTCTTAGCTTCTGGTATTGCGTACGCTCTGGTTCCGTGTCTTTGGTGTCCATATCAATGACGCAAAAGATATGGCTGTAGCCCAAGGCTATTCCCTCTTCAATCTTTAGCTCAAGTTCCTTGATGCTGGTGTGCTTGGGGTAGTCGGGCTTGATGGTGATGTTCTTGTACACATCGCACAGGGACTTGAAGTAATAGAACTCAGTAGGTCCCTCTCCTAAGATAAGTGTTGTTTGTCTTTGTTTACCCATATCAGTCCTCCAAGTTTATAAAGATGCTTCCCAGCTCGGGCTTGGCACCCAAGCGGCCAATGCGATAGGAGTTGTAAAGCGACAGATTCTTGTGCAAGCCAAATGAGTCGCCACGGGCATATTCGGAAGAAGCGGTCTCTTTGTTCTTCTCTACGAACCACACCACGCCACGATTCTCATTGATAAGGTCTTGAGAGAGAAGGGTGGTCTCTTGGCTGGTGATGATGAGCTGGGACTTCTCGGAGTTGAAGATGAAGACATTGAGATAATAGAAAAGTAGATCATTATGCAGGTCTTCGCCCAATTCGTCAAGGAAATAGACATGGGGACTGGTTATCATATCATATAGGGCTTCCAGAATACGGATGTATTTGACAGTTCCCTTGGATTGCCATTTTAGAGGAATCTCAAAATTACCATTGGCAGATTGGTTGACAAATTCGATGGAATCGGCCGTGGGCTTGAGCAATGACTCTTTTACATTTTCTGGGATGTTCTCATTCAAGATGTGCTCACGGAACTCTGCCGGTATATAACGATCTTCTACAACAGGACGGTATTCGAGGATATTCAAATCGGCCTTTTGTAGCATGGTGTTGTAGAACTTTCTTTTTTTAGGAATGTTGTATACATCCTTTAGTGTATCAACAATACCTTTTTCTTCGTCGCCATCAATGTCGTGGTAGTTGGTCATAATCCAACCATGCAGTTCCTTGAATGGGGCTATGTCTTCCGTCAATGCGTTCTTTCTGCAAACGGAAAGTACGCTATGGTTATTCAGAGTGTGCTCCCTAATGCTGTCTTGGGTTTTCGGCTGAAGTTTTAGGCTTGGTCCGAACTTAATATCTGCCTGCACATTATCATCGACAAAAGTACGTTCGTAGAAGAGAACTTTTGATTTATTGGGATAATAGTTTAGGACTTCGTTTAGAATGTACTTTTCATTGAACTTTACGTCGTAATCATATCTAATGCTATTGGCATAGAACGATACATGCATCTCTATGGGCTCATCTTTTGTCAAGATAAAAGGAATGCTGCCGCTGATCTTTTTAGTGGCATCATATCTGGACTGAATTAATATGTGAAATATTTCGTCCATAGCAATCAGCATATTTGATTTGCCCGAAGCATTAGAGCCATAAAGAATGCCTAACTTATACAGGAACACATTTTCGGAAACCTCAGTCACCAATTCCGATGCTGGTCCTTTGGCTAAGAAACTCAACTCTTGTTTGTCGCGAATGGAAAGGTAATTCTTTACCCAAAACTCTCGTATCATATGTTTTGTTTTGTCTAAATCTGTAATTCTTCTACAAAAATAAGGAAAATACTTGTATATACCAAGGTATTTCGTTTCTTTTTGAAGTTTTGTTACGTTTTTGGTGCAAATAGATAGTATTCTTGGTTTCAATGTTCTTTCAAACTCCGAAACGCACTAATCGCCTGTAAATAGCAATAGCCAAAGTCTTGGGTGTTAAGGTCAGCGTAGAGATAGTTTAACTCCCCCAAATCCTACTCACATCCCAAACGCCCCCACCTATACATCAACACCCCAATGTGAGGCAATAAACAAAATGGAGAGAACCGGCATTGGCATCGGTTCTCTCCATTTCTGGAATGTGGGGTTTTCTACTTTTTCATCAGTTTGATGAATCATTCTTCCTCGCTTCCCAACACGAGCGTTAATTGTCAGTTCGTGAACTCCAGTTTGCCGTCAATGGCGGTGACCACGATGGGCAGGGAGCGATCCAGGGTGCCGGATAGGAGGGTCTTGCTGAGGTCGTTGAGCAGGAGGCGCTGGATGGCACGCTTAACGGGACGGGCACCGAAGTCGGGGTTGTAACCCTCCTGGGAGAGCAGGGCGATGGCATCGGGACGGATGTCCAGGGTGATGTCGCTCTGGGCAAGGCGGCGCTTGATGATGTCCAGCTGCAGGCACACGATACTGCGGATTTGCTCCTCGCTCAGGGCGGTGAAGGTGATAATCTCGTCCACACGGTTGAGAAACTCTGGGCGCACGGTGCGGAAGAGCTGCTCGTGGGTGTAGTTGGAGGTCATGATGATGATGGTGTTCTTGAAGTTGACGGTGCGTCCCTTGCTATCGGTCAGCCGGCCGTCGTCCAGCACCTGCAGGAGGGTATTGAACACATCGGGGTGAGCCTTCTCTATCTCGTCGAAGAGCACCACGCTATAGGGCTTGCGTCGCACTGCTTCGGTGAGCTGTCCGCCCTCGTCGTAGCCAACATATCCCGGAGGTGCACCGATGAGGCGCGTTACGGAGAATTTCTCCTGATACTCGCTCATGTCTATGCGTGTCATCATCTGCTCGTCGTCGAAGAGGTATTCCGCCAGGGCACGTGCCAGTTCCGTCTTGCCCACACCTGTGGTGCCCAGGAGGATGAACGACCCGATGGGGCGCTTGGGGTCCTGCAGGCCTGCACGGCTTCGGCGCACGGCATCGCTGACGGCCAGGATGGCATCGTGCTGACCGATGACACGCTGGTGCAGTTCGTCCTCGAGGTGGAGGAGTTTGTCGCGCTCGCTGGTCTTCATGCGGTTCACGGGGATGCCCGTCCAGCGGCTCACCACATCGGCAATGTCGTCCGAGGTTACCTCCTCGCGCAAGAGTTTGGAAGCACCCAGAGCCTCGGTGTTGGCCTTCAGCTCCTGTTCAAGTTTTGGTAGCAGGCTATAGCGAATCTCAGCCACACGGGCATAGTCGCCCTCGCGTTCGCGCTGCTCGGCCTCCTGCTTCAGGGTCTGCTGGCGGTCCTTGATTGTCTGTATGCTCTCTGCCTGCGACTTCTCCTTCTGCCATTGCTCGCGCATGGCGGTTTCCTCGCCTTTGAGGGCATCTATCTCGCGAGAGAGTTCCTCCAGCTTGGCGGTGTCCTTCTCGCGCTTGATGGCCTCGCGCTCAATCTCCAGCTGCCCCAGACGGCGAGAGAGTTCGTCCAGTTGCTCGGGCACAGAGTCGCGCTCCATGCGCAGACGTGCGGCGGCCTCGTCCATCAGGTCTATGGCCTTGTCGGGCAGGAAACGGTCGGTGATGTAGCGGTGGGAAAGGCTAACGGCCGAGATGATGGCATCGTCCTGTATGCGCACACGGTGGTGCTGCTCGTAGCGCTCCTTCAGTCCTCGCAAGATGCTGATGCTGGAAGGCACGTCGGGCTCGTCCACCTGTACCGTCTGGAAACGGCGCTCCAGAGCCTTGTCCTTCTCGAAATACTTCTGGTACTCGTCCAGCGTGGTGGCACCAATGCTGCGCAGTTCGCCACGAGCCAGTGCAGGCTTCAGTATGTTGGCGGCATCCATGGCACCCTGTGTCTGTCCGGCACCCACGAGGGTGTGTATCTCGTCTATGAAGAGGATTATCTCGCCCTGGCTCTGTGTCACCTCGGAGATGACACCCTTGAGGCGCTCCTCGAACTCGCCCTGATACTTGGCACCTGCAATGAGAGCGCCCATGTCCAGGGAATAAATCTGTTTGCCTTTGAGGTTCTCGGGCACGTCGCCTCGGAGGATACGATGTGCCAGGCCCTCCACGATGGCGGTCTTGCCCGTGCCGGGCTCGCCTATGAGGATGGGGTTGTTCTTTGTGCGGCGGCTTAGAATCTGCAGCACACGACGTATTTCCTCGTCCCGACCAATCACGGGGTCAAGTTTTCCCTTCTTGGCATCCTCCACAAGGTTGCGTGCGAAGCGGTCAAGAGCCTTCTCCTGATTTTGCTGATTGTTCATGTTGTTCTGCATAATTGTTAGTATTAAAGTTCACCAATTGCCGCGCAACAAGCGTGCAAAACACTGTAAATCAGTCAAAATGTCGGAAAAGGGGACTTTCTGTCAGTGCTCCTCCCTCGGTCGGGGTTGCCTGTCTGACATCTTGGTTCATCTTTTTTAATGTAAAAAAGTCTTAAACTATGAATTATTTAAAAAGTTTTCTTATATTTGCGAAGTCAAAAGCATGTAAACGCCCTATGGTGATGCCTGGCATGAATAGCAGAACCTTACCTTTCCAATATTAACCATTCCCCTGCCTTAGGGGGAGAAAAATCTAAAGACTATGAAAAAGGAAAAGAACAACATGGAGGACGGTCATCTTTCGTTTGACCCTGAGCAGTTGAAGAATGCCACTCAGGAAGGTCACCCCAACGACGAGGCGTATGAGTTGTTGTGGGAAGCCACATGTGTTTCATCGCATGTAGACGATGTGGACAAGGCCGCAGGCAGCACCAGCGAGGACAATGTGTATCCCACCACGGCCGAGGAGGTGGACAGGATGGAGGAGTTGGTCAACAAGGCTGCCCATGCCCTGAAGGAGCCTGACTCGGAATTCAGCCAGCGCGTTCATGAACTTCGCGACATCATTGCATGGTCGCGCAAGCGCCATTGGAAATTCAATTGGCGAATAATAGCAGGTGCTATCCTCTCCGCATTCCTGTTGCCCATGGTTCTGGGTTCCAATCCTGATGCGAAGAGAGTGGCCGCAAACAATGTTCACAAGGTGGAGCAGTGGCAAGAGGTGGAATTGGTACACTTTGATAGTTTTGAGGAACTTTTAAAGTCCGATATAGAAAGTGTTGCCGATAATGCATTATATGATACTCCCACGAACTGGTATAACACAAGATTGTATTTTGCAGGATGGAGTTATGCAGAAGCATTAAAAGAGATTGCAGAATGCGAGCAAAATCTGAATGATGAATCACAGGAGTGGCGCCATGAGCAAATTAAGGAGTGGAAAGAAAAGCAGGAAGACAGGAAGGAAGAAGCCCTTGAGAGATTTGATGACCTTAAGGACCTTGATTATGACGATGTGAAGGAGATGGCTCTGGAAGAGGCCGAGGACCGTGTCTCTGCGGCAAAGGCTGCTGATGCATTCGTCAACTTCATCATCATCTGCTTTGTAATGATGATTCCCTTGTATGTCTTTGCCACCCGTCCCTATGGCTATATGATAAGCCGTTATCGTCGTGAGGCCAAGTATATGAATAAATTGGAGAAATTCGGCTTGTGGCTTTCTGGCGGTATGCTTTCCGTCGCGGCAAGCATTAAGTTTGTGGATATTGTTACGAAATGGAGCGATGGTTCTACCACCCGCGAGGACGACGGTACGGGTCCTGCACGTATTGCCATTCAGGTTGTCCTGTTTGTAGGAGCCGTGCTGGTGTTCTGTTGTGTAAGTTCCTTCCTGATGATCTATGCCACCATTACAGGCCTTTACCGTAACTACGACTGGAAGGCAGTGAAGCATAAGGTGGCAAATCTCAAGGGCGCAAAATAGGCGTGCGCTCTTCTGCCTGCAGATATTGTCATGAAATAAGGTTTCCCGTCAAGTCCCTTCCCCTGGGGCTTGGCGGATTTTTTTGCGTTTCACAGGAAAGGGGCAGATAGTTTCTGCTTATCCTCATTTGTGATGAAATTGGGAGCGAGTGCAAGTCCCCACCTTGTGCATGAGGGAATTTAGACGTATATTTGCAAATGAAACAAGCATGGCGTTTCCGGTTGCCATGCGCATGCGTATATATGATAATGTATAGAGGCCGTAACATATTAAATCTGCTTTGCATCCTATGCCAGGGCATGATGCTCGCCTCGTGCACACAGGACAATGTGCACATGCCAGAGGAAGGGCAGAAGGAAGAAGCATGGGAAACCTACATCCAGGACTTCCCAGGCAGGCTATCCACCACCGTGCCCCTGGTGCAGGAGTATCTGGAGGGTCCTGTGCTGGAGGACATGACCATAAGGCTGAAGGATTTCCACATAGAGCACTCCGGCCATGTCGTCATCTGCACCGAGGCCTTTGATGTGGACGACCCCTTCGTCTCCACCCTCCTGGGCAAGGCCATCAGTATTGGTGCCATGGAAATACCGCAGGTGGAATATGCCGCCTATCCCTCGGGAGGAGGGCATCTGAAGCACGAAGGCTTTGACATCCAGGCAGGCGAGTACCGCACACGTGGCACACTCTTCGGGGAGATAACTAAGGACGGCGACCTGACCCTGACCCTGACCTACCGCCCCGGCACAATGCCGTTTGATATAGTGAGCGAGTTCAAGTAGAAACATACGTCAATAAGGCAAACGAAATGCGTCCCGTTGCGAAGGACATCGCTTCGTGAAGCGAAGACGAATGCAACACGAGGCGATGGGCAACGCATCACGAGGCATACTGGCTGGCATACAATAACAACAATAACATAATAATAACACAATAACTATGAAGAAACTTTTCCTATCATTCATCGCTCTCTTGAGCATAGCATTGTTTTCGGCTTGCGAGTCAAAGGATAGCGTATCCGGCAAGGCCGAGGGTACATACATGACACACCGCACTACCAATATGGTTGGTTTGCCTCCACAGATACCTTTTACGCCCATAGAGGAAAACGTGAGTGTGAATATAAAGGCTGCCACCGATACCCATGTGAATATAACCATTCCCACAATGAGTTATGTGTTTGGTGGCCAGAATATGGTTATCTCTGATTTCACTATTAGCAACATCCCTGTTCTGGATGCTGGAGATGAGGGCGTAGTCATTGTCAATCACGAGTTCAAAGAGAATGTGGATGGCAAGACGGTAACTGGTACCCTGAAGGCAGAAATAGAACCCGATGGCGACCTGGACATGGAAGTAACTTTCAAGTATGGCACCATGCCCTTCGCCTTGAAACAGGAGTACGAATCTCTTCATGATTAAATGACCGTCCAAAGAAGCATACATCGAAATACCCTTGCACTCTGTCTGGCATCCTTCATGCTGGCAGGGTGCAATGGCATGTTTGACGGTATCTACGACGAGCCCGTGCGCGATGAGGCTCTGCAAATGGGATTCAACCCCACGGCCCAGGAGGGCAGGTACACCCTCATCCTGGATGCCCGCAAATATGACGAGTGGATATACCTGGACCTGCACCGCCTTGCGATAGAAAGGCACCCCATACCCGCCACACTGACGGGAGAGTGGGACGGCAAGAGCGTGTGGGCAAGGTATAACGTGCAGGGCTCGCGCTACACCCTGCTGGAAGAGCGGCAGGTGGACGAGCAGACAGAACCCGAGCATTGGGACCTGGCTCTGCATCATTTCGATGTGCGTACCAACGGGGGCACAGTGCTCCAGACGGGATACACATCCATTGATGCCTTGCCCCAGAGCGCGGCCAACTTTGCCTCCGAGGAGTTCCGCCCCGACGAATGGACACGCCACCAGTGCATTGTGGACTTCTCTGGCATGTTCGACTACAACATCTGGTACCAGGCATCGCCCGTCAATCTGGTGCTCTCGGATTGGGTGCGCATGGACTTCTCCACACCTCCGCCCAAGTACGAGGCCTCGCGCCGTGTCTACCTCCTGCGCATGCAGGACGGCACCGTGGCGGCCCTGCACATGAAAAGTTACATGAGCGAGGCTGGCACCAAGGGCATACTGACCATAGACGTGAAATATCCCTATTGAGAATCCTTGGCATAAGGCCACATAACGAGAAAGCAGATGAAGCGCTTCCTACACACCCTTTTCATCCTTTTCATCCTTTGGGCACTTCCCTCTGGCACCTGCCTGGCAGAAGGCTCAGAGGCGGATTCCGTGTACACGAACCATAGTATGGATGAACTGGTCATCACCGCCACCAGGACGCGCAAACTGCTGAAGGACTCTCCCATACTGACTCGTGTGGTAAACCGCAAGGACATAGAACTGGCAGATGCCACCGACCTGCGCGACCTGCTCCAACAGGAACTTCCCGGTGTGGAGTTCACCTATTCCATGAACCAGAAACTGAACATGAACGTGGGCGGCTTTGCCGGGCAAAGCGTGCTCGTGCTGGTGGATGGCGAACGCCTGGCGGGAGAAACCATGGAGAATGTGGACTTCAGCCGCATAGACATGAACAATGTGGAGCGCATAGAGATACTTCGTGGAGCGCAATCCGCCCTCTATGGCGCCGGTGCCGTGGGTGGCGTGATAAACATCATCACACGTAGTGCCTCGGCTCCCTGGACACTGAATCTGAACGGGCGTCTGGCCGACCACCGCGAGCAGCGCTATGGCGGTGTCCTGGGCCTGAAGCAGGGCAGGGTGGGGAATATGCTGGATGTGCAGTACACCTCGGTGGACAACTACACCGTGTGCATGGATTATGCCGACGAGTGCGAGTTCAGACAAGTGTACGGAGGGCGCACATTCAGTGCGAAGGACAAGTTGCAATACTCTCCAACGGACAATCTCACCCTGACGGCACGTGCTGGGTATTACTTCAAGGAACTGACCACCGACGTGGACGTGTACGAGCGTTTCCGCGATTTTGCAGGCGGCCTCCGTGCAGAGTGGGACATCACCGCAAAGGATCGTCTGGAAATATCTGCCTCCTACGACCAGTACGACAAGTCCGACCTCCTGCGCCTTTGGGAGCGTGATGTGATGGATTACCGCAACCTGCAGATGTCCGTTCGCACGATGTACAACCGTACCCTGCGTCAGAAGGACATCCTCACCGTGGGTGGTGACTACATGCGCGACTATCTGCATACCTACCAGTTCTCCGACGGCAAGGAGCGTGTGCAATACACTGGCGACCTCTATGCCCAGTACGATTGCTTCCTGGGCAAGCGCTGGGAATTGATTGGCGCCGGACGATGGGATTACTTCTCGGATGCCAAGGGGGCTTCGCAACTGACGGGAAAACTGGCGGCGCGATATACCCTGGATTCCTTTGTCCTCAGGGCAGGATATGCGGGTGGTTTCCGTGCTCCTACGCTGAAGGAGAAGTATTCATACTTCAACATGGTGGGCGACATCTACGTGAAGGGCAACGAGGCGCTGGAGGCAGAGCGCTCGCACAACTTCAACTTCTCTGCCGAATACACATGGCAGAACTACAACCTTTCTGCCTCGGCATCTTACAACACCATCACCAACCGCATCACCTCCTCCGCTCCCCAACGGGGCAGCATGGGCGACCATTATGTCCAGTACATCAACCTTCCCAGTGCACGTGTGCTTGGCGTGGAACTTCTTGCCACGGGGCAATGGTCTTTGGCTGGTGGGCATAGGGTGAAGGCTCGTGCCAACTATGTCTACACACGCGAATGGCTCAGCCAGGGGGGCATGACACCGTATTGCCCGGCACGTCCTCATTCGTTCAACCTGCGCCTGGATTGGGACAAGCAGTGGACTTCCTTCCATGGCACCACCTTGTCCGTTAGTGGCAGGGTACTTTCTGCCGTGGATTACGAGACGGTGCAGATGGATTATCCCTACACCCCACGCCAAGTCCACAACCCTGCCTACACCATCTGGAAACTCCAGTTGCAGAACCGCCTTGGCAAGGGCATCCGCCTGAACGTGGCCGTGGACAACGTCTTCAACTATGCCCCCGAGGTGTATTATTTCAACTCCCCCGTCACCCTGGGCATCAACCTCATGGCAGGCATCAGCGTGGATGTGGAAAGGCTTTGGGAACGGAAATCTGCGAGTAAGTGAGAGCAGAATAGATTCATTTATTATGTCGGACGAGAGCAACTAAGACAAAGTCAAGACAACAAAGAACCATCCACCCCCTCCGCGCTCCGCGCTTTACCCAGCGTCGCACTGGGTAGTGCGACCCTCAGAGGGTACAGAATGACATCAAGTCATTCTTCTAAAGACTCTCTTCGCCCACCTGTCTCAGGGGGACAGTTAGTTACTACTGCTAACGCTATCACCCACTTTCTCTCCCTTAGGGAGAGTACCCCGCAGGGGGGAGAGGGTGGATAAAATGGGGAAACCGTAAAACAGTATTATGAGCAAGATAGAGACAGAAAAGCAGACGGTAGAGGCCATGATACGCCTCTATTGCAAGGAGAAGAAGCATAGGGAAGCGGAAAACTATGAGAAGGACATGAATTGTCCGAGTAATCTGAATTGTCCGAGTAATCTGAATAATCCGAGTAATCAGAATTCTCCGAGTACTCCGATTACTCCGATTACTCCGATTCCTGCCAATCGCTCATCCGCTCATCCGCTCACCGCTCACCTCTCCCCGTTCCCCCTCTCTGCCCTCAGTGCCAGGCTTTGTTGGATTATGCCCACAAGCGTCTGGAGCGTTGCAAGTTTGGCGAGAATAAACCCAGTTGCACCCGATGCCCCGTGCATTGCTACAAGCCTGCCATGCGCGAGCAGATACGCCAGGTGATGCGCTATTCGGGTCCTCGCATGCTCTTGCACGACCCCATCATGGCCATAAGGCATCTGTGGGATTTCCTGAGGGCGAAGTTCGCGTAAAGGAAGGTAAAATTATGAAATCCTATGAGGTAATAGGAACTCCCAGGAACTCCGATAAAACTATGCTCCCCAAGTAAAATCTCCTATTCTCTAATAACCAACAACTAATCTCATCATCTTATGAACTTCAGCGGATTGCTTGTTGGCCTTGCCACATTCCTTATAATAGGTCTTTTTCACCCCATCGTCATCAAGTCGGAGTACCACTTCGGCGTACGTTGCTGGTGGGTGTTTCTGCTTGTAGGCATTGCCTTTGCCATTGCCTCGTGCATGGTTCAGGATATTGTCATCTCCACCATTCTTGGCGTTGCTGCCTTCTCCTGCTTCTGGAGCATCCTCGAACTCTTCGAACAGCGTGAACGTGTTCGCAAGGGCTGGTTCCCACGGAAGAAGAAGTGAAGACTTGGGGGCATTAAGGTCCTTATGGGGGGGATTCGCGGGTGGATGATTTATGCTCTGTTTTATCGTGGTTAGTACTTCAGTTATGTTGTGGTTCTAACCTCCCTCAGTGCCGCTGATGGGCATCGTTTTTTGTGGGCTTTTATACGCTCTGCTAACTAAATTTTGGTATCGTTTGCATGTGTGTGCGGTGTTTGTGGCGTTATTCCTTTTCGTAGGGGATAAATCCGCGTAATGCCCTAATCACATTTTTGTATTTTGCTTTTTGAGGGGTCTTTTTTTCTTGATTTTGTTTGTTCTAAAACCCTAAATGCCATATTTTTGCACCCCGAAAAACAGACAGGTGCTTTCCGCCTTTATTCATGACAGGAAGCAGGAAGGGTATGTAACAAATACAGAGGAAAAGGCAAATGAACAGACGTGTATCTGCATCAATCTCCAAGGTTTTGCTTGTGGTTGGCATAATGCTGATTGCATGCGGAGAATGTTTTGCGCAGATTCATGCCACACTTGCCGGACGGGTAACGGATTCGCGAACAAAAGAACCCTTGCCAGGGGTGATGGTGACCATTGATCAAAAAGGTCTTTGGGCAATAAGTGACGAAGACGGATATTACACCATCGCCAATCTGGACTTTCCCACGGCGGTAGTAACGTTTTACCTGCTCGGACATCAG
The DNA here is from genome assembly GCA_045612965.1 of Bacteroidaceae bacterium. Classification (GTDB taxonomy): domain Bacteria; phylum Bacteroidota; class Bacteroidia; order Bacteroidales; family Bacteroidaceae; genus Physcousia. The sequence goes on along the minus strand of JAZLAC010000005.1, from coordinate 36,930 downwards.
AAGCAGAGCGTTTCCGTGAAATTGGGCGAACGCAAGAATATTTGCAATGTGACTCTGCACGAGATGAACCTCTCGATAGACGAGGTGGTTGTTACGGCGCAGAGGCGCACGGAAAGCCTGAGCAGTTCCTATGTCATTGACCGCAATACGCTGGATCATGCACAGATCATGAACCTTGGTTATGTCACCACGCTCCTGCCCGGCGGAAAGACCGTAGGGGACCAGAACCTTGCCTCCGGTGCAAAGCCGATAGCCCTGCATGCCGGCGGTGCAAGCGAACTGGGAAATGCCTCGTTCGGCACAGCCATTGATCTGGACGGGCAACGGTTGGAAACCAATGCGTTGCTCGGAGAAATACGTGGCGTTGACCTTCGCAATATAGGGTCGTCGAACATAGAATCCGTGGAGGTGGTGGCAGGTATCCCTTCCGTGGAGTACGGCGACCTGTCCAACGGCATGGTGAAGATAAACACCCGCAAGGGACGCACTCCCTTCGTGGTGGAACTGATGGTGGAACCTAAGACCAAGTCCATTGCCCTTAGCAAGGGTTTCAACCTTGGACGAAAGGCTGGTACGCTTAATGCCAATGCCGAGCATACACGTTCTATCAGCAATCTTGCATCGCCACATACGGCATACATGCGCAACAACGTGAACCTGACCTACACCAACACCTTCAAGGACCGATTGGGGCATCCCCTTAGCCTTACCGCATCTTTGGGCGGTAATATTGGAGGATACAACTCCGAGGCCGACCCCGACGAGTTCCTGGATACCTACACCAGGATACGTGATTACCAGATACGAGGCAATGTGAAGTTACATTGGCTCTTGGACAAGTCTTGGATATCTAACCTTACTATGCAAGGTTCCATTTCGTACAGCGACAAGATGGAGGAGACAAATTCCAACAAGAGTTCCGCCTCTACACAACCATACATCCATGCCACCGAGGCAGGGTATCACATAGGAGAACTTTACGGGGAGAACCCCAATGCCGACATCATCCTTGGTCCTACGGGATATTGGTATGTGCGCTCCTTTACCGGCTCCAAGCCCCTGGCGTATTCCGTGAAGGCAAAGGCCGACTGGACAAGGCGTTGGGGCAAGACAATGAACACCGTCCTGTTGGGAGCAGAACTTGCCGGTAGCGGAAACCTGGGACGAGGCCTCTATTACGAAGACATGAGCGTGGCACCCACATGGAGGGAGTACCGCTACGACGAACTGCCCTTCATGAACAACGTGGCACTCTTTCTGGAAGACAAGTTCTCCATGCCCGTGGGCAGACGCTCCTCCCTGCATCTGAGGGCAGGACTCCGCTCGGACATCACCATGATAAAGGGTTCGGAATACGGCACCGTGGCAAACGTGTCTCCGCGCATCAATGCCAAGTACGTCTTCTGGGAGAACCGGGGGAAGGGAGTCAGCGACCTGTCGGTCTTCGGCGGTTGGGGAAAGTCGGTCAAGCAACCCTCCTTTGCCGTCCTGTATCCTGCCCCCTCGTATAGCGACAAATTGGCCTTCGCACCAGGCACCACCACCGACGGAACCTCCTTCTATGCCTACTATACACGCCCCACTACCCCCAAGTACAACCCCGCCCTGAAATGGCAATACACTAACCAGAGTGAACTGGGAGTGGAGGCAACATTGTGGGGCGCACGCATATCGCTTTCCGCTTTCCGCAACAAGACCTTCAACCCATATATGACCCGTAGTGTCTATATACCTTATACGTATAAACTGACATCTCAATCCGACATAGAGGCTGGTTGTACGATACCAGTAGAGAACCGTCAGTACATGATTGACCGTCAAACGGGCATTGTGACGGTGAAGGACCGTACAGAATCCATTGCCGACCAGGTGCTGGGATACAAGGAAAGGAATACCTATGTCAGCCAGACGGAGTACACCAACGGTTCGCCAGTGGAAAGACGAGGCATGGATCTGATCGTGGACTTCCCGCAGATACGTCCATTACGCACAAGTATCCGTTTGGATGGCAATTATTATTGGTATAAGGGATTGAACGAAACCTTGGTGGCTTCCATGGGACAGGCATCGGCATCAATGGATGGTACACCTTATAAGTATGTGGGGTATTATGCCGGTTCGAGCACGGCCGCCAACGGTTCGCTTTCAAGCCAGATAAACGCCAACCTGACCATATCCACGCACATTCCCAAGATACGCATGATATTCTCTCTGCGCCTGGAAACCTCGCTCTACACTTACGGGCAGAACCTCTCCGAGTATGCCGATGGGAGGTTGAGAGGCTGCCTCTTGGAGGCAGCAGGCGACTTTCACGGCATCCAGCAGGGAGGCATATACAACCGTGATTCCTATGTGGCCGTCTACCCCGAATACTATACCGCATGGGGCAGCCCCGAAGAGAAGATTCCCTTCCTTGAGAAGTTCGTTTGGGCAAGGGAAAATGACAAGGAACTGTATCAGGACCTCTGCAAACTGGTGGTGAAATCTAATACCACATACTTCTTCAACGAGAACCGCATATCGGCTTACTATGCCGCCAACTTCAACGTGACCAAGGAACTGGGCAAATGGGCTTCCATCACCCTGTATGCACGCAACTTCCTGTATCAGATGGGCAAGGTAAAATCCTCGCAGACGGGGTTGGAGTCCTCGCTATTCGATAGCAACTACATTCCTAAGTTCTATTACGGAATGTCCGTGCGAATAAAACTCTAATGCTGAATAATAACGTATAACAATAAATCACTATGAAAAAGTTTCTTTCAATGATGTCCGCCGTGGCCATGCTTCTTGCCTACACGGCATGTACCAACGAGGATGATGACGATTACCGCACCTATAGTGTTGCGGTGCAATTGCTGACACCCGAGGTGGCAGACGCACCGTTTGCCGACGTTACTGTTACGGCACGTGGCACAGGAGGTGTGGCACTTACCGCACAGACAGACGAAGCAGGTGTAGCAACATTTGCACTTCCAGAGGACATTTACAGTTTTTCTGCTTCTCACAAGTTCAATGCCGATGGTGTGGTATACGTAGTGAACTATGTGTTGCAGAAGTCAATTGCAAGTGCCGACTTTGTAAACGCCAACACAATGAGCCTGGAGATGGAGCCTATAGTGAGCCAGGGCAGCAAGCAGGTAATCCTGAAGGAACTGTACGTTGGCGGATGCCCAAAGGACGACGGTTCCGGCTTTTATCAGTACGACAAGTATGTGGTCATTTACAACAACTCCGACCAGGTGGCCACAATCCCCAACTTCTGCATCTCGCATGTAGGTCCATATAACGCACACGGCAATAACCAGAACTATGTGGGCGGCAAACTCTTATATGCCGAGGAAGACTACACTCCTGCCTATTCCTTCGTGTTCTACATGACAAAGGACCTGGTGCTGGAACCCTACGCATCTGCCACCATTGCACTAAGTGGCGCTATTGATCATACCACGACATACTCTAACTCCGTTGACCTGAGCGAGGCCGATTATGTATGCTACGATCCCGAGGATTTTGACAATCCCAACTATCACCCCGCTCCATCCGAGAAGATTGATCCGGAGAACTATATGCTCGCATCAAAGTTGGGATTGGGCAATGCAGCCGCATGGAGTGTGATGTGTCCCGGTATATTTATCTTCTCAACTGCCGACAACGCCCCCCTTGCCTACACTCAAGATGAGGCCAACCGCTACTACATAGGCAACAATAACAAATCCACTAATGCCTGCGCCAAGATACCCAATCAGTGGATATACGATGCCGTGGACATTTGGACAGAGGAGAACGAGAGCGAATCATTGCCACGCTACTCTGCCAGCATAGAAGGCGGTCATGTCTGCATGACCAACAAGTTGGGCTATTCCATCTACCGCAATGTTGACAAGGAGGCTACTGAGGCCTTGCCCGAGAACGAAGGCAAACTGGTTTACAACTATGGATTGGGTACAACTACCATCAATGGCGGCACTTCCACCGACCTCAGCGGCATTGATGCAGAGGCTTCCATTGCCAACGGTGCACATATTATATATATGGATACCAACAACTCCATGAACGACTTCCACCAGCGCAGAGTGGCAAGTTTGAAGAGATAATCCTCACATCTTATGAGAAGTATGAACCTCCTGTCTCGTCTTTTTCTTCATCTCCTTATGGTCATCGTGCCATGTACTGCATGGGGAACACCAACAGACAGCACCTTCAATTGGAGCACATTACGAGATGTGCGCCTCGGGGAGAACTGGCTCAATAGCGAGAACCCCGCCGGTCTTCATGCGTTTGGGCATGGTGCTGAATCGGAGATAGTGCTGCTTGGTGAGGGCAGATATGGAGGTCTGAAGAACTATTTCTCCGCCAAGAATGAACTTGCCCTCGGTGTGGAGGCGTCTTCCGTTGCACGTTTGTCCAAACTTGTGGTGGTGGACGGCAAGGTGGGGTATCGCCACACTACGGCAAAGGCTCTTGCCGCTTCATACTTCATCAATCCCATGCAGACACCTTTCGACCTGCTGGAGTTTACCGACGAGAATGCCGGGGACAAGACCTTGGAGGAACTGTACCTGCAAGGCAGGGTGGGAGTAACTCCGGCAAGATGTTTCTCGTTGGGTGCATCAATGGATTACATGGCCGCCAACTACTCCAAGCAGAGGGACCTGCGTCATGTAAATTCCCTGATGGATATGCGCCTCGTTGTGGGTGGCATGGTGCATTTGGGAGAGCGTGTGGACATAGGTCTGAACTATGTTTATCGGCGCAGGAACGAAACCTTGCTTCTGAGCATATACGGCACACAGGGCAAGACCTTCCTTTCGCTCCTCAGTTACGGTGCTTTCTTCGGCAAGCAGGAGACATTTGGCGAGATAGGATACACAAAGGAGAACGAGAACAAGCCCCTCTTCGACTCCCGTCATGGTGCCAATCTTCAAATAGCATGGCGCATAGGCAATGTGGAGTGGCTTAACGAGGTTGGATTCATGCTACGTAGCGGATATTATGGCGACCCGTCGTACTCTACGGTGGTTTATTCCAACCACCAGGGGCATGACCTGTCGTATCGTGGTCTTCTGACCTTCGCAACACGTTGCGATGCCCATCGCTTCGGGTTGCGATACGCTAAGGAATACGTTGCGAATACCGAGAACATATATTCCTACAAGAACGAGGAAACGGGGCGCGACTACATCGAATACCTTGGCGAGCGGGAAGCGGGAAAGCGTACCCGTAACTCCATCACCATGGAGTACGTTGGCCGCTATGGCATAAAGCAGGGCATGGCCAGGTGGGAGGCAATGGCGGAGGTATCCCTTGACAACCGCGCCACGAGGGCATCCAATTATCCCGACTACAGAAGACAGGATATCTCCTGGTGGCGCCTAAAGGCCGTGGGTACACGCAATTTCCTTTCGGGCATTAACTGCTACTCGCTCTCTGTTTCGGCATCGTATGGCGGAGGTTCGGGACAACCCTGCATGGACGGGCGTTATGCTTCCACCACATCGGGCGAGGCCCTGACACGAACCCGCAACGACCTGCTCATGCAGGAGTGGGAATTCCTTGCCTCCACACAATTGGGTGCTGGCATAGGCTTCACCTACTCTCGTGCCATGTGGAAGGGCAAGGTGCGTGGCAATGTGGGTCTTGCCTACGACATGTGCAAGGCATTGGGCACCAGGTATCTCAATGGCGACATGCGACATACGGTTTCCATCCGTTTGGGGTGCAACTTCTAATGAAAACAAAACGAATACTAACAAATAAAACATTACAAAGACAATGAAAACAAGATTTATGATCATCATGGCCGCAATGGCTTTCGTGTTCACTTCATGTGGCAACAACAATGGTACGAGCAATGCAGAGCAGGTGCAGGAGTCACCCGTTGCCCTGGAGATTGACCAGGTGCTGGCATCTGCCGACACCCTTGCCAACCAGGAAATAACCATGGAGGGCATCTGCACACATACATGCAAGCATGGTGCAACCAAAATATTCATGATGGGTAGCGACGATACCAAGACCATCCGTGTGGAGGCGGCAAGCCTGGGTTCTTTTGACCAAAAGTGTATCAATAGCATCGTGCGAGTGAAGGGCATTCTTCGCGAGGAACGTGTGGACGAGGCTTATCTTCAGCGTTGGGAGGCTTCGGTGGCTGCTTCTGCGGCAGAGCAGCATGGCGATGGCGAGGCAGGTTGCGACACCGAGAAGGCAGCACGTGGCGAAACGGGCAACACCGTGGCAGAGCGCATTGCTGACTTCCGCCAGAAGATAGCGGCACGCAAGGAGGCCGTAGGTAAGGAATACCTGTCGTTCTATTTCGTGGAGGCTTTGGCTTATGAAATTGTCGAGTAGCCAGTTGCGCATCTGGTGCCGCACCATACACCGCGACCTCTCGTTCTTCTTCTCGGGCATGGTGCTCATCTATGCTATCTCAGGCTTGGTGATGAACCATCGCGATGCCATAAATCCGCATTACTCCGTATCGCTCACTGAGATGCAGATGGACAACCTCCCTTCGCAAGCAGAATTCAATCGTGCCAAGGTGGAGGAACTGATGCACAAGGCAGGTGTTTCAGAGGCATATACCAAGCACTATTTCCCCAAGCCAGGGCACCTGAAGGTGTTCCTGAAAGGCGGTTCTTCGCTTCAGGCAAATATCGTCACGGGGCATGTGGTGTACGAATCCCTTGCACGCCGTCCCCTGATAAGCACCATGACCACCCTGCACTACAATCCCGGCAAGTGGTGGACGTGGTTTGGCGATGCCTTTGCCCTCTCCCTGGTGATAATTACCCTAACCGGCATCTTCATGCTGAAGGGCAAGAAGGGTCTTTGGGGTAGGGGAGGCATAGAGTTGCTGGTGGGGATGCTCATACCGGTGCTGCTTATCTTATTCATTAAATAAAAGGTTTGTATAACAATGGAAAATATAATTGAGTGCCGTAACCTGACGCACTATTATGGCAAGCGACTGATATACGACAATCTTTCGTTTGGCGTACCCCGTGGGCGCATCCTGGGACTTTTGGGCAAGAACGGTACTGGCAAGACAACAACTATCAACATACTGAGCGGTTTTCTCCAGCCCCGTAGCGGCGAGTGCTATATCCTGGGCGAGAAGATTGGCAATATGAATCCTCTGACGCGCCGCAAGATAGGATTGCTCATCGAGGGGCATGTCCAGTACCAGTTTATGAACATCGAGCAGATAGAGCGCTTCTATGCCTCGTTCTATCCCAACTGGAAGCGTGAGGCATACTATGAACTCATGAGCCGCCTGAAGGTGGCACCCCATCAGCGCATCAACCGCATGTCATGCGGCCAGCGTTCGCAGGTGGCGCTCGGGCTTATTCTGGCACAGGATCCAGAGGTGCTGGTGCTTGACGACTTCTCGCTGGGTCTTGATCCTGGATACCGACGTCTGTTTGTAGATTACATGCGTGAGTATGCCAAGGCCGAGGACAAGACCGTATTCCTCACCTCGCACATCATCCAGGACATGGAGCGCCTGGTGGACGACTGTATAGTGATGGATTATGGAAAGATACTGGTGCAGATGCCCGTGGAGGAACTCCTGGGCAAGTTCCGCCGGTACACGGCCCAGGTGAGCGAGGGTTTCCGTATGCAGGATACAGATGGCATATATACCCCCTCGGTCATACGGCAGACGCTGGAACTCTTCTCCATGCTTCCGGAAGCCGAGGTGAGAGCGCGCCTCTCCCTTCAGGGTGTTGCCGATGTGCAGGTGGAGAAGGTTGGTTTGGAGGATGCCTTCATAGGATTGACAGGCAAATACTAATACATAATCACACGATAGGAAAAGAATCATGATAAAAGCAATATTTTACAAGGAATGGATAAAGACAAGGTGGTACCTGTTGCTTGCCTTGCTCGTATCCCTGGGCTTCTCTGCCTATGCCATGTTGCGCATTTCACGTGTGTGCTCGCTCAAGGGTGCCGAGCATCTGTGGGTGGTGATGATGCAGCGCGATGCCATATTCGTGGAACTCTTGCAATACGTGCCCCTCATCCTGGGACTTGTTTTCGCCATAGTGCAATTTGTTCCCGAGATGCACCATCGTTCGTTCAAACTGACCCTGCATCTGCCCATGCGTGCCACCAGTGCCTTGGCATCCATGCTTTCGTTTGGAATGTCCATGATGGTGCTTGTGTGTGCGCCGGCATTGCTGCTCATGTGGGCATACCTGCAAAGCGTGCTTGCCCCCGAACTCTATTGGCACATTCTGCTCAGTGCCATGCCATGGTATCTGGCGGGTATGGCGGCATATCTGCTCACGGCGTGGGTGGCGTTGGAACCTACATGGGGCAGAAGGGTGCTCAACCTGGTGCTCGGAGTCCTGTTGCTCAGGATATATTTCCTGGCACCGGCGCCAGAGGCATATAACGACTTCCTGCCTCTTCTTGCCATCATCACCCTGTGCTATAGCATCTTGTCCGTATTGTCGCTGACACGCTTCCGCGATGGCAGACAGGATTAGGGGCAAAACACTCACACACTCTCATACTATATAAAATAGAAAACTATGTTCAAGACAAGCAAGATATTCTTTTCTCTCATGGTACTCGTGGTGCTCGTGTGGCAGGTGCCGGCGTGCTACAACTTCTTTATGGCAAAGTCCGTGGACACTCCCTTCACCCTGTATAGCAGCATAGCAGGAGAATTTGCCACCCTGCAGGCAGACGAGGACAAGAAGATGCAATACCGGGATGCCTCGGGCAGGGAGTACACCGAGGAACAGTTTGACTCCATCCTCCCAACCTTCTACTATCGCCAGCTGGTTACCGACGGACGTTTCCCGGATAGTATCCATGGCATTGCCGTTACCCCTCGTCAGGTGCAGGTGTCCAACTTCAATATGCGCATTTCGCCATTGGACCTGAACAAGCCCCGATTGGGCATTCAGCAGATGCTGGAAAGCATGTCGGGACGTGTTGACCTGGAACTTCCCGACGATGCCTTCCGTATCACTTCCGAGGGTATGGAATTCGTTAAGATGGAGACAAATGCCATTGACCATGAGAAGAGCGCACGCTTCACACAGATGATGAAGCAGAAGGGATTCCAGTTCCCTGCCGCCAACATCTCTGGCAACCCCACCGACCGCAAGGAGTACGACGAGGGTTTTGTGATGCTGGATGCCGCGGGAAAACTTTTCCATGTGAAGCAAACCGTAGGTCGTCCCTATGTCCGTGCCATTGCACTTCCCGAGGGCATGACTCCCAAGCATCTTTTCATCACCGAGTTTCCTTCACGCAAGTGGTTGTGTTTCCTTACTGATACAGAGGGACATCTCTGGGTAGTGGAAAGGGAGTCCTATGATGTCAGATGCACGGAAATTCCTCCCTTCACCCCCGAGGAGCAGTCCATGCTCATCATAGGCAACATGTTTGACTGGACGGTAAAGGTGAATCGTGGCACTAGCGAGTGCTACTATGCTATCTCTGCTCAGGATTACACCCTTATCGATTCCATGTCCTACCAGACACCCAGCCATACGCTTCCTGGCCTTTCCTTCACCTCCACGAAGGACAAGTTCGTAAAACCAAGGATTGTCAGGTAGAGAATAACAGCGCGAACGTGTCCGCAAGGGCTGGTTCCCACGGAAGGAGAAGAAGTGAGGTGTCGCGTCTTTAACTAAACCAAAGGCACACAACTAACATTGTTATGAATTTGTTTAGCTCATGTTAGTTTTGTGCCTTTAGTATTTTTAGAATGGAATATTGTGGGTGGTGCAATAAGTATCTAATTCTTCGTCGGAGAGGAATATTGGGTCGCAAATCTTCTCAAAGGATAGTTTGGCGTCAGAGGCATATTCTTTGCTGGCGTTGACGACTTTTACCAGCTTGGCTATAAATTTTGTTAAAATCACGCCAATTGTCATAGAGAAAATCAGATAGATCTTCGTCAATGTCAAAATTCGCTCCTATGTAGTTCTCCTGGCGACATACTTTTGCGTATGCTGACTGATGGCCCAACATGACTCTGTTGTATTTCTTCATGCTATTGGTGTAAAGGAAATGTTAGTATGGCACTGCTTTTCAGTCAATAAACCTGCGTGTCAGGGGGGAGAATTCCTCTATGCGGCGGTCGCGGAGGAAGGGCCACCAGCGGCGTACGTTCTCGCATCGTTGCATGTCCACGTCCACTACTTCCACCACTTCCTCGTCCTTGGGGGCACGGTAGAGGAACTCGCCCTGAGGTCCGCACACGAAGGTGCTTCCCCAGAACTGTATGCCGTTTGTCTGCCCCGAGGGGTCGGGTTCGTGACCGGTGCGGTTCACGGCTATGACGGGAAGTCCGTTGGCCACGGCATGGCCGCGCTGCACGGTTGTCCATGCCTCGCGCTGGCGTTCCTGCTCCTCGGGCAGGTCGCTGCTTTCATAGCCGATGGCGGTGGGGTAGATGAGGAGTTCGGCGCCTTGCAGGGCCATGAGGCGTGCTCCCTCGGGATACCACTGGTCCCAGCACACCTGCACGCCCAGACGTCCCACGCTGGTGTCTATGGGGTGGAAACCGAGGTCGCCAGGGGTGAAGTAGAACTTCTCGTAGTAGGCGGGGTCGTCCGGTATGTGCATCTTGCGGTACTTGCCGGCTATGGTGCCGTCCTTCTCCATCACCACGGCGGTGTTGTGGTAGAGGCCTGCGGCACGGCGCTCGAAGAGGCTTGTTACGATTACCACGCCCAGTTCCTTGGCCAGCGAGCCGTAGAACTCGGTGCTGGGTCCTGGGATGGGTTCTGCCAGTGAGCAGAGGTCCACGTTCTCCGTCTGGCAGAAGTAGAGCGAGTTGTGAAGTTCCTGGAGCACGATGAGTTCTGCACCCTTCTGTGCCGCCAGGCGTATGTTCTGTGCAAGTTTCTGCTTGTTTGCCTCTATGTTGGCAGAGCAGGATTGTTGGATGATTCCGATTTTCATGAGGGGGTAAGTTTATAGAAGGGGGGATAGGAAGATCTAGGAAGACCTAGGAAGGGCTAGGAGGACCTAGGATGTCCTATAATTTAGTTTTCCGTTTATATTGGGTACTGCATAGTGCAGCAGTGCAGGCTTCCGTTCTGGGTGAGCAGGATGCGGCAATCTATGCCTATTACTTCGCGGTCGGGGAAGGCCTGCTGGAGGGCCTCCTTGGCACGCTGGTTCTCCGCCTCGTCCTCGTAGAAGGGGAGCAGTATGGCGGTGTTCATGATGAGGAAGTTGGCATAGTATGGGGGCACGGCAATGAGTCGGTAAGGCTCGCCCTGCAGGGTGCGGAAGGTGCGGAGTTCCTCCAGCATCTCGGGGCATCCCTCGCCGTAGACGATGGTGTTGTTGGGTGCAAAGCGTGCCAGGGTGTCTATGTGTGCATCCGTGTCGTCGCGCTCCAGTCCTCCGTGGTGAAGCCACAGGATGCGCTTGGCAGAAAGGCGTCGGCAGAGTTCCTCGCCAATGGCCTCTTCGGCGGATGAGACCTCAGTAGACGTGCGGCGGTTGTTGTTCAGGTTGCACTGAGCCGTAGTGAGTATGGTTCCCTCGCCGTCGCTCTCTATGGAGCCGCCCTCCAGTTCGAAGTCCAGTTGGGACACGTAGACGTTGTGCTCGGGGTCGTGGGCAAAGTTCTGGTTGTAGAACTCGCGGTTGATGGCATTGTCCAGCGAAGCCTCGAACTTGCCACCCCAGGCATTGAAGCGGAAGTCGAGCAGTTCGCGTGCCCCATCCTCGCGCAGCAGTGTGATGAAGGCATGGTCGCGTGCCCAGGTGTCGTTACTGGGTATGCGGAAGTATTCTATGTTGGCCAGGGCCTTGCCGGGCAGTTCTCCCTCGAGCAAGGCACGCACACGCTGGGGTTGTGGAGTAACGATCCAGAGTTTCTGTCTGAGGGCTATCTCGCGTGCTATGCAGATGTAGCACTTGGTCACCTCCTCCAGCGTCTCCGCCCAGTCGGTTCCGCTATGCGGCCATGTCAGTTGCACGGCCTCCTGTGGGTGCCATTCGGCAGGCAGGTATCTTGTCATGTTGCTTCTTTCTTGGTTGGTTTCAGGTTCAAAGATAGCACTTTTAGGCCTCATTTTGGCACATTGGCACTGAAAAAAGCCACATTGGCACTGAAAAACTGGCCTTTGGAGGCAAAAAATGCCTGCTGGGGTGGTGTGGATGCAGATATTTTTCGTACCTTTGTGCCTGGAATTCAATCCAACACTACACACATATCACAATGAGCGTGAAGGTTAAGGAAGTAATCGACGCCCTTGAACGTTTCGCGCCTCTGCCCCTTCAGGAGAGCTATGACAATGCCGGCCTGCAGGTAGGATTGACAGAGGCGGAGGTTTCAGGGGCATTATTGTGTCTGGACGTCACCGAGGAGGTGGTGCGCGAGGCGGTGGACCTGGGGTGCAACCTGATAGTGAGCCACCATCCCGTGCTGTTCCGCGGCCTGAAGCAGGTGAGCGATGCCACACAGGTTCAGCGCGTGGTGCGCCTGGCCATACAGAACGACATAGCCATCTACAGTGCCCATACCAACCTGGACAAGGCCGAGGACGGGGTAAACTACCAGATGGCCGAGCGCCTGGGGCTCATCGACGTGGTTCCCGTGGGCGACTGCGGTGTGGTGGGATACCTGTCTGCCCCCATGGACGCACGCTTCTTCCTGGACAGAGTGAAGGAAGTGTTCCATTGCCAGTGTCTGATGCACAACGAGGTGCTCTCGCGCCCCATCCAGAGCGTAGCCATCTGCGGAGGCAGTGGCGACTTCCTCCTGGACGAGGCCATAGCGCAGGAGGCCGATGCCTTCCTGACCGGGGAGATGCGCTACCACCTGTACATGGGGCACGAGCAGGAGATACAGATATGCGTGCTGGGGCACTACGAGAGCGAGCAGTACACTGTGGAGCTGCTGGAGCGCCTGCTGGGCGAGCAGTTTCCCCACCTGCCCCTGTACAAGACCGAAGTAAATACTAACCCTATACATTATTTAATTTAAATGGCAAAAGTAAAAGACCCTGCAGAACTGATGGTCGAGGACAAGCTGAAGAACCTCTACCAGTTGCAGACCCTCATGACCGAGATTGACCAGATCAAGACTCTCCGCGGCGAACTTCCCCTGGAGGTTAAGGACCTGGAGGACGAAATTGCTGGTTTGGAAACCCGCATAGAGAAGATCAACGAGGACATAGCATCTGCCAAGAAGGAAATCACCGAGCGCCAGGGTGTCATCGAGAAGAACAAGATGGACATAGAGCGCTTTGAGAACCAGATGAAGAACGTGCGCAACAACCGCGAGTACGAGAACTTCTCCAAGCAGATCGAGTACCTGCGCCTGGACAACGAACTGAACCAGAAGCGCATAGGCGAGGCAAAGGCATCTCTGGAGACCCGTGGCGATGAACTGCTGAAGTCCAACCAGGTTATTGCCGACCGCCGTACCGACCTGGACATCAAGCGTACCGAACTGGAGGAAATCGTTAGCGAGACAAAGGCCGAGGAGGAGAAACTCAAGGAGAAGGCTCACAACGTGGAGGCTACCATCGAGCCCCGTCTCTTGAGCGCCTTCAAGCGCATCCGCAAGAACTCACGCAACGGCCTTGCCGTGGTTTACGTTCAGCGCGACGCATGCGGTGGCTGCTTCAACAAGGTTCCGCCCCAGCGCCAGCTGGATATCCGCACCCGCAAGAAGATCATCGTGTGCGAGTACTGCGGCCGTATCCTAGTAGACCCCGAACTGGCAGGTGTAAAGGTGGAAGCCAAGAACCTGGAGGACAAGCCACGCCGCCGCCGTGTGGTAAAGCGCCGCGAGGAGTAAGGGAAAGGATTTCTCCCGAGATATACAGACATCACCAGGGGCTGTGTCGCACATTGCGCGATGTAGCCCCTGTGGTGTTTCTTTTCCGCCATTCACTCGAAATATATGGGGCAGTGCAGATGGTTCTTGTTGATTTTGTAGATGAGGATGCGCTCGGGATAGCGGCCCAGGAGGAAGAGGGTGACGGGGCAAAGCCATATCTCCTCGGTGAAGAACTCGCTGGGGTCTTTGTAGAATGCACCGCCGGTCAGTGTGGATTGCGTCTTGTACAGCCTCATGCCGCAATAGTTCTGGTCTTCCTTCTCGTTGGCTATCTTGATTATGGCCGTTATTTCGCTCTCGCCTCGTGAGTAGTACTCCAGGAACTTGGCGGCGCAGGGCCACCATGAGCGTGTGCTCGAACAGTTCCTTGGGGAACCCTGGCACGTTGCAATACCACTTCCTGCCTATCTTGGTAAACGATACCTCGTAAAAGCCATCGCTAGTCAGTCTTTTGAGCAGGGCCAGGAGCAGAACGGGAACGACCCTCGCATAGGCGAACCCCTTCTTCAGTACGGACACACTCTCTTTGAAGTAAGTTGCAAGTTTACTCATAACGGATAGATTTTTTGGATTAAGATAATGGGAAAAACTTTCTGTTTGCCGGAACCGATCCTGGCGGTGCAAAGGTATGTGTAAATTATCGATTGTAAAAATCGGCTGGTATTCAGTATGTTGACAGGTATTTGCATAATTCGGTATTTTTTTATGGAGATTTATGTAGCGCTATTTCTCTGGTGCAAAGATACGACATAAAAATGGCGCATTGCGAGATAGCGAGAGATAGAGCGAGATAAAGTGCACTGAAGGCACATTTTTGTATTTTTGTCGTCCTTAGAGCGTTAGAGTCTTCGTTATCTCTTTTGTTTCAATAGTACAAAAAACCTTACAGTAAACGCTGGCGCTGCATTGCCAGAATGGCGTAGTATTGCCCGATGTCTGCCGTAGTGATAAATTGTTGCCTTCGAAGTGAAGACTGCGCACAGACAATATGTCAGCATCTCACGGGCGATGTGAGAACGGAAAAAAGAGAGCGAAACGTAAGGGATAAGGAGTGGTGTAGTCAAAATAACATCTTGAATATCAGTATGATGCGAATTTATGTTTTTTGCGTATTCGTTCGGTGAACATTGCGACTGTCGTCAAAATGCCAACCCTTATCAAGATTAAAATTTCTTTACATCAAGAGGTGTCACTATGCGTTACAGCGTTACAGCGTTACAGTTAAAATCATCGCTATGCCAGAACCCTAAAAGAAAATTTATTATATTATAATAAAACTATTTTTATGCTTTTTCAGTCTTCAGTAGATAATAGCACATTTTCTAACTGTAACGCTGTAACGCTGTAACGCCGTATCTTAAAATCATTGATAATAAAGGATTTAGTTCGTTACGCTGATAGTACGCCCTAAAGGAAACGCCCCTTTTACAAGACTTTTCCATACTGAAAGAGTTGACTTTCTGCCCATGTTTCGTTGACTTTTGACTAGAAAGGTTTACTAATAAAACCCCAAAATCGGTTTTCATCGTTATGATGCTAATAGTTTTTTATTTATTTGATGTCCCTTCCTTATCTCTCTCCGCATATCTCCCCATAGCGTGGTATCTCGCGCAGGAACTCCATGCCGTCCTCCCTTACATGCAGGCAGAAGTGCTGCAAGCCGTTGCTGATGATCAGGTATGGCACCTGCAGAACCATGTTGTAGCGGCTAATCTGGTCGAAGGTCTTCTGGCTGATGGCAATGTGCGGAGCCTTGAACTCCACGATGACGAGCGGTCGGCCCTCACGGTCGTAGAACACGGCATCGGCACGGCGCTGCATGCCGTTCTGCTCCAGGCTGATCTCGTGCCCCAGACGAGCCAGGGGATAGCCCAGATGCTCCGTCATCCAGTGCGAGAAATGCTGGCGCACCCATTCCTCGGGCGTGAGCACCACCCATCGGCGGCGCACAAAGTCCCAGATGAAGAGTCGCCCGTCGCGGCGCTCCAAACGTATATCGGCAGAAGGAAGGTTCAGTTCCAGCATAGGTGAGGATGTGAATTTTGGTCAAAAGCAGGGGGCGTGTTATTGCCCATTCATTCTTTTTGCTTATCTTTGCACATACAAAGGTACGATTAAGCGAGCGAAAAAGCAAATGAAATTTGATTTTTCCGAGCGTGAGTACCTTCGGGGCGCAGCCTCAAAGTAATGTAAAAACCATGAAAACCAAGCAGGAAATAGTAGAAAACTGGTTGCCCAGGTACACCAACCACCCGCTGGAGGACTTTGGCGAGTACATCTTGCTGACCAACTTCAACAATTACGTGGACATCTTCTGCGAGCACTTCTCGCTGGAGAAACCCGACTACATGTCCAACATGCGCATGGCCACGGCAGGCAACCTGACCATAATAAACTTTGGCATGGGAAGCCCCAATGCTGCCATCATCATGGATCTTCTCTCCGCCATACGTCCCAAGGCATGCCTCTTTCTGGGCAAGTGCGGAGGACTGACCCCCAAGAGCCAGCGAGGCGACCTGATACTGCCCATTGCCGGCATCAGGGGCGAGGGAACGAGCAACGACTACTTCCCGCCCGAGGTGCCAGCCCTGCCAGCCTTCATGCTCCAGCGTGCTGTGTCATCCACCGTGCGCGACATGGGCCTTGACTACTGGACGGGAACCGTATTCACCACCAACCGCAGGGTGTGGGAGCACGACGACGACTTCAAGCGCTATTTGCGCACCACCCGCGCCATGGCCGTGGACATGGAAACGGCCACACTCTTCACCTGTGGCTTTGCCAATCGCATACCCACTGGAGCACTGCTCCTCGTATCGGACAACCCCATGACTCCCGAGGGAGTGAAAACCACCGAGAGCGACAACGAGGTGACACGCAACTTCGTGCGCACGCACGTACTTATAGGTATTGAGGCACTGGAGATGATCCGCGACGAAAAGAGAACCGTCCGCCACCTGAAATACGATTTCTAAAAGCGGAGTATAGGAGATCATAGGAGATCATAGGAGGTCCTAGGAAAACTTAGGAAAACCTAGGAACTCCTAGGATCCTATGAGAACCTATACTACTCAACCAACGATTATGACCTACGAAGAAATAGCAAAATCCATCAAGGCAGGCGCCCTTGCCCCCGTGTACTGCCTCATGGGCGAGGAACCCTTCTACATAGACCGCCTGGAGGCGGCGATAACGCAGAAGGTGATGCCCGAGGCCAACCGCGACTTCGACATGGAACTTCTCTACGGAAGCGACGTGGACAGCGTGCGTGTGGCAGACACCTGCCAGCAGTTCCCCATGCTGGGGGAGAAGCGCCTGGTGGTGGTGCGAGAGTTTCAGCAGATGCGCACCTCGCACGATGCACTGGCCGCCTATTGCAAGAACCCCGCTCCAACTACCGTGCTGGTGCTTTGCCACAAGAACGGAAATCTGGACAAGCGTAAGGCCCTCTACAAGGCTATAGAGCAATCCGGCGGAGTGGTGTTCGAGAGCAAGCGCGTCTACGAAAGTTCATTACCCGCCTTCATACAGCGCTACCTCAAGTCAGCGGGCAAGGACATAGAGCCAAAGGCCACACAGATGCTCGTGGAGCATGTGGGCACCGACCTGATGCGCATGTCCAGCGAACTGGACAAACTGCTCATAGCCATGCCCGAGGGGGAGAGTAGGGTGTCGGCAGCCCTGGTGGAGGGGCAGACGGGCATGAGCAAGGACTTCAATAATTTCGAACTCCTGGCCGCGTTGTCCGTAAAAAACAAATCTCAGGCGGCAAAAATAGTCAAATATTTTGGCAGCAATCCGCGTTCCTTTGCATTGCCTGCAACGCTGAGCATGATGTTTACTTTTTTCTCCGACCTGATGCAGGCGTACTACAGCCCCGATAAAACGGACAAGGGCGTGGCGGCGTGGCTGGGAAAACCGGAGTGGAAGGTGCGCAACGAAATACTTCCTGCCATGCGATGCTACACCGGCAGACGGGTGATGGAGATACTTTCGCTCATCCGCCAAACCGATGCTGCTGGAAAAGGGGTAGGAGGATGTAAAACCCCACCGGGTGAATTGCTCCTGGAACTGGTTTACCGTATTCTGGAATAGGTTTTTCTGCCGTTTTCATACAAAAGTGCCCCGTTTTAGGGGCATTTTTTTTCTATTTGCCCAACTGGGGCAGATGCTCGTTTTTGCCATCATTTTACTAAACATTAGCAACTTAGCATGGATTTCCACTCGCTGAGAATCGCGTAAATTCCTTCTTCCTGCCATCTGTGGGGGAGAACGGAATTCTTGCAAAAATCGGCTTCCTGCGCACCATGGAAATATATATTTAATAAATTTAAACATTCATATTTCCACACGGCTCTTGCATGTTTATAGTTGCAAATATTAAATATTAAATTTGCAAAAAGCAAAAACATCCAGTGCACAACACTAAATAATCAAATGTAAGGCATACGAATTTGCAAATACATGCGTTTGCATATCACGAACGCATATTTTTTAGTGGTATTTTATGCAACGATAAACCGCTGGTACTTAGTGAGTAAAACGCAATCGTTAGAGGAAAGTACACAATTTATGGCGCGCACATCGCCCGAAGTCGCACAGGAGGCATAGTTATCAACAATCTGCAAAATAAACGACACGTAACATGCTTATAGTCAGTTATTACGCAGAACGATGTAAAAGCAAAATCCTTTAACTGCTTCAGGTTTCTGTCCATCGGGGCGTTCGGATACGGAAATGCGTATTTACAAATCCGTTCCATAGTTTGTAAATTCAAATACACAAATACAATCGCGATATACAAATTTAGATTTACGTTTAAAACTTTGCATTTCCGATTATTTTTCCCTATCTTTGTGCTCGGATTTATAAAATGGAATCGGGTGTCACATACCCCTCTTTGTGCCCCGAAGCACCCCAAACACCCCTATCAGATGAAAGATCGTATCCGTCAGTTGATGTTGGACAAGGCTATGTCCCAAAAGTCGTTCGCCGCAGAACTGTGCATTGCTGAGGCAACTTTGTCAGGAATTTTCAATGGGCGTACTCGTCCCACCAACCAAACCGTCATTGCCATCCACGAGTGCTTCCCTGAGGTGAACGTCATGTGGCTGATGTTTGGCGAGGGCGATATGTACACCTCCCAGGCACCCTCTGCCGACACTCCCGATGCTCCTCAGGAGGGCGATGCCAATGCTGAAGAAGCACCCGAACTGTTCTCCTCCATGAACGCTCCGCAAGCCGTCTTTGATGCACCTGCGATGCACCAGGATCGTGCTGCTTTTGGCGAGCATGCAATGCCTGGTTCTCACCCCTCTGCGCACATCTCTCCTGCCCAGGTGATGCAGCCACAGGTGCAGTATATAGAGAAATATATTGACAAACCTCAGCGAAAAATAACTGAAATCCGTATATTTTTCGACGACGGAACCTATGAAACCTTCACTCCATAGGCACAATTTTCAGTGCGAAACCTCGCATTTTAGTGGTGAAAGTGGCATATTTTTCGCTTTGAAGCGCTATTTTATGCCCGAAAGTAGCCCTAATTTCGCTCGTTTTCCGTATCTCTGAGGCAAAAATTCTAAGATACTCACGTTGACTATCGTCTTCCTCCTCCGCACCTCGGCAATTCAAACAGGTTTGATTGCTCTCGGTTTGTTGTCGGTTCGGATTTACTCAAATAGATTTGACATAACGGTCTTAGAAACTCACACTCGGCATAAAAAGTAAACTTTTTCTGCACTCGTTTAATTGTTTCTTTGGTAAATCGCTTACTTAATCGTATCTTTACCATGAATTTATTCACTTATATATATAAATAAGGTATATCTATGGCACTAAAAAAGCATATTATAGACCTTCAGGTGGTGTCTGTGGAGGCTCTGGGAGAGCGCTTCGTGTTGCTGAAATGCACCGATCCCAATGCTCCTCTGCCCCCAATGATGCCCGGTCAGTTTGCACAGTTGCGTGTGGACGGTAGCAAGGAAACCTTCCTCCGTCGCCCCATCAGTATCAATTTCGTGGATACGAAACTCAACCAGATATGGTTCCTGGTACAGCTCGTTGGTGCCGGCAGCCGTGCCCTTGGACGCCTGCGCGAAGGCGACACACTGAATGCCCTTCTGCCCCTGGGCAACGGGTTCTCCATGCCCGTAAGTGCCGAGAAGAAGCACCTGCTGGTGGGCGGTGGCGTGGGTACTGCACCGTTGCTCTACCTGGGTGCACAGATGAACCTGATGGGCATGCGCCCCACCTTCCTGCTGGGAGCCCGCACCAAGGACATGCTCCTGCAACTGGAGGACTTTGAGCGCGTGGGCGATGTCTACGTTACCACCGAGGACGGCAGTGCCGGCGAGAAGGGTTTTGTTACCCAGCACTCCATCCTGTTCAAGCAGCACTTCGACCGCATCTCCGTGTGCGGACCCTCGCCCATGATGAAGGCCGTGGCAAGGTTTGCACGTGCCAATTCCGTGCCTTGCGAGGTCTCCTTGGAGAACATGATGGCATGTGGCCTCGGAGCCTGCCTGTGCTGCGTGGAGAAGACCGTGAAGGGCAATGTGTGCGTATGCACCGAAGGTCCCGTATTTGACATTAACGAACTTACTTGGGAATAATTTGATAGAGGTATGGCAAATCTGAATACAAGCATAGGGGCTCTTCAGATGAAGAATCCCGTGATGACGGCCAGTGGCACCTTTGGCTACGGCATAGAATTTGAGGACGTGGTGGACCTCACCGCCATAGGTGGCATCATAGTGAAGGGCACCACCTTCCAGCCCCGCCAGGGCAACGACTATCCCCGCATGGCCGAGACACCAAGCGGCATGCTCAATTGTGTGGGCCTGCAGAACAAGGGCGTGCAGTACTTCTGCGAAACCATCTATCCCAAGATTCGCAAGATAGACACCGAGATGATAGTGAACGTGTCCGGTTCCTCGCCCGAGGACTATGCCCGCTGTGCCGAGTGCATAGACGCCCTGGAGGACATACATGCCATAGAGTTGAACATATCCTGCCCCAACGTGCACGACGGTGGCATGGCCTTCGGCGTTACCACCGAGGGAGCCTCCAGCGTGGTACGTGCCGTGCGCAAGGCATACAACAAGACGCTCATAGTGAAACTCTCACCCAACGTGACCGACATCGTAAGCATAGCCAAGGCCGTGGAGGCAGAGGGAGCCGACTCCGTGAGCCTTATCAACACCCTTATGGGCACCGCCATCGACATAGAGAAGCGCAAGCGCATCCTCTCCATCGGTACGGGTGGTCTATCTGGTCCTTGCGTGAAGCCCGTAGCCCTGCGCATGGTGTATCAGGTGGCAAAGGCGGTTAACATCCCTGTGATAGGCCTTGGAGGCATCTCCAGTGCCACGGACGCCATAGAGTTCATCATGGCAGGTGCCAGCGCCATAGAGATAGGCACCGCCAACTTCCTTGACCCTGCCATCTCTGCCAAGGTTGCCCAGGGCATCAACGACTGGCTCGACGCCCACAACATCGCATCCGTCCGCGACATCATCGGCGTGGCAGAGTAGGGGATGTGAGGAAGTTTCATAGAGTCTTTCCTGTTATCCAGAAAAGACTCAGGTTTTTCCTGTAGCAAGAAGTCAAGAATCTACTTAGGATGAACAAAAAATATATAGGGTCAAGTTTCTCTTGTGGAGGACATGACCCTATGTTTTTTTCTTTGCATGAGGACTTTGCTGTTTCTGGTTGTGCAGGGGGGTGGCTCTGTTATTTGCCCTTTTACGCCTGATTCAATGCACCATCTTCAGTCCTATTACCGAGGCAATGAGGGTGAAGATGAAGAACATGCGCCAGAAAGTGGCTGGTTCCCTGAACACAAGGATGCCTATGAGTACGGTTCCTACAGCACCTATGCCTGTCCAGATGGGATATGCCGTGCCGATGGGGATGACCTTGGTGGCCTTTGATAGAAAAAGCATGCTGAGGACATAGAACATCACGAAGGCAAAGTACCATGCCGCCTGCGCCTTGCCCGCCACAATGTTTGCCTTGCCCAGGCAGAAGGTGAAGGCACATTCAAAAAAACGGCCAAAATCAGGATTGTCCAATGCATGATGTTGCGTGCATGAGATGATGGTCAAAAACGTATGCTTTCCCTAAACTCCTTGAGGATGTCTGCCTTTTCTTCGTCCGTAGTGTCGGGGAAATGCTTGTCCAGCAATACTTTAATGGCATCTTCGGCACGGGTGCGCATTTGCATCCGACCCGTCTGCAGGCCGCTATGATACGGTGTGTGTGGCAATAGGGCTCGGTTGAAGTTGCCGTCGCTCATGGGTTTCTTGTATTTGCAGGAGGCAGCCTTATTTCTTGAAAGCCGAGCGGAATCCCTTGATTATTTTCATGCCCATGCTTACGCCTTGCCAAATGCTGAAGGCATTGCGTGCTATCTGCAAGACATGCTCGACCCTGTTTGTTGCACGGGGCAGGGGGGCGATGGCGGAATTAATGGCCAGGGATATCTTCTGCTGAACCTCTGCCACTTCCTGCTTTTTTGCCGCCCTTTTCTGCTGAATGGCCAGAAATACGTCCTGCTGGCTCAGGATTTCCTGTGCTGTATTCATTGCGCTGAGTCGGTATTTGTGGTTTCTGCTCCTGAATCCAGGAAGATGCGTACCATAAGTTTGGCCACCGGCTGAAGAACCCATTGCTTGCGCTTTAGCCAGAACAAGGCGGTAAGCAGGAGTACAACACCTGCGAGGACACCGAAACCTATGTAGGTGGATTCTGTCGCCTCGTTAATCCAGAATGCAAGTGCAAAGCATGCCAACAGCAACGTGATGCCTCCCAGCAATATAAGGACCAAACCCACGGCGGCAGCAAAGAACAGTCTTGTCATGCTCTCTGCTGCTCCCAGGGTTAAGTGTTCCTTTTGCTTTTGGAGATATTCCCTTATCAGGATGAAAAGTTCCTTGAATTCTTCCAAAGCCAAATCGTTTTATTATAAAATAGTAGGTTCAATGAAACAAGAATGTGGCTTACCTTATTCCACGGCACCCAGACCCAGGTCTTCGGCGATGTCGCTGGCAAGGTCTTCCATTTCCTTCTTGCTCAGCTTGATGCCACGCTTCTTGAGGTTTTCTACAATCATGGCTCTTGTGTCTGAACCCTTTTCGGGAGCAAAGAGGATGCCACATGCAGCACCTACGGCTGCGCCACCGATGAAGGCGAGCAAATAATTAACGGCTTTCATAATGTGTAAGTTTTAATTTAAGGTATTGTTTTCAATTGTTCTCTCTGTCGCCAAAACGGCGTTTCGCCGTCTTGTTTCCAATGCAAATATAAGAAAAATATTTTACCTCAATACTTGTACGTGCGCTTTTTTCAGTGCATTTAACTAATTTTAGGCAGCAGGAAAGCAATATTAGCATTTTATGGGAGGTTGTTTCGTGAAAAAATAGTACCTTTGCATTGTTGAATATGACATTCACGAAAGGGAAATACATAATTTTATATCCTTAATATATACACACCAAGTATGAAGAAAACTATCATGATGGGCTTTGCCCTGGTTGCGGCTTTTGCCATGAGTTCATGCAAGAGCGGAGAGAGTGCTTACAAGAAGGCTTACGAGAAGGCTCAGGCCCAGCAGTCAACCTCTGCCGTTGTAACTCCCGTGAACGAAACCACTACAACTACGGTGGCCGTTACTCCTGTACAGACAGTCACTCCTGTTGCCGACTACAGCAACGTTACCGTACGCACCGAGGACGTTACCCTCGTGAAGGGTGACGGCCTGAAGGCATACAGCGTGGTTGTGGGCAGTTTTGGCGTTCAGGCAAATGCCGTTGCATTGCAGAACAAACTCAATGGCCAGGGCTATAAGGCACAGGTGGTAAAGAGCCCCTCAAACATGTACCGAGTAATCATCAGTACTCATAACGACAAGATCTCTGCCGCACAGAGCCGCGACAAGGTTCGTGCAACTTACGCAGATGCATGGCTGCTCTATAAGAAGTAAGCCGATGGCTCGCGTATTGAGTATAGATTACGGCAAGCGCCGCACAGGTCTGGCTGTTACCGACCCTTGCCAGATTATAGCGGGCGGATTGACAACGGTAGAGACTCCCTCCCTGATGAAATTCCTTCAGGACTATGTGGCCAAGGAACAGGTAGAGCGTTTCGTCGTTGGATTGCCGAAGCAAACTAATGGCCTGGATAGCGAGAATTTGCCTCGCGTCCAGGCTTTTGTGGAAAAACTTGTCCGCGTCTTTCCGGATATCCCCGTGGAGTGGTGGGACGAGCGTTATACCAGTGTTATGGCCCATCAGGTAATGCTGGACAGCGGAATAGGGCGCAAGGCCCGGCAAAACAAGGCTCTGGTGGATGAAATCAGTGCCACCATCATACTGCAAGGATGGATGGAGAGGCGCAGATGACTAAAACATAGACAATAAGCAAGGAAATGATACTACCTATTTATACATACGGCCAACCAGTACTCCGCAAGGAGACTGAAGAGATAGATGCCGACTATCCAGACCTGAAAGAGATTATCAGCAACATGTGGGACACACTTGGGCGTAGCCACGGCGTAGGGTTGGCCGCACCTCAGGTGGGATTGCCCATACGTCTGGCCATCATCGACCTGGATTGTATCAGCGAGGAAGAACCTCAGTATGCCGGATACAAGCGCACGTTTATCAACCCATACGTGGAGGAAGTGGATGATAGCGAGATGGAGACACAGGAGGAGGGATGCCTCTCCCTGCCTGGACTATCGGAAAAGGTAACACGCCCCAAGCGTATCCGAGTGTCATATCAGGACGAGAATTTCCAGGAACACGACGAGTGGGTGGATGGTTTTCTTGCCCGTGTCATGCAGCACGAGTTTGACCATCTGGACGGTGTCGTATACACCGACCACTTGAAGGGATTGCGCCGCCAACTGATGGCTCCAAAACTGAAGCAGTTGGTGAAAGGCATGTTCAGTGCTGATTACAAGGTGAAACCGCTTAAAAAGTAATCCGGGGAGAACATTCCCGCACCTCTCCTGCCTTATGACCAAGCGCCTGACCATAGTCTTCTTGTGCATGATTTCATGTTGCATGGCATGCCTCGCCCAGATCAATACCAGCCGTGTAATGCTCATGGGACGCAATGCCCTGTACTATGAGGATTATGTCTTGGCCATGCAGAGGTTTAATTCCGTCATATCTGCCAAGCCGTATCTGGCCGAACCCTATTTCTACCGAGGTCTGGCAAAGTTCTATCTCGAGGATTATGCAGGCGCCGAGGCAGATTGCTCACAGGCATTGGAAAGACGCCCTTATAACTCTCAGTATTATACGCTACGAGGACTTTGCCGCGTCAATATGAACATGTTCACCCTGGCGGTGGAGGACTACAGGGCTTCACTCCAGCAGAATCCCATGGAACGCAACAATTGGCACAATATGGTGCTTTGCCTGATGGAACTGGACAGGATAGACGAGGCCGACAATGCCCTAGACAGCATGATGACATTGTGGCCGAGGGAATCCTCGCAATGCACCATGAAGGCCAGGGTTTCGCTCGCAAGAAAGGATACCCTGCAGGCCGAGGTGTGGGTGGACAGTGCCCTGGTGCTGGACAACTACGATGGCGGGGCATGGAGCATGAAAGCCTCAATGCTGGTAAGAAGAGAGGAGTACAAGGATGCAGAGTACGCCCTTGACAGGGCCATCATGCAGAAGCCGCGCATCCCCCTGCTTCATGTGAACAGAGCATTGACACGCTTCCATCAGAACAACATACGCGGCGCCATGTCCGACTATGACCAGGCCATAGAAATAGATGCCGCCAACTATATCGCTCACTACAACAGGGCATTGCTCCGCGCACAGGTGGGCGACGACAATCGTGCCATAGAGGACTTCAACTTTGTCCTGTCCGTGGAACCGGACAACATGATTGCCCTCTACAACCGTGCCATCCTCCTTGACCAGACGGGAGACTTCCGTGGTGCCATACGCGATATAAGTGCCGTCATCGGGGAGTATCCGCAATTTTGGGCCGGATACCGCCAACGTGCATCCATACTACGCAAGATAGGCGACGTATATGGCGCCGAGAGGGACGAATTCAGGGTGCTCAAGGCACAGATGGACGTTAGAACAGGAACATATAAGGTACAGAAAACCACACGAAAGAAGAGCGAGCGCAATATAGATGACTACAATAAACTTGTCGTGGATGACGAACAGAACGACATAGGAACATATTCCACCGAATTCAGGGGGCGTGTGCAGAACCGTCAGACAGAACTGAAGTGCCTGCCCATGTATGCCCTCGGTTTCTATCGCAAGGAGCATCTTACACGCAGGTACATCCCATACAGTCGTGACGTGGAGGAATTCTCTGCCCAAAACGCCATGGAGCAGCCTCTATTGCTTTGCAACGATGAAGTTTCTTTAGATAGTCTCAGCATTGCCATGCACCAGGAACGCCTATTGCGTGATGAAGTACTCGGACAATCCTGTCAGCTGGTCATGGACAACTATATTGTCAGGGACTTTGAAAACGCCATGTCAGTATTGGATTCCATCATCGTATCTGTGCCCGATGCCTCTCCCTTATACCATTTCCTGCGTGCACAGGTTCGCACATCGCAGGTAGAGGCCCAACCTGTCAATGATAACGAGTTGCGTCTGCATTATCAAGAAGTTATGCAGGACTTGAAGTTCTGCAACAATTCTATGCCGGATTTCCCTTATGCCTCTTACAACATGGGAAACACCTATGTGAAACTAAAGGATTACGCTTCTGCCATAGAAGCCTATAGCCAGGCAATAAGGCGTGACCCTGCTATGCCCGAGGCTTATTTCAATCGTGCCGTGGCATACGTGCTTTTGGGTAACATAGAAAATGCACTTGCCGACTTTTCCCAGGCAGGAGAAATGGGATTGTATCAAGCCTATAGCCTCATAAAGAAGTATTCCAGAGAGAAGACAGACAAGTAGGGAAGACCGGTGTTGGCAAGAAACTCAACCAGAGTGGAATCACTTTTGTTTCTCGCAGGTATTTTGTATGTCCTGCCGTATTTTGTTCACTCAAAAATATCCGCTGACCCCTTTTTGCTCGCTACCCGTACAAAAAATATAGGGTCGCTTCACAGCGCCCCTATACCATCCCTTAGGTATTAGTTTGTTTAAGGTAAAAAGATTGTTTTCAGGATAACTATTGCAAAGGTAGTAATTATATCTTTACCATCCAAACATTTTATATATGTTAAATAACATAAAGATGGTATTTTTGGATTTCTTGTGCCGGGAGTGCTATAGTTTTGCCGTATTTTAGTCCGCATGCCTCGCAAGCGGCATAGATTTCGGTGGTAAAGTTGTTTGCGACACCACCAACAAAGTTTACGGGAAGGTCCGGGCGATTGTATGGCACTACGTTCCTCTGGAGGAATCGGGTGAATTCAATTACAAGCATTTCCTCTATAGCATCCACTTGCCTATGCTCTTTTATGAATGGAACCAGTGAAGCCAGAAAGCGATTTGCCTGTGGTTGTCGGTATACCTTATTTATAATATCAGACACTTCAAGTCTGTATCGCTTGTGAAAATGGGGCCATAGGTCTTTGAGATTGCCTTTTAGCATTTCCGAAAGCAGTGTGCGTCCCAGCACGGCTCCGCTACCCTCGTCTCCCAGGATATATCCCAGTGGTGAGGTGTTTTGTAGAATTTTTCCTCCCTTGCACAAGCAGGAATTGCTTCCTGTGCCTAGTATGCATGCTATGCCTTCCTCCTTGCCGCATAGTGCTCGTGCGGCGCCCAACAGGTCGCTATAGACGTGAATCTGTGCTTGTGGAAACAACTGGGCTATGGCGTTGCGTACATTTTGCATGAATGGTTCTATACATCCCGCACCATAAAAGTGGATGTTCGTTGCTTCTTCCAATTGGATGGGGTGGGGCGCAGATATAATTTGGGGCATCAACTCTGTGTTTAATACATTCAGGATTTCTTCCTGAGTATCACGCACAGGGTTGATGCCCTTTGTCGTTACAGACAGTTCCCCTAAAATCCATTCGGTTTTGGTTGAACCACTGTCTGCTACTATAATCATATTAAAAAATATATGATTGTTGGCCTCTTATTCCACTGCCTGGGGAGTTTCTGGTGTTTCAATTGCCTGGGCAGCAGGGATGCTGGGCAATTCGGGAGTTTCGGTAGCTGGTTGCTCCAACTGCAGTACGCTGTCTACGGCCTTTGTCTCGGGTAACAGTGCAACGCTGATGATGCTCAACGCAACCATGATGCCGGCTAACCACTTTGTTGCTTTTTCAATTACGTTTGTGGTCTTGGGAGCGCCCAAAAGAGTATTGCCGCTGGCGTAATCAGCCGCCAAGCCACCGCCCTTGCTCTCCTGGATGAGTACAACCAGACACAGCAGTATGCTGACGATAACGATAAGAATTACAATTGTTGTGTACATATTACGATTGTTGATTTATGATTAATTTCTCAAGAAAGCGTATTTGGTCTGCAAAGTAACGATTTTTTTTCGGATATTTCAAGGAAATACGACGAATAATTTCAATAGCCTTGTCAAATTTGCCCTGTTTTATGTAAATACGTGCCATTGCTTCGGTAAGAACTCCGCTGCTCATGTCATTTTTGTTGTCAGGGACATTGTTGGGTGTTTCTTCGGCTGGCAGATCTTCCAGATCAAATCGTCCTTCGTTTTTTATGAGGAAATCGTCAATGTAGTCCTGTCCTGCCATTCTTGGGGTGTTGGCAACGGCATTGCCGGTTTCCACCTGCATTAGGTACGCCATGTAATCTACGGTCGCGTCTACAATTCGTGGGGCATTCTGTTGTTGGGGCAGGGTGTCCAGGAAGGAGTCGATCAGTGAGTTGGTACGTCCGTTTCCAATTTCAGCATGTTCGGCACGTGCAGTTCTTTTTGCCGGTGAATCCGGTTTCAGGGACGGGGCCTGGAACATCTGGAAAAGTGTCTTGCGAGATGGTACGTAGATTGCTGCCTTGCGCAATTGCTCGTCAAAGGCAGGGTCGTGCATTTGGTACAGGGTCTTTAGCATGAGTATACGGGCAGCGTGATAGTAGGGATGCTTCTCTACTATTCCACGGAGGTGTTCCAATGCCTGGGAGTCAAGACTCTCCGGTTGCCTTATGTAGTCAATTACCTGTTTGCCCATGCTTTGTGCTTGCTGAGTTGGTTGTTACCAATTAGCCACGGTTGCGTTGAATATCTGGTCGGTCAGATCCTTGCACATTTCCGTCACCAACTCTTCCTGTACGTTGACGAGTTGTTGTGTAGCATCGTATGTGGTGGTTGCGGTGAATTTCTGTTCGAAATCCTCTGCATGGTTTTTGTTGTTGGTGTATCTTACGTTTACCGTCATCTTCAACTGTACCTGGTTGGAGTAACCGCTATTGGAGACACCTTTGTTAAATTGGTCGAAACCTACGATTTCGCCTTCCAGAACCAAATCGCCGTTACGTTTTACCTGCTTCAGACGTGTCTGGTTGGCATAGAGGTCGGTCAGCTTGTTTTGGAAGATGGCCTGCATAGGTGCCCATACATAGGTACTGCGTATGGGGAAATTACCTATTTGTATGCTTTGTATCTTTGTGTAGTCAATGCTTGAACCGTTGAATTTGTAACTGATAGAGCATGACGTGTACAATACGAGGCATGAAAGGCAGATAAGAATTGCTGAGAGTGCCGCAATGCATCTTGGTGTCTTACGCAATGTATGTCGTTTTGCGATGTTATTCTTCGATACCATAGTCTTTGATTTTTCTGTATAGTGTGCGTTCGCTGATGCCAAGCATTTGTGCCGCAATCTTGCGTCTGTTGTGGCTTTGCTGGAGTGCGCGGATGATGTTGCGCTTTTCCATTTCCTCCAGGTTCAGGTTGTCGTCCTCGGTTACTTCTTCTATGTCGTCGTAGGGCTGACCTGACCGATGTTGTGCGGTAGGGGTTGTGGGCACAATCATGTGAGTGGAGGCATTTGGGTGTAGCGTGGCTATCTGCTGCTCGTGTATAATAGGAGTGTGTATATTGCCGTTGTCCTCCGATGTCTGTTCATAACTGCTGAAATCCTCTATCTGCAGGGGTGGTGCAGGGTGTTTGATATGCTCGGGCGATACCATTTTCTTCAGTTCGTCCACTTCAGCACGGAGTTTTAACACGGCATTTGCCAACCATTTTATTTCGTTTTCCCAATCGTGGCGTCCGCCCTCGCTTCCTGGTTTGCCAATGCGTGATAGAGCAAAACTCTCGCCCTGGCCTGCTATGATGCCGTAGCGGTAGAGTATCTCTGGTGTAATCTGTACTCCTTGCTCCAGGATGCTTATCTGCTCAACCACGTTCTTCAATTGTCGCACGTTGCCGGGCCATTTGTATGCCATTACTGTCTGTTCGCCTTCAGGGTTTAGGCGTATTGGTTCGGGGATATGGTATTTGACCGCCGTGTTCATGGCAAATAGTTTGAAGAGGAGCACACTGTCTATGCCTCTCTCCCTGAGTGGGGGGACCTGTATGTTGATGGTGCAAAGGCGATAGTAGAGGTCTTCGCGGAAGCGTCCCTCGCGTATGGCATTGGGAATGTCTACATTTGTAGCCGCCACTATGCGCACGTTTGTCTTGCGTGGTGTGTCGCTGCCCACACGAAGATATTCGCCTGTTTCCAGTACTCTGAGTAACCGTGCCTGGGTGGTCATGGGCAGTTCGCCCACCTCGTCCAAAAATAGTGTTCCACCGTCTGCTGCACCAAAGTAACCTTCACGTTCGCCAATGGCACCTGTGTAGGAACCTTTTTCGTGTCCGAATAGTTCCGAATCAATAGTTCCTTCTGGAATGCTTCCGCAGTTTATAGCTATATAGCGCTTTGTCTTGCGCAAACTGTTGTCATGTATGATACGAGGAATTATTTCCTTACCCACACCGCTTTCTCCCTGAATGAGTACGCTCAGGTCGGTACGTGCCACTTGGAGTGCAGTGTCCAGTGCCATGTTCAGCTTTTCATCGCGTCCGACAATGTTGTATCGGGCTTTCAGGTCTTGTATGGATGTCATAGTCATAAGGGTGTGCAAAGGTATGAAAAAATCTTGGTATTGCAAATCCTATGTGCTTGAAAACGTTCTTGCGTTCATTCCCTTGTCTCATGCAGTATGGCTTGGAAGATGGTAAAGTCCGATGGCACAGTCAGTTTGAAGTTCATCATTTCTCCATCAGCAATGTGCAATGGCACATGTCCCAACTCGTTGGCCAGGGTAAACATGGATTGCGAATATTTGATGCCCCGCTCTTCGGCTTCCGCCATCATATCTGCCAAATCCTTCAGCAGGAAGGTGTGTGGCGTTTGTGCACGCAGGAGTTTTTCTCTCAATATATGACTTGAGGACACTGTTTCTTTGTGGTTAATGTCCGTATCCTCGTCTATGACCATATAACTTTCCTGGCTTGGTAGAGCGGTTATGGCATTGCCTCTGGACAGACAAACCGCTATGTTCCTGCTTATTATGTCTGATGAAACCAGAGGGCGTACGGCATCGTGGATTAGTACTACGGATGTCTCGTCTTCTATCTCCTTTAATGAAAGTATACCATTTTTGGCCGATTGAAAACTGTTTTCTCCGGCTCCGATACAGTATGCAAACTTGTTAATGCCGGCCTCTTTCGCTTGTCGGTTTACATCCTCATGCCATTGTGGTGATGTAATCACATATATGGTACTTACCAGTTGGTGTCGCTGAAAGGCGAGCATGGTGTGCTGAAGTACTGTTAACCCGTCCACTACCACGAATTGTTTCGGTATGGAGAGGTTCATTCTGCTTCCCACTCCGCCGGCCAATATCAGTGCAACAATCTTGTTCATCTGCTATATGCTGTGCTCCTGCTGTGTTATTGTTTATGTGTATTTTTCAATAATTCTTTGGCAAAGTTTTTCGTGCTTGTTTATCAGGTAGAAGTGTATTACTTCCAAAACAGTAGATTCAAAGATGAAGTACATCCAGGGTATACCAAAACCTATGCAAAGGAAGAGTGCTGCCACTCTGATGTCAGAGGTTATTATGTTGGCCACAGGCATTAGGGGCTTGCTTCCACGGCAAAAGTCCTCGCGTAGTGTGGCGGGGAAGTCTTGGCCATACTTTTCATTCAAGCGTGTCATCATCTTGTGGAAAACCTTCACCTGGTTTTCCTGTGACCCAGTGTATCGTGCGTAGAAATAAAGGTAGAGCTTGTGGAACCAATCCTTGCTGCACCACTTCATGGAGTTCATCTCCTTCTTTAGCATTGCCGAGGAATCCAGTTCCGCTTTTCCTGCTCCCAAAAGGAAATACATGTGAATGTTGCGGTAATAGTCGCTTACGGCACACTGTCTTCCATGGCATATCACGCCAGCCCATGCGGCAATCAACCATATCCACACTCCCCATTCCGTCTGTGTGAATGGGATGGTCTGATGGGTAAGCCTAAGGCAGAGAAACAGGTATATGGTGAAGAACCATACGTCGCCGCAGAATCCGTCCAATATTCTGCCTATTAAGGTTCGTTTGCCTGTCATGCGTGCCAACTGTCCGTCGGCACAATCATACCAGTTTGCCCATACCAGCAATCCCATGCCTATGAGGTTCATTCGCAAATCATCAGTGTAGAAGAACCATCCGCTTGCTGCACCTATGACTATGCTCATCAGCGTTACGGTCACAGGGTGAATGCCAAGCCATTTGAACATGCATGCAAAGAGGTATCCGGGAGTACGGGTAGCATAGAGTTCAAACACTCCTTCCGTGTCCTGGCATTTCAGTGTCGCTTTTACCTTGTCTATCAGGCTCATTGGTGTCTTTTGATATCTTCTTTCTTGTCAATAAACAGTTTGGGCAGAGGGTTCTGCCTTGCTTCGTCATATCGTTCTCTGTTGCGAATAATGTCTTTGGCAACATATATGCTTTCGCGGAAGGAGTCGGCAGAGAAAGGGCTGGTACATACAAGTTCTCTGCCTGTAGTGTAGGCTACGCCATTGCCATGACTCAGTTCCATGAAAGCCTTAATACCCTGTTCGCGATCCGATGTCAGGACGGCATCGTATGTTTTGTAGTTCTCTGTGTCCAATGTGGGGACAATACGTGGGGTGTCTATGTCGAACTCTCTTTGCAGGGCAAGGTGTAGCAGTTTCATCTGCTCCTCGAAGTTCTCATCCTCATTGGTAAAAGCCATGCGCAGGTCTTCCCACACCAACATGTCCAAACCATTGAGACTTGCAGGGTTCAGGTGTTCCTCGCCATCGGCAGGAACTACCAGTATGGCATCCGTATTGCCTTCTTCCCAGTCGTTCAGCGCTTCGTCAATACCTTCTTCTCCTTGCTTTTCGTAGATGGTTTTGGCGCAAATCTCGTCCAGCAGTATGTCTTCAAAGGCATTTGCTATGCTTTCCTGCCCCTTTTGGTCGCAGTGTACTATGCCTATTTTCAGTGTATTCATATATAATAATGTATATTGGAAACCGTGTGTCTGTGCGGTGATTCTTTATTTGTTTACCAATGTGTCCTTGACTTCCTCCTCAATACCGGGGGTAATCTCCATGATATACTGCTCCTCAGGCAGTTTCATTGTATAGAGCGAACCTTCCAGACGTCGTATCATGCCACGTTTCATCTTCTCGGGGGCATACACAAAACCTTCTATTACCATGACGCGGTTGTTTTCTGTGTCTACACGGTGATGGCTCACGTAGGGACCTCCCATGCAATCGTTCTCCATGTACCAAAGACCTCGCATCTCCATGGCATAGTTGTTATGTACCACTATGGGTTTTACTACGGAACATAGAGTGTCGGTTTTCATGAACATACCAGGCTTTTCGCCGGGAATGTTGGCCTTCATTGCAGAGTCGCGCTTGACCGTTAGGTATTCCTTGTTGAAGATATGCGGTCCTTCATAGGGGAAGGAGTACATTACGATGCTCATCATGCCAGAAGGAGTGTTGTTTGATGTCCAAAGGAAGTTCTTGCCCTTCTTGTAGGAAGTTAGTTCCTTCGGTGCATTTACCTCGCACTCAAATATTTCCTTGGCCAATTCTCTAGTTACCTTGGAATTTTCCTTTCTCAGTTCTTTTACCAAACGGTTCATCTCCATCTTTGTCAGGAAGTCCACAATTTCCATGCGGTGCTCCACACAGAACTGGCGAAACTCTTCTTTTGAAGGAGAGTTGATAGTGAGTACTATCTGATCCATGGCATATTTGTCCCGCGTGAACTTCATCCTGGTACGTGTGAACTGTGTCTTGTCAATGTTCACGACAATGATGTTGCGGAAAATGTTCAGTATGCGGTCAAAATTCTTTCTTTCCACTTGTGATATGCGAAACGAACGTTCGCTTTGAGGCAACATTGGCACATCGGTGTCCAGCACGTCAAACAGGGCTCGTCCGTGTGGCTCTTTCCATTCTACAGAGTCCATGACCACCATCACTTCGTATGGTCGTCCGCTGGCTTTTGGGAAGAAGCTTGATTTCTCGCAACTGCAAAACATCAAGACCAGCAGGGGTAGTATGAATACCAGTTGTTTAGTCATTACGTTATGTTTGTCTTAGGGTGTATATGTTATATGATAAGCATTTTGTCTTAGGCTTGTTTGTTCTTTGTGTTCAGCAATCCGCATGCTGCCCAAATGTCTTGGCCTCTAGAGGCTCGTATGGTAGTGGTTATTCCATGTTGTGTCAGGTAGTCGCGCAACCATGTCATCTTTTCCTCGCTTGCTCCCTTGAAAGGTGTGTCGGGTATGTCGTGGAAACGTATCAGGTTCACTCGGCATTCAAATGGGGAGAGCAGTTTGACAAGTTCCAGTGCATGTCGTGTGGTATCGTTAAGTCCCTCGAAGACAATGTATTCGAAAGAGATGCGTCTCTGGTGGCTCCAATCCTGACGCGCTAGCAATGGCATAAATTCCGTCAACGAGAAACCGTTTTCGGCCGGCATCATTTCCATGCGCTCATTGGCAAAGGGATTATGCAGAGATACTGCTAGATGGCAAGGGCTTTCCTCAAGGAAGCGAACCATGCCCCGTCTTACGCCCACGGTGCTTACCGTTATGCGTTTAGGGCTCCATGCCCAACCGTCGGGATGCATCAGCAATTCGGTTACTTTTAGTACGGTGTCCAAGTTGTCCAAAGGCTCACCCTGTCCCATGAAGACGATGTTCGTGAGTCTGTCTCTCTCTGGCAGGGAGTATATTTGGTTCAATATGTCAGTAGCGGTAAGGTGTCCCTGGAAGCCCTGACGTCCAGTCATGCAGAACTTGCATCCCATGCGGCATCCCACCTGGCAGCTTACGCACAGGGTGCCACGGTCCTTGTCAGGAATGAAAACGCTTTCCACCGTGTGTCCCGACAGGGTGGGGAAGAGGTACTTTGCCGTACCGTCCACGCTGCGCTGTGCCTCCACAGCAGGCATCAGCCTCATGCAGTACTG
This sequence comes from Bacteroidaceae bacterium, assembly GCA_045612965.1. Taxonomy (GTDB): domain Bacteria; phylum Bacteroidota; class Bacteroidia; order Bacteroidales; family Bacteroidaceae; genus Physcousia. The sequence goes on along the minus strand of JAZLAC010000005.1, from coordinate 1,641 downwards.
CTCTGCTAGCAGGGTGCGGGCTTTCTGGGAGATGTTTGTCATCTCCTGAATATCAGTGACATGCTTCTGGTATATCCAGCCAAACATCTGCTTGGCGGCAAAGGCGGGAAGGCCCGCGTTGGCGGCCACTTCCTTTAGTTCCTGCATGTCCATACCCAGCAGTGGGGTGCGTGTTTCCTTGTTCATAACGCTGGCAAAGTTACACCTTTTTTATATAATAGCAAAATAAAATTTGGAACTTACTGATAAAATGGTTAACTTTGCAACGGAAAGCAGATAAAAGCGAAATCTTTATATTAACCTAATTAAAAACAAACGAAAGAGTATGAAACTGAAGAATCTTCTTCTCGTTGCACTCGCTGCCGTATCAATGGCTGCAGGTGCTCAGTCCCTTTCTCCCAGCACAAAGTGGCATTGGGACAAGGGTACTATCGTAGTGGAAACCCCCGAACGTCCTGCTGGCCAGCAGCATGTACTCGGTCTGACAGCCAACAAGCTGGAGACCGTACGCGTGGCTTTCGTAGGTCTGGGTATGCGTGGCCCCGGTGCTGTTATGCGCTTCTGCCACATCCCCGGTGTTGAGATCGTAGCTCTCTGCGACTATGAGGCAGAGCGCGCCGAGAAGTGCCAGGACTACCTGCGCAAGGCTGGTCTGAAGCCCGCAGACATCTACTCTGGTGCCAAGGGTTATGAGGAAATCTGCAAGCGTGCAGACGTTGACCTCGTTTATGTTGCTACCGACTGGAATCACCACTATCCCGTGGCAAAGTGCGCTATGGAGAATGGCAAGCACACTGCTATCGAGGTGCCCAGCGTAATGAACCTGGAACAATGCTGGAGCCTGATTGACCTTGCCGAGAAGACACGTCAGCACTGCTTCATCCTGGAGAACTGCTGCTACGACTACTATGAGCTGAACGCTCTGGCTATGGCTCAGGATGGCGTGTTCGGTGAAATCATCCGTGCTGAGGGTGCTTACATCCACGGCCTGGAGTGGTTCTGGGATTCTTACTGGACAGACCCCAATGATAACGACACCGACAAGCTGCACTGGCGTATGAAGTACAACAAGGAGAACCGTGGTGACCTCTACGCTACTCACGGCCTTGGCCCCGTTGCTCAGTGCATGGACATTCACCGTGGCGACCGCTTCACCACTCTGATTGCTATGGACACCGAGAGCTTCGTCGGTAAGGAATGGGTTGAGAACAAGACCGGCAAGGAGTGCAAGGAGTTCCGCAATGGTGATCACACCACCACTCTGATGCGCACCGCTAACGGTAAGGTTGTTGAGATCCAGCACAACGTTATGACTCCCCAGCCCTACAACCGTCTGTTCAAGCTCACCGGTACCAAGGGTTATGCAACAAAGTATCCCACTCCCGAGTATGCTCTTTCTGGTGATGCTCTCAAGGGTACTGACGCTCCTCAGATGGACAACCTGAACGCTCATGGCTTTATGAATGCTGCTCAGAAGCAGGCCCTCGAGAAGAAGTACTATCACCCCATCCTCACCAAGTATGGCGAGAAGGGTCGTGAGATGGGTCACGGCGGTATGGACTACATCATGGATGCTCGTCTGGTTTACTGCTTGCAGAATGGTCTGCCCTTGGATATGGACGTATACGACATGGCAGAGTG
>JAZLAC010000004.1:0-75672 GCA_045612965.1 Bacteroidaceae bacterium | reverse complement strand
TGTCCCATCTGAGCGAAAGTATCAACAACCACAGCATGGAATCAAGGATGCCGTAAACATCAACAGTATGGATAGAGAAAAGGTGTAAATCTTTTCAGCTAATGAAGCAAAAAAGCGTCTACTGAAATCAGGAAAAGACAGGCTTCCCGAGGCCGGACCTTGGTCCTCCCGAGGACCGAGGCGAAAGAACCGGGAACTCTCGGGTCGGTCCTCGGGAGGACGATTTGAGGGGGGCGGACCCCTCCCCAACCCTCCCACAAGGGGCGATGGACCCCTCCCCAACCCTCCCGCAAGGGGAGGGAGTAGTTACTACTGCTAACGCTATCACCCACTTTCTCCCCCTGAGACAGGGGCGAGTACCCCGCAGGGGGGAGGGGGTGGATAGAGACTCTCTGTGCTCTCTGCGGTCTTTGCGTGCAAAACAAAAACGCTCTTATCTTTATCTCACGCAAAGGGCGCAGAAATATAGGACATGACCAAATAAATTTGCGTCTTTTTTCTGTTATTTACTTAAAAATGAAGTCTGGTTTCTTGACGAAGGGTGTTTGTCGCTTGATTACGGCGAACATCCTTAACAATAGTTTGAACTTTATCGCATTGGCAACGACACCGTATGGTTTACCTTCTGCCATCTTTCTTTCATAGTAATGTTTGATTTCCTTGTCGTGATTAATGCATGTCCTTACTGCTCCTGTCATATCAGCCTTCAGCATCTTGGCACCCGGTTCTACATGGGTTCTTCCTCTGAGGCTAGTACCTGATGTATGTTCAAACGGAGCGACACCGATGTAGCTTGCGTATTGTCTGGCATTGTCAAACATCTCAAAGTTGTGTGTGGCTATAATGGTGTTAATCGCATTCACTACGCCTATGCCGTCAACCGAGAGCAACAGGTGGTAGTTCTTGTTCATTCTCTCGTCTGTCTCTATGGTCTGCTCCATTTTCTCTTCTATGGAAACGACCTGCTCTTCAAGGAATTTCTGTAGGGACTCAGTACGCTTTATGGTACCAGGACTGGGGGCATGCTCGCCAACTTCCTTGAGTTGCATCTTGCAGCGTGCAATCTCTACGACAAGGCTTTTTCTCTCTGCTATCAAGGACTTTAACCTGCGTACACTCTCTGGTGCCAGTCTGCTGAGTTTAATGTCATCACGATGAAGATGGGCATAGTATGCAATACGGGAGGCGTCTACCTTGTCGTTCTTGCCATGTGTCAAACCAAAAGAGCGTTTCAGGTGAAGAGGGCTCTGCACTGAATACGAGACATCATTCCGTTCAAGAAAAAGACACAGTTCATAGGTGTAGCTTCCTGTTGCCTCCATGCAGAATAGCGACTTGGCAAGGACAACATTCTGCTTGCGCATCCATCTCTTCATGTCCTTGAATCCTACCTCTGAATTCTGGAATGTTTCGTGAGGAAAGGAACTGCTCTTGAGGGCATTCTTCACATAAATTGCCACATCAATAGTTTTTTTCGAGATGTCCACTCCGATGTAATGATCTTTTTTCATACCTTTGCGATGTTAAATTGTACATAGGTTAACCGGGAGTTGAACTAACTACATCCTTTATTAGGTCTCTGTACCTACAAATATAGTTGGCTCTTCCGTTCAACGGAAAGGAGAAGAGGACTGTTTCTGCGTATAGCTCTTTTAGCTGGAGAACGCACTAGTTCACCTCTCTCCTTTGGTTAACTTTTTACAAAGATAGCACTTTTTGCTTACCTTTCTTTTTCTTCGCAAATCTAAAGGAGGACGCAGAGGGAGGGGGAAATGGAAAAGGTATAATCCACCCCCTCCGTCGCTTCGCTCCTCGTCCCCCTGTCTCAGAGGGACAAAGTGAATGGAAAACGGAAAGGTGAAAATTATCCACCCCCTCCGCTTCCCTCGCCCACCCTGTCACGGGGGGACAGTTAGTTACTACTGCTAACGCTACCACCCCCTTTCTCCCCCTGAGACAGGGGCGAGTACCCCGTAGGGGGGAGGGGGTGGATAAACTCTCTGCGCTCTCTTGTCGTAACGAAGTTTACGACCCTCCAGCGCAAGCGTGAAAAAGGAAAGGGGGGTAAATCTCTGCGCACTTTGCGGTCTTTGCGTGAAACACAAAAACTCTCTTAACTTTTATCTCACGCAAAGGGCGCAGAGGGAGGGGGAAAGGTTTAATCCACCCCCTCCGTCGCTTTGCTCCTCGTCCCCCTGCAGGGGGACAAAGTGAATGGAAAACAGAAAGGTGAAAATTATCCACCCCCTCCGTCGCTTCGCTCGTCCACCCTGTCTCAGGGGGACAGTTAGTTACTACTGCTAACGCTATCACCCTCTTCGCCCCCTGTCTCAGGGGGACAGTTGGGAAAACGGGAAACTGGTTCAAGGCGGAGTGGTGAGAAATGAGTTGTGGGGAGTGAGTAATGAGTAGTGAGTAATGAGTAATGAGTAATGAGTAGTGAGTAAATGGGGAGGGGAGAAGGGTGGGGAGTTTTGTGGGGGAAAGGTTTGGGAGTGTGAGAAGAAAAGGGTATATTTGTGGGGAGAAATGGAACTTTTGGGGCCTTTAGGAACTTTAGGGCTTGGGGTCCGACAAATACAGAAATGACTATGAACAGAGAGGAACAAAAAGAATTGCTTGCTCTATTGGAGCAGGCAGGGTGGCAGCCAATGCCGTGCGATACGCTGGTACCTTGTTTTGAGAACGAGGTGCTGGCCGGTATCCCTACAATGCCTGGCGATATAGCCTGGGATGAGAATGTAATGATGTCCAGTGAACTTGCAGAACTGGAAAGGGTGTACTACGTCAGGGTGAAGGGCGATTCCATGAGGGATGCCGGCATACTGGCAGGCGACAGGGTGCAGCTGTGTATGGACGGTATCTTTGGGGATGGTGATATAGTGGTGGCTTCCATAGACGGCGAGATGACCCTGAAAACCTTTTATCGCGACGAACAGGGACGCTCGTGGCTTGTGCCTTTCAACGAGAACTATTCCCCCATCCTGCTGCAGGAGGATATGGGAGTGAAGATTGTGGGCAGGGTGGATGCCCTGATGCGCAAGACACCACGCCGTCCGCATGCCGAGGTGGAGCGTATCATGCGCAAGGCTCGTGAAGAGGGCGCCATGGCAGAACTGCGAGACCCGGCAGACATCATAGCAGACGTGGCATCCATGATAAAGTGCAAGCGCCAGTGGTATGCAGTGTACAGGGCATTGGTGGACATGGAACTGATAGGGTGGGAGATGTTTGCCACTTTTGTGGACATGGTGGCGGAGTGCGTGCCCCGGCATGCTCATCTGCCTTCGCTGGATTCCATGCGACGCTCTGCCGTGCAGAGCTTCTGCCGCCCCGTGAGCAAGTGGGATGCAAACTATGCTCCGGTGGCGGGAAAGAGATTTGAGGAGTATGTGAGGATAGCGAAGAGGACGGAGGAAGTGGGAAGAGCTAGGAGGAGCTAGGAGGAGCTAGGAAACCCTAGGAAACCTTAGGAAGACCTAGGAAGACCTAGGAAGACCTAGGATGTCCTAAGAGGAGATAGGAAATAAGATTTTATTCTTTAAAAAGAACAGTATATTATGGAGTACAATACGAAGGGGGCGGTGCTAAAGAAACCTGTGGTTTGGAAAAACCTCTACTTCTACCGCAAGAGCGATGCTATATATCAGCTTACGGTGGATTTCTGCAAGCGTTTTCTTCCTGCCCACGGAGACCGTACTGTGGATCAGATGGTACAGGCTGCCCGCTCGGGGAAACAGAATATCATAGAGGGTAGCGAGGATGGTATGACCAGTTCCGAGATGGAGATAAAGCTGCTGAACGTGGCACGTGGCAGTTTGCAGGAGCTCAGGGAGGATTATCTGGATTACATAAACACCCGCCATTTGTGCCTTTGGCCTGCAGACAGTGAAAGGCAGATACGATTGAGGGATTTCTGCCACTTGCACAACGATTTCCAGGATTATGCTCCACTGGCAGAGAGGATGAGCGACGAGGAGTTTGCCAACCTGCTGCTGACGCTGTGCCACCAGACGGACAGGATGATGTGCGCCTACGTGGAGAAACTGGAGCAGCGCTTTGTTACCGAAGGTGGAATAAAAGAGCGCATGCATGCTGCACGCACCGGATACCGCAAGTCGCAGGATGAGCATATGGCCCGGCTGGAGGAAGAGAACCGCAGACTCAAAGCCGAGGTGGAGAGGCTGAGGAGGAGGGTGGAGGAGCTGGAAGAGGCGAGGAGGGGCTAGGAAGACCTAGGAAGTTCTAGGAAGTTCTAGGAAGCCCTAGGAAGCCCTAGGAAGCCCTAGGATATCCTAGGAAAACCTAGGAGGTCCTATAAAAAAAGGCTGGGATTATTTTGCTTTTCGCTCGGTTAATCGTGCCCTTGAGGCGATGCCTCTAAGGTACTCACGCTTTGAAATTCAAAATTAAGTGCACTTTATTTTGATTTTCGCTCGCTTAATCGTACCTTTGCAAGCAAAATAACATTTTATTATATATGGCAAAAGAATTGGATTTCCTTACAAAGAGAAGTGAGGACTACTCTAAATGGTATAACGAACTGGTGGTGAAGGCCGACCTGGCCGAACAGAGCGACGTGCGTGGCTGTATGGTGATAAAGCCTTACGGTTATGCTATCTGGGAAAAGATGCAGCGTGTGCTGGACGATAAGTTCAAGGAGACTGGCGTGCAGAATGCCTACTTCCCCCTGCTTATACCCAAGAGCTTCCTGTCGCGCGAGGCAGAGCACGTGGAGGGCTTCGCCAAGGAGTGCGCCGTGGTGACTCACTATCGTCTGAAGACCAACGAAACAAAGGACGGCGTGGTGGTGGACCCCTCTGCCAAGCTGGAGGAGGAACTTATCATCCGTCCCACTTCTGAGACAATAATCTGGAATACCTTCAAGAACTGGATACAGTCCTACCGCGACCTGCCCCTGCTGGTGAACCAGTGGTGCAACGTGATGCGCTGGGAGATGCGTACACGCCTGTTCCTGCGTACTGCCGAATTCCTGTGGCAGGAAGGTCATACCGCTCATGCTACACGCGAGGAGGCCGAGGAGCGTGCCCGCCAGATGCTGAAGGTATATGCCGATTTTGCCGAGAACTACATGGCTGTGCCCGTGGTACAGGGTGTGAAGAGCGAGACAGAGCGCTTTGCCGGTGCACTGGACACATATACCATAGAGGCTATGATGCAGGACGGCAAGGCTCTGCAGAGCGGTACAAGCCACTTCCTGGGTCAGAACTTCGGCAAGGCTTTCGACGTTCAGTTCCTGAACAAGGAGAACAAGCCCGAATATGCCTGGGCTACCAGTTGGGGTGTGAGCACACGTCTGATGGGTGCCCTGATCATGACCCATTCGGACGACAACGGTCTGGTGCTGCCTCCTGCCCTGGCTCCCATACAGGTGGTAATCATCCCCATAGGCAAGCCTGCACAGATGGAGCAGCTGGATGCCAAGGCTACAGAGATAATGAACAACCTGAAGGCGATGGGCGTGAGCGTGAAGTACGACAATGCCGACAACAAGCGTCCCGGCTTCAAGTTTGCCGACTATGAGCTGAAGGGTGTGCCCGTGCGTCTGGTATTGGGAGCACGCGACCTGGAACAGGGTCTGGTAGAGGTAATGCGCCGCGACACTCTGGAGAAGGAGAACATTGCCGTAGAGGGCATAGAGCAGTACATCAAGAACCTGCTGGACGAAATTCAGCAGAATATCTTCAAGAAGGCCAAGGATGCCCGCGATGCACGCATCTACGAGTGTGACAACTACGAGGAGTTCAAGGAGCGTGTGAAGGACGGTGGCTTCTTCTTGTGCCACTGGGACGGTACTGCCGAGACCGAGGCAAAGATCAAAGAGGAGACTCAGGCTACCATCCGTTGTGTGCCCTTCGGCGTGGAGCAGACTCCCGGCGTGGATATGGTAAGCGGCAAGCCTTCCGTGGCACGTGTGCTGATAGCAAGATCGTATTAGAACGGAAAGGTGAAAACGGAAAGGTGAAAACTCCGAGTACTCTGGAAACTCTGAATACTCTGAGTACTCTGAAAACTCTGAAAAGCCATTATACCTTTCACTATAAGGAATAATGAAAAGCAACGAAGGTGGGCTTTGGACCATTACATTGTTTGCCGCCAACGAGATACCATCGGTGGTGGTAACCTTCGTGGCTCTGATAATGTTTTTGCAAATGAGCATGGGGGTGGCTTTGTCCACCCTTTTTGCTGCCGTGCTGTTGCTGCCTTGGGTGGCACAGCCCTTGATGCGTAAGTTTATGTATGGAGCACTGGGCGGAAGGATGTGGCTGCATGTGGCGGAGGTACTGCTGACGGTGCTGATGGCATCTTTTGCCCTGACCTTAGGAACGGGGAAATGGTGCACGCTGGTACTGCTGGCAGGGATAAGCCTGCTGAGCGCATGGCACGACCTGCTGGCACGGTGCTACTATGAGCGCAGGACTATGTATGCGCAGGGGAATGCACACGGCATACTGAGGGCACTGTCATCGCAGATGTCTACGGTGCTGACCTACGGTCTGATGATAATGGCGGTGGGAGTGTTGCAGATATACTTCAGGAACAGGGCGATAACGTACTCCTGGGCACTGGGGTGCTATATACTGACAGGAGCCTACATGCTGCTTGCGCTGATGAACCTGCTGTTGCTGAGGGGTAACGGAAACCCACGCATGATGGAAAAGAGGGACTGGCCGTGGCATAGTCCGGGGTGGGGCAGGCAGACCGTTGCACTGATGCTGATGCTGCTGCCACAGGGACTGATGTTCTACAGCAGGACTGTGTATCTGCTGGCAAGACCCCAGCATGGGGGACTGGGATGCACCCTGCAGGAGGTGGGCTTTGCCCATGGAACAATTGGTGTGATAGCATTTCTGGTAGGAGTGTCGGCAGGCAGGGCCATGCAGCACCGATATGGCGAGAAGAACCTGAAGTGGCCCCTGGCATTATGCCTGGGACTGTCGCCGGCTGTGTATCTGGCCATGACGCAATGCGAACTGCAAGGGGTATGGACTCTGTCGGCATACACCTTTATGGCACAGATGCTGTTCGGACTGGGACTGAATGCATGCCGCAGATACATAGAGAACATCTCGGGAGAAAGATACCGGAAGACCGTAAACCCATTGTATATCCCCGTCATAAGCCTGTGCATACTGATGCCGATGGCACTGAGCGGCTTTATGCTGGAGAAGATGACATTCGAGGAGTTCTTCCTTGCTGACGCCCTGTGTGCCGTGCTGATGTGGGGCATGATATGGATGGGGACGCTGAGGAGGAGGAACTGAAATATACCTTATTAATATAATATACGCGCGCATAGAAGATGATGCAAAGGAATTCTGGCAGAAGCCCGTATTCGTGGGTTCCCACGCTGTACTTTGCCGAGGCACTGCCATATATGGTGGTGATGGCATTGTCCACGATAATGTACACCAACATGGGACTGAGCAATACGGAACTGGCACTGTACACCTCGTGGCTGTATCTGCCGTGGGTGATAAAGCCCCTGTGGAGCCCGTTGGTGGACAGCATCGGGACCAAACGCTGGTGGATAATAGCTATGCAGGTGCTGGTGGGCGCTTCGCTGGCAGGAGTGGCATTGACGCTGCAGACGGAGTGGTGGCTGCAGCTGTCGTTAGCCCTCTTCTGGCTGATGGCATTCAGCAGTGCCACGCACGATATTGCAGCAGACGGTTTCTATATCATAGGACTGACGGAAAAGGAGCAGGCCTTTTATGTGGGATGGCGCTCCACTTTCTACCGCATAGGCACTATCTTCTGCCAGGGCGGCCTGGTGGTGCTGGCAGGTGTGTTGCAGAAGGGGCACAGCATGTCTGTGGCATGGGCAATGACCCTGGCACTGGCAGGACTGATAATGCTTGCCCTGGCACTGTGGCACTCTAAGGTCCTTAAAGTCTCTAAAGTCTCTAAAGTCTCTAAGGACTCTAAGGACTCTAAAGACTATAGGGTCTTTAAGGTCCTTGCTCCTTTTGTAGACACCCTGCGTGTCTTCTCCAGCAAGAAGGGAGTGCTGCCAGCCTTGATGTTCATGCTCCTGTTCCGTTTTCCAGAGGCACAGTTGGCAAAGATGGCACAGCCCTTTATGCTCAGGGGACTGGAAGAGGGCGGACTGGGACTGTCCACAGAAACCGTGGGTCTGGCATACGGCACAATAGGCGTGATAGCCCTGTTGACAGGCGGAATATTGGGCGGATGGCTTGTGAGCAGGAACGGGCTGAAACGCTGGTGGTGGCCGATGATAGCAGCCATTTCTCTGCCCGATGCAGTATATATCTATCTGGCCATGGCACAGCCCACCTCGTTGTGGATAATAGAAACGTGTGTGGCGGTGGAACAGTTGGGTTATGGATTCGGCTTTACGGCATACATGCTCTTCCTGGTGTACTTCTCTAAGGGCGACAGAAGCACAAGTGTGTTCAGCATCTGTACAGCCCTACAGGCTCTGGGCATGATGCTGCCCGGAATGATGGCAGGCTATCTGGCAGACCAGTGGGGATTTGCCACCTTCTTCTGGTGGGTGATGGCATGCTGCCTGGTAACGGTGGTGGTGAGTACGATGGTGAAGGTGAAAGGTTGAACGATGAACGTTGACTTGCGAAGCTTGATGAGCTTGCGAATAATGTTTAACGTTTAACGATGAATGTTTAACGATTAACGATAACGTTGAAAGATGAGAGGAAGGTAGGGACGCTGCGTGCAGCGTCCGGGAATAAGTTCCTCGTGGTGTATGGGCGTCCCTACAAGCGTGAAATAGGAAAGGCAATAATTCTCTGCGCTCTTTGCGCTCTCCGCGTGCAAAACAAAAACGTCCTTATATCTCACGCAAAGACCGCAAAGGACGCAGAGTTCCAGAGCAAACAGCGCTGCCGCTGGAGTGGTCGCTGGCTACGCGCGACAGGAGAACGCAGAGGGACAATGCGAACGGAAAGGTGAACCAAAGGTCGACGCCCGTAGGGACTGAACCAAAGGTCGACGATAAGTCAAGTCAAAACAGGAAGGTATAATCCACCCCCTCCGTCGCTTCGCTCCTCGTCCACCCTGTCTCAGGGGGACAGTTAGTTACTACTGCTAATGCTATCACCCTGCCCAACGTCGCACTGAGGGAGTGCGACCCTCAGAGGGTACAGAAGCAGATTTACTGCTTCTTCTAAAGACCCTCTTCGCCCCCTGAGACAGGGGCGAGTACCCCGCAGGGGGGAGGGGGTGGATAAAACAATGATTAGCGATTAAGTATTAAGTATTAAGTATGTATATTATCTTTGATATAGGAAACACACGCATGAAGGTCTGCATGGCAGACGCCGAGGGCATACGTCCCGTAGAGGACTGGCAGCAGTATCTGCAAGATGCTGAGGCTGTGCTGGTGAGTAATGTAGCAGGCGAACAGGCCGTGCCAAAGGAAGTGCTGGAGCATCCGCGATGCATGATGCTGACATGGCAGTCCCCTGAGGCAGGTAAGTGGCTGAAGGACATCCCTGCTGGACTGGGCTCGGACCGCGTGGCTGCCGACATCGGGGCAAGGAGCCTGTGCCCCGGACATACCCTGTTGATTATAGATGCCGGAACGTGCCTCACATTTGATGTGATAGGTGCCGATGGCAAGGTGTTGGGAGGGAGCATTTCGCCCGGAGTGAACCTGAGGCTGAAGGCAATGCACGAGCATACGGCAGCCCTGCCACTGCTTGATGCCAACGGCGAGCACCCCGTGCTGGGCTACGATACCCCCACAGCCATGCGAGGCGGTGCCGTGAACGGAATGAGGTGGGAGATAGAAGGATACATCCGCACCATACGGGCGCAGTTCCCCGACCTGCACGTCTTCATGACTGGAGGCGACAGCATGGACTTCCCGCAGGAATTGGCAGGGATAATAACATGCGATTCCCTGTTGGTGTTGAAGGGTTTGCTGGCAGCAGCAGATGGTCTTCGCTGATGGTTGGGGGAAGGCGAATTCAAGTCTATGAGAGGTTACTGAGTGTGCAAGGTGACGTATTTTGTCCGTTCTTTGTAAGATAGCAGAAGAAAAGCGTTTTTTTTTTTTTGATTATCAGGAAATTTCTTATATTTGCGCAATGGGACGATAGTGCCTCTTGCGCAAAGTTCGTTTTAGGGACTGTCGGAGTCAAGGTAGATTTATACTAACAACAAAATAAAACCTGAACAAATGAAAAGACATCTGCTGACAATGGCAATGGCGATGATGCTTGTGGCTCCATCGGCATTGCATGCCAAGGTGCAGCATCTGCTGCCCAAGCCGCAACAGATTACCGCAACGGAGAACGTAGCGGCATTCGCACTGAGCGGTAGCGTGACAATCAACTATTCGGAAGGCGCAGAAAAGTGCGCTCTGCTGGAAGAGTTTTTTACAAGCAACGGATGCACACTGGCCCAGAGCGGTGGCAAGACCGTAAATGTGGCCATAGTAGAGAGCATCGAGGGTGCTTATGACTATCAGCTGTATGGCTACGACAACGAGGCCTACACTCTGGAGGTTACAGCAGATGCCATCAACATTACGGCAGTTAAGCCTATTGGCGTTATCCGTGCTGCCCAGACCTTGACACAGATGGCCGAGGGATGGGACGGACAGGCAGCCCTGGAGGCAGTGACTGTAAAGGACTGGCCAGCATTCAAGTTGCGTGGCTACATGCACGACGTGGGCCGTTCGTTCATCAGTGCCGACGAACTGGTGAAGCAGGTGGAACTGTTCTCGCGTTTCAAGGTGAATACCTTCCATTGGCACATGACCGAGAACCAGGCATGGCGCTTTGAGGTGAAGGCTTATCCCCAACTGACTTCCAGCGCATCCATGACACGCTTTGCCGGTCAGTATTACACCCAGGAGGACTGCAAGAAGGTGTTGGCTGCAGCCAAGAAGCATGGCATGACCGTGGTTCCCGAGATAGACATGCCTGGCCATAGTGAGGCTTTTGAGCGTGCAATGGGATTTGGTATGCAGACCGAGGAGGGCAAGACGGTGCTGAAGAAGGTGCTGGACGAGGTGTGTGAGGTATTTGCCGATGCTCCATATATCCACATCGGTGGTGACGAGGTAGCCACTACAGCAGCCTACCTGAACGAAATGATAGCCTACGTGGAGAGCAAAGGCAAGAAGGTGGAGATATGGAATCCCATCAACGGTGTAGGTCAGGATGCCCTCAATGCTACATATGCCCAGATGTGGGGCACTCGCGGTTATCTTGCATCTGGAAAGGCAAACATAGACAGCCGTTACAACTATACCAACCACTTCGACGTGTTTGCCGACCTGGTGGGTATCTACAAGAGCAATATCTACTATCACGAGAAGGGTACTCCCGAGGTGGCAGGTTCTGTGTCCGGCTGCTGGAACGACCGCAAGGTGGCTGACGAGAAGGCCATTATGGCGCAGAACAATGTGTGGGCAAATGTCATCGCTACAGCCGAGCGCACATGGATAGGCGGCGGCAAGCAGTATATCGACAACATGACAAACACACCTGCCAACCTGAAGACAGACGGTGGTCATGGTGGTGTTATGTTGCCCAATTCGGGTGAGGAATATGAGGAGTTCAAGAGCTGGGAGACACGTTTCCTGTTCCACAAGGCAAACTCACTGAAGAACGAGCCCATACCCTACGTGAAGCAGACCAATGTGCGCTGGCGCATTACCGATGCCTTCCCCAACGGAGGTTCCGAGACAGCTGCTTTTGGTCCCGAGGCAGAAGGCAAGACTGCTTCTACGGAGATGCTTCCAGAGATGTTTGCACACGAGGGCAAGAACTACTACACAGGCATTGCAACCGGTGCAGGCATATATTTGAGCCACACCTGGGGCAATAGCATTATCGACGCATACTACGATGCTCCTGCATACAACAGCACTGCCTATGCATGGACATATGTATATTCTCCCAAGGCACAGGAGGTGGGCGCACAGATCGAGTTCCAGAACTATAGCCGTTCGGAGCAGGATGGTGCTGCACCAGCAGGCAAGTGGGACCACTTCGGTTCAAAGATATGGATCAATGGTGAGGAAATCGCTGCTCCCAAGTGGGACAACACAGGTGTAAGCATAAGCAGCAAGGAGGTTGAACTGAAGAACGAGAATTTCCCTGGACGCAAGCCCATCAAGGTGACTTTGAAGGAAGGCTGGAACAAGGTGTTCCTGAAGTTGCCCTATTTCAACAAGGGCTACCGTCTGAAGAAGTGGATGTTTACCTGCGTGTTCACCGATACAGAGGGCAAGAATGCAGTAGACGGACTTATCTACTCTCCTAACCAGTGCATGGACGAGGCTACGGAGAAGGTAGCAGCAGAGATAAGCCTGAAGAAAAAGGCTATGGGAAACTACGTAGGAACGGAAGTGGGCTATTGGCCCGCTTCTATTGCTACAGAATTGGACAACAAGATAAAGGAAGTAGAGGCAACATATCAGACAACAATGACTGCGGAGCAGCGTCAGCAGCAATTGGCCGAGATAGAGGCAGCATGGACTGCTTTCCTGGCAGCATTGACACCTGTCTCCATGAACCAGCCACAGGATGGCAAGTACTACCATATGTTCACGCCTTTGCGCGAAAACCGCTATCCTACCGGCAAGGGAGAGAATAACGCCATTGTAGGCGAGCAGAACCCTACGACCAATGCTTCCGTTTGGAAGTTTGTGGCACGTCAGGATGGGACTTTTGATATCGTGAATGGCAAGGACAAGACATATATCTCGCCTGCCAGCAGCGACAATACCGCACTGAAATGCGTAAAGGCACAGCCTTCTGCAGGATGGACAATCAAACCTGCCGACGCGGCTGGTTATGTAATCATAGTAAGCGGTTCGGCACAGTTCAACCAGACAAACAATTCATCACTGGGTTACAATGTCTACAACTGGGGTTCAGGAACAAACGTGAACGATACCGGTTGCAAGTACGTGATAAAGGAAACCACTTTGCTTCCCGAACCTGGCGAGGTGGATATGCCCGAGGCCTTTGCCAAGGCAGAGGGCCTTCTGGATTATACCTACCCTTTTCTCCTGGATGCGAGCCTTGCGTCAAAGGTTTTTGCCAAGAAGGTGCTGACCATTGCCATTGACGTGAATATGCCTTCGTCTATTGCAGGCAACACACGTTATGCCCTGATTTGTGGCTGTGACCCTACCAAGGCTGTTACAGGTGCAACAAAGACAAACTCACCTTATGTGGCATACGGTATGAACGGTGCAAATCCTGCTTATCTGCCTTCTTCGGCAAACGGTGACAAGTTTACATATCGCGATTTTTCTTTCGAGGCTGGCAAGAACTACAAGGTGGTCTATGTCATAGACACCGAGAACAAAAAGTTCCAGATTTATGTGAACGGTTCAAAGAAGTCAGAAGCCTCATATCCCATACAGGCTTATGAACTGCAGAGTTTTTCCAACTTTGCTTCCAATGCAAATGCAAACCTTTATCTGGGCGGCGGTATCGTGAGCAATGGTACAGCACACGACAAGTTCAGTGGCCAGATATATTCCGTGCAGTTTTTTGACGAGGCCTTGACAGCAGAGCAGATCGCTGCCATAGAGTATGCCGAGCAGGGTGTGGCACCTGAGGCGGATCCTTCGGAGTACATATCTTCTGCCTATGGCGAGAAGTGGATAGACATTACCCGTGCTACCAATGTTGCCCATGCCATGATGCTTACCAGTGGCGAGGCAAACGCCGCTCCTGTTTTCAACGTAGCGGACTATTCTAACGAGGGTATACTGTGGTGCTTCGTTGGCAGCAAGGAGAGTTTCAAGATATATAATAAGGTTAGTGGTGCTGCCCTGGCTCTTACACCTACAGCCGCACCCGCCAGAAACGTCGAGGTAAAGATGGTGGAGGCTGCCAGTGCACAAAGTTGGCACCTGGTAAAGTTTGACGACGGATATGCCATTGTACCCGTAGGCAATAACACACACGGTATCAATTCCTATGGTGGCAATGACTTCCTGGGCGGTCCCGTGAAGTTTTATGATGTTGCTGACGCAGGTACTCACTGGAACTTCCGACAGATGGGACTGCTGACGGTAAAGGCAGAGGTTGAAGGATGGAACGAGAACCTGCCCAATACACACTTCGGCAGCATCAGAGTGGCGTATGGCGGCAACAGCACACAGTCCAAGTTGACCGTGTCCCACATGGAACCCAGCAGCATAATCTACAATGTTTCGGACGCGGATGCGCAGGTAGACCTTACCCGTGTGTACCGTGGTTTTGATTTCCAGGGCTATACTTTGGGTAACAAGGAACTGGGCAAGACTTTCAAACTCACTGCAGAGTTGAGGAATAGCATCAGCGAGGCTAATCCCCTTGTTGCCAAGTTCGTGCCCACAGAGGATGTTACCCTCTTCTACGATGATGACCCTTTCTCATACCGTATACCTGCAATAGGCAAGACTGAAACAGGACGTATTGTTGCAGTAAGCGACTACCGTTACAGCCTTGACGATATTGGCCGCTACAACTTCGGTACTGCCAATCCCGGTATTGACCTGGTAATGCGTTACAGCGATGACAATGGCGCCACCTGGAGCGAGACAATGACCATAGCCAAGGGTTCATGCAAGCGAGGTACTGATGACTGTGCCTATGGCGACGCTGCAATTGCAGTGGTTGGCAAAAAAATCCTTGTTATGGCTGCTGCCGGTGATGTGATGTTTGGCAATGGCAGTGCCACGGCTCACAACAGAGCAGTCCGCGTGTTCAGTGAAGACAATGGCGTTACATGGACAAAGCAGGACATCTCCGAGACATTGTTCCTGGGTGATGATGCTACTATAAAGAATGGCTACACCTCTTTCTTCGGAAGCGGTCGTCTGGCTGTGGATGAGAATTACAACGGCACGGGCAAGGCTCGCATCTACGGTGCATTGCTGCTGAAGAAGGCCTCAGGCACAGGCAACTATGTGATCTATACCGACGACCTTGGTCTGACATGGAACATTTTGGGCGGCAGCCAGGATCCAGTGGCCAGCCAGGATGAACCCAAGGTGGAGATCCTGCCCAGCGGCCAGATTATGTTGAGCGTACGTCGTGGAGGCGGCCGTCAGTTCAATGTGTTCACCTATACAAATAAGGCTACAAATGCCGGTAATTGGGATAGCAATATTAATGGTTGTAACAATGGTGGCAGCAATACCTGTAATGGCGAACCCTATTGCATCGATGCAAAGAATGCCGATGGCGAGCCGGTGAAACTGCTTCTGCAGTCTCAACCCAAGGGTGGCAGTGGACTTTATGACCGTCGCGATGTCGCTTTCTGGTATAAGGAGGTAAGTGATGCAGAATATACCTCTGCACAGATTGCGGCAGACTGGACACAGGGTATGCAGGTAAGCACCCAGCAGAGTGCCTATAGCGCCATGACATTGCAAAATGATGGAAAGATAGCATTCTTCTTTGAGGAGGCTCCCTGCTTTGGCGATGACCAGGCCAAGGGCTACTGCATGGTTTATGTGCCCTTGACAATAGAGGAAATAACCAACGGAGCCTACAGCACACCAGCAACAGAAACTGCCGTGGACACTATCCCGGCAGGCAAGGACAGTGCCAAGACAGAAATCTATGACCTGAGCGGACGCCGCATCAACAATCCTGCAAAGGGAGTGTACATCATGAACGGCAAGGCCGTACTGGTAAAGTAAGGATAACTGTCCAGGAAATACATATTCTCCTCCATGCCTCTTCTGCTTAGACGGGGTGTGGAGGAGTTTTAGTTTAAAAAGTATAAAAAAACAGGTAGTCAAGGCGATATACGATAACATAGTCCGCTAATCTCTCTGAAAATTTATATCTTTGCGCAGTGAATAGACATAAATTCTAACTTAACCTTAACTATTATAGAATGAAGAAAACTTTACTTGTATTGCTATTGCTGGTTATGGCACTGCTGCCCCAGACTTTGCAGGCTCAGGTGGAAGCGCCTTTTAAGACTACCACTATCGTAAACGGAGAGTTCGCCAAGGGTACGGTGTGGTACACAATGCAGATAGGTGCTTCGCAGCACATAATCTCGGACAATGGCACGGCCGACAAGATTTCTCTGCAGACTTCCAAGACCGACCTTGAGGCTGCAGACCTGTGGTGTTTCGTTGGCAACGCCGAGAGCGGCTACAAGATTTACAACAAGCAGGCTGGCGCTACAAAGGTGCTGGCATCAAGCTCAACCATGAAACAATTGAGCGGTTATGGCGGCACTGGTGGTGCAACATATCCCACACTGCAGCCCGAGGCATCGCTGCCCAACGGCTATATAGGTGCATGGGACTTGCAGGCTTCTGATAAGTTGGCAGATACCGAGGGGTATTACCTGATGCTGCACGGAACACAGTATGCAGTGAACAATTTTGGCAATGTAGGCAACCTGGCATTCTGGGCAGAGGGCAAGGATGCCGGTTCAACGGTTACCTTCACTTTTGCCGAAGCAACAGTGGAGGTGAACCAGGCTAACGGTACCTTTACTGCCAGCAATGCCAACAAGACATGGCACTCCAAGTGGGAAAGCAACCAGGTGGAGGGTTTCTCATTGGGCTTGAACGCCAACAATATGCAGGCAAACAACGGTTATCTGAATATCTACTCTGGCCAGTCGGGCAGCTGCTCCATCACCCTGACAGCACCCGAAGGTGCCGTAGTTGCAGAATATGGCTTTGACTATGTGAACAGCGGCAGCGGCTATGAACTGACACTGACCGTGGATGGCAATGCCTATAAGACCTCTTCCACCAAGAAGAGCCTGAAGGTTACCGATGGAGAGACACGCACCGTATCGTTTACCCAGTCCGGCGCCAACAGCGGTGTGACATACAGCAACTTCATGGTAACTCTGCGCCGCTCAATGCAGGAGGCTGAACCTCAGTTTGACGTGTTCATCACCACCGCAACATCTGTTCCTTACCGCATTCCTGCCATTGCACAGGCAAAGAACGGCAACCTGATTGCCGTGGCAGACTATCGTCATAGCGGTGCCGATATAGGTATGGCCACCAACGGACGTATTGATATCCATGGCCGTATCAGCAAGGACAATGGTAAAACATGGGGAAACATTTTCCCAATCATCGAGGGTCAGGGTGCAGCGGCCGCGCAGAACAACTCAATGTATGTGGCATTCGGCGACCCCTGCCTGGTGGCAGACAGCGAAAGCAATAAGGTGATGATGCTGACTTGCTCTGGTAATGTAAGTTTCCCCAATGGTCAGCGCAACAATCACCAGGGTATCGCTCGCTTCTACTCTGAGGACGGTGGCGAGACCTGGGGCAAGCCCGTGGATATTTCTGAAAGCATATATGAGCAGTTCGACCAACGTGCCGACGGTGGCATACGCTGCATGTTCATTGGTTCGGGCAAGATTTCGCAGAGCAAAACAGTGAAGGTGGGTAGCCACTATCGTCTGTACTGCGCTCCTCTGGTAAAGCTGGCGAATGGTGCGAATGTGAACTTCGTACTTTATTCCGACGACTTTGGCGGTACATGGAAGGTATTGGGCGGTGTGGAGAACAGTCCCATACCCAGTGGCGGCGACGAGCCCAAGGCAGACGAGTTGCCCGACGGAAGTATTCTGATAAGCTCACGTACCAGTGGCGGCCGTATCTACAACATCTATACCTTTACTGATGTAGCAAATGGCGAAGGCAGTTGGGGTACTTCTGTATGGTCCAATGCCAACAACAACGGTACCGTAGCAACAAGCAACAGCACCAATGGTGAGATTATCTTCCTCCCAGTGAAGCGCGTTGAGGATCAGAAGCAGATGTACATGATGCTGCAGTCTGTACCTCTGGGCAGTGGCCGTGCCAACGTGGGTATCTACTACAAGGCTTTGGAGAGCCTGAACGACTTTGCCAACCCAGACAGCATTGCCAAGGACTGGGACGGTCGTCATCAGGCCAGTTTCCTCGGTTCTGCATACTCTACCATGTGCTGGCAGGCCGACAACACATTGGCCTTCGTATATGAGGAGGAGACACATAGCAACTCATCTCGTGGAGGCTATACCATAGTATACAAGAACTACTCCATAGAGCAAATCACCGATAGCGCTTACACCTATGATGCAACCTCAAAGGCCGAGGATGTTGTAAAGGCTGGTATAGACATTCGTAAGATTCAGGCAGGCGAAGGCAAGTATGTAGGCGAATACAAGGCCGAGGCTGTTGCTGCCGTTGACGAGGCTGTAGAGGCCTATAAGGCTGCACCCGGTGCCGAGGCATACGTGGCCATCAACAAGGCTGTTGCTGCTGCTTCACGCATAGAAGTAGAGGCAGGACAGATGTATCGCTTGCGCAACAAGGAGCGCCAGAATGGCACTCTCTATCTTGCACCCGAGGATTCTCGCTTCAGCGTGGCAACAAGCAATGTTAGCAATGCCAACCAGATTTTCACTTTCGTTCCTGCTACCAACAATGGCGAGTACTATATGTACAACCCAAACTACGACCTCTATCTTGGCAAACTGACGGCAAGCGAGACACAGCCCATCGTTACAAATAACAAGGCCGAGGCCGGCATTTGGAAGGTGGAGAGCAAGCCCAACGGCATCAGCATGCCTATCAACGTGAACCGTGCAAGCGGCGGTTTGGATGGCCTGCATCTGGCTGGCGACAATGTGCGTCTCGTGCCCTGGTACAGCACCTCCGATGCCTCCCAGTGGTACATAGAATTAGTGACCGAGGTACCAGTGGCTGTTCCTGCTGCTGGCTACACAACAGCAAATCTTCCTTTTGCTGTCAAGATGCCTGAGGGCATGAAGGCCTATGTGGCTGTTGAACCCGTTATGGTAGACGATGTGTTGTGCATGTACATCGAAGAGATTGCCGTGGACGACGCAGTAGTACCAGGCAATACACCCGTGATACTCGCTGCCCAGGCAGGTACATACATGCTTCAATTCGTAAATACCGAGGTATCTGCACCTGCCGGTGGCGCTTGGAAGGGCACCTTGCGTGCAGCAACAGTGAACGGCGCTTCATACACCCTGAACGGTGTAAACTTCCAGAAGAAGACCAATGCCAGCGTATCTGCCAACCGCGCATATTATGTTGCCAATCTGGAAGAAACAACCATGCCCATCACTATGGATACCGGAGGAGCTACAGGCATTGACACCATCATAGGTCAGGGCGAGAAGGCAGAGTTCTACGATCTAAGCGGTCGCCGTGTTGCAAAGCCCGTTCGTGGAATCTATGTGGTTAATGGTAAGAAGGTTATGGTGAAGTAAGAGAATAATAGTATATAATAATATATGAAGCCGTCCTTTTGGGGTGAGGGGAACCTTGCGCGGGAGGACGGCTTCGTTGTTGATGGGGGATTATAGGAGGGCTTAGGAGACCCTATGAGGGTATAGGAGATCATAGGATTCTATGGGAGGTTTTAGGTTTAATAGACTGGAATGGTAGTGTTTTATTGGGTGCGCACTTTTTTGCGCTGGACGGTGGGGCTGTTCTTTGCCACTTCTATAATGGCAGTGCTTGCGTATAAATGGTTGCCGGTGCAGGTAACGCCATTGATGCTGATACGTTGCTGCCAGCAGATGGGGAGAGGGGAGAAGATACGGATGAAACATCACTGGGTGGATATGGACGAGGGTATGGTTTCTGACATGCCCCTGGCTGTTGTGGCCAGCGAGGACCAGAGGTTCTTGACTCACAATGGATTTGACTTCAACGCCATATCCAAGGCATTGGACGAGAGACGCAGCGGAAAGCGCAAGCGCGGAGCCAGCACTATCAGTCAGCAAACAGCAAAGAATGTGTTCCTGTGGCCCGGTGGGGGATGGTTCAGAAAGGGGCTTGAAGCATATTTTACCATGCTGATAGAACTGATGTGGGACAAGCACAGGATAATGGAGGTGTACCTGAATGTCATAGAGACCGGTGACGGGATATATGGTGTGGATGCCGTGGCATGGCAGAACTTCGGCAGGAGCGCAGATCGTCTGACACGTGCAAATTGTGCCTTGATAGCCGCCACATTGCCCAATCCGCTTCGCTTCAGTTCCAAGGATCCGTCACGCTATATGCTCAAGAGGCAGACCGACATCCTGCGGCAGATGAGAAACCTGGGCAAGTTGAAGTGGGAGGACCAAAACGGGGGCTAATAGTGTATTTTTGTAACGTGTACTTTGCATTTTCGCAAAAAAGATGTATCTTTGTGCACATAAAATATATTTAAGCAGCATGTTGGAAACCTTATTCAGAACACATCGCTACCTGGTGGAACATCTGGGAGAACCGGTCCGCCGTTCGCTAATGGACGAGATTAACTGGAAAGATCGTCTGATTGGAATTAAAGGCAGTCGTGGAGTGGGAAAGACAACTTTCCTGTTGCAGTATGCCAAGGAGAATTTTTCGGTGACGGACAGAAGGTGCCTGTATATAAACATGAACAACTTCTTCTTCCAGACCTATAGCCTGGTGAAGTTTGCCGGCGAATTCTACAAGGCCGGAGGACAGGTGTTGCTCATAGACCAGATATTCAAGCTGTCGGACTGGAGCAATGTTCTGCACGAATGTTACGAGAAGTTTCCCATGCTCAAGATCATATTCACGGGTAGTACTGTGATGAGACTGAAGGACGAAAATCCGGAACTGAACGGAATATGCCACAGTTACAGTCTGAGAGGCTTCTCGTTTAGGGAGTACCTGAACATGATGGCCGGTACGGATATAAGACCATACACCCTGCGTGAATTGGAGAACCGTCATGAACGCATAGCCAAGGAGGTGTGCGAGAAATGTAACCCACTGGAACATTTTCAGGCATACCTGCACCATGGATACTATCCCTTCTTCTTAGAGAAGAGAAACTTCAGCGAGAACCTGCTGAAGGTGATGAACATGATGATAGAGGTGGACATCCTGCTGATATACCAGATGGAGCAGAAGAACCTGAACAGACTGAAGAAACTGTTCTTCCTGCTGGCAACAGACGGTACCGGGGCTCCCAACGTGAGTCATCTGGCCACAGAGGTGCAGACTTCCAGGACAACGGTGATGAATTACATGAAGTTCCTGAGCGATGCCCGTCTTGTCAGCCTGATATACCGCAAGGGCGAGGAGTTCCCCAAGAAGCCAGCACGCCTGCTGATGCATAATACCAACTTGATGCACGGCCTTACCCCTGGACGTGTGAATATGCAGGACATGGTGGATACCTTCTTCCAAAATGCTGTGGGCGCAAAGCATAAGGTGAGCATGGGTGACAGATCCAGCACATACATTCTGGATGGCACCTCGCGTTTCCGATTGCTTACGGAGGTTCCACGCCGCAAATCGACCGACGTAATATATGTGTGCACAGACAAGCTGAAGGGAGAGGGACAGGAGATTCCTTTGTGGATGTTTGGACTGCTGTATTAAGGGGGGGAGGCTTAGGAGAGCATAGGAGGTTCTAGGAGAACATAGGAAGACCTAGGATGTCCTAGGATGTCCTAGGAGAAAAAATTAAATAAAAGAAATAATCATTAACCGCAATCAGGCCGAGAGCCTGACGATAAAACAACAATAACAATGGCAAAAGAAAAGAAATTTGTGACATGGGACGGTAATACCTGTGCCGGACATGTGGCATACATGTTTAGCGAGGTTGCCGCCATCTATCCCATCACTCCTTCGTCTCCTATGGCGGAGCATGTGGATGAGTGGGCTGCACAGGGCAGAAAGAATCTGTTCGGCGATACAGTCCTGGTTCAGGAAATGCAGTCTGAAGCCGGTGCTGCCGGTGCCGTTCATGGCTCTTTGCAGGCAGGTGCGCTTACATCTACCTTCACCGCCAGCCAGGGTCTGCTGCTGATGATTCCCAATATGTATAAGATTGCCGGCGAGCTGCTGCCCAGCGTGTTCCACGTGAGCGCACGTACCGTGGCTACTCACTCTCTGTGTATCTTCGGTGACCACAGCGACGTGATGGCTTGCCGCCAGACTGGTTTCGCAATGCTGGCAGAGGGCAGCGTGCAGGAGGTTATGGACCTCAGTGCTGTGGCTCATCTGGCTTCTATAGAATCTCGTGTTCCCTTCATCAACTTCTTTGATGGTTTCCGTACCTCTCATGAGTACCAGAAGGTGGAACTCATTGAGGAAGATGATGTTCGCGACCTGGTGGACATGAAAGCTGTGAGCGAGTTCCGTTCTCGTGCACTGACACCCGAACGCCCCATGGCAAAGGGTATGGCAGAGAACCCCGAAACCTTCTTCGCTCACCGCGAGAGCTGCAACCGCTACTACGACGCTGTTCCTGCCATCGTGGAGAAGTACATGGCTGCAATCAGCGAGCGCACAGGCCGCAAGTATGACCTGTTTACATACTATGGTGCTGAGGATGCAGAGAACATCATCATCCTGATGGGTTCTGCTACCGAGGCTGCACGCGAGGCTATAGACCACGCAAATGCTAACGGCAAGAAGTATGGTATGGTGAGCGTTCACCTGTATCGTCCCTTCTCTGTGAAGCATCTGCTGAAGGCTGTGCCCGAAAGCTGCAAGCGCATTGCTGTTCTGGACCGTACCAAGGAGCCTGGCAGCAATGGCGAACCTCTGTTGCTGGACGTGAAGGATGCTTTCTACGGCGTAGAGAATGCTCCTCTTATCGTAGGCGGCCGCTATGGTCTGGGCAGTGCCGACGTTACTCCCACCATGATTCTGGGTGTATTCGAGAACCTGGAACTGGCTATGCCCAAGGATCACTTCACCGTGGGTATCGTGGACGACCTGACCTTCACCTCTCTGCCCAAGAAGGAAGAGATGGCTCTGGGTGGCAAGGGTATCTTCGAGGCTAAGTTCTTCGGTCTGGGTGCCGATGGTACCGTGGGTGCCAACAAGAACTCTGTGAAGATTATCGGTGACAATACCAACAAGTACTGTCAGGCATACTTCTCTTATGACTCAAAGAAGAGCGGTGGCTTTACCTGCTCTCACCTGCGTTTTGGTGACACTCCCATCCGCAGCACATACCAGATCAAGACTCCCAACTTCGTGGCATGTCACGTTCAGGCCTATATGCGCATGTACGACGTAATCCGTGGTCTGCAGCCCGGTGGTCAGTTCCTGCTGAACACTATCTTCGAGGGTGAGGAACTGGTTAACTTCATCCCCAACAACCTGAAGAAGTACTTCGCCGAGAAGAACATCACCGTATATTATATAAACGCAACAAAGATTGCTCAGGAGATTGGTTTGGGCAACCGTACAAATACCATCCTGCAGTCTGCATTCTTCCGCATCACTGAGGTTATCCCCGTGGAGATGGCAGTAGAACAGATGAAGAAGGCTATCGTGAAGTCCTATGGCAAGAAGGGTGAGGACGTGGTGAACATGAACTTTGCCGCTGTGGACCGTGGTGGTGAGTATAAGGTGCTGCCCGTGGATCCTGCATGGGCCAACCTGCCTGCAGATGAGGCTCCCAAGTATGATGAGCCCGAGTACATCACCAGTCTGGTACGTCCCATCAATGCCCAGAACGGTGATCTGCTGCCCGTGAGCGCTTACAAGGGTATCGAAGACGGTGCATGGGAACAGGGCACTTCTGCTTTCGAGAAGCGTGGTGTGGCTGGTTTCGTGCCTGTATGGAACAGCGAGAACTGTATACAGTGTAACAAGTGTGCATTTGTTTGTCCTCATGCTGCAATCCGTCCCATTGTGATGACCGACGAGGAGTTGGCCGGTTACGAGGGCGAGAGCATCGAGATGAAGGCTCCTGCTACCATGAAGGGCATGCACTTCGTTATCGCAGTGGACGACAAGGACTGTCTGGGTTGCGGTAACTGTGCTGACGTATGTCCTGGCAATCCCAAGAAGGGTGTGGCTCTTACCATGAAGGCATACGACGACTCTTCAGAGGAGGCACAGAAGAATGCTGCCGACTGGAAGTACTTCATGCAGAAGGTGACAAGCAAGCAGCACCTGGTGGACATCAAGCAGAGTCCCAAGAACAGCCAGTTCGCACAGCCCTTGTTTGAGTTCAGCGGTGCTTGTGCCGGTTGTGGCGAGACTCCATATGTGAAGCTCATCAGCCAGTTGTTCGGCGACCGCCAGATGGTGGCTAACGCTACTGGTTGCTCTTCTATCTACTCTGGTTCTATCCCCTCTACTCCCTATACAAAGAATGCCGAGGGTCAGGGTCCGGCATGGGCAAACTCTCTGTTCGAGGACTTCTGCGAGTTCGGTCTGGGTATGGTACTGGCCAACAAGAAGATGAAGGCTCGCATCAATGAGTTGCTGAAGGAGGTTATTGCCGGTAACGAGGCTCCTGCCGAGTTCAAGGAGGCTGCACAGCAGTGGATAGACGGCCAGAACGACAGCGAGGCATCTAAGGTTGCTGCTGCCGCATTGAAGCCTATGATTGCTGCTGGCGTTGAGGCTGGTTGTCCCGTTTGCCTGCAGCTGAAGGAACTGGAGCACTATCTGGTTAAGCGTAGCCAGTGGATTATCGGTGGTGACGGTGCTTCATACGATATCGGTTATGGTGGTCTGGACCACGTTATCGGTTCTGGCGAGGACGTGAACGTATTCGTTCTTGATACCGAGGTTTACTCTAATACCGGTGGCCAGGCTTCTAAGGCTACTCCTATCGGTGCCATTGCACAGTTTGCCGCCAACGGCAAGCGTGTGGGCAAGAAGGATCTGGGTCTGATGCAGGCTACATACGGCAATGTCTACGTGGCCCAGGTGGCTATGGGTGCCGACCAGGCCCAGTGCCTGAAGGCTATCAAGGAGGCTGAGGCATGGAACGGTCCTTCACTGGTAATCGCTTATGCTCCCTGTATCAACCACGGTCTGAAGGCCAAGGGCGGCATGGGCAAGAGCCAGGCCGAGGAGGCAAAGGCAGTAGAGTGCGGCTACTGGCACCTGTGGCGCTACAATCCCGCTCTGGGCGAGGAGGGCAAGAACCCCTTCCAGCTGGACAGCAAGGAGCCTGCATGGGATAAGTTCCAGGACTTCCTGGAGGGCGAGGTTCGCTTCCTCTCTCTGAAGAAGGCTGCTCCTCAGGAGGCTCAGGAACTCTTCGATGCTTGTAAGGAGGCTGCACAGCGCCGTTACAAGTCTTACATCCGCAAGACTCAGGAAGACTGGTCTTTGTAATCCATTCTGAAGATAACAATATCGTAATTTATGACAAGACACCTCTTTGCTAAGTGGCGAAGGGGTGTCTGCTAAAATGAACGGACGAAAGGGAGCATGAAACTGCTATACGTCATAGAGCACATATCTACGGTTGGTGGTCTGGAACGCATTCTCATAGACAAGATGAATGCACTGGCCGCAGAACCGGAGTTCGAGGTTGTGCTTATGACCATTTGGCAGGACGATGACAGGCCGGCCTTTCCTTTGGATGAAAGGGTGGGGCGGGTCTGCCTTGGTGTAGAGAAACCGAAGTCGGCTATAGGCTGGCTGGCGACTGTACCGCATGTGCTGCATATATATAATAATAAGGTACGTGCGATAGCACCCGATGCAGTGGTACATTTCCGTGCTATGGGAGCCATGCTTACTGCTTTTTCCTCCTGGCATGGATTCACGGTGTTCGAGGCACATACGGCAAGGTCGCACAGCAACCATAGGTGGCTGTACCCGTTGATGGAACGCAGGGCTGACGTTGTGGTGTGTCTGACACAAGGTGATGCATGCAACTATACCAAGGCAAGGAGGGTGGAAGTGATACCAAACTTTGTCAGGCCCCATGTCGTTCCTTTCTGTGAAGGAAAGAAGCGCTGCTTGTTTGTAGGGCGCTTGTGTTCGGAGAAGGAGCCCTTGAGGCTCGTAAGGTTGTGGAAGAGCATAGTTGCATGCCATCCGGAATGGACCTTGGATATTTACGGAGCGGGTGAACAGGAAGAGGCTGTCCGCAAGGAGATAACACACCTTGGCGTAGGTGACAGCGTGGTGATGCACGGATATATCTCCGATATGTCAGAGGTATATGCACAGGGAGGTATCCTGTTGCTATGCTCCCGGACAGAAGGACTGCCTATGGTGCTGATAGAAGCCCAGAACTATGGTTTGCCGGCAGTAAGTACTGATTGTCCTTATGGCCCTGCCGATATAATAAAGGACGGGGACAACGGTTTCCTTGTGCCTCAGGATAACGACGGAGCATTTGTTGATGCGGTTTCTTCCCTGATGGCAGATGCCTCGCTCAGGACGAGGATGGCAGAGAGGGCCAGGAAAACCTCTGGCAGATACTCAATGGAGAAGATAATGGAGGATTGGAGAAAACTATTCCTGGAACGATGAAGATACTGTTGGTTGGAGAATACAGCAATGTGCACTGGACCTTGGCGCAGGGACTTCGTGCTTTGGGCCATGAGGTTACGGTGGCCAGTGGCGGAGACAGTTGGAAAGACTATCCCCGTGACATTGACCTGAGCCATAGGCTTACGCCATTAGGACACATTGCCTTTGCCTGGCGTCTGCTACGTGCCCTGCCCAAACTGAGAGGGTATGACATAGTGCAGTTGATAAATCCCGTTTTCCTGGAAATGAGGGCGGAACCTCACTGCCTTATCTTTGATTATCTGCGGAGGCACAACGGGTACGTGGTTCTGGGGGCATTCGGCATGGACCACTATTGGACCAAGGTGAACCGTGACCTGCATCCTATGCGTTATAGCGATTTCAATATAGGAGACAAGGTGCGCACCGATGCCATTGCGCAGGCGGATGCCGACATCTGGATAGGTACTGCGGCAGAGCGCCTTTGCAGGTATGTGGCCTATAGTGCCGAGTCTATAGTGGCAGGCTTGTATGAATACTGGATAACGTATAAACTGGCTGATGACGGTGCGCTGAAGGACAAGACAACGTACATTCCGTTTCCCATACCTCAGACCAATCCGGTTGTCAGCGACAGAGAGGGGCTGCCCATAAAGATTTTTGTAGGTATCAGCAAAAATCGTTCGCAATACAAGGGAACGGACATAATGCTGAGTGCTGCCGAGAGGTTGAGGCAAGAGTATCCCGACAGGGTGGAACTGCTGGTGGCAGAGGGAGTGCCCTTTGCCCAATACCAGAGCATGATGGACGGCAGTGATGTTATTCTGGACCAGTTGTACAGTTATACGCCGGCCATGAATGCATTGCTGGCCATGAGCAAGGGCATCATCTGCGTGGGCGGCGGTGAACCTGAGCATTATGACCTGCTTGGCGAGAAGGAACTGCGACCTATAGTCAATGTGGAACCTGATGAAGAAAGTGTCTACCAGAGTCTGGAAAACCTGATGCTGCATCCAGAACTGGTGCCGAAACTTAAGCGCGAGAGCATGGAGTATGTGCGCAGACACCACGATGTGGAAAAGGTAGCCAAGGAGTATGAGAAACTGTATCTGGGACTGATGTCTGCAGGGCAGTCTAAATGATGCTGCGGAATCTTCGGTAGTCCTTTTCTTTCAGTGCCAGTGCCATGTATTTCTGGTCAAAAGGCAGGGAACCGATACATTCCTTTTGTGCGAGCATGTTTCCAAAGAATTTTTCCGCCATGGAGCAATGGATGGCAAACAGAGCCTGCATGACATCTTCCCTGTTGAGCGTGCGGAAATGTCGTGCTGTGGAAATGGTGTCCTGGAGATATTCATGCAGAAGCAACAGAGTGGCCTGGTGTCCTGTGGAAAAGTAGTCCGACAGTACACGGCGGCTTACCCATAGGGAATCGACGGTGCGCTCGTTTCCCTGGAATGAGTTGGTAATGGAGTTCTGGTTGAGGCGATAGTAATAATGCTCGCCTTTAACAGGGATACGTTTCCTGCAGATATGGTACAAGAAGAAAGCATTTATGGTATCCTCGAACCAATATCCCGGAGGGAAGTGTATGTTGCGGAAGAGTTCTGCCTTATAGACCTTGCCACAGGCAAAGCCGTGGGTGAACCCACAATTGAAGTGGCCTTCCGCCATGTCTGCATCGTTGTCTGTGGCAGCTGTCATGAGTGATTCGATGGCTCCAGGCATAAGTTTGTCGTCGCTGTCTACAAACATGATGTAGCGGCCACGAATATTCTCCAATGCGACATTTCTGGCCATTGCCGGACCCATGTTTGCCTGGTGTCTGACCTCTATGGCATCAAGTCGTTCCTTGTCCGGAATGGATGACAGGTAGGCTTCCAGCACATCTTTGCTGTTATCTGTACTGCCATCGTTGGTAATTGATATGAAGAACGTGTATTTCGTCTTCTGTTCCAAAATGGAATCAAGACATTCCCCTATAAATGGTGCGGTGTTGTAGACGGGAATTATAATGTGCAGGTCGTGGGTGGAAGTGATATTGTTATGGCACAGGCAGGTCTGGCCCCTATCTGGACGTATGTCGGAAAGAATCTTTTCCGCTTGTCCTGCATCCATTTCCAGGTGTCTGGGGACATGGCTTGACGGACTGTAATAGCGGAAAGGAAGCTTGACCAGGTAAAGCCAATGCAGGAGTCCTTTAATAAAATTCTTAATCTGCTGCATGTCGGTTTTAATCGATATTATCAGTACAGTCAGTCAAAATCCCCTTTTCCTCATCCCTGATGCCCTTCCTGAGTGTCCAGTAACTATATGCAGCAGACAGCAGGGTAAGAGGAATGCCAAAGCCCAGGCGTATGGCAAGGTTCTCCTCGAGGCATAAGACCATGACAGTAAGAACCAGGCATGACCCTATGGTGATGCTAAGCCAGTTTCTTGCCGAGATATTGATGTTGTAGAAGAATTTGTTTACGATTGCCAGTATTACCGTATTTGCAAGGGCAGCAGCCGATAATGCCATGCCGATTCCGTTTACCCCCATTGCGGTGTATAAGGTATATACCAGAGTAATGACAAGAACATTGTACGTTCCTTCCAGTATGAGGAACATCCATGAATGGCCATGTGCCAGAGAAACATATTCCAGGGGAAGAGCTACGGAACGGTGCAACTGGAACAAACCTGCCATTATGCAGATTCCCATCATAGGCAGGAAATCCTTTGTGTACAGCAACAGGACAGTAACAGGCAAGGCCAGCAGGAATGCCATAACCAAAGGGGTCGTCAGTGTGAAACTGACGTGTATCTGCTTGTTTACGGTCTCGGTTTTCTTCTTCCTGTCGTGGCACACACTTGTCAGGCGGGGGAAGTAGTCTACGGCATTGGAACTCAGGACAACGCTGATGTAGTACATGACAAGAGCGTAGCTGGTCTTGTACAAACCAATTTCCGTTTCGTTGGAAATTATCTTGTAAAGGAAGGTCGTGGTAATGGCACCCATGATGGCCGTAGCAGCATATGGAATGCCGAACTTGAGCAGGGGGATGCCCCTTTTCCACGTCTCTGCCGAGAGGAAGTCTATGCTATAAGGCAGGACCTGTATGCAGAAGTATAGGTGCACGAGGGTGCCTATGGCCATGCAGATGTTTATGGCAGGGATAATGCCGTTGATACCAAGGCAGGAATATATAATGAGTATGCAGACAACAGCGGCAACGGCGGTTATGAGTTCCACGCTGGCCACACGCTTCAGTTTGTGCATACCTTTTAGTATGGCACATTCGCCAGCAGATATTGGCGCGAGGAATGCTGCGGGTGCCAAAAGTAGGATGTCAAGATGATGCCCGGGCTCGTCAAAAAACATGTTGGAAAGCAGTGTCGCAACGGCAATGCATATGATCAGGGCCACAAATGCTACTGTCATGGACCATGTGCGTATCACCTTTGCCATGGCGACAGTTTCCTGTTGGCACATCTTGGTATCTATCTCGCTCAATTGCTGTATGCTGGCTGTCTCCAGTCCGATGTTGGTACAGGAACTGATAACGTCCAGAATGTTTTGATATATGGCAATGAGTCCGGCTCCAAAAGGACCCAGGAAGGATGCCGTGATCTTTCCCCTGAACAGGTTTGCCAGAATCTTCAGTGCTTCAACGCTGCCAAAGATTCCGATGTATTTAAGTATATGGTGGGTGGAAGTGTATTCTTTGTTCTTCATCAAGTAGATTAGGTATGCGTGGAGGCTGATGGTCATAAACGCGTGTTTCCCCGCGAGTAGCCCACTATTCTGTCGTATCGTCCTCCAAGTTCCTTATAGTATATGAATGTCTGGTATTCGTTTTCAGTCTGCCAAAAGTCGCCCATCGTCTCGAAGGTGGAGCCATCGGATGTGATGTACTGATAGTCGTAGTATCCCTGTTTTAGCAGGATGGAGGCTTCGTAGCATCCGTATTCCTCGTTATACTGCATCAGGCATTCTTCGGCAAACTCGCCGTTGCTCCATTCCCCGTTGACATAGACTTTTTGGGACAAGCGTGGGGACTGTAGGGCAAAATGCACGACGACATATTCCGATTGTGTCGTGTTGCTCTCCTGGTCGTAGGTCCTTGGGTAGAAGGCACCGTTGTGGTCTTCTTCTGTAAGGTAGTTTTGCGCTACCTCGTTCTCCCACAGTATGGCATGGTGGAAGGGTTCAAACCACCGCATGCGGTCCACGTTCATGCCGGAAATGGCCATGTTGAGGATTTCAAACTTGTGATATTCGTTTCCAGCTGGGAAAATAAGTTCTTTACAGTGTTTCCACTCCAGGCCGTTGGCCTTGTTTATGTCGGGGCGTATGCCATGAACGGTACGGGAATTGCGCCGGTTCTGGGTTACCACGGCATGAATCTGGGTATAGGGATCTGTTACCCGAAGTGTACCGTAGTTTAGGTTCAGGGCAACCTGCTGGTGGGTGTCGTTGAAGTCTATGTCGGTGTTTGAGGAAACCTGCATGGTCAAGTTCGTTTCCTCTTCCACGACATGGAAACGAACCTCTATGACTGGTCCCCTGTCCATGTCATCCTCATTAAAGACAAGCAGTTTGTAGTTGCCGCTGAGCAACACATTGACATCCTTGTTGGGGAATGTCATGGAGTAGTGTGTATAGATCTGCGTGGTGTTGAAACTGTTTTCGTAATCCTCTACAGGCAGGTCGTTGGTGCCGTGCAGGTAGTCGCTTTCAAAAAGGTCGGCAGTAGTTTCCCAATTCCTGTCGCAATGCTGTATGCGGTAGATGTAGCGTTGATAGTCGTGCGACATTTCGTCCCACGAAACCTGTATGTGCGACGCCTTGCCCAGGGACAGTACGGGCGGAAGGAGAGGATTGCCGTTGAGGGTTACCTGGAGTGTACGTATGTTCTTGTCAAAGATCCTATGCTGGCCATACGCGATGCATGCCAGCATAGTTGCCGTTATGATAAGGAACGCACGTTTCATGTCTGCAGGTTACTCTCCCTTTACTATCGGCAGGTGCCAGTGGAACTTCACGGCAAGGCATCTTACCGCTATGACCACGATGCTGGAAAACAGGGCGCTGATATTGGGGTCGAAATCCAAAACGTGCAGGGAGGAATAGACTATACCTCCGGCCACACAGGCAAGGGCATATATCTCCTTGCGGAATATGAGGGGGACCTCGTTGATGAGTACGTCACGGATTACACCTCCGGCAGCACCGGTTACAGAACCCATGGTTATGGCTGTCCACATGGGGAAACCCATTTGGAGTGTCTTTTCTATGCCGACGACATTGAACAGGGCCAGGCCCACGGTGTCGAAGATGAACCATGTGTTCTTCTGCTTTACCAGGTATTTGGCAAAGATGTGTACGAAAAGCACGGCCAGGGCACACCAGATGAAGTAAATCTCGTTGGTCATCCAGAAAGGGTTGACTCCGAGCATCATATCGCGCAGGGTTCCGCCTCCGATGGCCGTGGCCATACCCACGATCCATGCTCCGAAGATGTCGAATTGCTTGGCACTGGCCAAACGAATGCCGGACAAGGCAAAAGCGAAGGTACCGATGAACTCTATGAGCAGGAATGAAGTGGGAATGCGTAGAGTCTGAGCCAGCAGGTTGATCCATTCTGCTGCATCTTGCCAAATCTGATCCATAATTAAGGGTATGTTTTATGAATTTGTTTGTTATTCTGCCAGACCAATTTCTTTCCATTCCTCCATGATGCGTGCAGCATCGCTTTTGGCGGTGCTTTCGTCCACGTCATAGTTTTCCATCAGTGCTGTGGTCAGTTCGTCTACGGAAAAATCCTTGTCTGCAACGGCTTTCCACATGGTGGCGGCCGATTCGTTCAGGTTGATTACTTTTGAGAAGTCTATGTTCTTTTCTCCGTGGGCTACCACGATGTATTCTCCGCATATCTCGCGAAGTTCGAATCCTTCCTTTATTTTCATTGTATATGTCTTATATTATTGCTTTGTATATCAGTAGCAGGTATCTTCTTATGGGCAAAAGCCTGTTCCATCGTTTGATGTTGCGTACAAGAGCGGGTTCCTTTGCAGAAATTGTCCTGTTGGGCCTTATATACTGTGTTACTATTCCGCAGATATCCTTGCGCCAGCATTGCTCCGTGCCCTGTATGTTGCCGTCGCCCATCAGTGTTATCTCGTCCAAGTCGGCATTGTCTGCGTTGGGCCTGATGTCTATTATTCTGTGCAGTACGAACTTGCCTGGACTTATTTCCGCCAGAACCGCATCGTGCATTGTGGCACCGGCAGGTTCTTCAAGCAGGACCTTGTCGCGCTGGTGTTCCAGAAACGGGCGCATGCTCCATCCCTTTACGATGATGGTTGCGGTGTGCCCCTCCCGTATGGCATCCCTGACAGCACCAAGAAGTATGTGGTTGGGGAGTTCCATTCGTGGAACCTTGCTCCCTTGCCCGTTTCTTTTGACGTATTGTCTACGGATAGGGTAGAGGAGGAGGCGAAGCAAATCAATTATGAGCCTCTTTGCTGACTGTTTCATGGCATAGTATGGCTGCTTCGCTGTTTGGCAGACATCCAAGTTCCCAGATTCTGCATGTCTGCACGAACTTTGTTATGCTATCGCATATAGCGTTGTATATCCGTGCGTCCCACTTCATGTTGCTGCATGCCGGCAAGAGCATTACAAATGCATCCAACGGTTTCAGCCTACGTATGGAGTTTTCGGGGCGCTGCTGTATTCTGACGATGCCCCCTATAGGTGCCTGGATATTGCGGTAGCATGGAGTCTTTCCACTCCAAGGGGAACCGTAAACGAAAGGTTTTTCGTCGACAATACGGATGATAGGGTTGTCGTCGTTCATAAGGTCGCATCCAGGGATAGTCTTGTACCAAAGGTGTGTATGGGTGCTTTTGCCTGTTCCGCTGGGTGCTGTCATCAGGTATCCCTTGCCGTTGCAGCGTATTACGCTGGAGTGAATCAGCACGGTGTCCATGGTTGCCGTGGCAAAGGCAAAGGCCATCATCATGCAGTTGTTCAGGCCATAGTGCTTTTGTTCCGGGGTGACATTGTGGAGTTTTACAAAGCAATGATGGAAATTGGCCTGAGCCAGCATTGTGGCACACAAGAGTTCTTTGGTGTCGTATATCTTGAAGAGGTATTCCCCTTCTTCTGTTCTGTACACGCCATGATTGCTGCCTCCAACATCGAACACGCCTATTACCGTAAGTTCTCCATGTTCCAGCAATTGCTCAGTCAGGGTTACGGTAAGGACGGCGGTGTCGTCGCGTTCGCATGCAAATGGCTCGAAGTTATGCAGTAGATTGCCTTCCTCCTCTCCGCAAAGGAATTCTACAGATACCTTGTGTCCGGCAATACTATAGGCTCTCATGCTCGCTCCAGTCTTGTGGTATGAACTTGAATTCTCCGGTCTCCAGACTATGTAGTTTGGTGGACCTGTCTTTGTTGTACTTGTTGCGGACTTTGATGTACTTTTTCTCTACCTTGGATTTTTTCTCGCCAAAGAAGATGGCACAGGTGGTTCCGGGCTTGTTCTTGGAATACTCTATCCACATCTGTAACTGCTGCGAATATATGCTGCGGTCATACAGGAACCCAGTCTTGTTGTCGATGTATGCTGCTTCCAGGGTCTGTATGTCGGTAAGATACGCTGTTGAGTCGGTAAGGCTTATGCTTATTCCAAAAACGTAGATTGTTGTCTGTTTGGGTTTTGCATTGGCATTTGTTGCACAGAAAACCAACATTGCCGTGAGGATGAGGCAGAATAAATTGCTCCGATTCTTCATAAGACTATATTATTATTGTGTGCAAAGATACGATTAAGCGAGAGAAGTACAAAATAAATACCATTTTATTTTTACTTCCAAGCGTGAGTATCTTGGAGGTGCGGCCTCAAGGATACGACTAAGCGAGAGAAAAAGCCCCCACAGGGATATTCCTGCGAGGGCTTGTTGCCTATTTTAAAAGTAGCCGCTTTGCTGCCGTAGGTTTACTTCTCGTTTAGATCAATTACGAAACTCTGCTTGCGACCACTTGGGGCAATGGCCTTTATCCACAGCGTGCGGTCTGTGCTCTGGTTGGCACTCTTGACGGCCTTTTCCCAGTCTTCGCTGGTTCCCATGCGAGTATCGTTTACTGCCAGGATTATGGTGCCCTTGGCAACACCGGCCTTCTGCATCTTGCCGTTGCGTATAGCCTTTACGACAAGACCGTAGGGCAGTCCCAGACGTGCCTTCTCCTCCTGAGACAAGGGTTCAAGGGAAACGGCCATTTCGTCAATATCCACTTCCTGCATGAGTTCGGTAGAACCTTGCGCATTCTTCATGGTTACGGTCTCGGAGTGCTTCTTTTTGTCGCGCAGCCATGCTATCTTTACCTTGTCGCCAGGACGATGTTGTGTGATCGCTTCCTGGAGTTCGGACATTTTATGAACATCCTTGCCGTCAAAACTGATTATAATGTCGCCCTTCTGCAGGCCAGCCTCGGCTGCAGCAGAACCCTGGGTGGCTTCGTTCACCCAAATGCCGCTGAGTGTACCCAGGTCAGGATTCTTTCCATTAGCCTTTTCCATGTCTATGTAGTTGGTAACATCCATGCCAGCTACACCCAATACGGCACGCTGGACGGTGCCATAGGCTTTAAGGTCGGCAACGACCTTGTTCATGATAGTGGTAGGGATGGCAAACCCGTATCCGCTGTAACTGCCGGTTTGTGAGTAGAGCATGGCGTTGATGCCTACAAGTTCGCCCTTGGAGTTGACCAAGGCACCACCGGAATTACCTTGGTTGATGGCAGCATCTGTCTGGATGAAGCTTTCTATGCCGTTGGCTCCCAGACTTCTTGCCTTGGCTGATACAATGCCGGCAGTGACCGTGCTGGTAAGGTTAAATGGATTGCCTACTGCCAGAACCCACTGGCCTATCTTCAACTCGTCGCTGTTGCCGATTGGCAGGGTGGGGAGGTCCTTGCCCTCGATTTTCACCAAGGCAAGGTCTGTGGTGGCGTCCAGGCCTATGATGCGTCCGGAGAATTCCCTGTTATCGTTCAGCTTTACCAGAATCTCGTCGGCGCCGGCTACAACATGGTTGTTGGTTACGATGTATCCGTCGCTGGAGATGATGACACCGGAACCGGCCCCTCTGCGGTCGGGTTCCTTGTACTCGCGCTGTTGAGGCGCCTGCCCCCTTTGACCGAAGAAGTCTCCGAAGAACTCGGCCAACGGGTCGCGGTAGGTAACCTTGTGGGTCTTGCCCATCTGTGTTACCTTAATATACACGACAGCGTTTACGCTCTGTTCCGCTGCATAGGTAAGGTCCACATATCCGCCTTGTGGCACGGCGACGGCTTGTGTCTGGATTTCAGTCTCTTTGGTTGGCTCGTTGTTTACTGATGTCTCGGCGTTGCCAGAGCAGGCAATAATTATTGAGCCGAGGACGATGAACAGTGTTTTTTTCATATTTGTTGTTATTTGGTTGTTATCGCTATTGTCCATGATGGTGTTTCCTCCTCTGTTTGCAAAGGTAATGATAAAAGAGGTCCGTTGTGCTTTTCCTTGTCTTATTTTAACCTTTTAGTCGTGCCGATTTTGCCATTTTAAGGAATATTCGTAAATTTGCACACAAAGAAACAGAGGTCCGGCTTGTCGCTGGTTCTTCTCCTTGCTGAGGAGGACGAGAGGAAAGTCCGGGCAACACAGGACAATCCGCTACCTAACGGGTAGGAGTCAGTGATGGCTGGTTGGTGCAGAAGAAAATAACCGCCTTGTGCATATTGCAGGGTAAGGGTGAGAAGGTGGGGTAAGAGCCCACCAGGCGTATGGCGACATGCGTGCTGTGCACTCCGGATGTTGAAAGTTCGCGTATACCGGCAATGTTTCTACAACCTTAGGGAAGTGGGGACGGGAGGGCTGTCCGTCCGAGCCGGAGGGTAGAACGATAGAGACCGGTGGTGACGCCGGTAGTGGATAAATGACAAGCGGCGGCAGGCATGGGAAACCGTGTCTTGCCGTGCACAGAACCCGGCTTACAGGACCTCTGCTTCTTTTTCTTGTTAAAATAGGAATTTGCATTATGACATTTGAAGAAAGAATGGAATCATGGTGGAATATGGACGAGAAGCAATGCAGTCGCTTCGGACGATGGGCATTGCTACTGTTCAAGCGCATATATATCACCGTAGACCATTACATAAACAATAACCTGGGTTCCTATGCTTCGGCACTGACCTACAATACTACCCTGGCTGTGGTTCCTGTCCTTGCCATTATATTTGCCATTGCGCGAGGTTTCGGTTTCGACAACATAATAGAGGGCCGTCTCCGAGATGCTCTTGACTCTTTCAGTCCGGAAATGACGGCAACGGTGCTTAATTTCGTGGAGAGTTATCTGCAGCACACCAAGAGCGGTGTATTCTTGGGTTTCGGTATCTTGTTGCTGTTTTATACCCTGGTGAACCTGACCATGAATATAGAGACGGCCTTCAATACCGTGTGGCAGGTGACAAATACACGCAACATCTACCGTCGCATTACGGACTATATTTCAGTGTTCCTGCTGTTGCCTATTCTAATGATAATTACCAACGGTCTGAACGTGATGATGCTTGCCCTGGAATCGTGGTTTGAGATGTATTTTTCCATGGGAAGCATGTTTCATATCGTAGTTGTGCTGCTCCCGTTCTTTGTAAGCACCATGGTTTTTGTGCTGTTGTATAAACTCATGCCCAACACTCACGTCCGCTGGAGTGCTTGCATAGGTCCGGGAATCATTGCCGGCCTGCTGTTTCAGGGACTGGAATACTTCTATATTCATTACCAGATAAAACTGTCGGCCTACAACGCCATATACGGTTCATTTGCAGCAATTCCGTTGCTGCTGATTTTCCTGCAGTTCACGTGGTATATATGCTTGATAGGATGTCAGTTCTGCTATGCCAACCAAATGGTTCAGGAGTATGCGTTTGAACGTTCCACACAGGGCATGAGCCGCCGTTTCCGCGATACGCTGTCCCTGTTGCTTGTGAACAACATAGCTAAGGCCTTTGCCGAGGGGGCTCGTCCGCATAGCCAACATTCATTGGCTCGTGCAACCCACTTGCCGGACGCTCTGGTAAATGTGCTTTTGGATGAACTTGTGGATGTGGGCGTGCTTGCTATAACTCATAACAACTCCGGGACAGAGATGCTTTATATCCCAGCTATAGACATACATAGTATGACGGTGCGTATGGTGGTGGAGCGTTTAGAAAGTCGAGGAACAGAGAATTTCTCTCCGGCATGGTCGCTGCATAATCCGGAGTGGAAGCGTCTGAGGCAATATCGCTACCACAATCCCAAGGATGCTCTGGTGTTGGAACTTTGATCCCCCCCTCACTACCACACACACACACACACACACAGGAGTGCTGCCCGTTTGCCGGCAGCACTTTTTTTCTGTTAGAATTAGTCTGACGGTGTATATGGCCTGGACATCCACAAAGAATGCGACCGTCGCACCAGGAGAGGCGGACGGTCGCTGTAATGTTCAGAAGTAAGGTGTTTCGGAAGTTCAGAACTCGTGGTTTATGTCCCCATCGAAATCAAAGTTGAAGGAAACGCTGCCTTCAACTTCTCCCATAGGGAAGAAGTAGCCCGAATAGTTGGTGGAGTAGTTTATTTTCATGGGAACTCCCTCAAAATATTTCTCGGCCAGGAGATTGCCGTCCTTGTCGAATGCTGCCACGTTAATGTTCACACTGGCACTATCTTCTGGAAGGAAGCAATAGGAAGTTATGGAGAGAGGCGCTGTGATAGTTCCAAGATTTCCAGTGTTGCGAACGAATTCCTGAATGTGCGTACAATGTCTGGTCTCGCTGTCCAGTGTGTTGCCGGCATTGAATGTGCGGATTTGGAATGATACCGTTTCCTCAGGGAGGTTCTGGTCCTTGCACTTCAGTACAAACCTTGCCACGCACCGTTCCATGGAGAGTGTTCGTGTGTCGGAGTAGGCTTCGCTTACGACGATGTTTCTTCTGCAGAGGAAAGTGTGTGGAACCCATCCTGCGCTGAAACTGATGTTGTCCAATCCCTGGACAATGCATTGCTGGTCTCCGTTCCATCCTATGGCTAGTATAGTGTATTTGCCGTATTTCAGGACATGGTTAAAGGTGCCATACGTTATGGTTGTGTCATTCTTGTCGTGCTGCATGATATTGCCGACCAGATTTCCGTTGTTGTCAAAGATTCCCAAAAGAAGGTGGTCGGTATATTCCTGCTTGGTTGAGGCTCTGGAGATCTCGCTGATATCGTCCATGCTGAAACCGGTACACTTGAAACACATTTCCTTCATACCATTCTCTTCTTTTCCTGCCTGGGGAGTGGAGGGATTTTTGTCTAGTTCGTCCTCGAAAGTCATTGTTTCGCATGCGCAGAGGGTAATCAAAAACAGGAATGGCAGTAAGATATTTTTCATATGGGATGGAGTTTAAGATTTGTTTTATCCGTCATTCAGACCATTGGTAGGTATTAAGCATAAAAGGCGGATAACCCGCCTTTTATGTATGTTGCGAGCAGTATGATTCCGCTCTTAGTTGCCTGTATTGTTCTTGATGGCAAATACCAGTGCTACGATACTTGATGCAAGACCCAGGATGCTGGCACCGGCGCTGAGGAAGGTGTAGAATGCACTGCTCTTCACACCAAGGCTCTTGTTGGGTTCCACGTATATCATGTCGTTCTGCTGAACGTAGAAGGCAGGACTGTTGAAGATATTGACATCGGTGAGGTCTAAGGTGTACATCTGGCGTTCGCCGTTTGTCTCGCGGAAGAGTTTGATGTTGGTCCTCAGCGAGGAGACATCCAAGTCGCCGCACTGTGCCAGAACATCAATTACTGTGTTGCGTTCGCTGGTGAGGCTTACACTGCGTGGACTCTTGACGGCTCCGATAATGGTGACACGAGCATTCTGCAGACGTACGGTTACTTCAGGAGAATTGAGCAATTTATGTTCTATTACTTTCTGCTCAATTGCTCTTGCTGCTTCCTCGCAGGTCATGTTGTTTACATATACCTTGCCTACTGCAGGCAGAATGACATAACCGTCGTTGGTAATGGTGTAGCCGTATGCATTGGACAATGTTCCTGCTTGTGAGTAGTTCTGGTAGCTTCCAAGTGTACCCATGGTAACGTCTCTGGCAAACACCTGCAACAGTTCTGGCTCTGATTCAGAGGTGGTAATCTTTACCATAATCTGGTCTGCGGGTTTCAGTCTCATTTCGTACTGCTGAGCAATCTTCTGTGCACTGGCATAGAGTTCTTCGGAACCCTGGAAGTAGACCAGTTTCTTCTGACTGACACAACTTGTGGTCAGGAGGCTTGCCATGATCATGGCCATGCTACAAGCATGTAGAAGTATTCTTTTCATAATGCTATATTGTTGTTTCGTTTTAAGTGAACTTATATGCAAGTATGTGTGCAAGTACGATTCGTATATCGTTTGCCGGTGTGGTTTAGAATTTCCACCATTTGCGTTTTTGGGTTTGTTCTTTCGATTCTGTTATGACGTCGTTCAGCATGATCTCCTCGTAGGTTTTGCGCTCAGTAATAATACGGTATATTGTACCCCAGTCGGGAAGACCGCCCACATTGCGGTCGTCTATCCAGATGTCTGCCTTCAATTTGCGTGAATAGTGGTTATTCTTGCTTGGTTCCTCTTCGGGATAGTCTTTGTTGACGGCATAGAATTCCACGCCGCGTTCCCGGCACCAGTTTACTGCCTCTTCCTGCAGTTCTCCTTCGCGCACAGTCCACAGGATGAGTCTGTGCCCGTCTTTGGCCAGCATCTTCAATGTTTGTATGGCAAAGGGGATTTCCTTGCCTATTCTGGGATATTCGTGTCTGACGATAGTACCGTCAAAGTCAACAGCAATGGTCATGACTATTTTGCGTATGCTACTGAACGTGTCTCTCGTATTACCGTGATTTTTACCTGACCTGGGTATGTCATCTCGTTCTGGATGCGGGTGGCAATCTCACCGGAGAGTTTTTCGGTTTGGATGTCGTCTATCTTGTCGGCACCAACGATAACTCTAAGTTCGCGTCCTGCCTGAATGGCGTAGGTCTTGTTGACGCCGGGGTATGACATGGCAATTTCTTCCAGATCCTTCAATCTCTTGATGTAGGCTTCTACAATCTCGCGGCGGGCACCGGGACGGGCACCGCTGATGGCGTCGCAGACCTGTACAATGGGGGCGATTAGCGAGGTCATCTCTGTTTCTTCGTGATGTGCGCCGATTGCATTGCAGATGTCTGGTTTCTCCTTGTACTTCTCGGCCAGCTTGGCTCCGTAGAGTGCATGTGGCATTTCGGGTTCCTCGTCGGGAACCTTGCCGATGTCGTGCAACAGACCGGCGCGCTTTGCCTTCTTGGGGTTCAATCCTAACTCGCTTGCCATTACTGCGCAGAGGTTGGCAGTTTCCCTTGCATGCTGCAGGAGATTCTGACCGTAAGAACTGCGGTATTTCATCTTGCCGATGATACGGATTAGTTCGGGGTGCAGACCGTGGATGCCCAAGTCTATGGTGGTGCGTTTGCCGGTTTCCAGAACCTCTTCTTCAACTTGCTTCTTTACCTTTGCCACGACTTCCTCAATACGTGCAGGATGTATTCTGCCGTCGGAAACCAACTGGTGCAGGGCCAGGCGGCATATTTCGCGACGTACGGGATCAAAGGCGCTGATGACAATGGCTTCGGGAGTATCGTCGACAACAATTTCAACACCTGTGGCATTTTCCAAGGCGCGGATGTTGCGGCCCTCACGTCCGATAACCCTACCCTTGATTTCGTCATTATCGATGTGGAACACGGTAACGCTGTTTTCAACGGCAGTTTCTGTGGCTACACGCTGTATGCTCTGGATGATGATGCGTTTTGCTTCCTTGTTGGCATTTATCTTTGCCTCGTCCATTATTTCATTGATGTATGCCTGTGCGTTGGTACGTGCCTCGTCTTTTAGAGATTCGACAAGCTGCTGCTTGGCCTCTTCAGAAGATAGGCCAGACAATTCTTCCAACTTAGTACGCTCCTTGTTGACCAAATCTGCCTGGCGTGCGTCCAATTCCTCCTCTTTCTTCTTTAGAAGGTTCTGCTGATTTTCAAGACGGCTGCGAAGAGTTTCGGTTTCCTGCTTGCGTCGGTTCAATTCGTCCTGACGCTGATTCAAGGTCATCTCCCTTTGCTTGTTGCGGTTCTCGGCCTGTTGTAATTGTTGGTTGCGCTGGTGTATTTCTTTGTCCAATTCGTTTTTCTTGGAAAGGAACTTCTCCTTTACCTCCAGAAGTTTCTTCTGCTTGATTACCTCGGCCTCTTTTTGAACCTCAGATTCCATTTTCTTCTGTTTCTGTGGTACAACGGCAAAATACCAAATTGCCCACCAGATTCCGACCAAAGAGAGGCCTGAGGCCACTCCGATTATTATTTCGTTCATGTCGTGTGTTGTAAGTTAGGTTAAATGTGTGTATTATATATATGTTGTATATTATGTGCTTGGTGTCCAGTATGAAGGGGCTTGGCTGGCGTTATTTTTCAAGCCTTGCCTCTATTTCTGTGATAAGGGGGCTGAGTCTGTCCACAAGGTCCGTTTGGTCGCCTTTCTCCAATGCATGCTGTAACCTAACTGCGATGTCTAGCATGCACATGACCATGTATCGTTCTGTGGCGAGTCCTTTGTAACTGCGTGTGTAGAAGGCATATCTGTCTTTCATCAGTTTTTCGGCCTCGCGATACAGGTGCTCGTCCTTGCGCTGCACGGTCATTGGCAAGTCCCATGATCCGAACCGTATGGTAATTTTCTGTTTCTCTTCCATGGTTATTGTACTTTCAGGGTGGCAAGGCATTTGTCTACCGAAGCAATCATTTTGTTGATACG
The DNA here is from genome assembly GCA_045612965.1 of Bacteroidaceae bacterium. Classification (GTDB taxonomy): domain Bacteria; phylum Bacteroidota; class Bacteroidia; order Bacteroidales; family Bacteroidaceae; genus Physcousia. The sequence goes on along the minus strand of JAZLAC010000004.1, from coordinate 33,539 downwards.
CTTGCGGGTTGTCTTCAGTTCGTCGTCATCTGCCATATCTATCAGACGGGCCATTTTAAGCCTGGTGTACTTTTCCTCCAAGGCTTGGTTTTCTGCTTCCAATTCTATACAGTGCCGAGACTGTTCGGAAAGTTTGTTTTCCATGTCTTCCAATTGCTGCTTCATTTTGTCATATTGCAGCATGAGTTGGCGTGTTCGGGTCTCAAGGCGTGAGATTATGGCAGTGACATCCTGATCCATTCCTATTGTGCGTTTTGTGGTGTCTTTTCTTTTTTGCTGAGCATAACGGCTGTGTAGACGTACTCTGTCATCCAGGTTTCGCTGTATGAGAGGTCTGCCTGATATTTGCGTACAGAAACACAGGCACGGCGTACGGCCTCGTCTTTCCAGTCAGTGCGTGTGAGAATGTCGTGCACCTGCTTGTCTACCATGGTACGTATGGCCTTGTGGAAGAATCCGGGGAGACGTAGCTTCCATTGCATGAGGTTGCTCATGAGCATCATCAGTTCCTGGCTGAATCCCTGAAACTGGATGAGGTATGGCTGGACCAATTGTACAGAACGGCACTTTTTCTTTATACTGGAGTCTATTTCCTTAAAGAAGTTGTCGCTTAATTTGTAAATGCTTTGGAGCAATTTCTGACAATGTTTCTTCTCGGCCAAACCAATCTTGTTGTTTAAGGTAGAGACGTGGTATGTCTGCTTGAAGATTCTCAGGTCGGGGAGTGCCGTAAGATTGTTGATTCCGGTCTGGACAGCAATAGTGGCTTGGTAGTAGACGCGTATGAGAAGCATGAAATCCTCAATGCCTCCAACGGTTTGCTGTTGCTTTTTCTTGGAAAAAAAACTAAATATATTCATTTTTGTATTTCTGTAAAAATATCGTTGTCTGTTGTGGGGTCAGATCCAGGGGCTATGTGTTCTTCTTCCTCTTCCTCTTCTTTACGGTTGTCTGGCTCTGTTGCGTCCTCGTGTGTTTCGCTTGCGGCCGTTTCAGAGGATTCTTCCATTTCTTGAAGTCCATTCAAATCCCATAGGGAAAAAGTGCCGATGAGAATATTAAAGACCCAGGGTGTCTTGTCCAATATACTGTCCTTGCCCAGGATGTGCTGGGAAAAGAATACGGTGGAGATGGTCTCACCTTTCCCCGTTAGTACTTTCCTAAGTGTGAATATGGGCGTGTTGTGCCTTTTCTTGGTTGCAACGTCGTATATGATATATGCAAGTAAGATTAAAGGGAAAACGCTCACTAAGAAAACGAGGGCACAAGTTATGTCCGCAAGTTTTTTCAATACCCGATTCAATGGGCTGGATAACCAATAGATCTGTAGCAGATGGAACAAGTATTGGCGTAACAAGGCAGTTGCCAATAAATTACATAATACCAACGCCCATAACCAATCAAGTGTCCGTAGGGATGCATAGGCTATGGTGATAATGCATGCATTCAGGACAAGGATGTCCAAAGCATACACCAACTTCATGTGGAGGGCGGAGTATTCTGTTTTTGTGTCGCTCATTATTTCGCAAAGATACATATTTATTTTATATAGAGGGGTAGTTGACTGCCTTTTTTTGGAATAAACGCACTTTTTTGTTTTGAAACGACATTTTGTAAGAAAAAAAAAGTATTTTTGTCGTCAAGATTTGCTTAATGATGTAATAAAATAATTGAATTGTATATGTCAGACGTAGTAAGAATGAACGATTTCCAACGAGAGGAAGAGAATTCTGGTATCTTCAGTTTCCAGAATATTTGGATATTGTTTCTCCAGAATTGGTGTTGGGTTTTGATTTCGGCAATAGTGTGCGTAAGCGCAGCTTTTGTGTATTTGCATTTCAAGACTCCTGTCTATGCGGTTTCCATGAAGGTGCTGATAAAGGATTCTGGTGACAAGGGGCGTGCTTTTTCGGGCATGGCATTGGACGAGATGGGTCTTTTGTCCAGTTCGAATGGATTTGACAACGAACTTGAAATCCTGGGTAGCGCAACAGTTGCAACAAGGGTTGTTAAGAAGTTGAAACTGTACGTTGCATACTCGTTGGATGGACGTATCAAGAATACGGAACTTTACAAGAACAGCCCGGTGCTGGTTGATATGGATGCATCGGATCTGGATGGTCTCAGGTATCCCGTTTCCATAATGCTGACAAAAGGTGCGGATGGTATTCTTCTGGAAGGATGTTTTGATCAGTTGGCTCCGAAGGAGATTTCGTATACTACAGAGATAAAGGCGATGCCTCTTAGCGTGAAGACTCCAGTAGGTACACTCGTTTTTCAGCAAAATGCACTTTTGGACTCTCTTAGAGACGAGAGTTTGTTGCAGGCGTGGGACAATGGTGCCAAAATACATGTGACCATATATTCCCCGAAAGCTGTCGGACGCATGTATTCCAAGGGCAGATTGAGTGCAGCGCCAACGTCAAAGACAACTACTGTGGCAAACGTGAGCCTTACGGACACACAAAGGGAGCGCGCATTGGATTATTTGAACGAATTGCTGGATTGCTATAATGAAGATGCTAACGAAGATAAGAACGAGGTTGCTAGAAAGACCGAGGAATTCATCTCTGAACGCTTGGACAACATCCGAAAGGAGTTGGATGAGACTGAAGGAAACATGGAGTCTTACAAGAAGAGCAACGAATTGATAAACCTTGCCAATGATGCGACTAATGTCCTCAAGAGCACGACTGATTACAGGAAGGAACTCATAGGAATGCAGACCCAGTTAGAATTGCTTAAATCCTTGATGGAGTATATGGATGCTCCTGACAATTATTTGCAAATCATACCCGCTAACCTTGGTCTGGGCAATTCTGCATTGATAAGTCCCCTCGTTACCACCATCGGCAAATATAATGAGATGGTATTGAAGAGAAACCGTTTCCTGAAGGGTAGCAGCGAGGATAACCCGATGGTTCTTCAGTTGACTCAACAGCTTTCAGATATGTGGCCCACAATACGTCAGAATATGGCCAATATCTACGATAATATGGAGGTCCAGAAAAATAGTGTTGAACGCCAGTACGCCATCTATTCCAGCAGGATACAGAAGACTCCCACACAAGAGCGTGTGCTGAACAATATTACCCGCCGTCAGAGCCTACAGTCTGAATTGTACTTGACTTTGCTGCAGAAAAGGGAAGAAAATTACATCCAACTGTACAGTACAGCGGCAAAGGCCCGTATTATAGAGGAGCCGTTCGTGTCAGGAAAGGTAAGTCCTAAAAACAATATCGTTCTGATGGCATCGCTATTGTTCGGCATGTGTCTGCCGTTGGGATTACTGATTTGCCGAGATTTGCTGCGTACCCACATAGAGACTCCCGAGGATATAGAAAAATTGACATCATTGCCTGTTTTGGCCAATATCCCACACACAAAGGAGACCGATGACTTGGGCCGTGCAATTGTTGTTAAGGAGAATCGCAACGATATGATGGAGGAGGCTTTCCGAGGTTTGAGGACAAATCTGAATTTTGTACTTAAGCCGAAAGAACGTATAATAATGTTTACTTCGTGTGTACCCGGTGAAGGTAAAACATTTGTTGCTTCAAACCTGGCTATGTCCATGGCTCTTTTAGGTAAAAAGGTTATAGTTGTAGGTTTGGATGTCCGCAAGCCTCGTTTGATAAGTTTGTTCAAGTTGAAACCGAGTAAGCAAGGAATAGTTAATTTCCTCTGCGGAAATGAGGCGGATTTCACATTGCTGGACGAACAGATAATACCATCAGGAATAAATGATAATATGGATGTGTTACCTGCTGGCGTAATTCCTCCAAATCCTGCAGAATTGTTAGGAAGCCCCTTGTTGAAGTCCGCAATCGAGTATTTGAGCACTAAATACGACTATGTGATACTGGATACTCCTCCGGTGGGTTTAGTGGCAGACTCGCTGTTGATTGCTAATCTGGCCAATGTTACGATTTTTGTTACCCGTTTGCAATATAGTCCAAAAGCGACATTTGGTCTTTTAAATGAACTTGCTAACAAGAAGTTGCCCAACTGTAATATCGTTGTTAACGGTTTAGATACCAGAGCTAATAAGTACGGGTATAACTATAAATACAAGGCAAACAGATATGGGCATTATGGATTGTATGGAAATTATGCAGAAAGTGGCGGAAATAAGTTCCATGTTGAAAAGTAATCTGAGGTTCGTTATATCATTAATCTTTTTTTCGTACACCTGCCTTTTCTCGTATTCACAAAACGAGGGGTGGCAGGTGTACCCCGCTTATCGTGAGGCTGTCCAGGTGGAGGCAGCAGAAAACTACCTTTATTGTATAATGAAGGGAAGTGGTACCAGGGAGTCCAATACAGGTAATCTTGTCCGCTATGACACTGAAGATGGTAGCGTGAAAACATACGATTGCTTGAATGAACTCAGTGACAAGGAGATATTCACTGTCAGTTATAACCCGTCCACACATCGTCTGCTCGTCTTGTATGCCAATGGTAATATTGATATATTATGTCAGGACGATGAAATTATCAATATTTCTTCACTGAAGGCAAACTTGATATTAGGTGATGCAGTAAGAAGTATTAGCCATATAGGTGACGAGGTATTTTTGTTAACTCCGGAACATATTATAATTGTTGATGTTGCAGAGTGCGTAATAAGACAGAGTTTCAAGGTTGCAAACAATGTCCGCGGAGTGTTCGGAATAGACAATGTCATATATGTTGCAAATAGCGACGGTATTTATAAATTAGGTAACATATACGAATTGTCTAACAGCAAACTGTGGGAGAAGGTATGTGATGTCGAAATAGATAAGGTCGTGGAATTTGCGGGACATCTTTATGTTATCACGCCGAGTTCTAATTTGAATTATATTATTTTTAACGGGGACAAGGTGGAGAATACCAATTCTGGTTATTCGTTCTCGCACTTCTTTGTATCCCAGAATCGGATGGTATGCTTTAATTACGGTGGGTGGTTTGCCTATTACGAATCCGGGCAACCTCTATCACCGATAGTCTTTCCCCAAGATCATAATTGGCAGGATGTAGGTTTTGTTGACGACATGATCTTTGTCATAGACAATATGCGTAAACTTATATATTATAGTTTTGACAAGGAACAGAGACTATTTGTTCAGCAGACAGAAGAATCCATACTTCAAATCAACTCTCCCAAACGTGATTTCTTTTATCATATTCATTACGAAGGTGACCGTTTGCTTGTTGCTGGCGGAATAAACGCAACGATTCCCGCATATTATCCGGTTACTTTCATGTACATGGAACCAGATGGAACTTGGGTTGAATTTGATGAGACTCAGGTGAGCCGGGCATATCCTAACCTGAACAACGTAAACGCTATAGCCTTAGCGCAGGACCCTAATGATAACCGTCATTTCTTTGGCGCTGTATGGCGTAATGGACTTCATGAATATTACATGAACGAGAGTGGATTCCTGGAGTTTAAGAAACTATACGACAGGAACAACTCTCCCATTCAAAGTATAGATGTGCCTGTATGGGATACATGGAACTATACAACTTGTACTGCTCTTCAGTATGATAAAAAGGGTAATTTGTGGATGGCTAATCAGCATACGGATACAATAGTTCGTATACTGCGTCCGGATGGGAAGTGGCTGGGATTGTTTTATCCAGAGATTTCGGCTTCGGAGAACGTGTTACAGTATTTGTTAAGTTCTCATGGTATTAACTTCGTGGTAACTTACGAGGGCAGCAAGCGTGGTTTCTTTGGGTTTGACACTAACGGGACACTGAATGTGGTGGACGATGACCGTAGCACACTGCGCAATGCAATTGTTAATCAGGATGGTAGAACAGTATTCCCGACTCAGTTCTACTGCATGGCAGAGGATATGGACGGACAAATTTGGTGTGGCACCAATGAGGGATTGTTTGTGATTACCAATCCTCAGGAATGGTTTTCATCAGACTTCCGTTTCCATCAAATTAAGATAAACCGCGATGATGGCAGTGGATTCGCAGACTATTTGTTGTCTGGTGTTGATATTACAAGCATTGCAGTAGATCCGGCCAACCGCAAGTGGATAGGTACTGCCGCTGATGGCGTGTATCTTGTCAGTCCTGACGGACAGGAGACAATATGCCATTTTATGGAGGAAGATTCTCCATTGCTTTCAAATCGTATTAACAGTATTGCGGTTCACCCGAGGACAGGATTGGTAATGTTTGGTACTGATTTGGGTTTATGTAGTTATGATGGACAGGTTACTGAATCGGAGGAAGTCCTGGAGAAAGGTAATGTTATTGCATTTCCCAATCCTGTACATCCCAATACTGACGCTATGGTTACGATCAAGGGACTTACCGATGGAGCAGAGGTCAAGATTCTTTCTTCTTCCGGCAGGGCTGTGTGGGCGACCAAGAGTGTGGGTGGCAGTGTACGTTGGAATTGCTGTAATATGTACGGCGAGCGTGTAGCCAGCGGTGTATACCATGTAGTAACCAATACCGAGGATGCCTCAACGACAGTTGTTACTCGTATAGTTGTATTGAAGTAATGTGATGATGAAAAGACTGGTTGTAACATATTTGCTGTTCTTAGTTTCATGTTATTCCATTGCCCAGATTTCAAGTTTGGGTGAGAATGTCCAGTATGCTTTCACTGTACAGGGAACAGCAGGAGTTGGTGACAATGCTCCATTCTGGTTTACAAACAATCATTACGGTCTGGGTACCACAGAAAATTACAGTGGGCTTGCCCGTATCGCTCTTTGGCGTACAGTGGAGACCGATTCGCTCTGGTTTTGGCGTATGGGCTATGGAGTGGATTTGGCTGCGCCTATCAATAGTGAAAATGGTTATTTTTGTGTGCAGCAAGCTTATGCGGACATAGAATGGAAAATGCTTCGTTTAAGTCTTGGTCAAAAGGAACGTCCTTCAGAATTTAAGAATCCATATCTGTCCACCGGTGGTATGACAATGGGAATAAATGCCCGTCCCATTCCTCAGGTTAGGGCTGAGATGCCCGATTTTTGGCGAGTACCAGGAACACGTGGCATTTTCTCCTTTAAGGGGCATGTGGCTTATGGTGTATACACGGATGATTCGTGGCAGCGCAAGTTCAATGCAGGAACCTCAAACATCTATACTTCTGGTAGCATGTTTCATTCCAAAGCCTTGCTGTTACGATTTGGTAACAGAGAACTCTTTCCTTTGGAGGTTTCCGGTGGTATAGAGATGGCTTGCCAATTTGGAGGCAGGGGATGGAATATATTGCCATATGTGGGTGAAACCCCGCTTCAGGATGTAGATTTGGGTGGGAATATCTTTACGGCACTTTTTCCTGGAGGTGGAGATGTTAATGATGAAAATTATACCAATGCCGCTGGCAATCATATAGGTTCCTGGCATTTACGTTTTGATTGGATAAAGAAGGATTGGAATGTGGGGGTATACATGGAACATCTGTTTGAGGATCATAGTCAGATGTTCATGCAATATGGTTTCTGGAAGGATATACTCCTAGGACTGGAACTTAAATTGCCAAAGAATCCCTTCTTGTCTTCGGTTGTATATGAGTATATCCATACCATGGATCAGTCCGGAACCATTTATCATGATCAGACCGTAGAGATTCCAGTGCAGATAAGTGCACGTGATGACTACTATAACAATCATGTTTATGGTTCATGGCAGATGGGCGGATTTGTCTTGGGTAATCCTCTTATCTTATCTCCTGTCTACAACCCCTATTTCAATAGACCAGGTTCTCTTGCCATTCAGCACAATCGTCTGACGGTTCATCATGTTGGTTTGGCTGGTAATCCTTCTGATGAGTGGGCATGGCGCACCTTGTATACTCATCAGGTTAGTTATGGCAGTTACAATATGCCACTTCTAAATCCGCAAAGTTCCAATTATCTGTTGTTGGAGGCTACCTATAGTCCTAGTTGGTGTCAGGGATTGTCTTTCTCAGCATCCTATGGTCACAATATAGGCGATTTGATAGGAAACTCGCATGGAGCTATGTTGAGCGTGAGATTTGATGGATGGTTGAACAGAACCCAGTGGTAACTATTTGGTTTTTAACAACAAAATCAATTGTTATGAGGAATATTTATATAAAGTTAATATCACTGTGTGTATTATGCCTGACGTTGGTGTCTTGCAACAAAATTGACGATTTGGGTGGTTTGGAGGGGCAATGGCAAATGACGGAATGGGTTGATGCCGAAGGACAACTTTATGCCACTCAGGAGATACAAATATATTATCGTTTCCAGTTGGGGCTGATGGCCTTTCATAAGGTGTCCCAGCCAGATGGTTTTATTCATGCGTGCTTTGAGAATAAGGATGGCGTAATTTGCATATATTCTCCATTTGAGTATGCAGGTTCCGGACATAGCAATATCCTGCCCATGAATACACTGCAAAAGTATGGCGTCCCACAGGATGGAAAGATGAAAATAGAGGAACTGACATCAAGGAAACTTGTTCTTAGTAACCCGGATGTCGGAACTCTGTCGTTTAGAAAATATTAACAGATATGTTATTGCGCCCGTTTTCTGATGAACGGGCGTTCTGCTATGTACCACATCAGGTATGCTATGACAATCGTAGATAGCATGCTTAGAAAAAGTGTCCCTATAGGGTAATCTTTATGTAGTCCAAAATGAATAAATGTCTGGATGATAGGGAAGTGTACGAGATACATGCTATAGGAGATATTGGGAAATTTGGCCACCCAATAAAGATACTTGAACTTGAAGGCAAACGTGATTACAATCAATGCCATGCATGTGGGTGCAACCAATTCCAACAAAGCGTATTTGCTGTGTAGGAGATATATCATGATTGCAAATGGTATGATGATTTTTGTTCGTGACATGATGTACTCTCGGTATATATAGGTTGCTGCTCCAGAATAAAAATATATCAATTGTCCACCCATTTGCCTGTACATGATGTTGTATATCTCGTCCCCCGTGCTGTTGTAAAGCCAGTTCATTGATATGCGGTAGAGAGTGGATATTAGGAAAATCAATATCAGAGTCTTGGCTTTTCCGATTTTTTCCATTGTTTTATATGCAATAGGGACAGTGATTAAGAGCATCAGTTCCACTTTCATTGTCCATAAAGACCCGTTGACGGCACTCATGGGATTGCTTTCAAATACTCCGGGTAGACTGGGTTGAAGGAAATTGGCAAATGCAAGATTGGAAATTAAATATGAATATGTCTGGCCGTTTTTCCAAAATTCATTTAGACCCATTTCGCTGGAAAAGGATAGTAGTGCAACGGAGAGTACTATAGTTAACCAATAGGCAGGGATAAGGCGTTTGATACGTTTAAGGGCAAAGTGCTTTGGACTTGGTATACGCTGGTACATCATAAAGGAAAAAAAACCGCTAATGATGAAGAATATGCTTACTCTGTTGCTGATTACATCAAAGTTGTTCAGTAGATGTGTTCCCGACAATACAGAATAGTGCGCTGTTGTAATAAGCAGTGCCAAAATGTATCTGGTTGCATCAAAGCAATTGCAGTTCTTGTCAAACATAGACTGTTCCTTCGCGATAAAAGATTTACAAATATAGTGAATAATACAGAATCTTCCTGTGATATTAACCATAAACTATATTTAATTTGATAAAATGCATAGTATACGGACAATATTACATTATACCGACACGTTATTTATAATATAGTAGTGGGTATGACAATTTCCTTGCTTATGAAAGAGTTTTTCTATCTCATATTTGCATTTCTTAGTTCGGCGGCAGTTGTGTATATGTTGTTGACTTGGTTACAAGAGTTACCCAAGTCCACATCTCGTCGCAGCCACATGTATTTCAATGAGGAGATGCCTTCCGGATTGCCCGGTATGGTTATTTTTCCGGCTTCTCTTATTGGAGGCTGCTTGGCTGTAGCTGTATTGTTGGAGAACAACATCTCAGATTTTGTTGTTAAACTTTCTATGCAACTAATAGGCGCAGGAGCTATACTGATATATTTGTTTGGATTATTGGATGACTTGATAGGTTTAAGACACAGGGTCCGGTACATGCTACAGTTTGTTGTCGCTTTGTCTTTTCCCTGTTGCAACTTGTATATAAATAACTTGTGTGGGTTCTGTGGTATTGGCGAACTCTCGTTTTTATGTGGCAGTCTTATAACTGTGTTGCTTGTGATGATGATTTTCAGTGCATTATTTGTACTTGAAAGGTCAAGCGCATTTTGCATCTCCTTCCCCATAATAGTTCTTTTGGTGTATTGTGGCGTGTTCTTTTTATGGGAGTTGCCCCTATTCTATATTACTTGTATGGCCGTAGTGGGGGCGTTGGTGTCATTCCTCTTGTTCCGAAAGATCAATTTAGTGGCAGAAAGCAAATCGTTTCATATAGGTAGTAGCGGTAGTCTATTTGTTGCAACAATAATTTCTTATTTTGCATTAAAATCTTCTATGATAAATGAGCATGTCATTTTATCCAATAAAGAAGGTTTTGCCATAACGGTGGCGTTATTGTTTTTGCCATGTGCAGATTTATTGCGTGTTCTTTTATGTAGACTGCAGCACAAGAAGAACACAAAACAAAACCAAAGGATTTTTTTGTATGACAAGTTAAAGGCTATGCGCATATCTGACAATATGGCATCAACGTTACAGTTGGCCTTGTATGTCGCAATTCTTATGATAGATGCGATTTTCATTGCTTGGGAAATCAATGTGACATGGATGCTAATAGCGAACATCATGCTCTTCAGTCTTGTCAATATACGGATCCCTAATCCCGATGTTGCGGATGAGAGTCATGAACGTAAACGTATATTGTTTTGTGACAACACACTTTGGGGACTGGTAAATTTCAGAGGCGATGTAATACGCTATTTTGTTAATTGCGGTTATGACGTATATGTTGTCGCACCCGAAAAGGAGGATAAGCAGATGAGGATAGATATACCAGAGAAGGTTACGTTTATCCCAATCGTTATGGGCAGAACCAGTACCTCCCCTTTGAATGACTTGCGTTATTTCATTTCCTTGTGGAAGATATATGGTTGGGTACAGCCAGACTATTGTTTCCATTATACAATAAAGCCCAATATTTATGGGAGTATTGTTGCATCATTGCGTGGAGTGCCAACCACAACGGCCATGGTTGCAGGTTTGGGTTATGTGTTTAATAGTAGAAATTTGTCTGCCTTTGTTGCAAGAATATTATACAAGATAGGATTAAAGTTTACAGACTTTCTTTTTGTATTGAACGAAGGCAATAGGTTGCTTATATTGGAAAAAGGGTTATGTACGGAGAAAAAGACCATACTGTTGCGTGGAGGTGAGGGTATAGATATTAACAAATTTCCAGTCTTCCCTAATTTGCCTACCATGCCAGTTACTTTTACGTTTGTCGGAAGAGTCCTTTATGACAAGGGATATGCAGAGTTTATAGAGGCAGCAGAAATAGTCAAGGCGCAATACCCTGAGACTAAATTTGAAATATGGGGTTCGCTGGATCCTCAATTCCCCAATGCTGTACCTTTGCACACACTTCAGTACGATGTTGGTAGAAATCTTGTTGCCTATAAAGGTTTTACTCAGAATATTTTAGATGTATATAATCGTAGCGGTGTCGTAGTTGTAATCCCCTCGTATCACGAAGGAATGAACAGAACACTGATGGAGGCATGTTCAACAGGTAAACCCATAATCTGTTCACGAATCCATGGGTGTATGGAGATGGTCCTGGAGGGACAGAATGGCTATACCGTTCCTACCCGTGATGGACAGGCATTGGCAGATGCCATGTTGCGCTATATTCGCCTGTCCGAGGATGAAAAGTTAAGAATGAGTGAAATGTCACGTTCACTGGCCGAGATGGAACTATCTTTAGAGTCAGTTATAGAACAATACAATAAGATTGTAAGATAGCATCTTCTAATTTAATTTTAGAGATTTATCAAAAACAGCCTATTGAGCAAGTATATGTCAAGCATCAAAAGTAACATTTTTTATAATTCTTCATTGACAATTCTAAATTACATTGTTCCTTTAATTACGTTTCCTTACATTACGCGTATGTTAGGTGTAGATAAAATAGGAATGTGCGATTTTGTTGATAGTATAATAAACTATTTTTGTTTATTGTCGGTGATGGGGATCAGCACAATAGGTGTTAGAGAGATAGCAAGGTGTAAGGGTGATAAACGGGAATTAAGTAGGGTATTTTCTTCATTGGTAACCATAGTTCTGATGTCAACAATAACTATAGCGGTTGTATTGGTTATTTGTATTTTTACGATTGAGGAATTTTATGCGAATCGTCAATTGCTATATGTGGGTGCTTTGAAATTAGTGTTTAATTCACTACTCGTTGAATGGTTTTTTGCGGGAACAGAGAATTTTAAATACATTACGATAAGAAGTACTATAATCAGAATAATATACGTATTGTTAGTCTTCCTATTTGTGAATGAATCAGAAGACTATTATATTTACTATTGTTTAACAGTAGGTACTATTGTTTTAAACGCAGTTGTAAACTTTGTTTATTCATGCAGTTATGTACGATTTTCTATAAGAGGGATCTCATGTAAGGAATATATAAAACCCTTTTTAATATTCGGCATATATGGTGTTTTCACCTCCTTGTATACTACGTTTAATGTAATATATTTAGGTTTGGTGTCCAGTGATTCTGAAGTGGGATTTTATTCTACCGCAACCAAATTAGATCGTATAATCTTAGCGTTGTTTACTGCATTTACAGGTGTCATGATGCCGCGAATGGCATCTCTTGCCAGTTCAGGAAATCGTGAAGACTTTAATGCATTGTATGTAAAATCCATTCAGATGCTATTTTCCTATTCATTCCCTTTAATTTGCTTCTGTTCCATTTTTGCTGACCAAATCGTAAACGTGATAGCAGGACCGGGATATGAACAGTCTGTGGTTTGTCTAAGAATAGCGTTACCATTGATATTTATTATTGGGTTTGAGCAGGTGCAAATCTTTCAGATACTGATTCCTTTAAAAAAGGATAATGCAGTTTTGCTTAATTCTATGATAGGCGGTCTGGTGGGACTTCTTCTTAACTTTATCATAGTTCCTCATTATCAAAGTGCTGGTTCATCCATTGTGTGGCTTGTTTCTGAAATTTCTGTGTTATTGCTTTCGCAACATGTTGTGTATAAATCTTGTAAATTTGCTTTCCCATATAGGATGTTGGGAAAATATGTTGCCATTTCACTTCCGGTTCTGATGTTGTTGTTTCTTCTCCATAAGTATCAAGTATTTGCTGGTTTTACAATGTATTTCTCATTGTTGCTGCTACTCCCTTATTATATATTTGTAGAAATTAGATATATGCGCAATCAGATAATTATAGATGTGTTGGGCAAGATATGTAGTAAAATTAAGATGTAAGTCAATACTCGTTAGTTGGAAAGAATGCTATTTCCTTCTTTGATATTAGGTGTAAGAATTCCGATATACATTATCTTTAATATACAATGTTTATGATATCACTTGCAATGCCCACATATAACGGAGAAAGGTTCTTAAGAGAGCAGTTAGACAGTATATATAATCAAACAATCGTACCAGACGAGGTTATTGTCGTAGACGATTGTTCAACAGATGGAACCATTTCCATTTTAGAAGAGTACAAGAAAAAATACGGGTTGAAGTATTGGGTTAACGAAAAAAATCTTGGATACAATAAAAACTTTGAAAAAGCTATCTCATTGTGTACAGGGGATTATATCGCTTTATCAGACCAAGACGATGTTTGGTTTCCTCAGAAGATTGAGGAAAGTTATAATCGTATAATAGAATATCCCAGCGATGAACCATCTTTGGTCTCGTCTCACTCAATAGCAGTAGACGAAAACCTAACCCCGTTGCCTATTGTGGCAAGTGATATTCAAGGAGGAGATTGGAGATTGAATTTGACTAGATATTATTCTCAAGGCTGCACCCTCATGATGAATCGGGCTCTACTTAAGTATATATTGCCCTTTCCGAATGAGATGATTTATGATGCTTATATAGGTTTGACCGCATCGCTAATCGGTAATCGTTTATATATCCCCAAGAACTTGATGTTCTATAGATTTCATGGTGCCAATTCTTATGCAAGTGAAGTCTCTAAAAGCCCTTTTTTCATCTTCACGCGCTTATGTGAACTACATGCGTACGTGCCATTTTGGTATAAAAAAGATGATCAATATCGATTTCTGTTGTTTATGAAAAACAAATTGAAGGGTAAGATAAGTCCTGAACGTGAATTGGTTATGGATAAGGTCATAAGAATTTTTGAAGTAGGAAAGATAAGACGAATGTTTCTTTTCTTGTCTTTAGAAGGTCCCAGCACTTATCAAAAAATTAAAATAAGTATTGCTCTAATCTTAAAGACGTTGTTTTTTATAGAAGATAAATATTAGTAAATATTAGGAAAGACTATTGCCGGAATTAGTGTAGCACTAAATTCTGCCAATAGTTTTCTGTTGCAACAGTTAGACCTTTCCTTCCCCTCCAATATGGTATATGGACGTATTATTGCTTTTTGCCAAGCAGGTGTAGTATATGCCCGATAAATTCCTTACCCTTTACGCCAATAACCTTCAAGGTTAGTTCTCTGATTTTGTTGTACAGGGGATTTCGCCAAGAAGATGCATAATGGTGTATGGAATATGTGTGTTCTGTTATTGTGATAACATCGTTTTGTTTTGGACAGAAGTATTCCTTGGGATATATCCATATTCCTGCAACATGTTGTATGCCCTTGCCTGTAGTTAATCCGTTTTCTGCCAGAAGATTGGTGGTGTGGAAAACTATTGTGGTATCGTTGATATTGCCATTGGGCAGGATGAAATGCGTATTCTCGTAGTAGTTGATGAGTTTCTGGTATATAGGCATGCCAACTTCTGCTGCAAGTCCCAGTCCCGGAGCAATGGCTGGATGCACACCATTTATGATACAGTCGCTTTCTGCTCCCATAAAAGGGCCTTTGGCTATGATATCATCAAGTGGTTTCAGAAGTTCTACATCCGTGTCAAAATATACGCCGCCATGATGGTATAATATCCAAAATCTGGCAAAGTCGCTGACGAATGCAAATTTCTTCGCCTCATAAGCTTCTTTGGTATATGGGATCATGTTAACGTCAAAATTGTCTTCGTTCCACTCCTTTATTTCATAGTCAGGCATGTGCCTCTTCCACGATTCGATGCACTTAATTCCCAACTCTGGGATGGGACCACGTCCGAACCAGCAATAGTGTATTACTTTGGGGATCATTTTTAATAGGAGGTATATATTGTTTGTAAACTATCTATAATTCCGTTGATGGAATATCCCTGAGATATGATTTCTTCTGCTCCATGGTGCCTGTTTGTAACGATACCAACGGTACATATCTCTTGTGCCCAGAGTTTTGCTGGAGTTGTTAGGGAGAGGAATTTGGTAGAAGGTAAAAGAGCGGAACTTTTGCTGACGTTGTCAGAGACATAGCATGGAAGTCCCGCACACTGCGCTTCTACAAGAACAAAGGGAAGTCCTTCAAAAGTAGATGGCATCACGAAGCAATCCATTGCCTGCATTAATCTGTTTACGTCTTGTCTCAGTCCCAAGAAAAGCACATTTTGCGAAAGTCCAAGTCTGTTAACCTTGTTTTTGATTTCTTCCTGTAGTTCTCCAATACCAACAAGTATTAGAACAGCCTTGTTGTTGGTTTTGTGAATTTGTAGGAAAACGTCTATCAGAAACGTGTGGTTTTTTTCGGAACTGAATCTGCCAACATGCCCAATGACAAAAGCATCCTGGTTTATGCCCAGCGTTTTTCGCATTTCATTACGGACATTCTCGTTGTATCGGAATGATTCCACGTTTATGCCGTTGTTTATGACTTTTGAAGGACCATTGCCAAAAAACCATTTTGCTGCTAAATCCGAGCATGCCAGATGGTGTGTTGCTATTTTATAAATCCCCAAGCGATTGATGCGATGTAATATTTTGTTATGTAGGCCATTTGCATAGGAATTGTGTGAATGTGCTATGCGGATAGGTATTTTATATTTCCAAGCAAAGTAGAGTGGGGCTATTGAAGTGAGCGAGCCTCCGCAAAAATGTACCGCCTGATATTCGTCCTTGTGTTTGTAGAAGAAGAGATTCAGTTCTTGGTAATATTTTTTTGGCGTTTCTTTGCGGTTGGGCAGTATGTGAATCTTACCTCCATTATCTCTCACTTCTTGTGTATATATGGTTTCCTCCTCTGTGAAAAGCAGGAAATCTATATTGAACCGTGTCTTGTCGATGTTATGGAAAACATTCATCATGAATTTTTCCGTGCCATTAGGACGTAAGTATTGTGTAATAAATAAAATATTAGTCATATCGTCGTTATTGTATATCTCTGGTGCCCTCGTCGCTGACAGTTTGTTCTACAGACTCTTTGTGAACCTCTTCTCGGAACCAAATGTCTTTGCTCTCGTTCAAGATACATCTGTATGGAGTATATCTTTGAAAGAAGTACACCTTATTTTTGGGGTAATAGGTAAAATGCAGTTGCCATAACAGCATGAATATCGTTGCGCCAAGTGTTCCGCCCCTAAGTAATAAATGCTCTTTGCTTTTGAAAAGGTTAAATGCAAAATCGCCGAGCATGATTAGATAATATATTTCCATGTAGTTCCTGAATCTTGTAAATCCGGCAAGCGAGCATGCACATATAGCCAATGCCAAATAGAAAGATATCAATCGTTGCTTTTTCCTTTTTATGTCTTCATCTTTTTCCCATAGATTCGAGTAATACATTATAATAAAGGGTAAAATCAGAAATCTTAGCACATTTCCAATAAACCCGTTAAAATTGTTGGCCTGGGTTGAGTATTTTATGATTTTTGTTGCAAACGCTCCTGTGCCTCCTAATACGGAACCGACAATTTTGCTCATTACAATATCGCTGAGTATCCAAAAGACAAGTGATATGAGTACTGCAAATGCCAATGTCTTAAATGTGATTTTAAATCTTATAAGTGGGAATATAATGACAACAGCAGCAGAAACGTGGAAGAGTATTGCTAAAATATAGCAGATATAGAAGTTTCTTTTATTTCCATTCATATACGCTTCCATACCGACCATACAGATTGCTATGGCAATGCCTTCGCGCATAATTTCTGTATTGAAGATGAAATATGTGAGAGTTAGGAAGTATACTATTATAAAGCAGAAGTAGCGATGGGTATATTTTGATGCTATATAGAAAAAGGTCAAGTTGGTAATAATCGCTTGTATTAATTGTACTGCATAAAAAGAGTCAAAACAATTCTTGGCAAATATAGTAAGCAGTGTCCACAATGGCATATTTCCTTGAATAACAATGGCAAGTGAAGCATATTCCAATGCGGGAATATCAGTAGGGATTGCTTCAAATTGTCTCATATAGACAAACTTGTCTCCGCCCAATCCGTAGCTGAACCCTGTGATTAGAATGAGCAGTACGCATAGCATCCAGTAGCGATGTTTTTTGAATGCATTATCTTCTTCTACGCCATCCCATCTGATGGAATAGTAAACGCTTAATGCGATGACTATGATGTAAATAAGACTCATTAATCAATATGTGTGTTCCCTAATGTTTAGAAACGCCTTTTTGTGGAGTTGCCGGTATTTATGCTGATGCAGTTAATGCCAATCCTTGATGCATTTTTGTGCTGTTCAATTTCATATTCAAAACCATTCTGCGATCTCCTTGCGTAGTATCCAGCCTGTTGCTGCAATTGTAGATAGGAATAGCATGGCAATGACGAACATCAGACGCTTAGGGCCTGCTGGTTTTACAGGTACTGTGGCGCATTTCAGTGTGGTGAATGCAGGAGTGTTTTCCTGTATCTTGGCTTGTGCCTCCTCCATTCGTGTAGTCATGATGTTGTACAGTTGTTGCTTTACGGTCATTTCGCTCTCCAATGCCATTTGTTCGGTTTGGTAGCTTGAACGGTGGGCATTGCTGTGCTTGTCAACAAATGTGCTGTACTCTATTCTGGCACTGTCGTATTCGCGTTTTGCTTTTTCTGTCAAGTCTTTGTAGTACTCGTAGTCGTTTTTGGCTTTTTTTGTCCTGTAATTGATGA
Source organism: Bacteroidaceae bacterium (assembly GCA_045612965.1). GTDB lineage: Bacteria > Bacteroidota > Bacteroidia > Bacteroidales > Bacteroidaceae > Physcousia. The sequence goes on along the minus strand of JAZLAC010000004.1, from coordinate 15,449 downwards.
TGAAATCTTGCAGGTGCATCATGGCGCTGTCTGCCAATAGTGCGCAGACCAGTGGGTCTTGGGCCGTTACTGTTATAGTCACAACATCAGTGGCTTTGCTGTATGTACACTTTATTGCATCGCTTACCATTGTCTTGACTTCGTCTGTTATCGCATTCAGACGGAAATAGTCAAACCGTTTTCCGTTTTTGCCGGGTACAACAAGTGTATCTTTCTTTTGGATTAATGAACTTATCTTATCCTTGGTCCATAGAAGGGGGAGCAGATAAGGATTAGCCTTTTGGTATTTTGTCAGGTATGTGAAGTAGTCGGTAGTGATGGATTGGTCCTTTGTCGTAACCTGAATGTCAAACATATCTACAACGAAATCTGTAGACTCAAAGATGTCTGGATACAATTGTGGGTAAATGGCGTCACTTGACGACATGCTGCCGACATTCAGTCCAAAACTGGCGGCTAACGAGGCAAGTCCGCCACCGCTTTTGCCATCGGTAGACTCCGGTGCCAGAGACACGGAGCAAGTGTAGTATCTTGGTTGGGGAAAGATCCATGCACATGCAAGGATGAATACAACAATCCATACCTTTATATATAAACCCTTTTTCTTCCAAACCTTCTTGGCTAAGGAAGGAATGTCAAGTCTGTTGTCTGTAATAGTCTTCATGTTTATAGATCATTACTTTACTAGATTTATCAGTGCTATGACTGTGCTTGCCAGTGCCGCAATACCGGTAGAGATGGAGATAATCTCGCTGGTGGACATTTTCTTTTTCGCGTTTTTTTGCGGTACGACGATTTCCATGCCAGGTTCAATATCCTTTACTGAGTTGCTTCCTAGTTTTACAACGGTACCATTAGCATGTATGCCGTAAACCTTCCGCTTAGAGGCGTTGTTGCTGTAGCCACCTGCGTGCTGGATGTAGTAGCTGAGGTTGCGACCTTCTTCATATACCATACTGGTCGAGAACATGACCTCGCCGCTGATCTTAACGATGTTGCTTTGTGCGGGTACATGTAGCATGTCGCCTTCTCTGAGTTGGAGGTCGTAGGTTGACCCCGGATTGTCTAAGGCTTTCTGCAGATTTATTGCAACCGGGAATGTGCTGGAGGTATTTGTTTTCAGGACAAGCAGCGAGTCGGCTATCTGCATGTTCAGGTCCTTGCCTTCCTTTAGGCCATCTTCGTATAGTTGTATTTGCATTTTCAGGTTGGCCTGTTCCCTTTGTTCCAGTTCCTCTTTTGTCATCAAGCGTGTCAACTTGGCACCCTGTACGTATGCCATTTCTGTGAGACCTCCGCAGGCCTTTATCAGGTCGGAGAGTCTGAAGTTTTTGTTGGTCAGAGAGTATTGGCCTTCAAAGTTGACTTCGCCTTCAACCGTTATGACGCGTTGCTCTTCGTATGACGGGCTTTTGCGAACCACCACGATGTCGTATGGCTCCAGGAAAAAGGTGGTGTCCTCTTGGATGGAGAAGTTTTCGTTTAGGGAGAAACTGAAGTTGATGGCACTGTTGGCGCCTGCCAGGGAAGATTTGTTGTCCCTGATGCGGCGGAATACGTCTACTCTTGCCAACGAGCCTGCTTCGGTGAGGCCGCCTGTTTGCAGGATAATGTCCTGGATGGTGGTGTTATCGGCATAGGGGTACTGACCGGGGTAGGTCACTTCTCCCTTAACGTCTATGATTCTTTCGCCCAGCATGTCGGATTTGCTTGGGATGAAGAGCACGTCGTTCTTTTTGAGGGGAATGTCGCTGGTGGTGCCGGCTATGATGCCGTGTATGTCCACGTTGATCATGCGTAGGGTCAGGTCGTCGTTCTCGCGGTGCATGATGGCTCTGCCTTCGTAGGCATCCTCGCTCAGACCTTCGGCTGCCAGGAGCAGGTCGCGCACGCTCTGTATTTTGCCTCCGAGTTCAAAGAGGCCGGGGTGCTTGGCGGCACCTCTTACCTCCACCTTGTTGCTGAAGCGTGCTCTGATGCTGTCCACCTCTATCATGTCCTCGTCGGCCATGGCAAAGCTACCCATCTGGAATTCGTCGATGGTATGTATGCTGTACTCTTCTCCCGACTTGCGTGTAAGGCGGACGTTCTTGGTGTAGGCATTGCCGGTGAAGGAACCGGCATAGTTAAGCAGGTCCTTGACGGTTTCCGATTTCTTCATTTCATACCACATGGGGCGCTTTACGTTGCCCTTCACCTGTACCAGGCAATCGTATGCTCCCACTACGATGACATCGTTGTCCTCCAAGCGGATGTCGCCACGGCTGTTGCCGTTCAGGATGTAGTCGTATACGTCTATCGTGCTGATGTTCTTTCCGCCACGGTACACTTTGATGTCGCGCAGGGTACCAATCTTGCTGATGCCGCCTGCCATGTACAGGGCGTTGAAGGAGGTGGAGAGACTGCTCAGGGTGTATGTGCCTGGCACTTTCACCTCGCCCATGACCTGTACCTGAATGCTTCGGGTTTCGGACAACGAAAGGTCAATGCTGCAATCGCTGTAGTACTGGCCCAATTTGTTGCGGAGCATGCTTTTTGCACGCTCAACGCTCAGTCCTGCCAGTTTGATGGGGCCAACGCTTTCCACCACGATGTATCCGTCGGAGGAAACTTCATCCTCGATGGTTTGCTGGCTGGCTCCCCATATGTTTATGGTGACCATGTCGCCGGGGCCTATGGTATAGTTGGCCGGAGTTGCCAGGTTTGCCGAGGGTTGGAAGGTGAGGTTCTTGGCATTGAAGATGTTTCTGCCGAAAACCTGGCGCTGGTCTTCTTCGGTAATGCCCAGGATGTCGTCACTGCTTTCGCCAACGAATTCTTCGTCGCTCTTGTTCAGCCCCAGTTCCTCGGCACGGCTCTGTGAGGCATCCATGCCCAGTTCTCCGTCCTCCGCTTCCTTATTGTTCTTCTTGCCCTTTTTGTCGTCTTTTCTGCTGCTTTCCTTGGCTTCGTCGCGAAGTTTCTCTGCTTTTTTGCGTACTCGCTGCAATTGGGTGGTTGTAACGCCCTTCTTCAGCAGTTCGTCGGCCATCTTCTGTTGCGATGTACCCTTTTGGGTTTCTGTAACCAGATACTTCAATACCTGGTCGTCTGTCATTGATGATTGTGCCATCGCACTCATGCTGATGAGCAGGATGGTGGCAAAGGCAATGAGTTTGTTTTTCATATCTGTGTTTTGTTCTTGTTTCTGTTGGTTAGGGTAGAGTGTAGTGTTCTCTTGGTATAGAACGTTGGATGTTCCTTATATATTGCCCTTTAGGGACAATATCATGACAAAGATAGGAAAAATGTGTTGAATTGCCATAGTGTGTTGGCATTTTCTATGCCTCTATGTGTGGTGGGGTGGTGATTTCTTTGTATAAATTTGTTTTTTCGCTCACTTATTCGTACCTTTGCGCACATATTGACATTGGGGCTGACATGGATTTGACAGCAGGATGAGATGTCATGTAAGCACGCAGAGAGTTGCTGGCCGCTCTCTATAATATCTGACCTTCAAGAATTTATCTGGCGAAAACACTTACGCTCTCGCTGCCTAATCGAAGTACAGTAGATTACCGGCTTAATTTCGGCACCAGGTGCTGAAACGGGATGTCACTCTGAGGTTCACGCCCTGAAACTCTCAGGCTCAGTGGCACAGCAATTCGGGGATAGCCTTGGGGGACGCATCTACCCCGGGGTGAAACTCTAAGATGCTAAGGTTGCGATTGGTGGTCCGGGTCTTGTCGCTTCCCTACAACCGAAGTCCGGAATAAGCGTGTAGAAAGCATGGGATGTCCCTGTTTGGACGAGGGTTCAATCCCCTCCAGCTCCACAAAATCCATATAGTCACTCCTTCTGCAACGGAAGGGTGGCTATTTGTGTTTAAAATGGTCCTCGGGAGGGCAAACGTCGGTCCTCGGGAGGACGGACTTCTGTCCTCGGGACGTCAAGCCCTTGCCCTCGGGAGGACCGAAACTGCCCCTCGGGAAGGGTGGAGATAACTCCTCAGGAAGCAAAGGGCATCGCATCGTGTTCCGAAGCCCAATGCAACGTGTTGCGAGGCTCGTTGCATCCCGTGGCGTTTATGAAACAGAAGCAGGGAAAGAAAAACGAAGAACAAAAGATATATTCACTTGTATGAAGGAACTTGAATTGAAGTATGGTTGCAACCCCAACCAGAAGCCTTCCAGAATTTACATGGAAGAGGGCGAACTGCCCATCGAAGTGCTGAACGGCCGTCCCGGTTATATCAACTTCCTGGACGCATTCAACTCATGGCAGTTGGTCAAGGAACTCAAGGCTGCTACAGGTCTGCCTGCCGCCGCCAGTTTCAAGCATGTCAGCCCTGCCGGTGCTGCCGTAGGTCTGCCTCTGAGCGACACCCTGAAGAAGGTGTATTTCGTGGACGATGCTCCACTACCCCTCACTCCCATAGCATCTGCCTATGCACGTGCCCGTGGTGCCGACCGCATGAGTTCCTATGGCGACTTCATTGCCCTGAGCGATGTGTGCGACGAGGCAACCGCACGCCTCATCAACCGTGAGGTGAGCGACGGCGTCATTGCTCCCGGCTACACTCCCGAGGCTCTGGAGGTGCTGAAGGCTAAGCGCAAGGGTACCTACAATGTCATCCAGATAGATCCCGAGTACACTCCCGCTCCCATCGAGCGCAAGCAGTGCTTCGGCATCACTTTCGAGCAGGGACGCAACGAGATAGATCTTGCCGATCCCGCTCTCTTCGAGAATATCCCCACACAGAACAAGAACTTCACCGACGAGGCCCGTCGCGACCTGGTAATAGCTTTGATTACATTGAAGTACACCCAGAGCAATAGCGTATGCTATGTCAAGGACGGTCAGGCCATCGGTATCGGTGCCGGTCAGCAGAGCCGTATCCATTGCACCCGCCTGGCAGGCAACAAGGCCGACATCTGGTGGTTGCGCCAGCATCCCAAGGTGATGAACCTTCCCTTCGTTCCCGGTATCCGTCGTGCCGACCGCGACAATACCATCGACATCTACATCGGTCCCGAGCGCGAGGACGTTCTGCGCGATGGCGAATGGCAGAAGTTTTTCACCGAGTGCCCCGAGCCTCTCACCGAGCAGGAGATGCAGGAGTGGCTGGCACAGAACACCGACGTATGTCTCGGTAGCGATGCCTTCTTCCCCTTCGGTGATAACATCGAGCGTGCTCACAAGAGCGGTGTTCAGTATGTGGCACAGGCAGGTGGCAGTGTTCGCGACGACCATGTTATCGACACTTGCGACAAGTACGGCATAGCCATGGCCTTCACCGGCGTGCGCTTGTTCCACCATTAATAGGAACGGAAAGGTTAAAACGGAAAACGGAAAACTGCGAGACATCTGGAAGTTCCGATTATTCGGATTATTCGGATTATTCAGATTACTCCGACCTCTTTAACTCCGCTCACCGCTCATCCCCCTCTAACCGTTTAAATCATGCACATGTTTGGTGGAGACGATATAGATGCAGTTATCACGGGAGGTGGCATCACCTTCAAGGGCGGCCCCAAGCGCGAGCCCAATCCCCGTGAGCAGGCCAAGGTGAAGACCAAGGCCAAGAAGAAGCAGTACATCACTGGTGCCCATGGTAGCGGTGCGGCCAAGAAGAAGGCCGACATCCGTCGCCAGCGTGCCAATCGTCATAAGAAATGAACCTAAGGAGTATCGCATTCATACTCTGCACTCTATTCCCTCTTCTGGCCCTTGCTCAGGAGAGGGACTCTGTTATTCGTCCTTCCTCTGCTCAGGAGAGTGATTCTTCCTCCTTTGCTACGGACAGCGTTTCCGATATGATGGAGCTCAGTGTCTATGCACGCCGCTCGGAGGAGATAGTGCCCAGCCAGCGCCTCAGCGGCAAGCGTCTGCAGGCCTTGTCCTCCTTCTCCGTAGCCGATGCCATGCGCTATTTCAGCGGCGTGCAGATAAAGGACTATGGAGGCGTGGGAGGTTTGAAGACCATAGACATCCGTAGCATGGGCACCAACCACATGGGCGTCTTTTACGACGGCATACAGTTGGGCAATGCACAGAACGGCCTTGTAGACCTTGGGCGCTTCTCCCTGGACAATGTGGAGGAGATAGCCCTGTACAACGGACAGAAGGCGCAGATATTCCAACCAGCACGCGACTATGGCACATCGGGCTCGGTGTATATCCGCACTCGCCGCCCTCGTTTCGAGGAGGGCAAGGCCTACAACCTCCGTACCTCGTTGAAGGGAGGCAGTTTCGGCCTCATCAATCCCTCTCTTGTGTGGGAGCAGCGATGGAGCCGGCGCATTACCAGCAGCCTCAGTGCCGACTACACCGGGGCTTCGGGCAAGTACCCGTTCCGCTATCGCCGTGTCCTGCCTTCGGGACAGGTGGCATGGGACACCACCGCCGTGCGGCAGAATGGCGACATACGCTCCTGCCGTGTGGAGGCCTCCGTCTTTGGCAACACCTTGGACGGCACATGGAATGCCAAGGCCTATTATTACGACTCCGAGCGTGGCATACCCGGTGCCATCGTCAGCAACGTGTGGAAGCATGCCCAGCGCCAGTGGGACAGGAACTTCTTTGCCCAGGGGCAGTGGACAAAGCACGTGTCGGACCGTTACAAGTTCCAGGTCAATGCCAAGTATGCCAATGACCACATGTGCTATCTCAATCCCGATACCACGCTCATGTATCAGGACAACAGGTTCCGCCAGCAGGAACTCTACCTCAGCACGGCGCACCACGTGGAGCTCCTTCCCAGGTGGCAGATGAACCTTGCCGCTGACTATCAGTACAACACGCTGGATGCCTCGCTTACCCATTTTGTCTTCCCCCAGCGCCACGCCCTCCTGCTTGCCCTTGCCACGCAGTACGAGTACCGCCGTCTGCGCCTGATGGCTTCGCTTCTGGGCACCAATGTATGGGACCATGCCACCAAGGGCATCACCTCCGACCCCGTTTCCAGTGCCACCAGTCGCTGGACCCCGGCCGTGTATCTCTCCTATCAGCCGCTGAAGGATTGTGCCTACCTATCCCTCCGTGCCTTCTACAAGAGCATCTTCCGTCTGCCCACGTTCAACGACCTCTACTATACCGAGGTGGGCAATGCCTCGCTTCAGCCCGAGACAACCCGTCAGTGGAACCTTGGCTTCATCTATTCGCACGACTGGCTCCGTGGTCTCTTCCGCCATGTCGAGGTCAAGGCCGACGGCTATTTCAACCGTGTGGACAACAAGATTGTTGCCATCCCCAAGGGGTCGGGACAATACCGGTGGATGATGATGAACGTGGGCAAGGTGCACATCCTGGGCGTGGAGGCTACGGCAGAGACCGTGATGCGTTGGCACAAGGACTGGTCGCTGGTGCTTTGCCTCAACTACACCTACCAGTCGGCCACCGACCGTACCGATCCCACGGACAACGATCCCTACTATGGCACCTACGGCGGACAGATAGCATACGTGCCCTGGCATAGCGGCAGTGTGTCGGGAAACCTCTCGTGGAAGAACCTGGGGCTCAACTATTCGTTCATCTACGTGGGCGAGCGTTATCACACCAGTGCCAACATCCGCGAGAACTACGAGCAGCCCTGGTACACGCACGACCTCTCTGCCTCTTACCGTTGGCAACTGCCACGCCTCGCCCTCACCTTTGCCCTGGAGTGCAACAACATCTTCAACCAGCAATACGATGTCATCCAGAACTACCCCATGCCCGGCCGCAACTGGAAGGGAGTGCTGAAGGTGGAGTTTTAGAGGGAAGAAGAGGACCCCAACCAGTCCGTAAGGGAGGGGAGCCCCGCTCACCCTCTCAAACGATAACGATGACGAAAACTATCCACCCCTCTGTCGCTCTGCGACACCTCCCCTGTCTCAGGGGAGGAAAGTTAAAGGTTAACGCTATCACCCACTTTCTCCCCCTGCAGGGGGAGTCCCGGAGGGGAGGGGGTGGATAAAACAAACGGAACCAAAGGTCGATGCTCGGAGGGGGGGATAAAACCGCTAAACGTTAAACGTTAAACGTTAAACCTTAATCCTTAACCGCTAACCGCTACACCTTATTAAATATAACGCTATTACTCCAATGCCAAAAAAGATACCAGTGTCTATACTAACCACTCCCCTCCATACAGGGCGAGCAAGGTCTTCAGAAGAAGCATTGAATGTGCTTCTGTACCTTGTGAGGGGAGCAATCCCCATTGCGACGCGAGGACTAGGTTGGGGGAGGGTCCTTCTCCTCCTCCTTTCCATCCTCCTCCAATCCTGTCGCCACGACATCATCGTGTGGCCCAGCGAGGAAGAAGAGGTGGGAGAGACTCGCCAGGACAGCATCCTGGGCTTCTACCTGCTCAACGAGGGCAATATGGGTAGCAACAAGTGCACCATGGACTTCTACGACTACTCCACGGGCACATACACCCGCAATGTCTATGGCAATGCCAACCCCACCGTGGTCAAAGAACTTGGCGACGTGGGCAACGACCTCCGCATCTACGGCAGCCGTATGTGGGCGGTGATAAATTGCAGCAACAAGATAGAGGTCATGGAGGCAAGCACAGCCCGTAGGGTGGGACAGGTCAACCTTGCCAATTGCCGCTACATTGCCTTTCACGAGGGCTATGCCTACGTCAGCAGTTATGCCGGCCCTGTGCAGATAAATCCAGGTTACGAGCAAAAGGGCATCGTGGTGAAGATAGACACCGCCACGCTGGAAAAGGTGGACACCTGCATTGTGGGTTTCCAGCCCGACCGCCTGGACATCACCGGTGGCAAGATATACGTTGCCAATAGCGGCGGATACATGTTCCCCAATTATGAGAACACCGTTTCCGTCATAGACCTAGCCACGTTCCGCGAGGAAAAGCGCATCCCAGTGGCGGTAAATCTCCATCATCTCATTGCCGATGCCCGTGGCCAGGTGTGGGTGTCCTCGCGTGGCGACTACTATGGCAATACCAGTGCCCTCTATTGCATCAGCGACCCTGCCGGAGAGGCATGGGTAAACCGTGTAACTGCTCCCGACGGCGCCGACCTTGTGGTGAAGAACATGACCCTCTGTGGCGACTCATTATATGTAATAGGTACGGAGTTCTCCTACACCACCATGCAGAACCAGACCAACTATGGCATCATCAACACCCGCACCCGTCAGGTCCTCACCACCAACTTCATCACCGATGGCACCGAAGCCTCCATCGTGGAACCCTACGGCATTGCCGTGCACCCTCACACCCGTGAGATACTCATTGGCGATGCCCGCAGCCATGTTAACCCCGGCACCCTCTTCTGCTTCTCTCCCAAAGGCCTCCTCCAATGGAAAGTCCGCACCGGCGACATCCCGGCACATTTCGCGTTTCTTGTAGGAACGGATTAGCGGTGAGCGGATTAGCGGATTAGCGGGATTTCCAACTACTCCGATTATTCCGATTATTCCGAATACTTCGACTCCCTCCCATATAGGAGAGGGATGGGGAGGGGTCCACCTCATCTCCCAGTAATATATACTCCCTCCCCGCTCATTGCGTTAGCCGACTGTCCCCCTGAGACAGGTGGGACGAGGAGCGTAGCGACGGAGGGGGTGGATGGTCATCGTCATCGTTTTCGTCCACCTTTCCGTTTCCCTCATCCCCCAGTACTATATACTCCGTCCGCGCGTCGCACAGGAGTATGCTCCCCTCACAAGGCACAGATGGACATTGACTTCAGCCCCTTCGGGCGTCGAACGTTGTTTCTGTCCATCTTCTATTGACCTTGTTCGCACCTTGTGGGAGGGATGGGGAGGGGTCCGCTGGGTCTTTGGGGTCTATCCTTAAACCCTATCCTCCCTCCCGATTCCTTGTAAGCCTTGTCCATGCTGATGGAGATGTTGCGCACGTGCTCGGCATAGCGGTCATGGTCGGGCACTATTGTTGCATCGCCCAGTCCCTCGGCTATCGCCTCGCAATACCGGTAGGCCGTCTCGTAGGTGTTCAGCAGGTTCTCAGCACCGAAGTTGTACACGCCGCCAGGCAGGTCAAAGGTGTGCGGCAACATTTCCACAACCTCCCCAACCCACGTTATGCCCCTGTACTCGCGCACGGGGAACCGCAATTGCCTTCCCTCCTTTATGGCACGGGCTATGTTCACTACAAAGTTGGCATGCGTGGGCATACCTTCCCTCTCCAAGTCGTACATCCACGTGGCTCGCAATGCCACCGCCTCGGGGCAGATGTCCAGCACACGCCCCTCTGCCTCCAGTTTGTGCCTGCCATACACGTTCTCGGGGTGTACGGCAATATCCTCTGTCAGCAGGCCGCTCTCCAGGTTGCCGTTATACACCTGGTCGCTGGAGAAGAACACCAGTTTCGCCCCGCACCCTGCCGAAGCCTGTGCCACGTTGCACGCCCCCTCCACGTTCATGCGGTAACTCTCCTCCGGGTGCTCCTCGCAATACCCTGTATTGGATATCGCCGCCAGATGCACCACCACATCGGGACGGTTCCTTGTGAAGAACTCCTTCACCGCATCCGCATCCGTGATGTCCATCTCCCCATGCCTTGGGGCAAGGATAGTGTACTCCTCCTTCCATCTCTCCACCAGACGGCTTCCCACGAAACCGCTCGCACCTGTAACCAGAATCTTTTTCATGACCTCACAAAAATACACATTTTTTACGACATAACCAACAAACCTCCCCGACTTCTTCAGGTCCTTTCGCTCACATCTTGTTTATAGGTTTAGGACTTAGGCTTTTTCTCTCACTTAATCGTACTTTGAGGCTTTGCCTCTAAGATACTTTCGCTCGGAAAACCAAATTAAAGCAAGCTTTATTTTGATTTTCGCTCGCTTATCCGTACCCTTGACCTTCGGTCGAAAGTACTCACGCTGACCTACGGTCTTCCTCCTCCTTACAAGGTATAGAATACAAGTATTCTCTACTCTTGTTGCGTTCGTCGGTTCAGATTTTCTCAAATATATTTAACTTTAGTTCAATTTGCTTACGTTCGGCATAAAAAGTAAACTTTTTCTGCTCTCTCTTGCTCGCAAATTTGGAAAATCGTTCGCTTATTCGTACTTTTGTTCTCGCATTTGGTTCCCGAGGGTTGTGAGGCCTGAGGGCTAAGATGGGAATGCAGTGTGAATCTGCAACATTACCCGATGCTGTGAGTCCATTCTTTGGGCAGTACATACACCTTATATATTATATAGGGGACAAGCCACTGGAAGACGCGTATTCTGGGAAGGCGTGCTGCCAATAGGACAAAGTCAGAAGACCTGCCAATGCCAGCGTAACAAAGTGTCTGCGGGATGACGGACACGGAAATCATGCTGAAAAAACTTTATGTTAAACCGTGCTTGAAGCGGCGGACACGCTTGAGGTGTACCTGCTTGTAGGCATGTAAAAAGTAATTGTAATCAGTTATGAGAAAAAACTATCTGCTTATGACGTCTGTGGCATTGATGTTTGTTGCCTCCGTGCACATGAATGCCCAATCTGTAGGAACGCGCGGCGCGTCTGCCACGATACATCGTGTCTACGAGTATTGTCCTGCTCCGGGGCAGTTCCTGAACACTATGCCCGAATACGAAGAGGGGGATACCAGGGAAACCATCTGCCAGAAGGCAGAGGAACTGTTGCGCGAGGGCGGAACGGTGTCCCTGGGTGCCTTTGGCGGTTATGTAGTGTTCGGTTTCGACCACATGGTGGAGAACCGTGTCGGGCTCTATGACCTGCAGATACTGGGCAACTCCTACCTTGCCGATGGCGGGGATACAAGGCAGGGCGGTTCGAGCGAACCGGCACTGGTGTTTGTGAGCCATGACGACAATGGCAACGGCGTGCCCGACGACAAGTGGTATGAACTGGCAGGAAGCGAGTATGGCAAGACGGGAACATGGAGAGACTATAAGGTAACATACCACATGACTCCGCAGGGGCATACGCCAACTCCCGTTCCCAACTCTCCCGTGACGGACGATACCTACATCCGCTGGACGGACAGCGAGGGTGGAGAGGGCTATCTGGCAATGAATGTCTACCATCGTCAGAACTACTGGCCCCAGTGGCTGAAGGGGGAGCAGACCTTGACCTTCACTGGTGTGCGCCTTGCACCGAATACCGTGGATAAGAATGGCGACGGTTCTTATTTCCTTCAGAATACCTACGCCTGGGGATATGCCGACAACCAGCCCAACGACAGCACCTCGAGCAAACTGGACCTTGAGTGGGCTGTGGACGAGGATGGCAATCCTGCCAACCTGCCGGGCATACACTTTGTGAAGGTGCAGACGGCCGTGCTGCAGAGCAACGGTTGGATAGGGGAGAGCAGTACCGAGGTGGCTGGTGCCGTGGACCTGCACCTTGCCGGTGGCGCCGCTCCTTCCATGGGGGAGAACCTGAGGGTGCTGACGTTTGAGGACGAGGACTACGTGGGAGAGCAAACCGCTTACTGGTCCTCTCTGGTAGACGACCAGCAGTATGGCGGCAAACTGCTCTACGGCGAGAGCGGTACGGGCGTGTATTCCGAGGCGGAGGCATATCGCTGGTACGACGAGGGGAACACGTTCCTGTCGTCCATGCTGAACAACAGTTGGGGCTCGTGGGCATACTGGAACGGCGGCATTGCCGTGTCGGATTATGTTGACTCCAATCTGGACAACGTGCCATATACCGACCAGCTGGCCGTCTTCCGCAAGGGAGCGGAGGCAGGACGTGCCGAGGGCGGACATGGTGCATCGGACCGCTTTGCCGTGATAAACGGTGTGGACAATACCTTTGCCAGCGGTGGAACGGACACTCGTGCCGTGCTTGCCTTTGGCGACGGACAGGCAAGAACAATAGATCATGCTTATGTGGCTCCCACCACTTATTTCCTCAGCAATATTGTCAACGGCAGTTCCTTCTGCACGGCTGCTACCGAGGAGACGTTTGTGGACCTTCTGGCAGAGGGATTTGACGCACAGGGGCAGAAGACGGGTACCGCCACCCTGCGACTGGTGGACGGCTTGCATCACGTGCAGGGATGGACATGGTTCGACCTTTCCGCACTGGGCAAGGTATGCTCGGTGAAGTTCAACTTCTCCGTTTCCGATGACCAGAAGGGCGCCTATGGAGTGAATACTCCCACCTATGTTGCCATCGACGACATTGCCGTGCGCATGGACGGAACAGGTACGGGCATAGACAACATCCCCGGTGCGTCCGTGGCTACAGGTAACGAAAGGATGTACGATCTCACCGGCCGTCTTCTCCGCTCCGCCCGCAAGGGACAGATAGTCATCATCGGCGGCAGGAAGGTGGTGTATTAGAGAAAACGCCCCGTCGGAGACAAATATCTGTATTATCAGGTATTGCTGTCCGGCAGACAATCCGGCAGACAACGAAACCAGCCTGTCTCTCTCTCGTAGGAGGCAGGTTGGTTCTGTGTGTTTTCAAGGCATATTTCGAGCGCCGTAGCGGCGATACGCTCCTTTCTCCCGCCGAGCAGAAAATAGTTCTCGATGCCCTGCATCAGGCAGGTGTAAAGGACGATTTCAAGTTCGACAAGTATGTGGAACTGTACAACTGGTTTGACTGATTTCGCTCTCTCTCGCTTCACGCTGTATTTCTGGATATAACGCTCCGCATTCTTGAGCCAGTCCTTCAGTATGCGTACTCGAGTCCTTCTATATATGGACTGCAGTCCTTACACTAAAGGACTGCAGTCCGGAATAAGTGTTTTTTACCAGGACTGGAGTGCCTCCGCTTCTCTATCCTGTCCCTCCATGATACGGTACTCTTTTGCAGGGGAATACAGTACTTGCCCCATGGTTTTATGGCCATGTATTGTGCTACTGTTAATATTTAGACCCTGTATTATTTTTTGCCTGAATTATTTCTTGGTTTAACATAATTTCACTACTTTTGCCACGACTCAGCCAGTTCCCATGGGGGATGGGCGGGTCAAATCTTATTGGAATATGCTCCGAAAGTATCACTCATCGTAGGTCTTGCCCTAACAAAGAGTCTTGCTGAGGAGCAGAAAAGGACGTTTTCGGACGTTATCTTCTACTCATCAAACTTCGCAACTTTGAACCTAACAGAAGATACCGCAACGAGGCGTCCATGCTGGGTGTATTATACCCGTATGCACATATTGTAGCCTATGCCATAGGGAAACAATGTTCATACATCATATATAATACCCTTTGGCGTGGGCTGGCTGAGTTGCTTATCTCGTTAGGAAAAGGCAATGCGAAGGCCAGATGAGTGGGATAAGCGAGGAAGTTTCTCCCACGTCTTTTTATATCCGTTAGTGAAACATGATTAGGGCCATATAGGGAGAAGGGGCATTGTGGACAGCTTATGTTGCTTTTTATAAAGAAGAATTTAAGTTTCGTAAAGCGCAAATATGGGTATAAAGCGTTAGAAGTAGCAGAATATATCAAGTGGATTGTTGCCCTATGCTCTATTTTCGCTATCGTCACAATACAATTGACGGAATGGCGCCCCTTGGGTTCGGCAAGCAGACATGAAGCAACAAGTGAAATCATCTTAAACCTGTCTTACAGCTATCTGGCAGCAATATTCTTCCATATTGCGATGGTATATATTCCTGGACAATATCGCAAAGGAATACTCAGAAGACAGATTAGCATACATGATATTTACAAACTTTATAAACAAATTTAATGAAAACAATCAAAACATGGCTGTTCACGATAGCAGCGCTATTGTTCAGCATCACAGCAAACGCCCACGACTTTGAGGTGGACGAAATTTATTACGATGTAACCTCCAATACAGAGGTCAGTGTTACTTATCGGGGTAGCTCCTACAACGCCTATAGATATGAATATTCTGGCAATGTTGTTATTCCTTCTACTGTTAGATATTCAGGAAAGGAATATAGTGTGACGAGCATAGGGTATGGTGCTTTTTATTATTGCTCTAGTTTGACCTCGGTTACTATCCCCAATAGTGTGACGAGCATTGGGTCTTATGCTTTCTGTTATTGCTCTGGTTTGACCTCGGTTACTATCGGCAATAGTGTGACGAGCATTGGGGGTGATGCTTTCTCTTATTGCTCTGGCTTGACCTCGGTTACTATCGGCAATAGTGTGACTAGCATAGGGGGTTCAGCTTTCTCTGGTTGCTCTGGCTTGACCTCGGTTACTATCGGCAATAGTGTGACGAGCATTGGGGGTGATGCTTTCTCTTATTGCTCTGGTTTGACCTCGGTTACTATACCCAATAGTGTGACGAGCATAGGGGGTGGTGCTTTCTCTGGTTGCTCTGGTTTGACCTCGGTTACTATCCCCAATAGTGTGACGAGCATAGGGGAGAAGTCGGAGGCCAAGCGGTCTTAGGAAGACAAAGTTGGTCTGCAACTCCTTGGCCCACAGAACGACATGGCTACGATCCGACTTAGCATAGGGGGTGGTGCTTTCTCTGGTTGCTCTGGTTTGACCTCGGTTACTATCCCCAATAGTGTGACGAGCATAGGGGAG
>JAZLAC010000003.1:0-31046 GCA_045612965.1 Bacteroidaceae bacterium | reverse complement strand
CCTCTTCCCATTCCGAACAGAGAAGTTAAGCCCGTCCGCGCCGATGGTACTGCACACCCGTGGGAGAGTAGGTAGCCGCCGTTTTTAGATGATAGAGTCCTCTGGAGAAATCCGGAGGACTCTTTTTTTGTGCAGGAAAGGAAAAAGGAGAAATGAGAAAGGAAATATCCGGTGATCCGAAATATGAAAGTGATGGTAGGGACACTGCGTGCAGTGTCCGCTTTTTTTACTGTTGTCGGTAGCTGCGTGCAGCGTCCGAATTGTGTTGTCTCTGTTATTATGCGGACGCATCACGCTGCGTCCCTACATGCCAATATGCCAATATACCATACTCCTTCTCCCTGTTGTACTTTCACCTGTCTTAACCCAAATTTGTCATTCGGCTGTTATTGCCACATCGTACCCCCTCGGCTAATATTTCCCTAAACTACACTATCCAAAGGCAATAGGAACGATAAGTATAAGCTGAAAGACCGCCTTCTATAAAATGTACCCAATATTGCGGACAATTGTACCAAATGTTTAGGAGCAATGTACCCAACGTTGAGTATAATTGTCCTAAACATTGAGTACAATTTTGTAAACACGTATTTCATCTGTTTATTCCACGTTCTTAATGCTTTTAATCCAAATCGGTCATTAGATTGTTACGCGCTAATGAAACCTTCTTTCTGTCATCTGTTTCGTCACTTCTCGGTTACAATGGAACCTTTTCGTTAAGCCAGAAGAACAAGGATATGTTTACATAGTCATTGCCTTGCCGAGAAAAGGTCGGATGAAATTCAACCCCATTGCGCCTTCAAACAAGTATTGGAAATTCTGACAGGCAGATAGGACTTGGGTGGAGTGCAGATGCAGGGTAGTCCATTCATGCGTACTATGATTGTGCCGTTATGCTAAATAAGGAAGGGGAAAATTGAGCGGATGTTGAAAAACGCAAACAATCTTTAGCGAAACAAGAATAAATTCCTTACCTTTGTACCTCGTAGGCAATAAATACGTGTTGTTCAATATTAGAGTTACTCGCTATGAAGTTTATAGGTAGTTATATATTTCGCTCACTGTGTTCGTTGTTGGTGGGTTTGTTGTTGCTGTTCAATGCGGAGCAGATGCCTGAGTTGATAGTACGCTTGATAGGTTTCTTGTTTTTGATGCCCGGTTTCCTGGGTTTGATAGTCTATTTGTATGGACAGTTCAACAGGAATGCGATTGTGCGTCCTTCGTTTCCTTTGATGTCGATAGGCAGTATATTATTTGGCGTCTTTCTTGAGGTATATCCCAATGAATTTGTCTCCTATCTGGTGTTCTTGTTAGGATTCCTATTGCTGCTGGCTGGAATAAACCAGTTCTTGTCCATGTTTACTAATCGCAAGGTTACTCCTCTTTCCCTATTATTAATGCTCGTACCTATGGTGCTAATGGGTATCGGAGGTTATTGTGTTACCCATACCAATGAGGCACCTGCTATGTTGTTTACCATACTTGGCGCCACTTGCATATACTATGGACTGAGTGATATGTTTCTCGCTCTCCGAACGAAGTATTACTCCAAGATTGTTGAGAGAGAGCGGAAGAAGGCAGAGGAAGCAGAGCGCAGAGCCCGCGAGGCAGAGTATGTGGAGTTTGAGGTAGTCAATGCTAATGAAAAGGAAGAATGAAAATGAAGGCGTATAAGAACTTGTTTGTATTTTCTATTCTGTTAACCATTGTACTTCCTGTCTTTGCTGATTTTCCAGAAGGGTATTACGATACAGCGAACGGTAAGAAGAAAGCAGACTTGAAGGCTGCCCTGCACGAGATTATACGTACGGCATCTGTCCTCAGTTACGGTTCTGGCTCGGGCAAGACATGGAGCGGATTCTATGAAACGGACCGCACTTCGGATAATTATTGTGTGGATAGATACAGCAATAACCGCCGTAAGTTCACCCAGGCCAACCAGCCACCTGAGGGCATGAATATAGAGCACTCCTTTGCCAAGAGCTGGTGGGGAGGGACCCAGAACCAGGCGTACAAGGATATTTTCAATTTGATGCCCAGTGACAGCGATGCTAACACCAAGAAAAGTAACTATGCCATGGGCGAAGTTACAAGCCAAACTTGGACCAACGGTAGTATAAAGATAGGCACTGGTGACGAGGTAAGTAACAAAATTTGGGAACCGGCCGACAATTGGAAGGGTGACTTTGCCCGTACCTACATGTACATGGTAACCTGCTATAGCGACCTGACGTGGCGAAGCAATGGCCTTGACCAGTTGGAGAATAACCAGTGGCCAACCTTCAATGACTGGACAACGGAGATGGTGCTGAGATGGTCTCGTCAGGACCCTGTGGACGAGATAGAGATAGCAAGGAACGAGGCTGTATATAAGATCCAAGGCAACCGCAATCCTTTCGTGGATTTCCCCAACCTGTGCGAATACGTATGGGGCGACAGTGTTGACTATGCGTTCTATGTTGATGGTGCTATAACAGTTCTGCCAGATGACGGGGAGACTGAGTCCGAAACCGTTATCCTTGTTGACGAGGCATTGACAGGAGGTCTGGGTATTTTCCGCGATGTCAAGTCGGACGGAACAGCAGGAACCATTTGGCGAAGTGACAGCAAATACGGTGCTTTGGCAAATGCTTACAGCAGTGGCAAGGTGGCCGATAACTATCTGCTTGCCGACGTGGACCTGACGGACTGCACTTCTGCAAGTCTTGAGTTTGTTCATCAGACAGGTTTCAATAAAGGTGTTGAAGTAAAGGATAAGTACTTCAGTGTGCTTGTAACTGATGATTATTCATCCAGTCCCGAGGAAACGGCATGGGAGTCATTGGATGCGAACTTCCCTGCACCTCCGAGTTCTGGATGGACAAGCACGGAAAAATCTGGAACTATTAGCCTTGATGATTTTGCCGGAAGGCAGATAACCTTGGCATTCCATTATATCAGTACTTCCAGCGCATGCTATGGTTGGGAAATCAGGGATGTGAAGGTGTCCGGAGTCCGTGCTGGTGCAACGGATATAGATGATGTTATGTCAAATTATCCGGCAATCTTGGACACTAAGGCTTACGATCTTACCGGTCGCAGGGTAAATCCCATGAAGGCCAAGGGCGTGTTTGTTAGAAAAGGCAGACTCTACATCAAGTAATCCACATTTCGGATGCGTTATTTCATCACTCTCTCTTACGACGGCACAGCTTACCACGGTTGGCAGATCCAACCCCACTGCATCAGTGTGCAGGAGGAGTTGCACAAGGCTCTTTCCACGCTCTTGCGACAGCCCATGGAGGTTGTCGGTGCAGGCCGCACAGATACCGGAGTGCATGCCCGAAAGATGGTGGCGCATTTCGACTATGGAGAACTGGACTGTCCGCAACTGGTATATAAACTGAACAAGATTCTGCCCAAGGACATTGCTGTGCAGCAGGTGGAACAGGTTGCAGACGACATGCATGCCCGTTTCTCTGCCAAGTCCAGAACCTACAATTACTTTGTCCACCTTTCCAAGGACCCTTTCCGTCGGGCCTACAGCTGGCAGGTGTATGGCGAACCAGACTTTGACCTGATGAACCGTGCCGCCGAGGTGCTGATGGAGTACACAGACTTCACGTCGTTCTCAAAACTGAATACCGATACCAAGACCAATGACTGCACCATTACTGAAGCCCATTGGGACAGGGTAGGGGATGGGCAGTGGTGCTTTACAATATCTGCCAACCGTTTCCTGCGCAACATGGTGCGTGCCATCGTGGGCACTCTTTTGGAGGTAGGTCGTGGTCGTATGACCATAGAACAGCTGCGACAGGTAATTGAAGCCAAGGACCGTTGCCGTGCCGGTGACAGTGTTCCGGGCAATGCACTTTTCTTGGTTGAAGTTGAATACTGACCGCTAAAGTCTCTATAGAATAAAACAGAATAAGATATGTGGATATTGTTTGCCTTTGTCAGCGCCACCCTGTTGGGTTTCTATGACGTATTCAAGAAACAGTCCCTGAGAGGCAATGCCGTGCTTACGGTCTTGCTGCTCAACTGCCTGTTCTCCTCCATCATCTTCCTGCCCATGATATGGTATGCCCCCTTCGGAGGTTGGGAGGTGCAGAAGTACATAGTGCTGAAGGCATTCATTGTCCTGAGTTCCTGGATATGCGGCTATTATGCCATGAAGCATTTGCCCCTGACACTTGTTGGGCCGGTAAATGCCGCCCGTCCGATGTTGGTTCTGGTGGGTGCCATGCTGATATTCGGGGAAAGCTTAAACCTTTTTCAGTGGGCAGGTGTGCTGTTGGCCTTGAGTTCATTCTTCTTGCTCAAACTCGGTGGCAAGAAGGAGGGCATAGACTTTCTGCACAACCGGTGGGTCTTTTGTCTGTTTGCCGCAGCCGTTCTTGGGGCTTGTAGCGGACTGTACGACAAATATCTGATGTCCTCGCCTGCCGATGGTGGTTTGGGCCTGAACAGACTGACGGTGCAGAGTTACTTTAATTTCTACCAGTTGGCAATAATGGTTGTAGTGGTCCTGCTTGAGAGGTGGAAGGGCAGTCCCGAAGGCAAGTTCCAATGGCGCTGGACCATACCGTTCATAAGCCTGTTCATTTGCGCTGCCGACCTGGCATATTTCTATTCCCTCTCCCTGGACGATGCCATGATCAGCGTTGTGAGCATGGTGCGCCGTGGCAGTGTCATTGTAAGTTTCATGATGGGAGCCTTCCTTTTCCACGAGCAGAACCTCAAGAGCAAGGCCGTGGATCTGGTGCTGGTACTCCTTGGTTTGCTGTTCCTCTATATGGGAACCGTAGGTAATTGATAAGATGAAGATGAAGAGAACCGCCTTGATAGTATTCCTGTTGGCCCTGGCCTCTGGCATATCGGCCCAGTTGCGCATGAGGGACATTCTTGCCCAGTTGCCCGACTCGGTCCTGCCCCTGACAACAAGGAACAACCGCCTGGACTGTATCGATTTTATAGAAAACGGCATGGAGGCCCGAGTGAAGAACCTCTTTGGCGACCAGGTTGTACTGGATTCCCTGACCGAGGATTTCATGCTGCTGCGCACCAGCGAGGCTTCGTGTGTGGAAATGAAACTCTTTGCCGAGGGAACGGACACGCTCATCTGCGTGAACCGTATTTATATGGGTCCTGTGGCAGATAGCGAGGTGAAGGTATTTGATACCTCATGGAGTTTTGTGCGTACTGTTCCGCGTCCCGACGTTGCCCGGTTCGTCAGGAGTGTAGGGGACATACAGCCCTGGACGGAGGAAATGGCAGATACCATGAGGATGGTACGGGCCGAAGCCGAATTCCTTCCCCTGATGAGGGCTACGCTTAGTTCTGCCTCGCGGGGTATCGTATGGACGCTTCAGACCTCCGAGTTTAGCAAGGATATAAAAAAGGTTGCAGAGAAGTATCTGCAACCTGTAAAAGACGATTTGTAAGACTGCTTGCCTGTTTCTGTCAGTTTACTGCCTTAGGTCTCTCCCCAAAAAGTCCTCCCGAGAACCGATCCTGTCGTCCCGAGAACCGAATCCTATCGTTCCGAGGGCAGAGGCTTGTCGTCCCGAGGACCAAAATCAGTTCTTTTGCCACCCCCATGCTGTGAGGTTGTATGTGGCTTCTACTTTTGCTTCAAGTTGGTCTGGCATATTGCAAAAGAAATCTATGCCCGTCTTCTCTTCCAGTTCGTCTATGCTGATGGCATATTTTTGGGCAATGTCTTTGCCAGTGGTCGTGTTTCCTTCTGTGTGGGGAATCCATAGGGCAATGGCCTTGTATCCGCCCTGAGTCTGCGATTTTCCTGTCTTGTAGAGCAGTGCCATGTAGAAATATTTCGGTACGATGATATTGCTGGTACTGCTATTGCTGGTATAACCTATAATTTGTGTGGCTTTGTCTATGGTGCCACCTTTCACCACGTATATTGTGTCCGTGGCATTGTTGGCACGTGTCCATCCCTGATAAAGTCTTCTTACAAATCCCTCGGCATTCACCCACACATAGCTGCCATTGTCGTCATATCCGTTGAAACGTCCAAATTGTGGATGCATGTTGGTCATATAGAAGGTCTGTGCATTTGCCGATACAGAGCACTGCCGGTCTTCGCTTGCAAGCATATGCCCACGCTGGTAACCTTTGAAATAGCCGTTCCCGACTCGGTACTTCACGGGAACGTCCGGGTCGGAAGCAAAGTCGCCTGCACGCCCGCAATTGCTATCGTAGGTATTGTCAATGTCCCAACGGAAAGCTGTCCATCTGCTGGCTTTCTTCAGTTGGTCGTACTCCATGCAGAAGTTCACGAACATTTTGTTGCTGTTGTCCCTGAGTCTGGCACGTTTTACTATGAACTGGTCGTATGTCCCACCTTTCAGGCGAGGGATTTCCATACGGTTTGCCTCTATGATGGCAGTGCTGTTGGCATTCTCGTTTATTTTGTCCAAAGGCGTGTCAGGACTGGGAATCTCATTGTTGCATGAAATGAGATAAAGACATGCTGTGATGACTATACCCATGTTATACCAAAGGACAGATGGTAATTTTCTTTTCATCATAGACGGACCTTGTACTAAAGACAAAGAAGATGTGCCATGAACATAGCACATCTTCTTGTTAAAAATCTTGATAAAGCCAAAAGCAAAGCAGATTACTTGCGAGTCTTTGCGTAGCGGCTCATGAACTTGTCCACACGACCAGCGGTGTCCACCAACTTGTTCTTACCAGTGTAGAAGGGGTGAGAAGTGTTAGAGATTTCCAACTTAACTACGGGGTACTCCTGACCTTCGAAAACTACGGTATCAGTAGCCTTGCAGGTAGAGCGGCTCAGGAACATGTCGCCATTGCTCATGTCCTTGAACACAACGGGACGATAATTCTCGGGATGAAGTCCTTTTTTCATATCTTTTTTCTTATTTATTATTATCTGTTGGTTATATAGCTGGTAACTATATGTGTAATGGAGTGCTATTTCGGAGTGCAAAGATACGGCATTTTATCTTCACGACCAAACTTTTACGGAATAAAGTTATAAAAAAGCCGCCAAGCGAGTGACTTGGCGGCAGAAAAGTGTGGTGTGGTTATTGACTATTTGGCATAGTATATCTTGATATCGTGTATTCTGATCTGAACACCACCTGAGTTTGCGGAATGTTGGTTCACCAACTCGACAACATTGCTGTTAACATCATTAATTGTGACAGTCTTGTTGTCATCTGCCCAGTCAAGTGTTCCTGCAGTGACGGTAGCAGTCTTGTTGCCATTATAAAGAGTGCTGCCACTTGCATCATTGCAAATCAGAATGACTTTCTCTATTTTGTTGCCAGACTGAATCTTCATTTTGTTTAGAGCGTACATGCGTACTGCTTTGTATGCATCATTTGCATTCCAGTAGTATTTGGGCATATTGTTACCGTCATTTTGCTCAAAAGTAAAGGTAACACCATTATGTGTTTTAGTGCCAGCATCAACGCTACCAGTAGTTACTTCGCTATAAAGGTCCATCATGCTTATGGAGAAGTCCTCGGCGTTTCCTTGGTCATCACCTTCTTGGTCGCCTTCGTCCTCATCACCAGGAGTCTCTCCTCCGTCTACATCCTGACCGTTGCGCTTCTGTGAGTAGATAATGCCACCCTGTGCTGTTTCTGGAGTATTTCCGTAGTAATTGACCAAAGAAGCGTATATGATAACTTCATCGCCCACTTGAACATCATCCGCAGATGTAATGTCTGCACCATTCAAGCCTTTTGTGCGGAAGATGAGGAACTGTGTGCCATTGCTACTGCCATCATCAGAGATATGGAAAGTGGCATTCTTGTACTGTGCGCTAATGTCCATCTTGCTGCTCTCACATACGATACCCTTGATGTAGAATTTCTCAGAGGTAGCCTGGTCGGCAGGCAATGCGGCGGTGTAGTTATATGCAGCGGCGGCATTGAAAGGATTCTCCAAAGAACCATCACCTTGTGCTCCCTCAACAGGTTCGTCGCCACTTTCTTGTTCCTGGTCGTCTTCTGCAGTAGGAGCAGTCAGGGTGTACTTGCTGATTTCCTTCAAACCGGGAGCACCGCAATACTTGACAGTTTTACCTTTCAACCAAACCTCTACGCCCAACTTTGTGGGATTGTTCATCAGGTTAAGGTCGGTACGTGCATCAGAACCTGCAGGCAACTGTACGGGCGCACAGTTGGCATAGTTTGTTTCATTGGGGATGTCTGCTATGCAGAGGTTGGTGCCTGATGCACCGTCGGCGGTGAAGGTCATGTTCTCAAGAACCACCTTTGCTGCATCTGCAGGGATAGAACCAACGATATAACCATGTACCCAAACTTCCGCACCGGTTTGGTTGGCTATGGCCTGGGCAACAGTGTATGGCTTGTCCCATGTGCCGCCATCTACTGGAGTGTCTGGGGTTTCTGGGTCGTCAGGAGTAACCTCGCCACCGGGTTCAGTAGAAACACTCAGGTTTGTCAGTTCCCAAGTGGAAGCGCTGTTGTTGTTGCACTTGTACAGGAATGCTATACGAATCTCCTTGCCAAGCATGTCGGCAGGAATGCTCATGGTGTTAGCAGAATACATGTCCCAAGAGTTGCGGTCCTCACGCTCCTTGGGTTCAAAGGGCAGTTTAATCCAGTTAGATGAGGCAGGGGCTTCAGTATTGTATTCCGTGCACACGAGAACCTGATGTCCCTCTTCCAGTCCCAGGGAATTTGTATAAGCGATTACATATTTAAAGTCCACATACACCTGTTCGGCATCGCCCAGAGGAATGGCGGGGCTAATGAGGTATGTCTCGGAAGCAGTGGTTGAACCGCTGTTGTATCCTGTTGCCTTTGCGTAGGTATTGCCTAAACTCCATGCATTGCCGGTGGGAGTGTACACTTCGAAACCGTCCTTCAGGTTGGCGCTTGTATAGGGCAGGGTAATGTCTTCACCTCCGCCAGCACCGGGCATTTCTGGTTCAATGAAAGGAGCGGGAACGTCCTCACAACTTGCCAGACCGAAAGCGGTGACGGCGGCAAGCATCATGCTTTTAAGAATCTTATTCATATATGAATGTGTTTTATGTTATTACTTGTTTCTTGTGTTTTTATTCGCTAACGTGTTCCACCATGTCGCTGTTGGTGCGCATCAGTATCTGCCATGTGCCGTTGTAGTAGGTGCACACACCGTAGATGTCCACCTTGCCTGCGGGGATGGGGCGTGAAGCGAAATCGCTGTATGTACTTGTACGCAGGACGATATCCTTTGCCTCCGTGCCCTTGATGTTGCGGTTGGCGCAATTACTTGTCAAGCGCACGCTGCCGTCTTCGGGAGCCAGGGTTTGTGTGCCTTCGCCGGAGATTTCCACGTTGCTGATTTTTACGATGCGTCCAATCATGGAGTTATGGTCTTTGGGAGCGCTGAAATCTATGGTGTCGGCCTTTGCCGTCATCTGTATAGTTGTGGTTTCATCGCCATTGGTGGATGTGAACTCGTCGCCCACCAGGCGTACGCTCTTTTCCCAGATACCTTGCTCCATGCGGCCCATACCTCCGTTGTATTCAGCACCGAGTTGTGCCATCTTGCCGTATCCTCCAACGTACAGGCCTTTCAGGTTTATTACTATATTCTGTCCCACGGGCATGAAGGCATACAGGTCTGTGGCGTTGATGCCAACGATGATGCCGCCGGTCTCGTCCTGGATAGAAATCTGCTTGTACAGGTTGCCTCCCTGGTCGTTGCCGTTCACTACGGCATGCAGTTGCAAGTCATCCTCTATGAGTTTGTACCCGTTGGAGGTAATCACGCTGGCATACTTCTCCTTCAGTTCGGCAATGGTTGTCTTTTTGCTTGTGCTGGGTACAATCTCGTTGTTGCCATAGGGAGGATTGTTGCCAAAGTCTGGCGCTTCCCAGTCCTTGTTCATGCACGAACCCATACAAAGGGTAGTGAAGGCGAGAATTATGTATAATATAGTCTTTTTCATGTTTTCTTATACCTTATTATATTATATTAGAAACGGTAGTTTATGTTCAACATGAAGTTGAATCCCTGAGCATAGTACTTCTTGGGGTTCTTTTGGAAGTTGTATGTGCGGCTGGACATCTCGCCATCGTTCACGCTGTAGTTTGCACGGCTCTGCTCGTAACCGCCGGTGCACAGGCTGGTGTTGTTGGTGATGTTGCTCAGGTTCAGATTCACGCTCAGAGGGTTCTTGCCCAGATAGAACTGCTTGCCTATAGAGGCATCCAGCACGAAACCGCCGTTGCCCTTTGCCTGTTCGGGAATAGCGTATACGGATGTGCCGTCCACGTCTATGTAGGCACCGCCGTAGTTGTTCTTGGCCCAAAGTTCCTGTACGGTCTTCAGTCGTGTTACGGGAGAGTAACTCAGGTATATGCGGTCATAGTAGTTGCCTGTCAGTCCCAGGTACCATCCGTTCACGCGGTAGTTCAGCGCTATGCTGGCAGCTGCCAGAGGCGTGCCGCCTTCTCTCATGCCGTCGGCAAAGCATTCGGTTCTTTTCAGCGTTCCATCGTCGGAGAGCATGTAGTCCACATCGGTGTTGCCTACGATTTGTGCCTCGGAGTATGTGCCCAGCACCGTAATGTCAAAGTTGCTTGTTACCTTGAACTTGGCAGCCAGTTCGCCGCCGTAGTTGCGCTTCTTGATGTTCTGTGAGCTTACATATACGAAACTGCTCTCGTTGTCGTCGTAGAAGCAGGACCATTCCGTGCCGTCGTACTTGTAGATATAGTATCCGGTCAGGGTCAACTGTAGCCAACTATTGTTCAGACCGTAGGTAAGTTCTGCACTGGCAATCTTTTCGTTTTTCAGATTGTACACAAAGTCGTTCATCTTCTCAGGGCAGATGAAAGCATCTCGAGCATTGGGAGCCTTCAGTTCAAAACCTCCGGCCAAGGTCAGCGAATGGCCTCTTCCAAGCTTTAATACGCTTGATAATTTTCCGCCACCGTCCAGGAATCTTGCTGTCTTGCTTTGTCCATAACTGTTCTTGGGGAACAGGCCGTTCTTCATATTGCCTTTGCGGTTCATGCTTACGCTTCCCAGTCGTGCCGCCAGGTAATTGTTGGTGATGCCCAGTTTTTTGCTGTACGAGGCATATATGTTGAACTTCTGCACCATGATGTCGTAGTCATAACCGAAACGGTCTCCCACCTGTACTTTGCGTCCGGGGTTGTTCAGGTCGTAGTCAGCCTTGGGGTCGGACTCCAGATATGTGCCCACCAGATGACGGTCGATATTGTGGAAGTTCTCGCCACCCAGCATGTCTTCCATTGTCTGGTAGTGCATGCCCTGTGTGGTGCTCAGTTGCAGGCCGGCGTTGAATTTGCTGGTATTGTCTATGTCCCAGTTCAGGTTGCTGCCCAGAGATGCGGTCAGGTGGTCGTTGTGGCGTGCCTGTATCCAGTAGATGGCATCGCTTCCACTTTTGTTCAGCTGCTGGTTGGCGAAGTAGAGTTCGTCAAAGTTGATCTGGCGTGCCTGGGGGCCGCTCTGCCAGTATTCCTTGGCAGAACTGTAAGCATCCAGATTGTTGTTGCTTCCGTCAGTTTCGCCCCACACGTCGTAGTTGTACGAGGGGAAGTTCTTCCAATAGTCTGGAGCAGGGTTGGTGCCGCTGTAGTCCAGTTTCGTGCTGCTATACATCTGGTAGCGCACCATGCCGCTGGTCGTCATCTTCACCTTGTCGCTGATCTTCGTATCCAAGGTAATCAGCAGGGTAGGTGCAAAGTCGTTTACGATGCGGCTTGCACGCTTCTTGCCATTCTGGTAGCCCCAGTATGGGTTGTACATGCGGTTGTTTGCCAGCCAGTATGCTTCGTCGGTGCTTGCGCCCTGTTGTGCACGCTCGGTGGGATTGCCCCATGTGGCTATGTTCAAAGTGTGCTTGTCGTCCAGTTTCTTCTGGACGGACAGCAGGTACGAGAAACTGTTGTAGAAGGTACCGTCCACGGCGGCAGTCTCCATGTTGCCCCATCGGTATGCCAGTGAGCCATAGAAGGCCCATCCGTTCTTGTTCACTCCTGTACCGTGCGAGAACATTCCTCTCAGGGTGTAGTTGCGGTTCAGTCCGCTCAGTGTTACCTTGCTTCCGGTACTCATGCTTCCAGCACGGAAATCGTAGTTGGTTGCACCGCCCAGACCGGGCATGGCAAAGGTGTTGCCCTCGAACGGTGTTGCTGCATCCTTGTTGCGTGCAGCATCGTTCATGCCGCCTATGTTGGAGAACTGGAAGCGTCCGTTCTCTACCTGGTTGGCCAGCACTCCGTTTATGTAGACATCATTGTACTTGTTGTCCAGGGCCCTGAACTTGAAGCGCGCCGCACTCCATGTCCATCCGATGTTGTTGGTGTAGAGGTTGCTTGAGGACCCTACCTGGATGATGTCCGATGTCATGTCGTCATCCTCGCCCAGTTGTGATTCCGAAATGGTAAAATCACCGGCATCGATGGCCATGACTGTAGAATCCGCTTCCGACTCCTGCTCGCTCTGGGCATAGATGCATGTCGATGCCAATAGGGCAAGAGCCATCAGTTGAAACTTTCTTTTCATAGTGTTTACAGATTAAAAATGTATTTTACTACGTACAAAGTTCGTGATTTTATCTGTAAATACATTCTCCTCTTCCACTTTTTTAGTTAAAGGCATACGACTTTTATAAAAAAATGCTAACTTTGCACTGCGTGATTATTGTGGTGGAAAGTACACCTACGTCATGGCACATATAAAAACAAGTCTGTAAGATGAAAAAGATACTTCCATTGTTGACCGGCATTATGGCATTTGTCTTTGCTGTGCAGGCATTTGCCCAGGACCGCAAGTTGCAGATGCATGCTGTTGCATTCTACAATTTGGAGAATCTTTTTGATACCTGCCACGATGCGGGAAAGAACGACTGGGAGTTCCTGGCCGACGGCACTTACCATTGGACCAAGATCAAGTACGAGCATAAGTTGGCCAATATGGCCCAGGTGCTTTGCGAACTTGGTACGGACAAGTTGCCTTACGGTGCCAGCATCATCGGTGTTAGCGAGGTCGAGAACTCCAAGGCTTTGGACGACCTTGTGGCCCAGCCGGCCATGAAGAAGCGCGGTTTCCGTTATCTTCATATCGAGGGACCTGACAAGCGCGGTGTGGACTGCGCCCTGATCTATAATCCCCGAGCATTCCATGTGGTAAAGGCTTTCAACAAGGATTATGTCTACGAGAATGGAGATACCGTGCGCCGTACCCGCCCCTTCTTCTGTGTCCAGGGCAAGTTGGCTGGAGACAACGTTACGGTTATCGTCTGCCATTGGCCCAGTCGTGCGGCAGAAGGCATTTTTCGCGAATATGGCGGCCGTCAGGTGCGTGCTTTGACAGACAGTATTTCCGCTGCAGATCCCAGTCAGCACATAATCGTAATGGGCGATATGAATGACGACCCCGACAATGCCTCCATGGCGGAGTGCCTTGGCGCCAAGCGCAAGATCAAGGAGGTGGAGCAGGGCGACTTCTATAATCCCTGGTGGGATGTCCTGCGCAAGAAGGGGCAGGGAACGCTCAGTTATCAGGGAGCCTGGAATCTGTTTGACCAGATTGTTATGAGCCGTAGCCTGATAGAGAACCACAAGGCATCCTCCTATGACGGCCTTACCCTCCACTCTTACCAGATCTTCAAGCGCCCCTATCTCTTCCAGACGGAAGGAGCATACAAGGGAACTCCCAAACGCACCCACTCCCGTGGTGTCTGGCTGGACGGTTACAGCGACCACCTCCCCGTGGTTGTGTATCTTGTAAAGGATGTATGAACTCCCTGTGCGGATTAGACTATATTAGAGAATACAAACAATTATACCATAAACCCTTTAATAACATTTACAACAATGACAAGTTACAAGGAATTGGGTCTGGTGAACACCCGTGAAATGTTCGCCAAGGCAGTAGCAGGTGGCTACGCTATCCCTGCTTTCAACTTCAACACAATGGAGCAGATGCAGGCTATCGTTCAGGCTGCTGTAGAGTGCAAGTCTCCCGTTATCATGCAGGTGTCTAAGGGCGCTCGTGCTTATGCCAACGGTACTATCCTGCGCTACATGGCTCAGGGTGCTGTAGAGTACGCTAAGGAGTTGGGTTGCGAGAATCCCCAGATCGTTCTGCACCTCGACCACGGTGACAGCTTCGAGATCTGTAAGGAGTGTATCGACAACGGTTTCTCTTCTGTAATGATCGACGGTTCTCACCTTCCCTACGAGGAGAATATCGCTCTGACCAAGAAGGTTGTTGAGTATGCACATGCACACGACGTAACCGTTGAGGCTGAGCTCGGTGTATTGGCAGGTGTTGAGGACGAGGTTTCTTCAGAGGTTTCTCACTACACCAAGCCCGAGGAGGTTGTAGACTTCTCTACACGTTCAGGTTGCGACTCTCTGGCTATCTCTATCGGTACCAGCCACGGTGCTTATAAGTTCACTCGTGAGCAGTGCACTGTAGATCCTCAGACTGGCAAGCTCGTTCCTCCTCCATTGGCATTCGACATCCTGGCAGAGATCGAGAAGCAGCTGCCCGGTTTCCCCATCGTTCTCCACGGTTCTTCTTCAGTTCCTCAGGACGAGGTTGACACCATCAACCAGTTCGGTGGCAAGTTGCCCGACGCAGTAGGTATTCCCGAGGAGCAGCTCCGCAAGGCTTCTGAGAGCGCAGTTTGCAAGATTAACATCGACTCTGACTCTCGTCTGGCTATGACTGCTGCTATCCGCAAGCACTTCGCTGAGAACCCCGGCCACTTCGATCCCCGTCAGTATCTGAAGCCCGCTCGCGAGAACATGAAGAAGATGTACGTTCACAAGATCATGAACGTTCTCGGTTCTAACGACAAGCTCTAATCTCCGCTTGACGGAAAGAAAATAAGGAGGATGCGCGCTGGCGCATCCTCCTTATTGTTGGTGGGGGGTAGGATGATCTAGGATAACCTAGGATAACCTAGGAGGTCCTAGGAGGACCTAGGAAAGCCTAGGAAAGCCTAGGGAAGCCTAGGAGGGCCTATGAGGTGAGGGGCGCGGATGGGATCCGGCTGGTCCTTGGAGAGGGGGTTTATTCCCAGTCCTCCTCTTCCCAGTCCTCTATCTCGTATTCGCCTTCGTCCAGGAATTCTATTTCTTCATCTTCGCCCTCGTCCTGCATTTCATGTTGCAGCAGGGCGATGTCCTTGTTGCGGTGGACTATGCTTTCCTCGTGAGTGATGGCCGCTATCTTGTTGCTCTCGGCATTTAGGGCGGCCCATAGCAGGTCCTTCAGTTCTGTTATGCCCTTTTGTGCTACTGCGGAAATGAACACTACGGGCAGGTCTGTGGGCAGGTCTTCCGAGAGCATCTGTTGCAGTTCGTCGTCCAGCAGGTCGCTCTTTGTTACGGCCAGCACACGCTGCTTGTCCATCAGTTCGGGGTTGAATGTTGCAACCTCGTTCAGCAGGATTTCGTATTCCTTCCTGATGTCGTCTGTATCGCCTGGAACCATGAACAGAAGCAGGGAGTTGCGTTCTATATGTCGCAGGAAACGCAGACCCAGTCCTCGTCCTTCGCTGGCACCTTCTATGATACCTGGAATGTCCGCCATCACAAACGACTGGCCGTTGCGGTAGGGCACGATGCCCAGGGACGGTTCCATCGTTGTGAAGGGGTAGTCCGCAATCTTGGGCTTGGCGCTGGACAGGCTGGACAGCAGGGTGCTCTTTCCTGCATTAGGGAAGCCCACCAGACCCACGTCGGCCAGCAGTTTCAGTTCCATGATGACCGTCATTTCCTGCATCGGTTCGCCGGGTTGTGCATATCGTGGAGCCTGGTTCGTGGAAGTAGCGAAGTTCCAGTTTCCCAGACCGCCCCTGCCGCCTTTCAGCAGGATTACTTCCTGTCCGTCTTCTTTTACGTCGCAGATATACTCTCCCGTCTCGGCATTGTAGACCACCGTTCCGCAGGGCACATCTATGTATTTGTCCTGTCCGTCTGCTCCCGTGGACTTGTTTTTGCCTCCGTTCTCGCCGTGTGTGGCAAAGATATGGCGGTCGTATCTCAGGTGCAGCAATGTCCAATAGTTGTGGTTGCCACGCAATATCACATGGCCGCCACGTCCGCCGTTTCCGCCGTCGGGGCCTCCGTTAGGTGCATATTTGGCCCTGTGCATGTGCATGGAACCACGTCCGCCTTTTCCCGAGCGGCACACTATTTTCACATAGTCTACAAAATTGCTTTCCATCGTTGGGATTTTCGGACACGCATGCCGTGTCCCTACTTGTTTAGGCTTTGATAGCTTCGTCTATTGTCTTGAAGATTGCCTCCAGCATACCTTCCTTGCTGCCCAGTTCTGCCCAGGCGAAGGTGTTGCGCATGCCCTCCTTGGCAAACCATTCCGATAGGGGAGCGGTCTGTGAGTGATATACGGCAAAGCGCTTCTTGATTGTCTCCTCGTTGTCGTCGGCACGTCCCTGCTCCTTGGCGCGGTTCAGCAGGCGGGCCATCAGCACGTCCTCTTCCACAACCAGTTCAATCATCATGCCCATGTCGTGGCCACGCTCTGCCAGCATCTTCTTCAGGGCTTCTGCCTGTGGGATAGTGCGTGGGAAACCGTCGAATATCACGCCCTTGCCGGCAGGGAACTTGTCGTATGCATCAGCCAGGATGTCAATCATCAGTTCGTCGGGCAGCAGCTGGCCGTTGTCTATGTAGCCCTGTGCTGTCTTGCCCAGTTCGGTACCAGCCTTGATCTGCTCGCGCAGCACGTCGCCGGTGCTTATGTGTCCCATGTTGTACTTTGCTACGATCTCGTCACTGTATGTGCCTTTGCCCGAACCGGGGGCACCGAAGATGATAATGTTCTTCATAAGAAAAAGTAATAATAATAGGGTCTTTAGTATTTTGGGGGCTCTAAGGCCTTTGGAGACTGTATAGTCTTTAAGGCCTTTAGGGTCTTTAGTGTCTTTAATGGGTGGAAGGGTTATTGTACAATTGTGTAGATGTCCTTCAGTCCTCGTCCCAGCCCGTCGTAGTCCAGTCCGTAGCCCAGGATGAAGTCGTTGGGGATTTCCATGGCAACGTAGCGGATATCCAGTTTCACCTCTAATTTCTCGGGTTTTACCAACAGGGTGCAGATGTCTATGCTCTTGGGGTTCTGCTTTTTCAGTGTCTCTATCATGTGCGCCATGGTTATGCCGCTTTCCACGATGTCTTCCACTATTATTATGGGTCGCCCTGTTATGTCGGTGTTCAGTCCAATCACTTCGCGCACAGTTCCTGTGGAAGATGTTCCTTCATACGAGGCCAGTTTCACAAACGAAACCTCTGCCGGCACGCTTATTTCCCTCATCAGGTCAGCGGCAAAGACAAAGGCGCCGTTCAGCACAACCAGAAACAACGGCTGCTGCCCCTCGTAGTCCTTGTTTATTTCTCCTGCCACCCTGCGTACTTGTTGCATTATCTCTTCTGCCGGTATGCTTGGTGCAAACTCCTTGTCGTGTACCCGTATTGTGCTCATGACTAATGTGCGTTATTTATAATAATGTATAATCTCTTGGCAAAGGTATTAAAAAAACTTCAAACTTAGGCTTATACGGTATCGTTGTTTTGATATTTTTTGTATCTTTGCTTTGAAAAAGAACACAAAAGCATAAGCCAGAGGTCTATGAAACATATTATTTTACCCTCGGCAAGGCAGATTCTGCTGTTGCCGTTCCTGCTTTTTACTTTCTTTGCCATGGCGCAGACACAGTTGGAGAAGTTTGTGCCTGGAAGCACAGTAGAAGGAGTTTCCTACTACCTGCCCCGCACGGCACTGCGCATTGTGGTGCGAGCCGAGAAGAAGGTTGTTCTGCCCGGAGACTTCCACATGTATGCATTCAAATATATGCGCATGCAGGATGTCCCCGTCCGTAGTACCACCACATGGACCGTGAAGGGGATAGACATGCTTCCCTACGGAGTCCCTGATTCAGCCAAGGCCTACAGCATCAAACTCAAGGGTCGCACCGTGGCACCTTTGGTAACCCTCAGCCCCGACGGTCTTCTTCTTGCCGTCAATGCCGAGACTGCCCAGGAAACACTGCCTGCTGTGCCAGAATCCAGTGTGCTCAGCAAGCCCATCCTGCCAGAGCAGGTACGCAGTTATATGAACCGTGAGATGCTACAGGCTTCATCTGTGGCAAAGATGGCAGAACTGGTGGCTCGCGAAATATACGACATACGTGAAAGCCGCGATGCCCTGGTGCGTGGCGAGGCCGACAACACACCAAAGGACGGCGAACAGTTGCGCCTTATGCTGGACAATCTGGATGCCCAGCAGAAGGCTCTCATGAGTCTTTTCGTGGGTACCACCGAGGTCAGCGAGGAATATTACGTTCTTGAGGTTCTGCCCTCAGACCAGACCGACAAAGAACTGCTTTTCCGTTTCTCGCAGTGGACAGGTCTGGTGGATGCCGACGACATGTCCGGTGCGCCCTTCTACATGAGTGTGAAGACCATGGATCCTCTGCCCGAACCCTCTGAGGATGCCAAGGTACAGGAGAAGAAGGGCAAGATGCTTCGTGCCCTGTACTACAACGTTCCCGTACGCACCGAGGTGAAGGTCTTCGATGCTCACAGGGAATATGTCTCCATGGAAATTCCCATGGCGCAGTTTGGATGCGAGGAGATACTTTCCGGTGTGCTCTTCGACAAGATGGCCACCACCAAGGTTACTTTCTATCAAAGCACAGGCGGAATAAAGCAGATCAGCGAGTAGGCGCAGGAGCCTGAGACCTTTAGAACCCTTGTGGGGACTGTGAAGTTCTGGCGCTCCATTGTGGCTTTTTGTGTTCAGTAAGTCAAAGAACGGCGATATGCTTTTGTACGATACTCCATCATGGCTCAGTGCCGGTACCACAGGCAAAGGCGAGGAACTTGACGATGCACGTGCCTTTGGCACAGGCATGCCCCTTGCTCTTCCCCGTCAGACCCATACCGACCATGTGGTGCGTGTTTCCACCTTCTGTCGTCCAGAGGACACCGATGCTGTCTTTACTGATGTCCCTGGTCTATGCCTTGCCGTGAAGACGGCAGACTGCATCCCCGTCCTGCTCTATGATCATCGTCAGCGTTCCGTTGCCGCCATTCATGCAGGGTGGAAGGGCACGGTTCAGTATATTGTAGAAAAGACCGTACGTGCCATGGGTTCGCATGGCTCAGACCTTTCCGCCATCATAGGTCCGGGCATTTCGCTCCAGTCCTTTGAGGTCGGCGACGAAGTCTATGAACGCTTCCTCTCCGAGGGTTTCCCCATGTCGCGCATAGCAATGAAGTTCCCCGATGCTCCCCATCCCCATAAATGGCACATAGACCTTTGGGATGCCAACCGTTGGATTCTGGAGCAGTGTGGAGTGCAGGATATACATGTGGCAGGAGTGGACACCTTCACCTCCCCGGTTTATTACTCTGCCCGTCGCGAGAGTATCGCCACGGGCAGGAACTATAATTGGATTATGATCACCCCGGAGCGGTGAAAAACGTTTATCGTTTAACGTTTATCGTTTACCGTTTAACGTTTGGCGGTAGGGACGCTGCGTGCAGCGTCCGCAAAGCAATGGTTTGATGTAATTCGGACGCAGCACGCTGCGTCCCTACTTTCCTCTCACCTCTCACCTCTCACCTCTCACCGTTAATCGTCCCTACCTCCATATTCTGCCTTGGCATCGAAGCAGGGGCAGGGTTTGTAGCGGTTCAGGTCGTGGTGTCCAAGCACCAGGGCGCGGGGGTAGCGCTGTTTCAGTTCGTCCAGCAGTTTCTTCAGGGCCTGTTTCTGGGCATCGGTGCGTGTGTCGGCAGGATGTCCCTGGGCATCCAGACCGCCCTCGTAGCATACCCCTATGGAATGCTTGTTGTGCTCGCGGCAGTGTGCACCGGCTACGCTTTCCGGCCTTCCCTTCTCTATGGTACCGTTTCGGCGCACCACATAGTGGTAGCCTATACCGTTCCATCCCAGTTTTCTGTGCCAGCGGTCTATTTGCAGGGCCGAGGAACGTTGCTCGGGCTTTATGCCAGAGCAATGCAAGATGATAAGTGATATTGTTCTCATTCCAGTCAGTCTTGTGTGTGGATGTACTTGCGTGCACTTTACATGCAGGAGGTCATGCCAAAGGTGGTGGCAATGGCGGTAAGTACAGTGATTACGATGTTGATGATTTTACTCCAGATGTTGTTCTTGTTGTTCATTGTTATTAGTTTTTTAGTGTGTTAAATTTAGGGCGACTACTCCAGCGGCAGCGCTGTTTGCTCTGTCCCTCTGCGTCCTTTGCGTGAGGTAAAAGATAAGAGCGCTTTTGTTTTGCACGCGGAGAGCGCAAAGAGCGCAGAGAATTATTGCCTTTCCTATTTCACGCTTGCGCTGGAGAGGTCGCGAACTTCGTTGCGACAAGAGAGCGCAGAGAGTTTATCCACCCCCTCCCCCCTGCGGGGTACTCGCCCCTGTCTCAGGGGGAGAAAGTGGGTGATAGCGTTAGCAGTAGTAACCAACTGTCCCCCTGAGACAGGGTGGACGAGCGAAGCGGAGGGGGTGGATAGTCCTCAGTTTTCCGTTGTCCGTTGTCCCTCTGCGTTCTCCTGTTGTGCGTAGCCAGCGACTACTCCAGCGACAGCGCGGTTTGCTTTGGAACTCTGCGTTCTGCGTGAGATTAAGGGATAAGAGAGATTTTATTTGGCACACAGAGGACGCAAAGAGCGCAGAGAATTATTGCCTTTCCTATTTCACGCTTGTAGGGACGCCCGTATACCACGAGGAACTTATTCCCGGACGCTGCACGCAGCGTCCCTACCTTCCTCTAATCTTTCAACGTTAATCGTTAATCGTTCAACATTAATCGTTAATCTTTCAACATTAAACGTTATTCGCAAGCTCATCAAGCTTCGCAAGTCAACGTTCAGTCTCCCAGGTTGGAGGTTACTCTATGTTCGTGCCGCCTTCGCCCTCGTCATCGGGATCCTCCTCTGGGGTCTCTGTTCCCGGCTGTATGGTTGCCAGGGCGTTCAGTCGTTCACGCTCTGCCTTGCGTGCCTCGCTCTGCGCCTCGCGGGTACCAACGAAGGTGAACTGTGCCTCCTTTATCAGGTCGCGGAGTTCGGGACTGGGTTCCCATTTCACCTTCACCTGCTTTATCAGGCTTGTGTGGAACTCCTCGGCGTTTGGAGCAGCCTTGCTGACCAGAGAAACCGAGAATGCACCCAGGTCGCCCAGTGCCACCTTGTTGCCCAGCAGAAGCTGTTCGCGTATGCAGCTGCTCAGTTGTGTTGCCACTGCCATCACGTCGCCCTTGTCGTACTTGCTGCCATGGCTGGTCATGTGCTTTGCCATGGCGTTCAGGTCCATCACCCTGTTGTACTGTGCCATGGGGAAGGTCTTGTTGCCCTGTTCGGGTTCGCCGGGCTGGTTGTGTCTCAGAACCAAAGAATAAGGTATTGCCATAATATGATCTGTTCCGCTCCCCTGTGAATGTTTGTTAGTGTCTGCCGGAGGTGGGGAGTGGAACCGAGATTTACTCCGGCAGGGGTTGATGAATGTTTTGTTGCTTGGTTGGGTAGGCCTGTTCCCTTTTCGCACTGCAAAGATACGGCAGAGCAGGGGGCGAAATCAAGTATATTTACGTGCGCGTTGCGTTTGTGTCGTGTGTACGTCGGAAAGTAATGTGTAGTGTTCATCCGAGGTGCTTTTTCGTCGTCTTTGTGTCGTGTTTTGGACATCTTTTGATGATCTTGGGCAGGGCATTCGGCACGGATTTAGGAAAAATACGGCAGTTAAGCACAAAAAAAACGTTAATTTGTTGGTGGTTAGGCGATAAATCTCTAATTTTGTCCCGATTAAAGCATAGTGTGGTAGCGACTGCACGTCATTGTGCCCTCTCCTATACCTTATTATATATATAAGGGGCGAACAGCGGAGCATCCTGCTCGTGGCACGGCACAGGTTCAGGCAACATGCACTGATACAAAGAACTAAATACTATAAACTAAAACTAAATTTTTTATGAGAAAACTTTTACTTACGCTTGCCGTACTGTGTGGTACGGTGAGTGGTTGGGCTGGTCCTACTGATCTGCCAAAAATCACAACGGATTTGGAGAATCCAATCTATTACACAATCTCGAACACTCGTTCTGCAAGTGGTAAACTTCTTTATTACACAGCAGAAGGTGTTAAGGATGCGACTCCTCAGGTTCTTACAGATGCTCACAAGTTCTTCTTTACAGGTTCTTCATTGAGCGATGTTAAAATCCACAATGCAGAGGCCGAGAAGAGTAGCTTGCTTTTCACTGGTGCTGGAGCCTGGAATAATGATGGTGTTTCTTGTGAGATATGTGTGACTCCTTATAATGATGGAACAACTGGTCTTGCTATCAAGTTTAGTGGTACATCTTTGAACGAGAGAAATACTGGTAATGGTTACACTACTTGGAGCGCAAATGACGCTGGCTCTATCTTTGTTATAGATTTGGTTGAGGATATCAACTGGCCTGAGGCTGAGAAGTTCTATACAATTGAGGCTCCATTGTTTGAGAACTTTCAAGGTGTCAAGAAAGGTCTTGTTGTAGGTGCAGATGGTTCACTTGGTTGGAATACTATTGACCTTACAAACAAGAATTGCTACTGGACTGTAGAGTATGACGAAAATAATGTCGGTTATGCAGTGAAGAATCTTGGAACAGGTAAATACTTGAACGGAACTGAAACCAGTGATGCCGTTGAGAATTATGCAAAGTTCAACTATTTATCACAGTATCAGTTCAATATCGTAGTTAACAATACAACTTTACACGCCAATAACCATGGTAATGGAGCAAATCAAAGCAGTAACATTGTTTCTTGGGGGGGTAGCATTGGTTCAGCTTCTGCATGGCGCTTTGTTGAGCAGATAGATCCAGATGTTGCAAAGGAAATCGAAATCACTTACAATTTTACCTACAATGGTAACCCCGTTGCCGGATATACACAGACAGTGACGACAATGACTGGTGCAGAATATCCCAATGTCACTGTTCAGTTCCCATTCGGTATCTCTGCTACAAAGCCTGAGGGTACAATTCCAACAGAGGATGCATCTCCTATGACTATTACTATTGCTGTTGAGGAGAATCTTCCTTTCAAGTATGCAGCAGATGCTAATAATATAAAGAATTGGTATTATATCCAGCAGCACTCAAGTGCAGGTTATGGAAAATACTTGCAGTATGCTGAGACATACATTGAGTGGGCTGATGCTACAATGGCTACTGGTGAGGAGGATACTTATACTTGGGCGTTTGTTGGTGACCCATTCGCTGGTTTCAAGATGGTTAACTATGGTGCTCCAGCGGATGCAAACGCTGTGGTTTCTAACGGTTCGGGCAATCCTTCTTTCGGCGCTTTTGACGATGCTGTTGCTTGGGCTATCAAGTCAAGCGGTACAAACAAAGATGCAGAGCACTTCTGTTTCCAGTATCCTGGCAGCAACCAGTATATGAACGCGCAGAGTGGCAAAATTGCTTTCTGGTCAGATGCTGACCAGGGTTCTACAATGTGGGTTACAGAGCGTGATTTAACAGGTCTTGCTGATTTGCAGGCTCTTATCGACCAGGTAGATGCTGCTATCGCAGTATATGGCGTGGGTGGAACTACTGTAGGTTATTACACCGCAGAGAGTGCTACTGCTTTGACTACTGCTTTGAATGCTGCAAAAATAGCAGCTGAAAGAAATGAGAGTGCTGCTGCGAACTATGCAGCCCAGGTAGCTTTGCAGAATGCTGTTGCTGCTCTTGCAATAATTCAGCCAGCTGGAGGCAAGTTCTATACTATCGCCAATTGCAAGAATGACCATCGTGCAAAACAGCAAATTTATGTAAACAATGATGGTGGTATGCAGTTTGCGATCACTACGGATAATATGGCAAATGGTACAATTGGTCACGTATTCCAGTTTGTTCCTGCTGGTGATAATAAGTTCTATTTATACAATGTACAGAGAGGTACATACTTGAGCACAGTTCAGAGGCACGGATGGGGTCAAAACTTGGCTTTGGCAACAGAGAATCCTTCTGTGATGGTTACTATTGCTCACACAGGTACAGCGAATATCGTTTATATCACTCCAGAGAATTCTGAGAGGGTAGGTGCTAAGTTGCATGCACAGGATTCTGGTTCGGCAGTTGTAGGTTGGGATGCGGTTGGTGCTAATGATGCTTCTGCATGGATAATCAGCGAGGTTCCTGACATTACAGCACTTTCACATGAGCTTACAGTTGGTGATGCTGGTTACGCAACACTTTGCCTTGGCTACAATGCGACAATTCCTGCGCTTGAAGGTGATGAGTGTGGTGTATATACAGCTGCTGTCGTAGGTGACTATGCAGCTATGACTAAGGTTCAGGGTGTTCTCCCAGCAAACACAGCTGTAATTGTTAAGGCTACTAAGGGTAAATACTACTTCAACTATGCAACTGGTGAACCTGCAACAGTTTCTAGTAACGAACTCAAGGGAACAACAGTAAACAAGAACATTACAGAGGCTGCTTATGTCCTTTCAAATGGCGATAAGGGAGTTGGTCTTTATACAGCTCGCAACAATGTAAGTACTGATACTGAGAATGATGATCCTGAGGTGACATTTGAAGCTTGGAAGAACAATGCTTTCAAGGCATACCTGCCTGCAAACACTGGTGCTGAGTCTCGCTTCCTCGTCTTTGATTTCGGTGGCAATGAGACAGGCATTGAGGGCGTTGAAGGTGAAAACGGAAATGTGAAGACTGAAATCTACGACCTGGCTGGCCGCCGTGTGCTGAATGCAAAGAAGGGAGTCTTCGTTGTGAATGGCAAGGTGATTGTAAAGTAATATTAAAATAAAGCATAAGCAATGAAAAAGACATATATAGCTCCCTCTGTGGAGGTAATAAAGGTTGGCGCTATCAGCATGCTGGCAGCAAGCATGGAACTTAACGACACCACAGTTGACACCAGTGTAGATGGTGGTCAGCTTGGCCGTGAGGATAACACCCCCGGTTCTCCCAACCTGTGGGATCAGGGCTGGTAAGAAGAACAGATTCTTCCACAGTCCCCAATGTAAGAGAAAATACACTATATGTACAAACAACCGCCGTGGCATTGCGCCATGGCGGTTGTTTTTGTCTCCGAATGAGCACTTTAAACCGTTTAGGATGATTTTGGTGCAGATAAGGAAAACAAAAGTAAGAAAACTCTGATTATCACAATAAAAATGAGTATCTTTGTGCGATTTTAGAACAGATAGTCTATAAAATATCACGATTATAATACGAGGCAAACACCATGAGGAGGACATTACTTTCGCTTTTTTGTTTAGTTATTAGCCTGATTTCTGTGGCACAGCCACAATCGGGCAAGGTTTACAATCTGAAGAATGTTGGCAAGGGCAATTCTTTAGGTATTACAAGCTTGTTTAAGGTAATTGCTGTTACAACGAACAATGCTGATTTGTCGCAGCAGTGGTATGTGGAGTCTGTATCAGAAAGCACATTCTCTATGCGTAATCTGGCTTCTGGGTTTTATCTGCAGGGCAACAATTCGACGTCAGGTGCATGGACCCTTGTTTCGGCAAAGGTAGATTTGGAATACACAAATGATTCCGATGCTTTTGCCATTCGTCAAAGTGGCCACACAAATACTTATGGCTATCTGCATATCGACGGTTCTGGTAATGCTGTCAGTTGGTCATATTCCAACGATAACAACAATAACAACACACTATGGCAGTTTGAGGAAGTATCTTACCCCCAAGATCAACTTGACGAAGTTCTAAATTCGGTTAATAATCTTGTTGTCTCCGATGATACGCAGGCTGCCTACCAGACTGCACTTGATGCGTTGTTTGCCGACAAGGCATGCACACAATTGAAGGTGTCATACACAGAAGCGGAGATGACGTCGAACGACAACTATCGTGCTTTGCCCGCCACCCTGCAACAAATGGTGCTAAAGGTTCTTGCAGATTCATGGAAAGAAGCTAATGGCGACCCTTCCAAGCAGGAGTGGGATTCAGACTATGCCAAGAAATACCGTGTGCAACTATATGAACCATACAACGAGCCCGAGGCAGCAGCCAAGGCGCTAAGGATAAATGCACACACCAATCTGAACAATCCCACCGGTATATACTCCACAGCCCAATCGCTGATGTATGTTATGGTAGAGGGTGAGATAAAGGATGGTGCATCGCTGTATCTTGCTTCGTATATTGGACATGGCAAGTTAGGAGGTTATAGCGAAGGCGTGGAACTGAAGTCGGGCCTGAATATCGTTCCATCTTATTTTGCCAACACCAACTACTGCATCAACTATGTGGTACATACCTTCGATACATCGGACAACAAGACCGGCAAGGCGGCTTGCAAGCGTAAGCTGTCCGACTACCCTGCACTGAAGATACATATCGAGGGCGGACATATCAACGGATATTACAACAAAGTGGGTGATGCGCTTTATACGCCCGATGGGAATGCTGATTGGGAGTATCTTGAAGCACGCGCCACACAGACCGACCTCACCGTCTTGGGCAAGTACATCACCCTGCAGTTCCCTCTGAACGATGCCGATACAGAAGGCAACAAGGGACTGGCATATTATTTCAACGAGAGAGTTGAGATAGAGGCTGCCATCAACGAGTGGGACAAAGTGATGCTGTGGGAACGCTTGCTTATGGGCGTTATGGATAAGGCCACGACAGAGGAAAATGCGCTGAAGTCGCCCTACTCTTCTGCACCCTACGTAATAGACCATATCGGTAATAATGGCGATGCTTATGCATGCGACTATGGCGATTACTACAATGTACATGGTCTCTCGTTCGGTGTAGGCGGCAACAGTTACATGTATGGTTCATGGGATCACTGTGGCTACCACTATAATACTATGAGTGGTGTGATAGAATCCCTCCCCACCAACGCTGGTTCGCACTGGGGCCCTGGTCACGAGATAGGCCATCAGCATCAGGGACCTCTGAACATGCGTGGCCTCACCGAGGTTACCAACAATCTGTTCTCCAACGTTGTCCTCTGGTATTATGGCGAGACCACATCGCGCTATAATGGCAATGAAGGTGCCCTGTCCAATGTGCTGAAAACCTTCAATACCCAAGGTTCGGACTTCTTTACAAACAACATCTGGGTACAGACCCACATGTACTACAAGCTGTTCCTATATTATCATGTTCTGGGCAAGAACCCCAAGTTCTATCCCGTCCTCTTTGAAATGCTGCGTCAGGACCCCATGACCATTGAATACGAGCAGAGCGGTGCTGC
Organism: Bacteroidaceae bacterium; assembly: GCA_045612965.1. Classification (GTDB taxonomy): domain Bacteria; phylum Bacteroidota; class Bacteroidia; order Bacteroidales; family Bacteroidaceae; genus Physcousia. Next base: position 3,766 of record JAZLAC010000003.1, on the reverse strand, counting down.
CTGCCTGTTGCATTTCTACAAGAAGTGCTGTCTGGCATCAGGCGAGGACCTTACAGAGTTCTTCCGTGCACATGGTTTCTTCCGTGTGATGAAGGACAGATTCGTGGGTGACTATAGCAATGCCAACTACAACATGACCCAGGAAGAGATAGATGCCGCCATAGCAGAGGTAAAGGCATTGGAATATCCCGAGAATATTGCAGTACTCTTTATCAACGACGCCACTGGTGATACAATCAAGAGCCACAAGGGCGACAGCCTGGAATTCTATGGAGAGAGTACGGTTTGTGCCGACCTTGGCTCCTATGCTTCATTTGCTACTGCTGCAGCGCCAGAGTACACGTATTCCTTGTCTGTACAGGCTATGACCATGAATGGAACTGGCGGTATTGGCTTTGCTATCTTTAACGAGGAAGGTGAAATCATTGCCTTCTCTGACAAGAAGAATTTCGACGTTTCTCTTGAATGTGCCCAACAATTACTTTTGGGCAAAGCAAAGGTAATGGCTGTAGGTGCAGACGGAGAGTTAGCGGAAGCTGCGAATTCTGTAGGGATAGCCAATCAGGCTGAATGCTATGTTCAGTTGGGCGAACTGCTCGCACAGGCAGAAAAATTGGTTTCAATGATAGATAATACAGGCAATACACATCCTGGATTCTACATTGCCAGTGCTATGGCATCATTCACGCAGGCATACACAAAAGCACAGAGTGTTTATGAGAATATGGAGGCAGAATCCTATTCTGCGGCTTATGATAATCTTTTCCTGGCCTATTATGCTGCGTTGAACGATCATGTAAACCGCGTACCATTTGTACCAGGTTCAACCTATGTGCTTACTAATTACCTGTATCCTGGCAAGTCCATAGACCTTGATGCTAATGGAAAAATGGTAGGTAACAATACTGATTTAACAATTAAGACTCAACAATGGGTGTTAGAGCCTGCATCAGAAGAGGATACTTACTATATAAAGAATGAAAGCACACAGAAATATCTTAGTACACTGGAAAAGGGTGCTCAGTTAAGTGCCGAAGCCAACGATACCTCGTCTGCCATGCCATACAAGCTTTATTATATTGATAATGCACTATGGGCACTCCAATGCCAGACTGATAAGGACCAGATGTCCCTGCACATGGATCAACAACACAAAATTGTAGGCTGGACACATACATCAACCGATAATGATGGTTCGTGGTGGTATCTGACAGCAACAAGCGTGGATGAGGATGAACTTGCCGTTGCGGAACTGTCTGCACTCATCGAAAAATCAGAAGTTCTACTGGCTCAGGTGGGAGGTGTTTCCGAACAGTCTGTATCAATATCTACAGAAGCTGGCGGTGCATTCCGTTTAACTGACAACAATGGCAAGAGCGAAGGTAGTCTGGCTAATCTGCTGGACGGAAGGACAGACACATACTATGTTTCCAACTGGGCAAACAGCGTAACGACCTCACCTTATTTGCAAGTAGAGGCTGCAGAGGGCTATGAACTCAGCAATTTCTCTGTAACATACACTACACGCAATGGTGGTGGTGCCCCTGTTCCTGTAGCTATCGAAATCAGTGCAAGCACAGATGGCACAGATTATATATCGCTTCAGGCCTTCGAGAAGGATACCGATGCTCTGCCTGCTGCTTCAAATGCAGAGTCCTGGACCTCACCAATGCTTGGCAATAAAGACGCAGAGTATCGCTATGTGCGCTTTACTGTGACGGAGGGCTACCGTTCTTCCAGTTCAAACAACTCAAATGGCATCTGCCACTTCGGTATAAGCGAATTCGGCATCAACAGCTTTAACATTGATGTACAGCCACGATATGCGTCGATCAACGAATCATTGCTACTCTCTTTCCACAATGTAATCCAAGAGGCAAAACAAGCGATGCTGTCGGCACAGTCCAGGCAAGAGTATATTGATGCCTATAACACACTGGATACGCAATATAAAGCATTCCTTGCTGCAAAGGACGAGGTGGATAATGCCGAATTGGAAGCAGAAAAAGCACACTTGCTCGCGCTCATCAGCAAGACTACTGCCTTGATAGATATGTGTGGCAGCGTAAAGTATGTGCCGGCACTTCAGACTTCAAACGAAAATTCTGCGGGTTATCTGTCTACCAACGCTCCCGAGGCAAAGGAAGGAAAGCTTGAGAATTTGTTGGATGGAGAAGGAACAACGTACTTCCACTCTGCTTGGTCTGCAGATGTCAATGAGGTTCACCATCTGATGATAGATATGGGAGATGTAGATGTATTGGAATCATTTACATTCTCATATCAGTCAAACAAGGGTCCCTTCCCTTATGAGATTAATGTATATGGTTCAACAGAAAAGGATGGACCATTCACCCTATTCCAGACCTTCTCCAAAGACGATGCAGCTAATCCATTGCCGACAGTGGCCAACGAGGTGTGGACATCAGAGTCAATAGTTCCAACAAGTTCCTACAGATACCTGCGTTTCGATGTAACCAACTCAGGCGCGTATGGTATTAATGCCAAACCCAAAGGCGAATACTGCTTTGTGATGTCTGAGTTTGCACTTCACCCGTCTGATTGCTACTCTGTTAGACTTGAAGATATTGGTGAGGTAACCGAACAATTGCTATTGGAAACTTATCTGCAAAACCAAAAGGCCAAAACAATATATGACAATGCTGTTGTTGGAACAAATTTGGAAGTAGTGACATCTGCTCTCCAAAGTGCATACGACGCTTTGTTCAATGCCGCCTATGCTGTTACTATCAGCTCCGCTGGTTACGCTTCATTCTACACTCCTATAGATCTTACCCTTCCCGAGAACCTGATGGCATATGCAGTAGAGGCAGTGGAAGACAAGGTGGCTAAGATGGAAGCAAAGAGCGACATAAAGGCTGATCAAGGTGTTATCCTTAAGGGGGCACCTGGAACATACACCCTTACCAGTGGCGAGGCAACATCAGACTGGAGTGCCAACATGCTTCGCGGTACAGCAACAAATACCTATATCCAAGGTTCTGCTTATGTTCTATCCATGCAGGATGGCATCGTAGGTTTCTACAAGGCTAAGCTTAACAAGGATGCTAATGGAGGCGAGGGCACAACACACTTCCTCAACAATGCGTTCAAGGCATACCTGCCCATAGATGGCCACAATGTGCGTTGCCTTGTCTTTGACTTCGGCGGTATAGAAACCGGCATAGACGAACTGAAAGGTGAAAACGGAAATGTGAAAGCCGAGGTTTACGACCTGGCTGGTCGCCGTGTGCTGAATGCAAAGAAGGGTGTCTTCGTTGTGAATGGTAAGGTGATTGTGAAGTAATATAATAAGGTATAAGAAAACATGAAAAAGACATATATCGCTCCCTCTGTGGAGGTAATAAAGGTTGGCGCCATCAGCATGCTGGCAGCAAGCATGAGAATTAACGACACCACAGTTGACACCAGTGATGGTGGTCAGCTTGGCCGTGAGGACAACACCCCCGGTTCTCCCAACCTGTGGGATCAGGGCTGGTAAGAAGAACAGATTCTTCCACAGTCCCCAATGTAAGAAAATAACACACTATATGTACATACAACCGCCGTGGCATTGCACCATGGCGGTTGTTGTTTTATATATGCCGGTGGGGTGTTTTGGGGGCTGTCTTATACTGATATAGGTAGACACATTTGATAACAATTAATAAAATGTGTAATCAGTATGAGAAAGAAATGCGAACGTTACAGTGAAGAAGAACGCTTATTAATTCTTCGTGACTATTATTCCTCAGGAATGTCCAAA
>JAZLAC010000002.1:0-10024 GCA_045612965.1 Bacteroidaceae bacterium | reverse complement strand
GATCAAGGTGTAATACCTCTACTTGCATGTTAGACAACATAAAAGGCCCTCGTGAAATGCTCGCGAGGGCCTTTTTACGCACATAATAGTGTTAAAATGCCCTTTTTTCTTTGTTTGGTATGCATTATTTTGTATAAACTCTTGTGTATTAAAGCAAAAATCCGTAACTTTGCACTCGAAAAGGAAAGGTATGCGCTGGCTTCGGCTATCAAACCCTCCAAAAAAGAACGCCCAATGCGGCGGTTCTCTTTTTGTGTGCTTATAGGTTGAGTGTCACGGAAGAGAATAAAGAGAAAGAAATAACATAAACTAACAACAATTATTTAATTAAACTGAAATGCCAGGATTATTAGGAAAGAAAATCGGAATGACATCCGTTTTCAGTGCCGACGGTAAGAATGTACCGTGCACTGTTATCGAAGTTGGTCCTTGCGTGGTAACTCAGATTAAGACCGTTGAGAAGGATGGCTATGCAGCTGTTCAGCTCGGTTATGAAGAGGCTAAGGAGAAGAATACTACTGCTCCCTTGGCTGGTCACTTCAAGAAGGCTGGTACCACTCCCAAGCGCCACTTGGCTGAGTTCACAGATTTTGAGGGTGAGCTGAACCTCGGTGATTCAATCACTGTAGAGATCTTCTCTGACTGCTCTTTCGTTGATGTGGTTGGTACATCAAAGGGTAAGGGTTTCCAGGGCGTTGTGAAGCGTCATGGTTTCGGTGGTGTAGGTCAGGCTACTCACGGTCAGGATGACCGTCTGCGTAAGCCCGGTTCTATCGGTGCTTGTTCATACCCCGCAAAGGTATTCAAGGGCATGCGCATGGGCGGCCACATGGGCAATGAGCGTGTAACCACTCATAACCTGCAGGTGTTAAAAGTTATCCCCGAGCACAACCTCCTTCTCATCAAGGGTAGTGTTCCCGGTTATAAAGGTTCAATCGTTAGCATAGTAAAGTAAGATGGAAGCAAGTGTATTGAATATCAAAGGTCAGGATACTGGCCGCAAGGTAGTGCTCAATGATGCTATCTATGCTATCGAGCCCAACGATCATGCAATCTATCTGGACGTTAAGCTCATCATGGCTAACAAGCGTCAGGGTACTGCAAAGACCAAGGAAAGAAGTGAGATGAGCGGTTCAACCCGCAAGCTCGGCCGTCAGAAAGGTGGTGGCGGTGCACGTCGCGGTGACATCAACAGCCCCGTGCTCGTAGGTGGTGCTCGCGTGTTCGGTCCTCAGCCCCGCGACTACGGCTTCAAGCTGAACAAGAAGGTGCGTCAGCTCGCTCGTTGCAGCGCTCTTGCATACAAGGCTCAGGAGAATGCAATCGTGGTAGTAGAAGACTTCACATTCGAGGCCCCCAAGACAAAGTCTATGCTGGAGGTGTTAAATAATCTTAACATTGCGGGCAAGAAGGCTCTCGTGGTTACTCCCGCGTCTGATAAAGGCGTATATTTGTCTGCTCGTAATCTCCAGCGTGTTGCAACCATGCCCGCAGCTGCCCTGAATACCTATCAGGTTCTGAATGCCGACGTTATGGTTGTTGCAGAAAGCGCTTTGGCTGTTATTGAAGCTAACCTCACTAAGTAAAAAGACGTACAAGAACTATGACATACATTATCAAACCTCTGGTCACTGAGAAGATGACTGGTATTACAGAGAAGCAGAATAAGTATGGCTTCGTGGTACGTCCTGAGGCAAACAAGATTGAGCTGAAGAAGGAGATAGAGTCTCGTTACAATGTAACCGTTACCGATGTTAATACATGCGTATACGCAGGTAAGAGCAAGACTCGTTACACTAAGGCTGGTCTGCTGAAGGGTCGTACAAACGCCTTCAAGAAGGCTATCGTTACTCTGAAGGAGGGCGATGTAATTGATTTCTATAGCAATATTTAATTAAGAGATGGCAGTACGTAAATTTAAGCCCACAACACCGGGCCAAAGACATAAGATTATAGGTACTTTCGAAGAGATTACTGCATCAGTACCTGAAAAGTCTCTCGTATGTGGTAAGAAGTCTACCGGCGGTCGTAACACAACCGGTAAGATGACCGTTCGCTATATCGGCGGTGGCCACAAGCAGAAGTATCGTTTCATTGACTTCAAGCGTGAGAAAGATGGTGTTCCAGCTGTAGTTAAGACTATCGAGTATGATCCTAACCGTTCAGCTCGTATCGCTCTTCTTTACTATGCAGATGGTGAAAAGCGCTATATCATCGCTCCCAACGGACTGAAGGTAGGTGCTACTGTAATGAGCGGTGCAGATGCTGCTCCCGAGGTAGGTAACGCACTTCCTCTGCAGAACATTCCCGTAGGTACCGTTGTTCACAACATCGAACTTCGTCCCGGTCAGGGCGGTATGCTGGTTCGTTCAGCAGGTAACTTTGCTCAGCTTACCTCTCGTGAAGGCCGTTACTGTGTAATCAAGCTGCCCTCTGGCGAGACACGTCAGATCCTCAGCGCTTGTAAGGCTACTGTTGGTAGCGTAGGTAACAGCGACCACGCTCTGGAGAGCTCAGGTAAGGCTGGCCGCAGCCGCTGGTTAGGCCGTCGTCCTCACAACCGTGGTGTTGTCATGAATCCTCATGATCATCCCATGGGTGGTGGTGAAGGTCGTCAGTCAGGTGGTCATCCCCGTTCTCGCACTGGCCTGTATGCTAAGGGTAAGAAGACACGCGCACCCAAGAAGCAGTCCAACAAGTATATCATTGAGAGAGCTAACAAGAAGTAATCAACGGAAGTTAACAGCGTAATATTATGAGTCGTTCATTAAAGAAAGGTCCCTATATCGAAGTTAATCTTGAGAAGAAGATTCTTGCCATGAATGAAAGCGGCAAGAAAAACGTAGTCAAGACCTGGGCTCGTGCTTCTATGATCTCTCCTGATTTCGTAGGACATACAGTAGCCGTGCACAACGGAAACAAATTCATTCCCGTTTACGTTACAGAAAACATGGTAGGTCACAAGCTGGGCGAGTTCGCTCCTACCCGCAAGTTCGGCGGCCATGGCGATAAGAAGAAGAAGTAAACGGAACCAACAACTGGAAAAAAAAGAATAATATAATGGGAAAAAGAAAAAGATTAGCTGCTGACGCAAGAAAGGAAGCACGCAAGGCCCAGAGTTTTGCCAAGTTGCAGAACGTTCCTTCTTCTCCCCGCAAGATGAGATACGTTGTTGATCTGGTTCGCGGAATGGAGGTTAACAGAGCATTGGGAACATTGAAGTTCTGTGCAAAGGCTGCCAGCGCAGATGTGGAGAAGCTGCTCCGTTCTGCTATCGCAAACTGGGAACAGAAAAACGATCGCAAGGCAGAAGATGGCGAGTTGTACATCTCTAAGATTTTCGTGAACGAGGGTGCTACCCTCAAGCGTATGAGACCTGCTCCTCAGGGTCGTGGTTACAGAATCCGCAAGCGTTCTAACCACATCACCTTGTTCGTTGACACTAAGAATGATTAATTAGAAAAGAAACATGGGACAGAAAGTTAATCCTATAAGCAACCGTCTTGGCATTGTCCGCGGTTGGGATTCAAATTGGTTTGGTGGCAAGAACTACGGTGACACAATCCTCGAGGATAGCCAGATCCGTAAGTATCTGAATGCCCGTCTTGGTGACGCCAGCATTTCACGCATTGTCATCGAACGCACACTGAAGATGGTTACCATCACCGTGTGTACAGCCCGTCCAGGATTGATCATTGGTAAGGGTGGTGAAAAGGTTGACAAGCTCAAGGAAGAGTTGAAGAAGATTACCGACAAGGACATCCAGATCAACATCTTCGAGGTTAAGAAGCCCGAGTTGGACGCAACAATCGTAGCAAATAACATTGCTCGCCAGGTTGAGGGTAAGATCGCGTACCGTCGCGCAATCAAGATGGCTATCGCTAATTCAATGCGTGCTGGTGCCGAGGGTATCAAGGTTCTTATCAGCGGTCGTCTGAACGGTGCTGAAATCGCTCGTTCAGAGATGTTCAAGGAAGGCCGTACTCCCCTGCACACTCTGCGTGCCGATATCGACTATTGCCAGGCTGAGGCTTTGACAAAGGTTGGTCTGCTGGGTATCAAGGTGTGGATTTGCCGCGGAGAGGTATATGGTAAGAAGGACTTGGCTCCCAACTTCACTCAGGCTAAGGAGCAGGGTCGTGGTTTCGGTGGCAACGGCGGTGGCAAGAACTTCCGTCGCAAGAAGAACAACAACCGTTAAAAATCTGAATTAAAATGTTACAACCAAAAAGAACTAAATACAGAAGGCCACAAAAGAACCACCGTAAGGGAAATGCAATGCGTGGCAATCAGTTGGCATTCGGCAGCTTTGGTATCAAGTCTTTGGAAACACGCTGGATTACCGCTCGTCAGATTGAGGCAGCCCGTGTAGCAATGACACGATACATGCAGCGTGAGGGTCAGAGTTGGATTCGTATCTTCCCTGACAAGCCCATCACCAAGAAGCCCGCTGACGTACGTATGGGTAAGGGTAAGGGTGATCCCGTAGGTTATGTGTTCCCCATTACCCCCGGACGTATTATTTTCGAGATTGAAGGTGTAAGTTACGAGATCGCGAAGGAGGCTCTTCGTCTTGCAGCACAGAAGTTGCCCGTAACCACCAAGTTTATTGTAAGACGTGATTACGACAAAAACGCATAAAGATGAAGATCGCAGAAATTAACGCAATGACCGCTTCTGAACTTGCAGAGCGCATCGCTGTTGAGGTTGCCAACTATGATCAGATGAAGCTGAATCATGCTGTTGCTCCTCTGGAAAATAACTCTCAGATTAAGGCTGCTCGTCGTAACATCGCCCGCATGAAGACTGTGCTTCGCCAGAAAGAGTCAAACAAGTAATTAGGTACTTCAAGATATGGAAGCAAGAAATTTAAGAAAAACTCGTATGGGTGTCGTGGTTAGCGACAAGATGGACAAAACCATCGTGGTTGCTGCCAAGTTCAAGGAGAAGCACCCTATTTATGGTAAGTTCGTTGCGAAGACGAAGAAGTACCATGCACATGACGAGAAGAACGATTGCCACAAGGGTGACACCGTTTTGATTATGGAAACTCGTCCTCTGAGCAAGACCAAGAGATGGAGAGTAGTAGAAATCGTAGAAAGAGCTAAGTAAAAATGATACAGGCAGAATCTAGATTAGTAGTAGCAGACAATAGCGGTGCCAAGGAGGCAAAGTGTATCCGCGTCCTCGGTGGTACCCGTCGCCGCTACGCTTCTGTAGGTGATGTGATTGTCGTTGCTATCCAGAGCGCAATCCCCACCAGTGATGTTAAGAAAGGTGCAGTATCAAAGGCCCTGATTGTACGTACTAAGAAGGAAGTTCGTCGTGCAGATGGTTCATATATCCGCTTCGATGACAACGCATGTGTTCTTTTGAACAATTCAGGAGACCTGCGTGGTAGTCGTATCTTCGGTCCTGTTGCCCGTGAGCTTCGTGCAGCAAACATGAAGGTCGTTTCTCTGGCACCTGAGGTTCTTTAATATTCAAAGACGAAGAAGAACAATGAGTAAGTTACACATTAAGAAAGGCGACACCGTAATCGTTAACTCTGGCGAGAACAAGGGTCAGAGCGGTAAGGTGTTGAAGGTGTTCGTTAAAGAGCAGCGCGCCATTGTTGAGGGTGTAAATAAGGTTAAGAAGAGTCAGAAGCCCAGTGCCAAGTACCCCCAGGGTGGCATTATCGAAATTGAGGCTCCTATCCACATTTCTAACCTGAACCCCGTTGACCCCAAGACTGGCAAGGCTACTCGCATTGGTAGAAAACTGAACGCAGACGGCAAGTTGGTCCGTTTCGCTAAAAAGAGTGGAGAGGAAATCTAAAATGGCAAATACTGCAAGCCTTAAGAAAGAATACGCAGAGCGTATCGCTCCTGCATTGATGAAGCAGTTCAACTACGAGTCTTCAATGCAGATCCCCGTTCTGAAGAAGATTGTCATCAACCAGGGTCTGGGTATGGCAACTGCTGATAAGAAGATTATCGAGGTTGCTATCAAGGAAATTACCGAGATTACCGGCCAGAAGGCAGTTGCAACCTTCTCAAAGAAGGACGTTGCTCAGTTTAAGCTGCGTAAGAAGATGCCTATCGGTGTTATGGTAACTCTGCGTCGTGAGCGCATGTACGAGTTCCTGGAGAAGTTGGTTCGCGTGGCTCTGCCCCGTATCCGTGACTTCAAGGGTATCGAGAGCAAGTTCGACGGTCGTGGCAACTATACACTGGGTATCCAGGAGCAGATTATCTTCCCTGAGATCAACATCGATGCTATCGATCGCATCCTGGGTATGAATATCACTTTTGTAACCACAGCACAGACTGACGAAGAGGGTTATGCCCTGCTTAAGGAGTTTGGTCTTCCCTTTAAGAACGCTAAAAACTAACATAGAGTTATGGCAAAAGAATCAATGAAGGCTCGCGAGGTAAAGCGCGCAAAGATGGTAGCTAAGTATGCTGAAAAGCGTGCTGCTCTGAAGAATATTATCAACAATCCCAACACAGATCCCGTTGATGCATTCGAGGCAGCTCAGAAGCTCCAGGCAATTCCTCGCAACGCCAATCCCATTCGCCTGCACAACCGTTGCAAGATTACTGGTCGTCCCAAGGGTTATATGCGTATGTTCGGCATCAGCCGTATACAGTTCCGTGAGATGGCTTCTGCAGGTTTGATTCCTGGCGTGAAGAAGGCAAGCTGGTAAGTAAATTCTTGACGCGCCCTCAGGGGCACGTCAAGAAATATATAGTTATCTTTTAATATTGTCGGGATAGTCCCGATTAATTAAAACCATTAAACAAAATGACAGATCCAATTGCAGATTATTTGACGCGCTTGCGTAATGCAATCCAGGCCAAGCACCGTGTTGTTGAGTGTCCTGCGTCAAATTTGAAGAAGGAAATCACCAAGATTCTCTTCGAGAAGGGTTACATTCTGAACTACAAGTTCGTTGAGGATGGCCCTCAGGGTACAATCAAGGTTGCCTTGAAGTATGACGAGCAGACTCGTCAGAACGCTATCAAGAAATTGATCCGCGTTTCTACTCCCGGTATGCGTAAGTACACCGGCTACAAGGATATGCCTCGTGTTATTAACGGACTGGGTATTGCTATCATATCCACATCCAAGGGTGTAATGACTAACAAGGAGGCTGCTGACCTGAAGATCGGTGGCGAGGTTCTTTGTTATGTATATTAATAGGAGGATTTAGCAATGTCAAGAATAGGTAAATTGCCCATTACTATCCCTGCTGGTGTTACCGTTAGCTACAACGACAACGTTGTTAGCGTTAAGGGTCCCAAGGGCGAGATGAGCCAGGCTATCAATCCCTCTATCCTGGTTAAGATTTCCGGATCAGAAATCACATTTGAGATTGACGAAGCTGCTGATGTCGATACAAAGCAGAAGCAGGCTTACCATGGTCTGTACCGTTCACTGGTAAACAACATGGTTGTTGGCGTGAGCGAGGGTTACAAGAAGACTCTGGAGCTTGTAGGTGTCGGTTTCCGTGTAAGCAACCAGGGCAACCTCATTGAGTTGTCTTTGGGCTTCACCCACAGCATCTTCATTCAGTTGCCTTCTGAGATTAAGGTTGAGACCAAGTCTGAGAGAAACCAGAATCCTCTGATCATCCTGGAGTCTTGCGACAAGCAGTTGCTCGGTCAGGTGTGTGCAAAAATTCGTTCTTTCCGCAAGCCCGAACCTTATAAGGGCAAGGGTGTCCTCTTCGCTGGTGAGGTTATCCGCAGAAAGTCTGGTAAGTCAGCAGGTTCAAAGTAAATCTTTAAAACTGTAAGATTATGACAAACAAAATAGAAAGACGAATTAAGATTAAATATAGAGTTCGTAACAAGATCTCTGGTACTGCCGCACGTCCTCGTATGAGCGTTTTCCGCAGCAACAAGCAGATTTACGTACAGATCATCAACGACCTGACAGGTACTACATTGGCTAGCGCCAGCAGTCTCGGCATGGAGGCATGCCCCAAGAAGGAGCAGGCTGCCAAGGTTGGCGAGTTGATCGCCAAGAAGGCTCTTGAGGCTGGCATTACAACTGTAGTGTTCGACCGTAATGGCTATCTGTACCATGGTAGAGTGAAGGAAGTGGCTGACGCTGCACGTAACGGAGGACTTAAATTCTAATAACGATTATGGCAATTAAGAACATTAATATCAATAGCGAGGATTTGAAGGACCGTTTGGTTGCTATCAACCGCGTTACTAAGGTTACCAAGGGTGGTCGTACATTCACCTTCAGCGCAATTGTCGTAGTAGGCAACGAGAACGGTGTAATTGGCTGGGGTCTGGGTAAGGCCGGTGAAGTAACTGCTGCTATTGCCAAGGGCGTAGAGGCTGCCAAGAAGAACCTCGTTCAGGTTCCCGTACTGAAGGGTACCGTTCCTCACGAGGCTGCTGCAAAGTTCGGTGGTGCTGATGTTCTCATCATGCCCGCAAGCCACGGTACCGGTGTTGTTGCCGGTGGTGCTATGCGTGCCGTTCTGGAGAGCGTTGGTGTTACTGACTGTCTGGCTAAGTCTAAGGGTTCATCTAACCCCCACAACCTGGTAAAGGCTACTATCGCTGCTCTTGCAAGCATGCGTGACGCCCGTCAGGTGGCTCAGAGCCGTGGTATCAGTATGGAGAAAGTATTCCGTGGTTAAACTTAGTAAAGGAGAAACGTATTATGGCAACTATTAAAGTACAGCAAGTCAAGAGCCGTATCCATGCTCCTAAGCGCCAGAAGGCAACCCTGGATACTATGGGCCTGAAGAAGTTGAATCAGATTGTTGAGTTGGAGGACAATGCCAGCAACCGTGGTTTGATTCAGACAGTTCATCACTTGGTGAAGGTTATCGGCTAATCTCAAGTTTTACTCAATTCAAAAACTGAAACGTTATGAAGTTAAATACATTGAAGCCCGCTGCAGGCTCTACTCACAGCGAGCGTCGAATTGGTCGCGGTCCCGGCAGTGGTTTGGGTGGTACTTCTACCCGTGGTCACAAGGGTGCCAAGGCTCGTTCCGGTTACAAGAAGAAGATCGGTTTCGAGGGTGGTCAGATGCCTTTGCAGCGTCGTTTGCCCAAGTTCGGCTTCAAGAATATCAATCACGTAGAGTATCAGGCAGTAAATCTCTGCACTCTGCAGACAATGGCCGAGAAGGGTATTACCACTATCGGTGCTGCTGAGATCGTTGCAGCTGGTTTCGCTAAGGCTGGTCAGTTCATCAAGATCCTCGGCAATGGCACTCTCAGTGCTAAGGTTGAGGTTACTGCTAACGCCTTCTCTAAGTCTGCTGAAGCTGCTATCGTAGCTGCTGGTGGTACTGCTACTAAACTGTAAACAGAATGAAAAAGTTTATTGAAACCTTAAAGAACATATGGAGTGTAGAGGACCTGAGAAACAGGATCCTCTTCACCCTGGCCTTGGCTGCTGTATACCGTTTTGGTTCATTCGTTGTACTTCCCGGTATCAATCCCACTGCCTTGACCCAGTTGCATGAGCAGACCAGCACAGGTTTGATGTCTCTGTTGAATATGTTCTCTGGTGGTGCTTTCTCCAATGCATCTATCTTTGCATTGGGAATCATGCCCTACATTTCGGCTTCAATCGTCATTCAGCTGTTTGCATTTGTAGTACCTCATTTCCAGAAGATGCAGCGTGAGGGTGAGAGTGGTCGCAGAAAGATGAATCAGTACACTCGTTGGCTGACAATCCTCATTCTGTTGTTCCAGGCTCCCTCATATCTGATTAACCTTCGCATCCAGACTCCTGGTGCATTGAATCCTGAGTTGGATTGGACTTTGTTCATCGTATCCAGCACCATCATTCTTGCAGCAGGTAGCATGTCCATCCTTTGGTTGGGTGAGCGTATTACTGACAAGGGTATCGGTAATGGTGTTTCACTGATTATCATGCTCGGTATTATTGCTCGTCTTCCCCAGGCATTTGGCCAGGAACTTGTTGCTCGTCTGAATAACCTTAATGGCGGCGGTCTTATTATGTTCGCTCTTGAACTGGTTATTCTCATGGCTGTAATC
>JAZLAC010000001.1:0-17722 GCA_045612965.1 Bacteroidaceae bacterium | reverse complement strand
GTGCCCAAGACAGGAGTCGAACCTGCACGCCTCTCGACACACGCACCTGAAACGTGCGCGTCTACCAATTCCGCCACTTGGGCAAGCATGAGCGGAAAACGAGGCTCGAACTCGCGACCCCAACCTTGGCAAGGTTGTGCTCTACCAACTGAGCTATTTCCGCATATCCTTATAAATGCTTTATAATCCAATCTTTCAACTTGCATCCTTTCGGATGGCATTTCCTCTGAATTGCGGTGCAAAGGTACTGCTTTTTTCTGAATAGTGCAAGCGTTTTAGCAGGAAAAATCAACTTGAAATACAAATTACCTCGTTTTTAAGCAAAAATCGCACCTCGGCAACGGCAACGGAAAGTTTCCACGCCCTTACTTCACCTCACCCCTATGCCTTGGCATTGTGCCTTTTGGCCAATTGATAGGAATTGTACACATTGTGCCAGATGCTGTAGAAACCGCCAGCAATACTGCTTAACGGATCCATGAACGAGTAGCCGCACCAGATGGAGAATATGGTATTCTTCTGCCCAAGTCCTTGTGTGGCGCTGATAACCTCGTTCTCGGCATAATTGCCAAGGCGTTTGCCCATCCACTTGCCAGAAGAGAATTGTATCAGGCAGGCCAGCAGACTTCCTGCGGCAACAGCCACCTGTGGCAGAAGACCATGACCGGCATTCAGACTATGATGCATGTTCTTCACACTTACGGCAATAGCCATGGACAGGGCTATCATCCACAGGTAGAAGGCAGCATTGGGTATGCCCGATAGCATTCTTGCAAGCCGCGGTGTGATACGACGCATTATTATAGCGCAAACAAAGGGGAGGAACAGAAGGGGAAATATCTTTAGCACAATCTTGGTAAAGGTTGTCCAAAAGGTAATGTCGCTATTCTGGTATATCAGCGGTATCATGGCAGGTATAAGCAGGGAAGCCATCAAATTTGCCAGGATGATATACATGGTCAGCGATCCCTGGTTGCCACCCAGTTTGCCAGTAATCACCGCCGCCGCCGTTGCCGTGGGGCATATCATGCACAAGAGGAATCCTTCAATACCCAGACGCCATGTGTATGACATGGGTATGCATACCAGCACTAATGCGCCCAACACCCAGAAACCTCCCTGCAATGCCAAACCTCCTATCTGCCATCGGCGCAGGTGCAAATCAGATGGTTTCACTTTCAGGAAAGTAAGCAGAAGCATCAGAAAAAGCAGGGCGGGCTGTGCCACCTGCACGAATCTACTGGCAAAGGCATGCGTAAGTTTCAAGGCCTCAATGTTTGCAAACAGGAAATATACCGTGGCTCCGGTAAGCATACTCACGACCAAAGCCCAACGCTTCAGGAAAAGAAAGGCCGATTTCATGAATTAAAGTTCTTGCACCCTATGTTACAACGCTAAAACTACTTGCCGAAATTAGAACAGACAATCGCCCATCAATCGAGACACTTGATTTCCTGAAGAATCTGACGATTGAAGTGCCTACGCTCATTATCGTAGAACCAACCGAATTTATTGAAATAGCGGATCATGCTTGTGGCATGAGCCAAAAACAGGCGCAGACTTCTATGCGAACCACGGTTGAATTTATGGAAAACAGACACATTGGGGAAGAATAGTGTCTGGAAACGTCTATGTATGCGTCTCGTTATATCAAAATCCTCGGCATACATGAAGTAACGTTCATCAAACATGCCACACTCGCGCAAAGTGCTTGTACGGAAAAACATGAAACAACCGGAAAGGCAAGGCACATTCATAATATGCTTATAACCAGAATGCGCCAATTCATATCTCTTGTTTCTCCTTGCAAACATCCACTCTGGCAAAAGCATACGGCAGAACATGTCAGCAGGAGTTGGCAGGAGTTTTGCCAACGGTTGTATATTGCCATCCAGAAACAGAACCTTAGGCATAATCTGTCCTACTTCGGGGTGTTCTTCCATATATTTCCAAATAGTCGGTATTACATCGGAAGAGAACCACACGTCGGGATTTACCACAAGGTGATACTGACAGCCTTCCTCCATTGCCAGGCGGATAGCACGGTTGTTGCCTCGTCCATAGCCAACATTATCCTCGTGAAGGTATTCTATCTGGAACCCCCTCTGTATGTGCTCACGAATCTCCTTGTCGCGATGCATGTATTGCTGCAACTCCTCGCGCAAAGTTGATACCTTGTCGCTATGATCAATAATCCACACCTTGCGTATTGGGGAAGCAACTATAGAACGCAAGATTGCCTCAAGGTCCAAGAGGTGGTCGTTGTATGTGACAATGCTGGCTGTTATCATGAATTAGCGTGCTCTGTATTCTTTATATGAGATTCCTTCCTGCACAGAAGGTCCAGGTAGTATTTTACAAATAACGCCCGCCCTTTCACAAGGGTGGGCGCCATTGATTTTGGATTTGTTCTTTTTAATCCTTTACTTTACCTTAGCTACGATAGCCTTGAAAGCCTCGGGGTTGTTAACAGCCAGGTCAGCGAGAACCTTACGGTTGATCTCGATACCTGCCTTGTGCAACAGACCCATCAGCTGACTGTAGCTGAGACCCTCCAGACGAGCTGCAGCGTTGATACGCTGGATCCAAAGAGCGCGGAAAGTGCGCTTCTTGTTGCGACGGTCGCGGAAAGCATAGGTAAGACCCTTCTCCCAAGTGTTCTTGGCAACGGTCCAAACATTCTTACGGGCGCCAAAGTAACCTCTGGTCAGACCCAATATCTTCTTTCTCTTAGCACGTGATGCTACATGATTGACTGATCTTGGCATTTTCTTTTGTCTTTTTAGGGGTTAATGTTTAGCGCATGCACAGGAGTTCACGAACCTGCTTCATGTCGGATGTTACTACGAGACCACTGTGTACCAAGTTACGCTTCTGCTTCTTGGTCTTCTTGGTCAGAATGTGGCTGTGGAAAGCGTGATGACGCTTTACCTTGCCGGTTCCGGTGAGAACGAAACGCTTCTTCGCGCCGGAATTGGTCTTTACTTTTGGCATTTTGTTTAATTGATTAAATTGTTATTAATAATCGTGGCCGCGCATCCAAAAGACACGGCGCACAGATTTCTCTTATTCTGCAGCCCCCTTACCTTATTATATATAAGGAGGGGCGTTACCTGTTTAATCGTCGAAGTCCTCGCCTTCTACCTTAGGACCAGTGTACTCCTTGCGGGCTTTCTGCTGAGGCTGCTTCTTCACGGGTGCTTCAACTATCTTTTCGTTTTCAAGTTCCTCGGCTGTCTTCATGGGCTTGGCAATAACCTTCTTGGGAGCGATGAACATTGTCATGCGTTTACCTTCCAGCGTAGGCATTGACTCCACCTTGCCATATTCTTCCAAGTCCTGAGCGAAACGCAGAAGCAGAACTTCACCTTGCTCCTTAAACAGGATTGAACGTCCCTTGAAGAACACATAAGCCTTCACCTTGTCACCGTCAGACAGGAAACCCTTGGCATGCTTCAACTTAAATTCGTAGTCATGATCGTCTGTCTGAGGTCCGAAACGGATTTCCTTAACTTCAACCTTGACTTGCTTGGCCTTTACTTCCTTGGCATGCTTTTTCTGCAGGTAAATGAACTTAGAGAATTCAATGAGGCGACATACGGGAGGTTCTGCGTTAGGGCTTATCTCCACAAGGTCAACCCCCATGTCCTCTGCCATTTGACGTGCACGGCCAATGGAAAGCACTTGACTTTCAATGTTGTCACCAACGATGCGTACTTCGGGAACACGAATCTGTCCGTTTACGCGGTAGGTTACCTTAAGCTTGTTGTCCTTCTTCATTAACTATGTGTTTCGGGGTGCAAAGTTAGTAATTTTCTGTCATATTACGTACTTCTTCGTTGATTTTCTTCGCAAAATCCTCGAATTTCATACATCCTTGCTCTCCACCACCCTGCCTGCGGAAGCTTACAGTGCCTTCGGCCTGTTCCTTTTCGCCCACAACAAGCAGGTAAGGAGTGTGTTTCAATTCGTTATCACGAATCTTGCGTCCTATCTTCTCTGAACGGTCATCAATGTAGCAGCGTACGTCCTGAGTATCAAAATAGTCACGCAATTGCTCGGCATACTCCTGGTACTTCTCGCTGACGGGCAGGATTGCCACTTGATCAGGAACGAGCCAGAGGGGGAATCGGCCTGCGGTATGTTCAATGAGCACAGCTGTAAAGCGCTCCATCGAACCGAAGGGGGCACGATGAATCATTACAGGACGATGCTTCTTGCCGTCTTCACCTGTGTACTCGAGGTTGAAACGCTCAGGCAGATTGTAATCCACCTGAATGGTACCCAGCTGCCAACGACGACCCAATGCATCCTTCACCATGAAGTCCAGCTTGGGACCATAGAAGGCTGCCTCGCCCAGTTCGGTGGTGGTCTTCATGCCCTTCTCGGCACAAGCCTCTATGATTGCACTCTCTGCCGCATCCCACACTTCATCAGAACCAATGTATTTCTCTGTATTTGAAGGATCGCGCAATGAAATCTGTGCCTCGAAATTATCGAAATCCAGAGCCTTGAAGATAATTTGAATAATCTCCATTACACGGATAAACTCCTGTTTCACCTGGTCGGGACGACAGAAGATATGTGCGTCATCCTGAGTGAACGAACGTACTCGTGTCAGACCATGAAGTTCACCGCTCTGCTCATAACGGTATACTGTACCGAATTCGGCACAACGGAAAGGCAGTTCCTTATATGAACGTGGTTTACAAGCGAAAATCTGGCAATGATGAGGGCAGTTCATAGGTTTCAGCAAGTATTCCTCACCCTCCTCGGGTGTTTGGATGGGTTGGAAACTATCCTTACCATAGTGATCCCAGTGGCCGGAAGTTACATAAAGTCCCTTTCCTCCGATATGAGGACACATAACCTGCTCATAGCCATAGCGACGCTGAATCTTCTTCAGGAAGTCTTCCAGACGAAGGCGCAGGGCAGTTCCCTTGGGTAACCAGATAGGAAGACCCTTGCCAACGAGGTCGGAGAACATGAACAGTTCCATTTCCTTGCCGATACGACGATGGTCACGCTTCTTGGCTTCCTCAAGAAGTTGCAAATGCTCGGTCAGCATCTTCTGTTTGGGGAATGAAATGGCATATATACGTGTCATCTGTGGGCGCTTCTCATCGCCACGCCAATATGCAGAACTGGTACTAAGCACCTTGAATGCCTTGATGGGGGCTGTAGACAACAGATGGGGACCACGGCACAGGTCGGTGAACGCACCCTGTGTGTATGTGGTTATGTGGCCGTCCTCC
This sequence comes from Bacteroidaceae bacterium, assembly GCA_045612965.1. Classification (GTDB taxonomy): domain Bacteria; phylum Bacteroidota; class Bacteroidia; order Bacteroidales; family Bacteroidaceae; genus Physcousia. The sequence goes on along the minus strand of JAZLAC010000001.1, from coordinate 12,467 downwards.
AGATCCTGAATCAGTTCGTTCTTGTATGTCTGGCCACGGTCGCCGAAGAACTGCAGGGCGTCTGCCTTGCTTATATCACGGCGCACCAGCTGTTCCTTGCGCTGGGCCAGTTCCATGAACTTCTTCTCAATGTCGGCAAACACGGCCTCGCGGATAACCACGCCTTCAGCGGGCATGATATCGTAGTAGAAACCGTTCTCAATAGCAGGACCTATGCCAAACTGTGTGCCAGGATAAAGTTCCTGCAATGCCTCTGCCATCAAATGGGCACTGGTATGCCAGAAAGCATGCTTGCCTTCCTTGTCCTCCCACTTGTAGAGCTGGATGCTTGCGTCCTCGTTGATGGGACGGTTCAGTTCAACAGTTTCTCCATTCACACAGCATGCGAGCACATCCTGGGCCAAACGGCTGCTGATGCTCTCCGCAATCTGAAGACCGGTAACTCCTGCTTCGTACTGGCGCACAGAGCCATCGGGAAAAGTGATATTTATCATTTCTTTATGTTGTGTATTTAAAATATTCGGCTACAAAGATACATTTTTTTTCTGACATCAAGCCATACGCGTAAAGATATGTTAACCTAATTATAAAATATAATAAAAATAAGGGCTTTTGTACACTCCCCTTTCCATGCAAGTTGCTTGTTTGTGGGATTATAGATACCTTTGCAAAGGAAACAACTGATTTTATCTTAATCACCTTAGAGCAAACTATATGAAAAAACTTACTATATGCACACGCCGAGCAGACAACATTCCTGAGAATGAAGGTGTGGAAACAATTGTAATAACTGAAAAGCAGATTGGCAAATGCCGTGGATGCCTGGCCTGCCGCAGGGTAAAAAAATGCATTACCTACATGGATGATGCCCAAGTGTGCATCCCTCTAATCAACGAGGCCGAACATTTGGATATATTCTTTCAACCCGAAAGCACCATACAACGCCTGCTGGACCGTGTGCTATACGCTCTGGATGGCACTGGCAAGACCTTTACTTTCCATGTGGAGGATGACAAGGAAACGGACTACGTACGAAGACTGCTTGTGTGGGCCAAATACAAGGAGATCCAGTAACTCCCTCTTTTTCGAGCAAACTTATCAGAAAGGCAGGCCTACGGCAAAATGGAACGCAAAGTCACGACCGAAATCGGGATTTATCAAAGGATAGTGCCGCTTCGGGTCCTGATAGGCGGGGTCTATGGCTTTCATGCCGGCATCAAATCGCAGGACGAAATAATTTAGATTCAGGCGTATGCCCAAACCATAGGCCACTGCAATCTGTTCCCAACAGGTGTCCCACCTAAACTGGCCACCGGGTTGCTCCCTGTAATCACGTATGGTCCAGATATTTCCGGCATCCACGAAGAGTGCACCGTCAAATTTCCAGAACAGGTGCACACGCAACTCGGCACTCATATCCAACTTCACATCACCCGTCTGGTTGATATAGTCAACGTTACCGTCATTTCCCCTGAAAGAACCCGGTCCCAGACTTCGTACGCTCCATCCTCTCACACTGTTGGCACCTCCACTGAAATATCGCTTTTCATAAGGCAGGACATCGCTGTTTCCATACGGGTATGCCATGCCAAAAGCACAATGTAGAGCCAGACTGGTACGGTCGGAAAAGCGGAAACTCTTGCTGAAATCAAAGTCAAACTTGGCATATTGTGCATAGGCAATATTAAAAAGCGTATGCTGTCCCTCCTCGTTTAACTTTGTATCTGCCCATGAACAGATGCCATGCAGAAGATTTCCTGCCGTTTCTGCTCCCACACTTAGGGTATATGCTTCCTTTCCGTAAATTCCCATTGGTGCGGCCAAACCTACGCTTGAATACCTGTACAGGAATCCCAGTTTAACTATAAACAGATTCTTGTAGTTATAGGCTATAATGGCATTGCGGTTCTCTGGATTGTTGATGTAGGTATCGTAGAACGTATCGCTTATCCATGGCATGAACACATAGTTGATGTCTAGCAGGTCGAAGCGATACTGCGACTTGCCGTTGGAAGAATTCCAGCGATATTTCCATGCTGCGGTCATGGCACGTCGGTGAAATTCCGGACGATCCTGACTGGAAAACATCAGGTTGAACTCGGTCACGGCCTTTGACCTGCGTCTAAACTCGTGTGGCACAAATGGGAAGATGAAATCAGGGAACTGCAACCCGGCATCTATGCTATATTCAAAATAATTTTGGTCAGCATAGCCTGTCAGGCCTCGGATCGCTTCAAAAGCCGTGCGAAATTTCAGCGAGAAAACTTCCGAACCATGGAATACATTCCTATTCTGATAAGTAAGGTTTGCAGCAGCACCAAAGTCTCCGGCCGTATTTGTTCCGTCCAGTCCAAACTGGATGCTATTCAAACGGGCAGGAGTAATGACAATGTTGGCATCCAGCAACGAACTGTCCTGTTTATTGGGTTCAATGCGGATATTTGTAGCAGACACCGCCGCAAGACGATTCATCCTGCCATAGGTATCCGTCATGTCAGATTCCTTATACACCGCACCACTCTTCAAACTACATGCCTTATCCAGTACACTTTTCCTGAACCATATAGGAGAACCCGTGCTTCGGTCGTACGTAAGGTTAACATCTCCTATTCGGTATTGCTGATGCGGAGAATGCTTTTTTTGCGCAGAACTGCTATAATCCGATATCACCAACTTCAGTTTGACCTGATTTGAACCTGGCAACGTATCTGCGTAATAACGGATAAAATCCCTGTTAAAGGAGTAATAGCCGTTCTCGGACAAATAAGAGGTTATCCTGGACCGTTCCTGATTCAGAACATTGGCATCAAAAGGCATTCCCTTGTACAAAAGCGAGGAGGATGCCACCTGTTCCAACTGTGTCCGGACAGCCGTATCCCTTACCTGGACATCCACATCCTGGACATAATATCGCTCTCCCGGATGCACATCGTAATGCACCCGGACCTTATGTTTCTTGTAACTCTCGTTTACAGAAACGTCAGCATGCAAATATCCCAAGTTAAAAAGGGCATCCCGGATTCGCTGGCGACTGCGCTCCGTTAGCAATGTGTCATACACCACTGGAGCCTGACCCAGCTTGCGCACAAAACGATTGATGGGACTATTACTCTTGGGATCGGACATCAGATAGATGCCCAAAGGCAACTTGGTCAGATAAAACCAACGGGTATTGGGTTCTTGGCGCAGATAGCCCGATAGCATAGACGCACTAACATCCGCCGAGTCCACCGTTATGTTGACTTTATCCAACAAAAACTCGCCTTCGCCCAGATGACGCGTACTGCTACATGAGCACAGAAGCAGCAGGAATCCCAGCAGGAATCCCATCTGCCCAATGCCTATGTATCGTAGTGTCATCTTAATTGCTTGAACTTTTTATGTATGCACAACTACCCTAAGGATTTATTCTTCAGCCTCATCTATAGTGAGTCCAGCATACTCGTCATCATCCTGGTCCTCGCGGTTCTTAGCACCTTCCGTGATACTGCTGTAGTACATCTCGTCCATCTGGTCATCATCAGGTGAGTTGTCGTTGTCATCATCTATTTCCCTGTCGATTTCCTCTGGCAAATCCTCATCATCGTCCAAGGCATTCCTATTGGAAGACTTGCGCAAGTTGCCATCCTCGTCGTACTTGTCCTCGTTCATGCGTATCTTGGCCAAAGGTTCCTTCTTCTTGGCAAAAATAGCTTCTACCCATGTACCCTTGGCTATTTCCAGGACCTCAAAGCCCTGAGCCACCTTTCTTTCCAAGGTTCCGCCGGGAGCATGTATGCGGCTTGCGGGCAAAGTAGTGGTGCTGATTTCAAAACCACTTAGTATTATATCTTTCAAACTCAATGAAATGCTATCCCATCCTCCGCCAAAGTTACTATTGATAAGTTCCAGCAGAGTAGCAACCGTGACATGACGTATGTTCTCGTAACTGAGGTCAGTCAAGCGGGTGATGTACTTCTTTCGGATAGCCACCCATCCCTTTTTCTCGTTACAATGCTGGAATGTTACCCACTCTCCGTTCTCGTACTTGGCCTTTTCCCTTGGATCGGCAGGATTATAATGAACGACATCAAAACTCAGACGGATAATGTTGAGCAGTTTGTCCTCGCTTGCAGTAAAAAGTCCCTCTCTCTTCTCTGCCTCCCAAGCCTTCTGAATGTCGTGCTCTGTCAGTTTCCACACATTGGTCGAATTCAGGTCAAGAATACTTTCTATCAATGCTTCCTTTTTCATCTTATATATTATAATACTTGTTCTTTCTGTTTTACTTTACGTTTTATACATTGGTTCACTCCGTTGTCTCAGCAGTCAGGACATCTGGCTGTAGTCCTTGGCCAAACCTCCCTCGCTGGTTTCTTTGTAAAGACTGGGCAAGTCGTGACCGGTCTGCTTCATCACGTCTACAACCTTGTCGAACGACACACGGTGCACACCATCGGTGAAACTGCTATAGATATTGGAATCCAAGGCACGGGCTGCGGCATATGCATTACGCTCGATACATGGAATCTGCACCAGGCCACACACCGGGTCGCATGTCATGCCCAGATGATGTTCCAGTCCCATCTCGGCGGCATATTCTATCTGTGCTGGCGACCCTCCAAAGAGTTGGTTGGCTGCAGCCGAGGCCATGGCGCATGCCACGCCCACTTCGCCCTGACATCCTACCTCCGCTCCGGATATAGAGGCATTTGTCTTTACAACATTTCCAAACAAGGCTGCGGTGGCAAGAGCCTTTAGGATGCGTTGCTCGGAAAAGTCACGGCTCTTCCAAAGGTGATAGAGCACACCGGGAACCACACCACATGAACCGCATGTCGGAGCTGTTACTATCTTTCCGCCCGATGCATTTTCCTCACTCACAGCCAATGCATAGGAGAAAACTAAACCACGTGTGCGCAGATTGTCCCTATAGCCCATTGCCTTCACATGATATGAATAGGCTTTTCTACGCAGGTTCAAGGGACCTGGCAACACACCTTCGGCATCCAACCCGCGCTCCACTGCTTCGCGCATGGTATCCCATACCTCACGGAGATAGTCCCATATCTCGGGACCCTCACATTCTTCCACGTATTCCCAATAACCCTTGCCGGACCATTCACAATACTGCAGTATCTCGGTCATGGTGTTCATGGCATACACCTCGGGAAGTTCCACACTGCTCTCCCCCTCCTCTGCCAATGCACCGCCTCCTACGCTATACACCGTCCATGCGTTGCCGAACTCCGCTCCATCCCCGCACTCAAACTGCATGCCATTGGGATGGAATTTCAGGAACTCCTTCGACCATATTATCTCGGTCCTATCATCACCAAGGACATCCAACACGGCACGGTCCGTCATGTGGCCTTTGCCTGTAGCAGAAAGGGATCCATAGAGCGTAACCCTGAAAGACTTGGCCTCGGGATGACGTTCCAAATACAATTCCGCCGCCTTCCTGGGACCCATGGTGTGGCTGCTGGAAGGACCTATGCCTATTCTGTAGAGTTCGCGTATGGTTTTCATTTGGTACTATTGTAGATTGTGTGGTACTGAAATGCATTACCCTCGTTTCCAGAACTTGCCGATCCGCCATTCATCGGATGGAAGTGGATCAGATCTGTGTAAATATGGCCGAGATATGGTTTTTCGTGCGATGTTTGGTCCGTAAAATCTACCTCGGAATACTCGTTTCCAAATGTCTTGAAGTAGAATTGGCAACCTGCCTCCACCTTGAAAGACGCGAATTCCCTATCGGCTTTGGGCAAGGTAAATATTGCGTATGGATCCTTCCATCCGTCAAGAGTAACAGTATTGGCTTCCGAAACAATCCCGGCGTCTATTTTCTCTTCTGCCAGCATCCCGTCCTTGTAAAGTATGGTACAACGTACATAAATCTTGCCCTCAAGCTTACCTACGTTCTTACCTTCGTTCTTTCTGACAGCATATACCTTTATCTCGTCTCCTGGCTGTATGGCGCCACGCTCTAACTGCTCGTATTCATCTGCGCCACCGCCCTGGACTGGCCTTTTCACCACATAGTTGAAACCCTTCCAACTGGGAGGCACCACGGTCGGTCCGTCGGTACTCTCAGAGCAAGAGGTCAAAACCACGGCAACCAGTGCCAATGCCCACATCAGTATCTTGTTTCTCATATATATTATTGTTTTAGGTTAGTCTTGTTCTGCTCTTTCCTTAATAAATAAAGTTGTCCACAAAAGAATCCACTTCCTCGTTCAGGAAAGAGTTAAGTTCCTGGTTCAGGCGCTGAACGGGCAGTCCCATCACATTGTAGTAGGAACCATTTATGCTTGTCACACCAACACACCCTATCCATTCCTGAATTCCGTAGGCTCCGGCCTTGTCAAAGGGAGCGTAGTTATTGACATAGTATTGTATCTGCTCCTTTGTCAATTCGGCAAACGTAACTTCCGTAACGCAGGAAAATGTACGTGTACGTTCTAGTGTGCGCAGGGTAACGCCTGTTATAACCTCGTGTGTGCGGCCGGAAAGTTTCTCCAGCATGGTGCACGCTTCCTTGGCATTGGCAGGTTTGCCCAGCACCTCGCCATCCAAATACACTATGGTGTCGGCGGCAATAAGCAACTCGTCCTCGGCCAAGGCGTAGGCTGCGGCCTTTTGGTTGGATATGTGCTCGGGGATTCCCGTCATGGTCAGTCCCTGGGGGAATGTCTCGTCAATACCGTCCAGGGTACGAACTTCAAACTCTATCTCCAATGCTCCCAGCAACTCCTTGCGACGGGGCGAGTTGGACGCCAATATAAATTTCAAGTTCTTATTCATCTTTCTTTTCTCTTTACCTGTTATTATCTTGTTTCCTGATGTTATAAGTCTCTGTGCCTCTCGCAGGATTTACCACCTAAATGCCATAGGGGCTGCCATCCACTTGCCTTGAGCCTTCAGCACCTGTTCTATCACATCCCTGCCACAACCCATGCCACCATCATGATGACTTATGTAGAGACAGACTTCACGTATTTCCGGTGCGGCATCCTTCGGACAGCATGGGCATCCGCATCGCTTCAGCACCTCGTAATCGGGTATGTCATCGCCCATATACAAAACGTTCTCATCCCTTATGCCGTATTTTTCCAACAGGGCCTCGTAAGTTTGGATCTTGTTGCTGCATCCAAGGTACACGTCTTGAGAACCCAGCAGTTCATACCTGCGTCTTACTGCCTCATGTCTGCCTCCGGTGATTATAGCCACGGGCATTCCCAGTTTCAGGGCCAGATGTATGGCATAGCCGTCTTTTATGTTGGCCGTGCGCATGGGTTGGCCGTCATCGCCTACCGGCACGGTACCGGCACTGAGCACGCCATCCACGTCGAAGGCCAGGAGTTTTATCTTGCTGAGGTCGTAGTTTATCATCTGTTCTGACGTTAGGCTCCTTATGCTTTCTTGCTTGTGTGCGACACACGTATTGACTCGCTGAGCAAACGGTATATCTCCCTGCGTCTCGGATCACGCAGCATGGCCATATGCCATTGCATCACATTTTCATCCCCCCTCAGAGCTGGACCTGTCTGGGCCTCGTGGGGTGTCATCGTGTGTATCTTGTCAAAGGTTTCCCTTATCAGAGGAAAGAGCATTTCAAAAGGGATACCCTGTTCGGCCATCACGTCGTGGGAGAGTTCATAGAGGTGATTCACAAAGTTGCAGCACAGCACTGCCGCCAAGTGTAGCACCTTCCTCTGCTGTCCATCCATGGGCATCTGTGTGTCGGATATGGTGTATGCCAATTTACTCAGCGTGTCCATGTCTTCCTTTGTCCCGGCTTCCAGGAAAAGTGGTATGCTCCGGAAGTCTACGGCCCTTTCCATGGAGAAAGTCTGCATGGGATACATCACCCCACGGTGTGCTGAAGGAATAGTGTCCATCGACACGCTTCCCGAGGTATGCACTACCAATGCCCTGCTTGTTGCCAGCCCCTGGGCCACCTCGGCTATCGCGCTGTCCTTTATTGCCAGAATTACCATCTCGGCATTTTCCGGCACGGATTGTATGCGCTTACGTCCTCCGCACATTGTTATGTCATGCCCTGCCGATGCCAGCGCCTGACTCAAATGGATGGCAACCCTGCCCTTTCCAATTATTGCGATATTCATTCTCGGGGGAAATGCGTATTCGTAATGCCTGCTATCTAAAACGAGTGACCTTCTCTTGCTTCAGTGCCTCTATTCTCTCCATATTCTGCCCCTTGCGGTCCATGCCTTTGTGCCCGAGAGCCACGAAACACACCACTCGTTTATTTGCAGGCAGAGAAAGAATCTCGCGCACCACCTCCTCACTATCCCTTCCTTCTGCATTCTTGCGCTCACGGACTTGCACCCAGCATGCGCCAAGACCAAGGTCTTCTGCCTGGTAAAGGATTGACATGGCGGCAGTGGACGCATCCTCTATCCACACATCGCTTGTCTCGGGGGCTGCCAGCACCACAATGGCGCACTGCGCCTCGGCGACAAACTGGCTGCCCATGGCCTTGCACCCGGCCAGAGAGGCAAGTAGTTCCTGATTTTCCACAACACAAAAAGAGTAACTGTGCAGTCCCTTGCTTGTAGGAGCCATCAATGCGGCATCAAGGAGCACCTGCAGATGATCATCACTAACCTTTTCGCCACTGAATTTGCGGTGGGAACGACGTTTTCTTGCCAATTCAGAGAATTGTTCCATTCTTTCTTCCTATATTTGCACGCAAAGATACGAAAAATTGCCACATTGGACAAGAAAAGCGGCTATTTTTGCGTTATAATAGCATGAAACGGATTCTTCTTCACATATTCTTTCTCATAATTCCTGTTATCGCTTGGGCCGGAGACTCCATCAGGGTATCCCTGAAGGGACGGGTTATTGACGACAAAAATGAGCCGGTCAGCCTTTGTCTCATCACGGTGGAGGGGCAGGCGGCTGGCACTACGGCCGACCTAAACGGCAAATACAGCCTTTCCTTCAATTCTGCCGACTCTGTGGTTATAATCTACAAGATGATGGGATACCGCACCCGACGCCGCGTATTACAGAAACCGCAAGGATCACTCACTCTGAACATAGTCATGTACGATAGTTCTGTGGATATGGCAGAATTGGAAATCAAGGAACTGCGCAGACAGATGGGACAGACGCAGGAACTGAATACCACGGAGTTGAAACGCATGCCAAGCAACACGGGAAATGCCGTGGAGGATCTGGTGGCAACACAGGCTGGCGTATCCCAACACAACGAACTTTCTTCGCAATATAATGTGCGTGGCGGTTCTTTTGACGAGAACTGTGTCTACATCAATGGCGGAGAGGTCTACCGCCCTCTTCTCATCCGTAGCGGAGAGCAGGAGGGACTTTCCGTCATAAATCCCTTCATGGTAAACAGCGTGCGCTTCAGTGCCGGCGGATTCGAAGCGAAATATGCTGACAAGATGTCGTCGGTGCTGGACATAGAATATCGCAAGCCCACAAAGTGGGAGGGAGACGTTTCCCTGTCGCTCCTCGGAGCATCGGCATATATGGGTTGGGGCAACAGCAAGCTTTCCGTATCACACAGCCTGCGCTACAAGACTAATGCGTACCTGCTGGGGGCATTGGAAACAGAGGCCGAATACTCGCCAAACTTCGTGGACTACCAGGCCTTCGTTTCATGGAAACCGGCCAAAGACTGGACCGTTGATGTTATAGGATATGTCTCGCACAACAGTTACAAGTTCACTCCTGCTACACGAGAGACAAATTTCGGAACCATGCAGGACATACACAACTTCATGGTTTACTTCGACGGTTGGGAAGAGGACCTTTTCCAGACCTTCTACGGCACGGCACGCATCAAGCGAATTATTCGCAACAAACATTCTATCTCGCTCAATTACACTGCTTTCAGTACAAGAGAAAGGGAAACCTACGACATCCAGGGGCAGTATTGGCTTTCAAACGTCAGCACGGCCACAGAACTTGCCGTGGGCACATACATGGAGCATGCACGCAATATGCTGAACAGCACTCAGCATAGCGTGAAACTGGCCTACGACTTCCGTCACAAAGAGCACCATATTGAGGCCGGCGTAGGCTACCGCCACGAAACAGTAAGCGAGCGAACCAGGGAATGGGAATTCCGAGACAGTTCCGGGTACTCCATGCCACACAACCCCGAGCGCCTGGATGTAATCTACAACCTGAGAAGCACCAACAGCCTGTCCTCAAACCATCTGGAGATGTATGCGCAGGACACCTGGCGACGCGAGACATCCAAGGGCATATTCAGCCTCAATTACGGCGTGCGCCTCTCCTACTGGTCTTGGAACAACGAGTGGTTATGCTCCCCCAGAACGAGTCTCACGTTTGTACCAAAAAAACATGACAACATGACATTCCGTCTGGCCACAGGCCTGTATTATCAGCGCCCATTCTACAAAGAACTGCGCGACACGGTAACACAAAATGCCACGACCACAATAAACTTGAACAAAGAAATACAATCGCAACGCTCGTTCCAGGTTATAGCTGGATACGAGTGGCGCTTTAAGTTGGGGGCACGTCCCTTCCTCTTCTCCACGGAACTGTACTACAAGGCTCAGGATCGCCTAAACCCATACACCGTGGACAATACAAAGATTGTTTACTATGGACGCAATTGTGCTACAGGCAACGTTATGGGCCTGGACCTCAAGCTATACGGAGAGTTCGTACCTGGTACAGACTCCTGGCTTACGTTCTCCCTGATGAGGGCAAGGATGGAACTGAACGGCAAGAGCATACCCCAGCCCACGGACCAGACCTGGTCGGTAAATATGTTCTTCTCTGACTACTTCCCTGGTACCAAGCGTTGGAAAATGAACCTGAAAGCCTGCTTCGCCGGCGGTCTACCCTTTGGTGCACCTCACACAGGGCTGGAAGAGCACGTATTCCGTTCTACCGCATACAAGCGCGTGGACGTAGGCATGAATTTCCGTGCCTTGAACAACGAGGACCGCCGTTTCCGCAAGAATCCCATTCGCAACATCTGGTTAGGTTTGGACTGCCTTAATGTCTTCGGTTTTGACAACGTTAGCGGTTACTACTGGGTAACCGACGTGAAAGGGGACCAATATGCAGTACCCAATTACCTGACCGGCCGTATGATAAACTTCCGTGTGAATGTAGACTTCTAAATGCGGCTGAGGGGATAAAACGGCGTACTTTGGCACAAACCCACTGTCCTTATTTTTCTGCTTACAAAAATGAGCTATTCCTAAGCAGATCTTCAAGATTTGCACATGTGCCATTGCATAAAGCTAAAGCAACCTCTATGCCGCCACAAAACAGGCATAGTCCCACCACAATGGCCCAATCCGTTGACTATCCTTAAATATCTTTCTGCCACATTCTCCTTACGCACATTGTCAGATGCAATTACATAGCGTATTTTCGTCCACCACATACCGATATGCAATATGCCACAAAAACAGGAACTCCACACGTCTGAAACCGCAGCACAAGTAAAGATATTGAAACTACCTGCCCACGCACGAAATCAATATATTCAAGAACCACACAAAAACATCATGCTACGGCAAATGCCTCCCTCCTATAAACCAAGTGTATCAAGAAAAGCAAAGAGAAGGCAAAACGAGGCATGGCATGCCATTTTCACAACGTTGTATTGAGGATTCGTTCTCGCCTCGAAGCAAGACCTTTAACACCAGACCTCTCTAAAAAAACTCCAGTCATGGCGTAAGGGCAAGATGAGCGGGAAACAAAGTATACAGAGTAATCAAAGAAATCAGAATATTCGGAATAATCGTAGTATTCAGACCACTCCGAACACCCTGGCACCAAACAAAAGCGAGTGAGAAACTCCCCTCCCCTGTACATCATGCTCATCTCTCTTACAAAGGGGGCGGAGGAGATTTGGATTGGGCGGTAGGTTAGAAATTGGGGCGGATGTGTATAGCGATGTGTATGGATAGTTCTGTTCGTTTAAGGGGAGCGAGAAACGGAGAGCGAGAAGCGGAGAGCGGGGAGCGGGGAGCGGGGAACATTCTATCTCCCCCCGCCTCCCTTTCCTGCACAAAAAAAGAGTCCTCCAGATTTCTCCAGAGGACTCTCTCATCTAAAAACGGCGGCTACCTACTCTCCCACGGGTGTGCAGTACCATCGGCGCGGACGGGCTTAACTTCTCTGTTCGGAATGGGAAGAGGTGGAACCCCGACACTATAACCACCTGAATATGGCGACATATTGGACTTCTTGAACGGTGAGCGGTGAGCGGTGACTTGCGAAGCTTGATGAGCTTGCGAATAACGTTTAAAGTTTAACGTTTAACGAATAGTTTTACGTTTTCACTTTTCACCTTTCCGTTCAAAGCAAAGCTTATATAAGCTGAGAGTATAAGCAACCTGCGTCCGAGAACGAAAGCTTTCGGGCAATTAGTAAGGCTCGGCTTTGACGTCACCGTCTTTACACCTGCCTCCTATCAACGTCATAGTCTATGACGACCC